>NZ_JQJR01000009.1:0-326102 GCF_000745615.1 Rahnella sp. WP5 | reverse complement strand
CCTGACCCCATGCCGAACTCAGAAGTGAAACGCCGTAGCGCCGATGGTAGTGTGGGGTCTCCCCATGCGAGAGTAGGGAACTGCCAGGCATCAAAAAAAGACAAAAGCCCTGCACAATGTGCAGGGCTTTTGTCTTTTTGTTCTACGGATCAGCGATTAGGCACGCAATATTCAAACAAAAGGCCATCCTCAGGATGGCCTTTTCTATTTCTGCGCTCTACTCATCAGTGATTAGAGCTTTGCGAGATCCCGATCCCTGTTTGTGACCGCACAAACTGAGGGTAGAAACGCTCCCTTTCTTTCTGTCCTTCCAGTGAGTTATCTGTAATCGAGAAGAACCAGGTACCGGCAAAAGCAACAATCATCGAGAACAGCGCGGGGTATTCGTAAGGATAAATGGGCTTAGCATGTCCTAAGATCTGGACCCAGATAGTTGGCCCGAGAATCATCAATATGACTGCTGTAAGTAAGCCGAGCCATCCGCCAATCATTGCCCCGCGCGTTGTCAGTTTAGACCAGTACATTGAGAGCAGAATAATGGGGAAATTGCAGCTCGCAGCAATGGAGAACGCTAATCCAACCATGAATGCAATATTCTGTTTTTCAAACAGAATACCCAACGCGATGGCGACGATACCAAGCAGAACAACGGTGATCTTCGAAACCCTTAACTCATCACGTTCTGTTGCTTTACCGTCCTTGATGACGCTCGCATACAGATCATGAGAGACCGCCGAAGCCCCTGCCAGCGTTAAGCCCGCGACCACCGCTAAAATGGTTGCGAAAGCCACGGCAGAGATAAATCCGAGGAAGAAACTTCCACCGACCGCATCCGCTAAATGCACGGCTGCCATATTATTACCGCCGAGTAATATACCGCTGGCATCTTTAAACGCCGGGTTTGAGCTGACCAGAACAATAGCACCGAAACCGATAATGAAGGTCAAAATGTAGAAGTAACCGATAAAGCCAGTAGCATAGAACACGCTTTTCCTGGCTTCTTTGGCATCATTGACGGTGAAGAACCGCATCAGAATATGGGGTAAACCGGCGGTACCGAACATCAGTGCAAGCCCCAGAGACAGGGCGGATATCGGATCTGAAACCAGTCCTCCCGGGCTCATGATTGCAATCCCTTTAGAGTGGACGGCGACCGCCTGAGTAAAGAGGGTATTAAAGTTGAAGCCGACAGATCTCATGACCATAATCGCCATGAATGTCGCACCGGCCAGCAACAGGATAGCTTTGATGATTTGTACCCAGGTCGTCGCCAGCATTCCGCCAAACAACACGTAGAGTACCATCAGGATCCCAACCAGGATCACTGCGACATGATAGTTAAGCCCAAACAATAGCTGGATTAACTTACCGGCACCGACCATTTGTGCGATCAGATAAAGCGCAACAACCACCAGCGAACCGCAGGCTGAAAGCAGCCGGATTGGTTTCTGTTTCAACCGGTATGACGCGACATCTGCGAAGGTATATTTCCCCAAATTACGCAGGCGTTCGGCAATCAGGAACAAAATGATTGGCCAGCCGATCAGGAAACCGATGGAATAGATCAGGCCATCATAACCGGAGGTATAAACCAGTGCGGAGATACCCAGGAAAGAAGCGGCAGACATGAAATCGCCAGCAATTGCCATACCGTTTTGCAGGCCAGTAATGCGGCCGCCAGCTGTATAGTAGTCCTGGCGGGACCGTGTACGCTTTGATGCCCAATAGGTGATATATAAAGTCGCGCCAACAAACAGCACGAACATTACGATAGCTTCAATATTAAGAGGCTGACGTTTAACTTCCCCGGCGATGCCCTCCGCAGCAAGCAAACTGAACGGGAAGGTGAGGGATAACATCAGTAAAAGAAGAGAGCCGCGACGTGCGATCATGGCTGCACCTCGCGGATAATATCTGCCGTCAGGCGGTCAAACTCGCCGTTCGCGCGAATGACGTAAATTCCAGTCAGCACGAAGGAAATAACGATCAGCCCCACGCCCACGGGAATGCCGCGGGTGATGGTGGCACCGTCATAGAGAGGTGTTCCCAGCCACTGTGGATCGAACGCAATCAGTAAAATGAAAGCGACATACAGAACCAGTGTGATGCCTGACAGAAGCCAGGCAAAACGACTGCGTTTTTGCACCAGTTCCCTGAAGCGCGGATTACTTACAACTCTCTGATAAATGAGATCATTCATCTCAGTGACTCCTGTGAGGCATTGATAGAGTTCACCGCGCCAGGGCGGTGAAAAATTACGACGGTACTTTCATTGATTGTTTTTCTTCCAGCAATTTATCGACTACGCCCGGATCCGCCAGCGTAGAGGTATCTCCCAGATTGCTTGTGTCTCCGGCTGCAATTTTGCGCAGAATACGACGCATAATTTTGCCGGAACGGGTTTTTGGCAACGAATCAGTCCAGTGAAGAATGTCAGGCGTGGCAATGGACCCTATCTCTTTACGCACCCAGTTGCGTACTTCGGTATAGAGTTCTGGTGACGGTTCTTCGCCGTGATTCAGTGTGATGTAGGCGTAAATAGCCTGACCTTTAATGTTATGCGGAATACCCACAACGGCGGCTTCTGCAATTTTAGGGTGAGAAACTAATGCTGATTCAATTTCAGCCGTCCCAAGGCGATGGCCGGAAATATTGAGCACGTCATCAACACGGCCTGTTATCCAGTAATAACCGTCTTCGTCACGACGCGCACCGTCACCGCTAAAGTACATATTTTTAAACGTGGAGAAATAGGTCTGCTCGAAACGTTCATGGTCACCAAACAGTGTACGCGCCTGACCCGGCCAAGAATCGGTGATGACCAGATTGCCTTCGCATGCTCCTTCCTGAGGAACGCCTTCGTTGTCTACCAGAGCAGGCTGAACACCGAAGAACGGCCGCGTTGCCGAACCCGCTTTCAGCTCAGTGGCACCCGGCAGCGGGGTTATCATGAAACCGCCGGTTTCGGTTTGCCACCAGGTATCGACAATCGGGCACTGGCTGTTACCAATAGTCCTGTAGTACCACTCCCAGGCTTCCGGGTTAATTGGTTCGCCAACTGACCCCATGATCCGCAGTGAAGCACGGCTGGTGCCCTCAATGGCTTTATCCCCTTCAGCCATCAGTGCGCGGATCGCCGTAGGTGCGGTATAAAGGATATTTACCTTGTGTTTATCAATAACCTGCGCCATACGGGCCGGTGTCGGATAATTTGGTACACCTTCAAACATCAGGCTGATGGCTCCGCACGCCAGCGGGCCGTAGAGCAAATAGCTGTGGCCCGTTACCCAGCCGACATCGGCCGTACACCAGTAGATATCGCCATCATGATAGTCAAAGGTGTATTTGAAGGTCAGGGCCGCATAGACCAGATAACCGCCCGTGGTATGCAATACGCCTTTCGGTTTACCCGTGGAGCCGGAGGTATAAAGGATGAAAAGCGGATCTTCTGCTTTCATTTCTTCGGGCGGACAATCTGCAGAAATGCCTTCAATTGCATCATGCCACCAGATGTCACGACCCTCTTTCCATTCCCCCTGTTTGCCGGTGCGTTTGAAAATGATGGAATGTGTGATGCTGGTGACCGACGGGTTTTTCAGCGCATCATCCACATTTTGTTTCAGCGGAATGGTACGTCCGGCGCGCAGACCTTCGTCGGCGGTAATCACCAGCCTGGCATTGGAATCGATAATGCGACCGGCAACAGCTTCCGGGGAGAAACCGGCGAAGATAACGGAATGCACAGCACCGATACGGGCACAGGCCAGCATCGCGACAGCCGCTTCCGGTACCATAGGCATGTAAATAGCGACAACATCCCCTTTCTTAACGCCCAGGCCCTTTAAGACGTTAGCAAACTGACAAACATCATGATGAAGCTGTTTGTAGGTGACGTGTTTATTCTCGGCTTTCGGGTCATCACCTTCCCAAATCAGCGCGGTCTGATCGCCTTTGTCGCTTAAATGACGATCCAGACAGTTAGCTGCAAGATTCAGAGTGCCATCCTCAAACCAGCGAATATCGACATTCCCCGGCGCAAAGGAAGTGTTTTTCACTTTTGTGAAAGGCTTAATCCAGTCGAGCACTTTGGCCTGTTCACCCCAAAATGCGTCAGGATCTTCGACAGACTGTTGATAATACTGCTGATATTTCTCAGGTGTGATCAGGGTACGCTCTGCTATGGAGGCAGGAATAGGGTGCTTATAAACATGGCTCATGGTTTTTCTCCTTTAATTTGTTAATGATATGTCAATAAAAGGTTGGGTGTAGTTTGCGGTATGCCTTTGTTTGTTTTCTGGGGGACAGATCACGCAAGCGGAGAAAAAACAGCAGGATATATTCATTCGTCATGCGGAGCAGTCCACATAAGCCTGGGAAGTTCAGGAAAGAGATAAAGTTAAAAAATATGATTCTTAATGTGATTATTTGGTTAAAGAAAGCTTAACTCAGGGTTTGGTGTGGAAATTTTCTTATCTATTACGGAACATTTAATATCAGATATTTTAACCTCTGAGTTAATTTCCTTTCATAAATCGCATGTTTAAAGATTAATCTGAGAGTAAAACTCTTAATATTTGCAATTGGCAAATTATTATAACGTTAAATTTAAAATATCAGTATATTGATCTGGCAAGAGAGGGGTGCTCTCTTCGGTACAGCGAAAAATATCGCTTAATAGCTGCTTAATGCTTAATAGCTACCGTTAAATCTCAAGGACTTATTATGTTTAACGCCAAAAGAAAGACACTGGTTATTGCTTTATCTGCCTTTATTTCTGCATCAGCTTTTGCAGATGATACAACGCCTCCGACAGGAGCTGATCAAGGTTCAGGCCGTATTCATTTCACCGGGACGGTTATTAACGCACCTTGCTCAATTGCCGCAGGTGATGAAGACATTAATGTAAACATGGGGCAGGTCGCGAATAAGGTGCTCGAAAGCGGCAATAAATACTCTCAAAACGTGAATTACACCATTCATTTGCAAGATTGTGACCTGACCGCACAGACGGCGGGCACCGTTCAATATCCGGCTATGTCCAAAGTCGCCGTTTCTTTTGCGGGTACGCCTGACAGCAGCGCCGCTGAACTACTGGCCAACACCGGCAGCGCGAAAGGCGCAGGCATCCGCCTGATTGACGCCAACGGTGACCTGCTGAAAGTGGGTGACACCTCTAAAGATATTAACCTGGTCACAGGGAATAATGAGCTGGTATTCGCCGCACGCGTGGAAGCCAATTCTCAGCCTGTTTCAACCGGTACGATCGTTTCTCAGGCAACTTACGCCCTGAACTACAAATAAATATCGCTGCTATTTAGGGGAGTTTTCTCCCCTTTATTTTTCGGCTGTGCCAGCGCCAGGGATTGGTGTGGATTACTATTTTAGTAAGAAGTGATTTTATTATGTCGTTTGCGATGAATAGAACATCGGCTGAAATCAAGAATGTCCTGTGGTTTATTTTTCTTCTGTCAGGATGCTTTATTTCAGTCAGAAGCTTCGCAGTAGAATTTAACGTTAACTTCATTGATTCTGCCGATCGCAATAATGTCGATCTGTCACGATTTCAGGTAGCCGATTATATCGCGCCCGGTGAATACCTGCTGGATGTGGTGCTCAATGGCCGCACGTTCGGCGAACAAAGCGTGATTCACTATATTCCCACTGCGGATAAGAAAAATAGCCGCCTGTGTTTACCGCCGGTACTGGTGGATAAATTCGAACTCACTAAAGACGCGCGCGAAAAGCTGACTTTGTGGCATCACGGTGAATGCACGTCTCTCGATCAGCAGCAGGAAGTCACCGCACGTTACGATCAGGAAAAACAAACGCTGAATATCAGCATTCCCCAGGCCTGGCTGACCTTTCACGATCAAAACTGGGTGCCGCCCTCACAGTGGGATGATGGCGTCAACGGCGCATTGCTCGACTACAACCTGCTCGGCAGCCGATACATGCCGCAGTCCGGCGACAGCACCACCAGTTTCAGCAGTTACGGCACTACCGGTTTTAACCTCGGGCCGTGGCGCGCCCGTGCCGATTATCAGTATTCTTCGTGGCGCACATCCGGCGCGCCCGCCAGTGATAAATTCACCTGGACGCAAACCTATCTGTATCGTGCGCTGCCTTCTGTGGGCGCACGCCTGACTGGCGGGCAGACCTATTTAAGCTCAGATATTTTCGATTCATTCCGCTTTCTCGGTGTTTCACTCAACAGCGATCAGCGCATGTTGCCTCCGTCGTTGCGAGGTTATGCGCCGCAAGTCACCGGCATCGCCAAAACCAATGCCAAAGTGAGCATCAGTCAGAACGGGCGGGTGATTTATCAGACCAACGTGTCACCGGGCCCATTTGTGGTTCAGGATCTGACCGAAGCGGTACAGGGCGCGCTGGATGTCAAAATCGAAGAAGAAAACGGCAGCGTGACGACTTATCAGGTGACCACCGCGACCATTCCGTTCCTGACCCGCAAAGGCCAGGTGCGTTTCAAAACCGCAATGGGCAAACCGACCACCGGCAGCAGCAATCACGTCTTGCAGCCGGGTTTTTACAGCGGCGAAATGTCCTGGGGTGCGCTGAATGATTTCTCGCTTTACGGCGGTCTGATCAGCACCACCGGTAACTATCAGGCGCAGGCCATCGGCGTCGGGCAAAACCTGCAAAAACTCGGTGCCGTATCTTTTGATGTCACGCGTTCCTCGGCGACCGTACCGGTGGCAGGGAAACAAACCGGGCTGAGTTACCGCGCCAACTACTCCAAGCGGTTTGACTCGACCGGCAGTCAGATTACGTTTGCCGGATACCGCTTCTCGGAAAAAACGTTTATGTCGTTCAGCCAGTACCTCGACAAGGTGAACGGCGACGGTTATTCCCGCGATGACAAACAAACCTACACCGTGACGGCAAATCAGTACCTGCCGTGGCCGGCGATTACGCTCTATCTCTCTGCTACCCACAAGGTCTACTGGAATGAGAGTGCGAGTAACAATTACAGCGTATCGGTCAGCAAGATTTTCGATATCGGCCGCTTTACCGGCATTTCTGCGACGTTTTCCGCCAGCAAGCTGAACTACCGCGATACCGATGAAAATCAGATGTTTCTGTCGCTCAGTTTGCCGTTGTCTTCCGGGCAACAGATCAGCTACGACGCACAGCAGGATTCGCAAAGTGGTTACTCGCAAACGGCGTCGTATTACAACAGCCAGGATCCGAACAATAGCTGGCGCGTGGGCGCGGGCGGGAGCAGCCCGGATCTGCAAAAAGGTAACGGTGTGTTCCGCGCCAACTATCAGCATATGTCGCCGTACGGTCAGTTCGGTGCGAACGGCAGCGTGAAAAATAACGATTACCGCTCAGTGAATGCCAACTGGTACGGATCGTTTACTGCGACAGCGGCAGGTGCAGCATTGCATCAGAGCAGCGCCGGCAGCGAGCCACGCATGATGGTATCAACCGGTGTGAAAGGCATTCCGATCAGCGACGGTGCGTCAGTGACCAACGATTACGGCATTGCTGTTGTGAATGGCGTGTCCAGCTACCAGACCTCCGATATCCGCGTTGATGTGAATAATTTGCCGGATGACGTGGAAGTTTACAGCTCGGTGGTCAGCAAAACCCTGACGGAAGGCGCAATAGGCTTTCGCAAAATCCGCGCCATTAAAGGTGAACGCCTGATGGCGGTAATACGCCTCGCTGATGGCAGCCACCCGCCGCTGGGCGCCGCCGTTACCGACAACAGTTCCGGGTTTGAAGCGGGCCTGATTGGCGACAGTGGTCTGGCGTACCTGGCCGGAGTATCCGGCGAGAAATCCCTGACTGTTCGCTGGGGAGACGGGCAGCAATGTCAGATCCAGGTGCCACCTCAGCCCGTGACATATTCAGGGCAGGTATTGCTGCCCTGCACTTAATAATTTAAACGCTTTCAACAAAGCAGATCAGGAAAGGAATAATCCGATGAACAGGTATTTTTTGCGTTTTGGGGCAGCATTACTGCTGATGATTGGCATGACTTATCCGGCTTTCGCCGCCGTCAATCTGGACCGGACACGCATCATCTATAACGCCAGTGATAAATCCGTCAGCGTGATGCTGGAAAACCAGAGCAAAGATCTACCGTATCTTGCGCAGGTCTGGCTGGAGAACGAGCAGGGCGAAAAAATCACCTCTCCACTGGTGGCGTTGCCGCCGATGCAGCGCATTGATGCTGGCCAGAAAAGCCAGATCCGCATTTTGCAGTTACCCGAAACCGCCGGTCTGCCGAAAGATCGCGAATCGCTGTTTTACTTTAACGTGCGTGAAGTGCCGCCAAAAAGTGACATGGCGAACGTGATGCAGGTGGCGATCCAAAGCCGCGTGAAGCTGTTTTTCCGTCCGGTGGAACTCAGGAAGCTGGTGAAAGGTCACTGGCAGGAACAGCTTCAGGTTGCCCGTCTCAGTGATGGGCTAAAACTGACCAATCCGACACCGTTTTATATCACTGTCGGCTATCTGGGCAAAGACAACAAAGGCAATATCCCTGGTTTTGACAGCGTGATGCTCGCACCGTTCGCCACCGAAAATCTCACCGGCAAGCAGTACGTTAGCCAGCAATACAGTCTGGGTTACATGGATGATTACGGCGGTTTGCAGGTGAACGAGTACAACTGCCAGACACAACAATGTCAGCGCATCAGCAAAGACGCAAAACGCTAAGGAGTGGTGATGGCTGGTATTGACAGATTTCAGGCGGGTCGAATGGTATTTCTCCTGCTGCTGTTGTTTTTTTCCCGCAGTGCACTGGCGCTCGATTGTGTCGAAAAAGGTACCGGTATTGTGGACAAACCGGCTATTCCCGTCGGGCAACTGGCGATCCCGGCGAACGTGCCAGCAGGCACGAAAGTCTGGGAATCCAATGACATCAATGTCACGGCCTATTGCGACAATGTGCTGGGTTCGATCATTGATGTGGTGCATTTCTATTTTAATCCTAAATCACAGTCGATTGGTGAAGGGTTGCTGCTGGGCGTCAGTTACAACGGGCAGGATCTGGAGCAGAACGAACAGCGTCTGAGTACCAACAGTACGCCGATCAAAAAAGGTCAGAATGTGACGGTGAATGTCACGTTCCGTCTGTATATCAAAGTCAGCGGAAATGCGCCTTCCAGCGGACATTATCAGGGGGCCGACCAGTTTACGGTTTTCCAGCTTGACGGCAGCCGCGGGATTAACAAAACGCCGGGCGCAAAAAATCTTAAATACAACCTTTCAGGATTACAGGGGATCCGCTTTCTGGCCTGTGGCTCTGATCTGAAAGTCTATCCTGAGTCTCAGATTGTCGATTTTGGTGCAATTCAAAGTACCACGTTGTCCCGATCGTCCGGCGTTTCACTGCCGTTTGCCATTAAAGCGGTAAAACAAGGGTGCCTTGACAACTTCTCGCTGCAGGCGGAATTTTCCACCGCCAGCCCACTGCTGGACAACACCGCGATTGACCTGTCCAACGGCGCGAAGCTGATGCTCTATAACGACCAGGATAAAGCCATCACTTTCAACCGCTATGATGACTTTGCTGAGCTGAACAATGTGAATGAAGTCACCAAAAACTTTACGGCAAAACTGAGTGCGATCCCGGGGAAAACGCTTTCTCTCGGGCAATTTGACGCATCCGTGATCGTCAAGATCAACTACTACTGACGACGGCTTAAGGAAAGGAGGAAGGCTATGCTAAGAACGGCAAAATTGCGGGCGCAGGCGCTCGAGGAACCGGTTTATAAGGTCCAGGCACCGGAGCTCATCGCAGAGACTCACATTCATGCCCTGCTGCAAACCCTGCGTGAAGATGCTGGACTGAGTAAGACAGAACTGGCCAGACGGCTGGGCATCACGCCACCAGCGATTACCCGTCTTGAGAAGCGGCCGGCTCAGGCCAGTTTTTGTACCTTGTCGCGTTACGCCCAGGCTTGCGGGTTTCATCTGTACCTCTACTATAAATAAGTGAGTTGCTAAATGTATTTGTATTCAAAGACTTTTTTTGAATACACACAATGCAATCGGAGACTGGTTGCTTTCAATCAACAGGGTGCTGTTATCGTATTTCTTCAGTACCAGCGTGTCAGTATGGCCGGTCAGAAAAAAACTGTTTATCAGCAGGAGAGACGAAATCTGCCAGTCCATATTGTCTACACTGTCGATATTAATCTGATTGCTGGTGAGCGAATACGTACTGGAGTTTGTGCTAACGTGAATATAGTCATAATAAATGTTTCTCAGCAATGTTTTCCGTTGAATAACAATCCCATTTTTGTCATACAAATAACCCGTTCCACTGAGTGAAACTAAAATTTTGTGGTTGTCAAGAAAACTGAAGTAGAGTGCGGCAACCAGTTTTGCGGTTTGATTATCATATTGTGCTTCTATGATCATATTTCCACGGCAAGGTATATTAACAGGGAATGCTTCCCGGTTCTTTTGAACGAAAAAACCATACAGGGTAAAGAGTAATATAAATACAGCCGGGATGAACGGGAGGAGGATGCTCTTCTTTCCCTGAAAAATACGTTTTCTATCACTGAACATGCGTGGTCCTGTCATTTGTATAATAGCTTATGCAAATGTTAGCTTTATAATTATCATCGGTAATGCACTGCGCCATAAAATCACGTACTGAGCCAGTATTGATGGGCGAGGTAAAACGCTCACTTTGGAATATGAAAATATCTCCTGGTTTGCAGGTAATATTATTTTTTTGCAGAAATGTCCCGGCCAGTTGAATAAATTCGCGCTTACGGGACGAAATGACGGGCGCGGTTGAATACAAATCACAGGCACCTAGCCTGGCAATTTTCAGCTCTGTTTTCGGATCCTGCAAATCGTTGTACATAATGAAAAATGCCCACACAGTCAAGACTGCCGCCACAAGCAGGCTTATCATAAAGCCAGAGGGGCGATTTTTTATCCTCTTTTCAGGTTGCGTTTTTAGCTGAAGTGATGCTGCCGTCGGCGCGATGATCTCTTCCTTTTGCTCTGTTTCAGTCAGCCGGTTTTCCGGTGTTTTGTTGACCTGCACGTTGTGAACCTGAACTTTCTCCTCAGGAGGTTCATGCATGAGGTAAGGTTCAATAATGATTTCTTTACGGATAGTAAAACCGACCTTGGGCACGGTAACGATAAATTCATCAGGGTAACCCAAAGTGACCACTACTTTGCGTAATTTGCTGACGCAGTGATTAAGATTATTATTACTTGCTATCAGTCCGTAGTCATCCCAAACTTTTTTAAAAAATATTTCACGCTCAACAACGATACCCTGTTGTTCTATTAACAATAATAATATCCTGCGCGCAGGATTAGAAATGGCGATCTTGTTTTCTGAATCACCCGCTAATGAAAGTGTGTTATCTTCAGGGTTGAAGACTATTAGATTTTCAATCAGATAATTCATGTGCATTTCACGCCTCCCTGTTAAGAATATCCTGCCTCCACACATGCTTCATGCAATGAGAACAATGCGCACCCGGCGCGCATTCTTGATTTATATCTCACGCATCAGGTCAGTCAGTATAAACCGTTCTATTTCAAAAACAGATTTCTGTCGTAAATGTTTACAGAGCAGTCGTTCGAAATGTAATGGCGGAAAGCGTGGGGGGAAAAGCATATAAATCACGTACGGATTTTTAGTAGTACGTGATTTTTGATTTATTGCTGCAGATACGGGCCGACAATGTCGATGTGCTGCTGAGACAAGTCGACAGCAATACGGGCACCCAGAGGAAGCGTTAACATCGGATGGGTATGGCAGCAGTCGAAGCCATCAACCAGCGGAATGTCTTGTCCGTTCAGCACTTCCAGCAGCACATCCGCCGGTTGCCTTCCTGTCCCCGCATTATCGAACAATTCGTGTTTGCCGAGCAGAATAGCGCTCACACGGTCGAAAATTCCGTTCAGTTTCAGCATTGAGAAAGAGCGCTCGATGGTCGCGATATTGTGCAAGCTGTCTTCGATAAACAAAATATCGCCCTGACGGATTTCCGGCATATAAGGGCTGCCCCAGATGCCAGACAGCGTATTCAGATTTCCGCCGATGACGCGCCCCTCGATGCGTCCCTTGCCGTGAAAACGGCAGGTATTGGCGTACAACGTTTTCGCCCTGACCGGCGTGACATCATTCCAGTTGAGCTTTTCATCCGTCCAGTGCTGCGGTAAAGCGTAGCGATAAGGCTCAGAGCGGCGGGTCATCAGGATGTCAGCGAAAGACGCGTAGGTTTCATCAACCAGCGGCGGAAATTCGCCGAAAGAAGCCACCAGCGCCGGACCGTAAAAGGTGATCAATCCTGTTTGCGCATAAATCCCGGCCAGCAATGCGGTCGTGTCGGAATACCCGATGATGATTTTCGGATCAGTACGCAGCGCATCGTAATCCAGATAAGGCAGCAGGGAGTTAGTGTTGTTACCGCCAATCGACGACATTACACAACGCACCTGCGGATCACGGATCAACTGATTCAGTTCTTCGGCACGTGCCTGAATGGAGCCGGAGCGATAGTGATCATATTGTCCGGTCATTGTGCCGGCTTTCAGCACAAATCCTTTATCTTCCAGGAATTTCTTCCCGCGCAGATAACGGTTAGGGGCGGTGGCAGTCACCGGTGATGACGCAGAGAAAAAACCAATGGTATCGCCGGTTTTCAGGGCGGGCGGGAACAGCGAAAGTTCTGACGAGGGCATTTTACATCCTATAAATCTGCTCAATGTTCAACCTGCAATGTATCAATTCAATTGCAGGTTGAACAGGGGCCTTACAGGATAAACCGGAGGATTAATGACCGGCGGCGATTTCTTCCGCTGGCGCTTTTTTGCCAAACAATTCATTCACTTTGTTCTGGCGTACCAGAATAGCCATTGCAATCACACCGACGATCGCCAGGCCACTTGAGAGGATGAAGGCTGACTGATATCCCCCGCCGTACTGGATTAAAAATCCGGTAATGCTCGGGGATAAAATCCCGGCCAGATTCGCCAGTAAATGCACGAAGCCGCCAGCCGTTCCGATACGGTGTGCCGGAACGATATCCTGCAACAGTGACCAGCATGCCTGCGGTGTCATGTAAGCAAAAATACTGGCGACGGTGATCAGCGAGACGGCACCTGCGGTATTGCGGGTGTAGGCCGTCATCAGCACGCAACCGGCAGCAATTATCAGACCGGCGAAAATCACGGCTTTACGTGAGAACAGAAAATTACCGCTGCGGCGGTACAGCATATCCGCGACAATCCCGCCGCCAATAAAGCCGGCGGTGGCGCCCAGCCAGGGCAGAATACCGATAATGCTCATGCTCTTAATGTCGAGATGCTGGAAGTCAGTGAGATAGCTTGGCAGCCATGACAGGAAGAAATACTGAATGTAGTTGAAGCAGAAAAAGGCAGCGGCCACGCCCAGCACGGGTTTGGAAAATACGTAGTACCACAGGCTGTGCGCATCATTTTCTCTGGCGCCGTTTGTCACCGGTGTCGCCGGGCGGTCGCTGGCAATCAGACGTTTTTCTTCCTCTGAGACCCGAGGATGCTGTTCTGGCTTATCGCGGAAAAAGGTCATCCACGCCGCCAGCCAGACAAAGCCCAGTGCGGCAATCACCACGAAGGCGATGCGCCAGCCGAAATGCAACCCGACCAGCCCGACAATCGGCGCGGCGATGGCGGCCCCCAGTGGCTGCCCCGCATTGGTGAAGCCGACCGCGCGGCCGACTTCCTTGCGCGGAAACCAGTTGGAAATTGATTTGTTGGTGGTGGTGCCCATCGGGCCTTCGCCGATACCAAACATGACGCGCACGACCAGTAAATGCGCGAAACCGGTGACCAGTGCTGTTGCGCCGCAAAATACGGACCAGAACGCAGCAGCGAAGGCGAAGACTTTTCGCGGGCCAAACTTGTCTGCACTCCACCCGCCAATAAAGCAAAACAGGCAGTAGCCAATAAAAAAGGCGCTGAACAAAATCCCCATCTGGGCATCATTGATATGCAGGTCGCCTTTGATCAGTGGCGCCATCACCGATAACGCCGCGCGGTCGAGATAATTGAGCATGCCGGCAAAGAACAGCAGCAGGGCGATGACCACCCGATAATTGGATTTACGCATGTGCGGCCTCCGCGGTCAGAGAAAGGGTTTTCGAGCTGATGAGGTACTTCTGGATGATGGAAAGTGATGGCTCAAAACCTAGCCCCGGCGTATCCGGCAACAGCATATGCGGTTCAAAATTCAGTTGTGAATAAAGCGTTTCCTGCCACTGAATGTAAGGCACTTCCAGACTCACGCTGTCGTCGAGCGTAGCGACCAGTTGGGCGGTGGCCATCAGGCCGGCACCGTAATAAAAACAGTGCGGAACAACGCGGATGTGGTATTGCTTCGCCAGCGCAAACACTTTCAGCATGGCGGTGATCCCGCCGACTTTACTGACGCTGGGCTGTGCGACGTCAATCGCGCCGTGTTCGAAATGCTCCACAAAGCCCTGAACGCCTGCTGCATTCTCGCCTGCGGCAATACGGGTTCCTTGTTTTCGCACTTCCGCCAGACCGGCTAAATCATCCGGTGGCCAGACCGGTTCTTCCAGCCATCCCAGATTCAGAGAACGTAAAGCCTGCGCTTGTTGCGAGGCTTCTGCCACGTTCCACGGACAGTTCACATCAACCATCAGTTCAGCATCGGCAGGCAGTATTTCTCTGGCGGCGGCAATGGCCGGATAAGCCGTTTCATGCAATTTTATGGCGCGGAATCCCGCCTGCCAGGTACTCAGCACTTTTGCCGCCACACGTTCAGGATGATTGCCATAACTGACCAGGCTGGCGTAAACCCCGATTCTTTGACGTTTCGCCCCCAGCAATTGCCAAAGCGGCTGCTTCCATGCTTTCGCCAGCAAATCCCATAGCGCAATATCCACAGCTGAAAGGGCAAACATCACAGGACCGGTGCGCCCGAAAGCATGAAAGTTCACCTCGGCCTGCTGCATCAGTGCAGCAATTTCCTCAGGACTTTCCGGGCAGGTTTGGCCGAGAAAAAATCGCCCGACTAAGCCGTTCATCGCGGTTTCGGTGAGCGGATTACAAAGATGACCGAAACCTTCCCCCCAGCCGTGTAAGCCGCTGTCGGTCGTGATTTTGATCAGTAATGTTTCCATTCTGGTGAGCTCGGGAGATGCCGCGTTATAAGCATCCGTCTGTATCTCTGGTGTTTTATCCCTGTCGCTGCTGAATGGAATCGCAACGCGCAATACCTCAATTTTGGTTATTTTCATGAGACATTCCTGTTTTATAGGGCCTTGAGGAAACTTATCAGGCTAAGGAATCAGTCTAAAACGCAGGGATATGACCGTTAACGGACGTTGGCCTAACTTTTAAGCAGAATTGAACGGGAGTTTTGTGCAAATGAATGAAGGGATGAGAAGTGAATCACGAAAGGGTAAATACGTAAGATTTAAAAAGCAAAAAACCCGCCATAGGCGGGTTTCTTTAAATATGGTGCCCGGACTCGGACTAACGCCGCAGGCGTTTGAACAACGGCTTTGCCGTTGGCCCGCAGGGCGAGCCTGTTAAGGCGAGTCATCGAACGGAGTTCGATGGAGAGTCCGTATCTCTGGAAGCAAAAAACCCGCCATAGGCGGGTTTCTTTAAATATGGTGCCCGGACTCGGAATCGAACCAAGGACACAGGGATTTTCAATCCCTTGCTCTACCGACTGAGCTATCCGGGCAACGGGGCGCATTAAACCGTATTGGGCCTGAGCCGTCAACGGGTTTGTTATCTAAAATACATAAAAGCCGTTTGTTTGCTGCCTTTTCATTCAAAAAGGATGAAATTGCCGGGCAGCAATGGGGGAAGTCAGGAAAGTGCACCATGTTCACGGCAGCGGGCGATGTTCAGCACATCCTCTGCCAGACGGCGTGCGACTTCCACATCGTTCAGTTGGCGTTTAACGAGCAGTTTACTCAGGCAGCCTTCGAGGATCAGTTCCATCTGCTGAGCGACCATTTCCGGGTCATCCGAGCCCATTTCCTGCAAAAGCGCCAGAGTGTAGTCGTAGGAGGCCCGTTTCTGCTGTTGAGCCAACTGATGAATGGGCGCCTCGCTGTCAGGGAAAAACGTGCAAGCTGCGATAAACAGACATCCAGGATAGCGCTGCTGCCGCACCTGCTCATCCAGCACTTTATAGCGCGCCAGCAATTTCTGTGGCGCTGAAAGAGACTCATCCAGCATCAGCTGACGACGCCAGATATCAATCTGTTCGCCGTGATAACGCAGACTGTCATACAGCAGGGCTTCGGCATCCGGCCAGAAACGGCGTAATTCACTGAGCGGGACATCGACCAGTTCGGCGACCGTTTCCAGTGACAATGTTGCAAGGCCACGTTGTTCCAGGAAATTAAGGGTTTTATCGAGAACTTGTTCACGTAGCACGTTTGCCTCCTCACAATTCGCGTACTTCAAAGTGTAGTGTCGTTTAAGGGTGAGTTTTCTGCAAATGCGCGCTGAACTCCGCTGCATCCATAAAACCCGTCACCCGTGACTGTGGCAACTCATGACCATCAGGCCCGAAGAACAAAATTGTCGGCAGGCCCAGAACATTCAGACGTTCTAATAACGCTTTCTGCTCAGGGGAATTCTGGGTGACATCTGCCTGCAGCAATAAGGTATCCGTCAGTTCATTCTGCACGTCTGGCGCTGAGAAGGTATATTTTTCGAACTCTTTACACGCCACGCACCAGTCAGCGTACAAATCCAGCATAACGCGTTTGCCCTGCGCGCCCTGCAGGGCAGCGTTCAGTTCACCGACATTATGGATTTTCTGGAAATTAAGTGCGTGTACCTGTGTTGTTGTGTTAGCGGCTGGCGCAAATGCCCAGTCCTGCAAAGGACGGCTGACGATCAGCGCCGCGGCCAGGAAAAGTAATTGCAGCGTCCGCACCATGCCGCGCTGGCTTTTCAGGCTGAGCAGGAATGCCCAGCCGAAGAACGCCATGCCGAGCAGGCTCCATAAACGCAGCCCCCAGATATCGCCAATCACACGTTCGAGTAAAAATACCGGCAGTGCCAGAATGACAAAGCCAAATCCTTCTTTGACGTATTGCATCCACGGCCCGCTGCGGGGCAGTAATTTGTTGCCGAACATCGTCACAATAATCAGCGGAATGCCCATCCCCAGCGCATACAGATACAGCGTGCCAGCCCCCGCCAGCAGATTCCCGCTCTGGGCGATATACAGCAGGATCGCGCTGAGCGGCGCGGTGGTGCAGGGAGAACAAATCAACCCGGCCAGTGCGCCCATAATAAAGACGCCGGGCAGCGAGCCGCCTTTTTGCTCGTTACTCCATAAAGCCAGCCGGGTCTGGACGGCAGAAGGAAGTTGCAGGCTGAACGTGCCAAACATCGACAGCGCCAGAACAATGAACATCACCGAAAGCACAATCAGTACCCACGGACTTTGCAACGCCGCCTGGAACTGCAAGCCTGCTGCAGCGACCACCATACCAAGCAGTGTGTAAGTCAGCGCCATGCCCTGCACGTAAACCAGCGCCAGCAGGAAAATTCGCTTCATGCTGTGAGGGCGCTGACGCCCGAGAATAATGCCGGAAATCAGCGGATACATCGGCAGAACGCAAGGCGTAAAGGCAATACCGATGCCGATCAGCAAGGCCCACAGCGGAGAAAACGGCAGTGGTGTGGATGGCTTTTCAGGCGTCACGATAACCGGTGCGGATGCTGTATCCGTAGCTGGCGTGCTGACTCGCGTCGGTTCCGTGACGGCACTCAGCGGCACGTCACGAGTTTCCGGCGGATAGCAGAATCCTGCGGCGGCACATCCCTGATAGGTCACCCGAACGGTTGCATCCGCGCTGGCCTGACGGAGAGGGATCGTCAGATGCAGGGCATTCTCATAAACTTCGCTGTCACCGAAAAACTCATCATGATGATCACGGCCTTTGGGCATCAGAAACGCCGCGAGCTGAGCATTCTTCGGTTCCAGCTCAATCTTGCTGCGATATAAATAATAGCCGTCACGGATTTGCCAGTTCAGTTTGAGATCGTGACCTTGCTGCTGGAAATCAAAACTGAATGCCTGATCGACGGGGACAAACTGTGGCGCGGCGGGTTTGCCAAATAAAGAGGCATTCGCCTGAAACGGCAAAAGACTCAGGCTGCACAGCAGGAAGAAAATTCGAAGAATGCGGTGATCCATGCGGAGTAAAGTTCTCTTTGTCGCGGCAGATGAACAGCCACTGAGTGAATCGACAGAAGATGCGCACGGCGTCATGCCATAGCGCGTTAATGAATTGTGAGTATACCCTGAGCAATCCCTGAGCAGAAAGCCCCGCAGTGCTTAACGGGGGCCGCAGCCCCCGGAAAACTGTCAGAGAATAATACTGCCGAAACCAAATCCAAAAACTACGGACAGGAACACGCCAATCGTGCCGGGAATAAAGAATGGATGGTTGAAGACGAAGCGCCCGATGCGGGTGGTGCCGGTGTCATCCATCTGCACGGCGGCAACCAGCGTCGGATACGTCGGCAGAATGAATAAACCGGAAACAGCGGCAAAAGAACCCACGGCGGTCAGCGGCGATACGCTCAGTGCCAGCGCCATTGGCAGCAGGGCTTTGGTCGTGGCGGCCTGCGAATACAACAGCGCAGAGCTGAAGAAGAAAATCACTGCCAGCAGCCAAGGATGCGCCTGAATCAGGCCACCTGCGGTTTCTTTGATCCAGCCGAGATTGGCCTGCACAAAAGTGTCACCCAGCCAGGCCACGCCGAGGATACAAATACAAGCGCTCATGCCGGATTTGAACGTACTGGAGGTCAGAATGGCGTCGGTATCAATGCTGCACAGCAAGGTGATTAACGTGGCGACACTGAGCATGATAATCAGGATGGCGCTGTTGGTGGTCATCACAGGTTGTGCGACCCAACCCAGGCTCGGGCTGTTAATAACCGCATAAGCGACCACCGTCAGTACGCCGAGCAGGAACAGCAACACCGAGAGTTTGGCGCCGCGTTTGATTTCCAGCACTTTATCGCCACGCAGTTGGATCAAACCTTCTTCATACCGTTTGAGATAAACCGGGTCATTGGAAAGCTTTGCGTCAAAGCACCAGCTGACAATCAGCGACATCAGGATTACGGCGGCCAGTGTGGACGGGATCATCACCATCAGCAGATGAAGATAACTGACGCCGTGGCCTTCCATGGTGGATGCCATGTACACCACTGCGGCAGAAATCGGTGAGGCGGTAATGGCTATCTGCGCGGCAACCACGGCGGTGGAAAGCGGGCGGCAGGGTTTAATCCCTTGCTCTTTGGCGACTTCAGAAATAACCGGTAATGCCGACAGTGAAATGTTGCCAGTGCCCGCCATAATCGTCAGGAAATAGGTGACGATGGGCGCGAGGAGGGTGATGTGTTTGGGATTACGGCGCAGCAGCTTTTCAGTTTGTTGCACCAGATAATCCATCCCGCCTGCTACCTGCATGGTCGAGATCGCGGCGATCACCGCCATGATGATAGAGATTACGTCAAAAGGGATGGTTCCCGGTTTAACGCCTATCAGGGCGAGCACCAGAACGCCAAGCCCGCCCGCGAAACCAATGCCGATGCCGCCTAAGCGCGCGCCGAGGAAAATCGCCGCCAGTACAATAATAAATTCGATAATTAACATGGTTGTCCGTCCATATTCCCAGCACTCCTTAAGGAATTGATAATTAATTGTTGTGTAATTGTTGTGTTGTACAAAGTAAAAAGGCCCGCTGTTCTGCAGAACAACGAGCCTTTAAAAGGTCAGTATTTGAGTCTGTTACTGTTCATTTTCATCGGTATAGCGTTTTGCTTTGTAAGCCGGATGTTTCAGGTTTTCGATGGAGAAAATGTCGTCCAGCTCCGCCTCAGTCAGCAGGCCGCGCTCGAGCACCACTTCCCTGACACTCTTACCGGTTTCAGCACAAATCTTGCCGACGATATCGCCATTGTGGTGGCCGATGAACGGATTAAGGTAGGTGACGATGCCGATAGAGTTGAAAACGTAGAACTCACATACTTCTTTGTTCGCTGTAATGCCGTTGATGCATTTTTCGAGCAGATTGTAGCAGGCGTTAGTCAGGATATGCACTGACTCAAACATCGCCTGACCAATTACCGGTTCCATGACGTTCAGTTGAAGCTGGCCCGCTTCTGCCGCCATCGTCACGCAGACGTCGTTACCGATGACTTTGAAGCACACCTGGTTCACGACTTCCGGGATAACCGGGTTCACTTTGGCTGGCATGATAGAAGAACCCGCCTGTAATTCCGGCAGGTTGATTTCATTCAGGCCAGCGCGAGGGCCGGAAGAGAGCAGACGCAGGTCGTTACAGATTTTAGAAAGCTTCACGGCCAGACGTTTCAGCGAGCTGTGAACCATCACGTATGCGCCACAGTCGGACGTTGCTTCAATCAGGTCTTCAGCGGGTACACAGGCCAGATTGCTGACTTCTGCCAGTTTTTCTACCGCCAGTTGCTGATAACCTTCCGGCGTATTCAGGCGGGTACCGATTGCTGTCGCCCCGAGGTTCACTTCCAGCAGTAATTCGCCGGTACGCAACAGATTGCGGGTTTCCTCTTTGAGCAACACGTTGAACGCGTGGAATTCCTGACCGAGCGTCATCGGAACGGCGTCCTGCAACTGTGTACGGCCCATCTTGATGATGTTTTCGAATTCTTTCGCTTTACGCTCAAAGCCGTCGCCCAACTGGGAAATAGCATCAACCAGTTTCAGCAAGGACGCGTACACGGCGATACGAAAACCAGTAGGGTAGGCATCATTGGTGGACTGGCATTTGTTCAGATGGTCATTTGGATTGAGGAACTGGTAATCGCCTTTCTGGTGTCCCATCAGTTCCAGACCGATGTTCGCCAGCACTTCATTCGTGTTCATATTTACCGAGGTTCCCGCACCGCCCTGATAGACGTCGATAGGGAACTGGTCCATGCATTTGCCTTTATCAAGCACTTCGTCGCACGCCTGAATAATGATATCCGCAATGTGACGTGGAATGGTGCGCAGCTCTTTGTTAGCAAGAGCTGCCGCCTTTTTCACCATCACCATGCCGCGAACAAACTCAGGAACATCACTGATCTTGGTGTTGCTGATATAGAAGTTTTCAATCGCCCGCAGGGTGTGAATGCCGTAATAAGCTTCTGCCGGTACTTCGCGCGTGCCCAGCAGGTCTTCCTCGATACGAATGGTGTTTGACATGAGAACCTTCTCTTCGGTACTGAATGCGTTATGCGATGTTTAAAATTATGTTACTGGCCGTAGTAAATTTAAAACGATCAACCGTTGTTTGAGCAACGGAGGCGATCATATGCTGCTTCAGACGAATTGCACGTACTAAGATCACTATCCTGCCCTATTATCGTGCATGTTTTTAGTATCTGTGAGAATTCTCACAATTCATTTACCTGCTCAATTAAATCAGGTCTGGTGGTTGAAATCATGATGAGTGATCACCATCTCAGTGTAGTCAGCCTGCATTTCTTTGATAGCGAAGATCTCAAGCAGGCACTTATTCAGGGTTTGGAATGCCGCTGCGACAGCGCTTCCGGAGCCAAATTACAAGGAGAATGCGGTGCGCTGGTTACCGTTATTACTGTTATTCCTGCTGGCTTACATTGAAATCACCTTATTTATCAAGGTGGCTGCGGTGGTTGGCGTGGCAACAACGTTATTGCTGGTTGTTTTCACCTCTTGCGTAGGTGTCTCTCTGGTGAAGAATCAGGGCATGAAGACGTTTATGCAGTTGCAGCAAAAACTGGCGGTTGGGGAAAGCCCGGCAGCCGAGATGGTTAAAAGTGTTTCGCTGGTGATCGCCGGATTCCTGCTGCTGGTACCGGGATTCTTTACTGATTTCCTCGGTTTGCTGCTTTTGCTGCCACCCATCCAGAAACGACTGACGCTAAAACTGATGCCGCATTTGAACATTGTGCGTTCCGGCGGTAACTGGGGGAGCAGCGCGCCAACGGGGAATACCTTTGATGGCGAGTTCCAGCGGACGGATGAAACGCAGGAACGTCTGGTTACACCTAAAAAAGATGACGACACAGAGCATCACGATCGCTAATCTCTGTGGCCTCAATTGTTAAAAGATTGTTGGGAAGCACTGCGAAGGTCGATTTTCGTCAACAGAGCAGCGAAAGAAAAAGAGAAAATTTTTCTGTTCTTCCCCTTGAAGGGCTGCGTATCGCCCCCATTAAACAAACCACGAGGCCGGGCAGGACTTTGCCAGGCATTCAACCCTAAAAATAGATATGGACCCGCTCACAGGAGAGTTATCAATGAAAATTCGTCCATTGCATGACCGCGTTATCGTCAAGCGTAAAGAAGTAGAATCTAAATCCGCTGGCGGCATCGTTCTGACTGGCTCCGCTGCCGGTAAATCTACCCGTGGCGAAATCCTGGCTGTCGGCCATGGTCGCATTCTGGAAAATGGTGAAGTTAAAGCGCTGGACGTGAAAGTTGGCGACATCGTCATTTTCAACGACGGTTACGGCGTGAAAGCTGAGAAGATCGACAATGAAGAAGTGTTGATCATGTCTGAGAGTGACATTCTGGCAATCGTAGAAGCCTGATTGTCCCCCGATCCACTTTTTTCTGAACAGAACGAATTTAAGGGAAATTAACAATGGCAGCTAAAGAAGTAAAATTCGGTAACGACGCCCGTGTGAAAATGCTGCGTGGCGTAAACATCCTTGCTGATGCAGTAAAAGTGACCCTGGGCCCTAAAGGCCGTAACGTGGTTTTGGACAAATCTTTCGGCGCACCAACCATCACTAAAGACGGCGTGTCCGTTGCACGTGAAATCGAACTGGAAGACAAGTTCGAAAACATGGGCGCACAGATGGTGAAAGAAGTCGCGTCCAAAGCGAACGATGCAGCGGGTGACGGTACCACTACCGCAACCGTTCTGGCTCAAGCCATCATCACTGAAGGCCTGAAAGCTGTTGCCGCGGGCATGAACCCGATGGATCTGAAACGTGGTATCGACAAAGCTGTCGTTGCTGCGGTTGAAGAACTGAAAAAATTATCTGTCCCTTGCTCTGATTCTAAAGCCATTGCACAGGTTGGTACCATCTCTGCTAACTCCGATGAAACTGTCGGTAAACTGATCGCTGAAGCGATGGAAAAAGTGGGCAAAGAAGGCGTCATCACTGTTGAAGAAGGCACTGGCCTGCAAGATGAGCTGGACGTTGTTGAAGGTATGCAGTTCGACCGTGGTTATCTGTCTCCTTACTTCATCAACAAACCAGAAACCGGTTCAATCGAACTGGAAAGCCCGTTCATCCTGCTGGCTGACAAGAAAATTTCTAACATCCGCGAAATGCTGCCAGTGCTGGAAGCCGTTGCGAAAGCCGGTAAACCACTGCTGATCATTGCTGAAGACGTTGAAGGCGAAGCCCTGGCGACTCTGGTTGTGAATACCATGCGTGGCATCGTGAAAGTGGCTGCGGTTAAAGCACCAGGCTTCGGCGACCGTCGTAAAGCTATGCTGCAGGACATCGCAACCCTGACTGGCGGTACCGTTATCTCTGAAGAGATCGGTCTGGAACTGGAAAAAGCCACTCTGGAAGATATGGGTCAGGCTAAACGTGTTGTTATCAACAAAGACACCACCATCATCATCGATGGCGTTGGCGAAGAAGCAACCATCCAGGGCCGTGTTTCTCAGATCCGTCAGCAGATTGAAGAAGCGACTTCTGATTACGACCGTGAAAAACTGCAAGAGCGTGTGGCTAAACTGGCAGGCGGCGTAGCCGTTCTGAAAGTGGGCGCAGCGACTGAAGTTGAAATGAAAGAGAAGAAAGCTCGCGTTGAAGATGCCCTGCACGCAACCCGTGCTGCGGTAGAAGAAGGCGTGGTTGCTGGTGGTGGCGTGGCGCTGGTTCGCGTTGCTCACACTCTGGCTAACCTGACCGGCGACAACGACGACCAGAACGTGGGTATCCGCGTTGCTCTGCGCGCAATGGAATCTCCACTGCGTCAGATCGTTGTGAATGCTGGCGAAGAAGCCTCTGTTATCGCAAACAAAGTGAAAGCGGGCGAAGGCAGCTTCGGCTACAACGCTTACACCGAAGAATACGGCGACATGATCGCAATGGGTATCCTTGATCCAACTAAAGTCACCCGTTCTGCTCTGCAGTACGCGTCTTCTGTAGCTGGCCTGATGATCACCACTGAGTGCATGATCACCGACCTGCCTAAAGACGATAAAGTCGATATGGGCGGCGCTGGCGGTATGGGTGGAATGGGCGGCATGGGCGGCATGATGTAATCATCATCCCCCTGCGTTCATCCGCAGGTACGTAAAATCAGCGGGCTTTTTGCTCACTGAGGCAACGTACTGAAGAAACCCGGTCTGTAAAGGCCGGGTTTTTTTATTTGACCCTTTTTTATCAGGTTCAGTAAGATAACTCTCATTGTCTCCGGCCTTTAACGTGTAGACTTGTTTCTGCGTGGATTTCGGATTTTTACCGATAGCACAAACTTGGGTATGCGTGGCAACGGATGCCTAAGAGAGCCAGGTGTTTTCTGATAGGCTTTATGTGATTACAAAAACAAATGGGGAAAGTGATGCGGATTAAAATGTTACTGGGCCTGTCAGCTATCGCGCTGCTTGCCGGGTGCAGTACCACTCATCAACTGGATGCAGCGGGCCAGCAGGTGAAATTCACGGACGACAAACCAGGCGCAAATTGTCAGTTGCTTGGCGAAGTCACCGGTGCCCAAAGCAACTGGTTCTCCGGTACCGGCGGTGACGGCAGCTCCATGCGTGGCGCAGCCAATGACCTGCGTAACAAAGCGGCAGCGATGGGCGGCAACACCATTTATGGTGCCAACAGCCCGTCCCAGAACTTCCTGTCTAGCTTTGCACCGGTTGACAGCAAAATGGTCGGTCAGGTTTATAAGTGCCCATAGTCGCGTGAAGGCTATAAATACTAAAGGGATGCCAATGGCATCCCTTTTTGCGTTCCCCCTTCATACTTCAAGCCGCAGGTGCGTTGGCTACGTTCAGTCACCTGAATCACTTACCTGAGTAAGCTCATCGGGACTCCATCACTTGCCGCCTTCCTGCAACTTGAATTATTTGGGGGTTGGAAGAACGTGTTAAGACTGCTTCAGCCGCAGATCCAGAATGGTTTTGCTCGGCTCACCGCCAATTTCACGGGTCAGTTTCGGTACCATATAACCTGACACTTTACTCATCAGCCCTTTCATAATGACGCGCGCTTCGTCGTCGTTCACCATGAAATGCGCCGCACCCTGTACTTTATCCAGCACGTGGATGTAGTAAGGCAAAATACCCGCGTCAAACAGCGCGTTGCTCAGTGTCGCCAGCACATCAGCAGAATCATTTACGCCCCGCAGCAGCACGCTCTGATTGAGCAGCGTCACGCCATGGCTTTTCAGCTTCGCCATGCTGGCGCGCAATGCATTATCAATCTCATTGGCGTGATTGATATGCGTCACCATCAGCACCTGAAGACGTGATTTTTCAAGGCGCTGGCAGAAGGCATCCGTGATACGTGCAGGGATAACCACCGGCAAACGGGTATGAATACGCAGCCGCTTAATGTGCGCGATCCCTTCGAGTTCACCGATCAACCAGTCGAGTTCATGATCCTTGGCCATCAGCGGATCACCACCGGAGAAAATAATTTCATCGAGTTCCGGGCGAGTGCGGATATAATCCAGCGCCTGAACCCAGTTAGCCTTATTTCCCTGGTTGTCCTGGTACGGGAAATGACGACGGAAACAGTAGCGGCAATTTACCGCACATCCGCCTTTCACCAGTAACAGGGCGCGATTGCTATACTTGTGCAACAGACCCGGAACAACGCTGCGTTGTTCATCAAGCGGGTCAGTGGTAAAGCCCGGCGCGGCAATAAATTCCTCGCGTGCGGTCAATACCTGAAGCAATAAAGGATCCTGTGGATCGCCCGGCTGCATACGTGCCACAAAGGCGCGGGGCACGCGAAGCGGGAACAAACGACGGGCTTCACGCCCACTTTGCAGTTCTGCATTGTCGTTAAGTGCCAGAAGAGTAAGCAGTTCATCCGGGTCAGTGATAACATCGCCGAGTTGATACAACCAATCTTCTCTAAATGGCGTGTTTAGGGTTACAATGTTTGCCATTTTTTTGGCTAATACCAGTTTAAAATTAGAGGGCCATCATGGCGACTTATTCTAGCAACGATTTCCGTCCGGGTCTTAAAATCATGTTCGAGGGCGAGCCTTACGCTATCGAATCCAGTGAATTCGTAAAACCAGGCAAAGGCCAGGCTTTCGCACGCGTTAAAATGCGTCGTCTGCTGACCGGTTCCCGTGTAGAAAAAACCTTCAAATCTACTGACTCATGCGAAGGCGCTGATGTTGTAGATACCAACATGAACTACCTCTACAACGACGGTGAGTTCTACCACTTCATGCACCCTGAGACTTTCGAACAGCATCAGGTTGAAGAGAAAACTGTTTCTGACGCCTCTAAATGGCTGCAGGACAACGCAGAATGTATCGTGACGCTGTGGGATGGCCGTCCTATCGCTGTTCAGCCACCAAACTTCATCGAAGCTGAAGTTGTGGACACTGATCCTGGCCTGAAAGGTGATACCGCAGGTACCGGCGGTAAGCCAGCGACCCTGAGCACCGGCGCTGTGGTTAAAGTGCCATTATTCGTGCAGATCGGCGAAATCGTCCGTTGTGACACCCGCTCTGGCGAATACGTTTCCCGCGTTAAATAAGTTCTCAATACTTATTACGCCGGATGAAAGCTGCCACAGGTGAATGCCTGTCGCAGCTTTCCAGCCCCAACTTGTTGAATGGGATTATGTTTACCATGTTGAAGAAGATGATGTTTATCGTGGTTTCAGTGATGCTGCTGGCTTCGTTATCCGGCTGCAACACGGTTCATGGTTTCGGTGAAGACATCCAGCATCTGGGTGGCGCAATTTCCAAAGCAGGCTGATCCCTTCAGCCTCATTTTACCAAATGTCCTAAAATCCTGCCTGTTCCCTTCTATATCCAGAAAATTAGCTACACTAAAAGTGTCGTACTTTACATTCTCTTATAGGAAGGAAATTTATATGCTGAAGAAAAGTATCCTCGCTATCTTGTCTGTTCTTATCTTGTCTTCTGCCTTAACAGCCTGCAACACCACGCGTGGCGTAGGTGAAGATGTGTCTGCCGGTGGGGAAGCCATTCAGAAAAGCGCGCAATAGCGAGCGAATAACGTTAAGTAAACTGATGTCTGCCTGCACGTTGATGCAGGCAGTGTTGTTTTTATGGCGCGAGTTTTATGGTGTAAGCATCAAGGCTGTTTCACCCACACCAGTTTGCTGGTATCAAATCCGTACTGCTGCGCCGTTTGCAGAAGTTGCTGCTTCACGCTGTCATCCAGCGTTGGCGTACGAGACAGGATCCACAGATAGCTTTTATCCGGCCCGCAGACCAGCGCGTAACGATAATCTTTATCCAGTTCTATGACGTTATAACCGCCATAGAACGGACCGAAGAATGACACTTTCAGCGCCGCGCGCGCAGGTGATCCGGTGAAGTAACCTTTGCCCTCACTTTCCTGCCATTTATTCTTCTGCGGATTAAACCCGCGATTAATCACTTTTACGCCGCCATCATCGCGCAGGCTGTAATTGGCGGTGACGCGTTCCAGTCCGCTTTCAAAACTATGGTCCAGCCTGGCGACTTCATACCAGGTACCGAGATAGCGGGTGAGTTCGAAATTATTGACGACTTTGACGTCAGCAGGCGGCGTTACGCTGCACGCGACTGACATAAGTGCTGTGATGATAACGCTGAGTTTTGACCAGATACGCATGGAGTTTCCTTCCTTAGTATGTTCTCTAAGTGTAGGTAACAAAAAAGAAAAAGGGAAAACCTGCGGATAAAGAATGAAAACAGCGGCCAGAGAGATGGCCGCTGGAAAGTCAGATCTTTGCGGATCAGAGGCGGATCAGCACGATAAGGGTGACGATACTTAAGATCGTCGCCAGCCCGTAGAACACCCATTTTCCGGCCGGAACGTGGATCTTCAGGTCGTGCATGCAGTGATGGATCCGGTGCAGACCGCACCACAGAGGCAGCACGATCATCAGCAGCAGGAACAGACGCCCGATCCCGCTTTGCGCAAATGCCAGCACGCGTGGATAGCTCAGTGCGTCGCCGGGGAAAAAGCCCAGCGGCAGCAGGAAGCACACCAGCAGAATCATCACCGGCGCAAAAATCGCGCTCCACATACCGCCCGCACCAAACAATCCCCAGAACACCGGCTCGTCTGAACGTTTAGGAAGAGTATTTTTCATGTCGCCTCCTTAAAGAAACAGTGCGATGACGAGAACAACCAGCGTCACAACGATCGTCACGCCCCAGAAACCGGCAATCACCGGTTCAGGTCCCATTTTTTTACCTTTCACCACCAGGATGGAGGCTTTCGGTGCCAGTTCGAACCAGGTTTTGGTATGCAACAGGGCCGCAAGCAGGGCGATCAGGTTAATCAGCAAGACCACCGGATTTTGCAGAAAATTCACAAAACCCGCCCAGCTTTCAGGCCCGTTACGTAACGAGCAAACCCCTGCCAGCAGTAAGAGACTGAACCATACTGCCGGAACCGCCGTGCCCTCACGCAGCATATAAAAACGGTAGAACGGTAAATTTTTCCACCAGCTGGCTTTCATCTCACGCACGTAGGGTTTACGTTTGCTGCCCGTACTTTGAGTCGTCATATTTTCCTCCCTCATTGCGGTCTCAGCCTCGCGATCATGAAGTCTTTCGAACTTTCGACTTTGCCTTGCTGAATGGCGGCGGCAGGGTCGACGTGCTTCGGACAGACTTCGGAGCAATAACCGACGAACGTACAACTCCAGACACCATTCTGACTGTTGAGCTGTGGCATACGTTGTGCTTTGCCGTGGTCACGGTTATCGAGGTTGTAACGATGCGCCAGCGTGATAGCTGCCGGGCCGATGAATTCAGGATTCAGTCCAAACTGCGGGCAGGCGGCATAACATAAACCACAGTTGATACAGCCGGAGAACTGGTGATATTTCTCCATTTGCGCCGGAGTTTGCTTGCCCGGGCCTTCGCCGACCGTGCGGGTATTGCCGATAATGTAAGGTTTGATGGCTTCGAGGCTTTCGATAAAGTGGGTCATATCGACCACCAGATCACGTTCCACCGGGAAGTTCCCCAGCGCCTCAATCTGCATACCGTCCGGATATTCCCGCAGGAAGGTTTTGCACGCCAGCTTCGGCACCCTATTCACCATCATGCCGCACGAGCCGCAGATTGCCATACGGCACGACCAGCGATAGGAAAGGTCAGCGGCCAGATGATCTTTGATGTAGCCCAGAGCATCGAGCAGTGACGTTGTTTCATCGAAAGGCACGTCATACACCACCGGATGCGGCGCGCTGTCCGTTTCCGGGTTGTAGCGCATGATCTCAACCTTCAGGCTGCGCATTTTAGCCACGTGATTGCTCCTTATCTTTTTTATCGTGAGTCTCAGATTCCCCGCCGTACACGCGTTTTGCCGGTGGCAGCGTGGTAATTTTCACGTCGCCATATTCGAGACGCGGGGCGGAATCTGGCTGATAAAAGGCCAGAGTATGTTTGAGGAAATTCACGTCATCGCGTTCGGTACAGCCTTCATCGAGACGCTGATGGGCGCCGCGTGATTCGCGACGATTGATGGCGGAATGCGCCATACATTCTGCTACTTCCAGGCCATGACCCAGTTCGATGGTATACAGCAGGTCGGTATTAAAGACACTGGAGGTATCCTGAATTTTCACCCGTTTGAAGCGTTCTTTCAGTTCGGCCAGTTTATCGATGGTTTTTTGCATCAGCTCGGTAGTGCGATAAATCCCGCAGCCTTCTTCCATCGCCAGACCCATTTCGTCACGGATGGCTGCCCAGCTTTCGTCGCCTTCCTGTGCCATCAGCGCGGCAACACGGTTTTCGATATCACGCACCTGCGCTTCGAGTGCGGCGTTGTTGCCGGTGTCTTTGGCTTCAACTGCACGCTCTGCCGCTTTTTCACCGGCCATACGCCCGAACACCACCAGTTCTGCCAGTGAGTTGGAACCGAGGCGGTTGGCACCGTGCAGACCGACGGAAGAACATTCGCCGACCGCAAACAGTCCTTTGATACGGGTTTCACACTGTGCATCGGTTTCAATGCCGCCCATGGTGTAGTGCGCGGTAGGGCGAACAGGGATCGGGTCCGTAATCGGATCGACGCCGACATACGCTTTGGCCAGTTCGCAGATGAACGGCAGACGCTCACGCAGTTTTTTCTCGCCGAGATGGCGTAAATCCAGATACACCACGTCGCCACGCGGCGTTTCGATGGTGCGTCCGGCGCGCCATTCGTGCCAGAACGCCTGTGATACTTTGTCACGCGGGCCGAGTTCCATGTATTTGTTTTTCGGCTCGCCCAGAGGGGTTTCCGGCCCCATGCCGTAATCCTGCAGATAACGGTAACCGTCTTTGTTGACCAGAATGCCGCCTTCACCGCGGCAGCCTTCTGTCATCAGGATGCCGGAACCTGGCAGGCCGGTCGGGTGATATTGCACGAACTCCATGTCGCGCAACGGAATGCCATGGCGGAACGCCATGCCCATGCCATCGCCGGTGACGATGCCGCCGTTGGTGTTGTAACGGTAAACACGGCCTGCGCCGCCGGTCGCCATGACCACGGCGTTAGCCCGAATTTGCACGCGTGTGCCTTCCATCATATTGATGGCGACAACGCCGCGTACCTGGCCTTCATCGACCAGAATATCGAGGACGAAATGCTCATCGAATCGTTTGATTTGTGGGTATTTCAGCGAGGTCTGGAACAGGGTGTGCAGCATATGGAAGCCGGTTTTATCCGCGGCAAACCAGGTGCGTTCGATCTTCATTCCGCCGAAGCGGCGAACATTGACGGAACCGTCATCCTTACGGCTCCACGGACAGCCCCACAGTTCAAGCTGGGCCATTTCAGTCGGGCATTGATGAACGAAATGATCCACCACGTCTTGCTCACACAGCCAGTCGCCTCCGGAAACGGTATCCTGGAAGTGAAAATCAAAGCTGTCGTGATCTTGCGTCACAGCGGCAGAACCGCCTTCGGCCGCCACGGTGTGGCTGCGCATTGGGTACACTTTCGAAATCAACGCGATATTCAGGTTGGGATTGGCTTCCGCTGCGGCTATTGCTGCGCGTAAACCCGCCCCACCTGCACCTATAATTGCAATGTCGGCGTTAAAGGTTTGCACTGCATTCCTCCACTATCATCAATGAGATCGGGTTTGAAACACCCGCGAAAAGCTCTTCATAATCGAAGAGTTAGTGAACCCCGATGACATACAGGCGCTGTCCCGGTGGCTGATATTCTTATTGTTTGTAAGAGAATTATTATACCAAAGGGGTAGTCATGGTAATTTGATGTGAATGCAGGTTTAGGCTTTCTCTGCATTGCACTTCGTAAAATGAGATATTTGTTTGCCTGCGGGGATGCAGGTAGACTGCATGACTTTTCTGAATTCGGAGTAAATCACCATGAGCGAAACAGCAAGCTGGCAACCCAGTGCTCCCGTCGCCAATTTGTTGAAGCGTGCGGCTATCCTCGCTGAGATTCGACGTTTCTTTGCCGATCGCGGCGTACTGGAAGTTGAAACGCCAGCAATGAGCCAGGCCACGGTGACCGACATTCATCTGGTGCCGTTTGAGACGCGTTTTGTCGGGCCGGGTGCGGCTGACGGCATGACGTTGTATCTGATGACCAGCCCGGAATATCACATGAAACGTTTGCTGGCTGCGGGCAGCGGGCCGATTTATCAGATGGGACGCAGTTTCCGTAATGAAGAAGCCGGGCGTCATCATAATCCGGAATTCACCATGCTCGAATGGTACCGTCCGCGTTATGACATGTACCGTCTGATGAATGAAGTGGATGATTTACTCCAGCAGGTTCTCGATTGCGATAGCGCTGAAACCCTGTCTTATCAGCAGGCGTTTACCCGCCATCTCGGTGTGGATCCGTTATCCGCCGACAAAACGGAACTGCGTGAAGCGGCGGCAAAACTGGATTTATCCAACATTGCTGATACCGAAGAAGACCGTGACACCCTGCTACAGTTGTTGTTTACGATGGGTGTAGAACCGCACATTGGTCGCGACAAACCGACATTCGTCTATCATTTCCCGGCCACGCAGGCCGCTCTGGCAGAAATCAGTACGGAAGATCACCGCGTCGCCGAGCGTTTCGAGGTGTATTACAAAGGCATTGAGCTGGCGAATGGTTTCCGCGAACTGACGGATAGCCGTGAGCAGCGTCAGCGTTTCGAGCAGGATAACCGCAAACGCGCGGCACGCGGCCTGCCGCAGCATCCTGTCGATAACAATCTGCTGGATGCGTTAGAACACGGTATGCCGGAGTGTTCAGGTGTGGCGCTGGGCGTTGACCGCCTGATTATGATTGCGCTGGGTGCTGCCAGCCTGAGTGATGTCCTGGCCTTCCCGGTGACACGCGCCTGATGAGGGCTTAAGCCCTGTTCCCAAGGTCAGGGCTTCCTTCCACGACTTCCCTTTTTGCCCCTTCATTGTGCAATAAACCCAAAACTGCACTTTTACTGAAACAAAAGTACCTAAATGACGCAACGCTGATTTTAAAGTTTCAGTGCTGGCCCTTTCTCGCCAAGCGCCATAAACAGGGTCTTCTGCCTGAGTTAAGCTAAATTTTTTGCTGCTGGCCTGATTTATGCATTACCGGATCATCACTTATTATCCGGAAAACTCGTTATGTCAGAATCCAACGACAAAGAACTTCTTTATGGACTGGAAGAGCGCATTGCACCGGCACCGGCATTTTTCACCGCCATCCAGCACGTGCTGGCAAGCGTGGTCGGAATTATCACGCCGCCGCTGATTATCGGCTCGGTTCTCGGGCTGAATGCCTACTTGCCTTATCTGATCAGCATGTCTTTGCTGGCTTCCGGCATCGGGACATTTATTCAGGCGCGCCGGTTTATGTCGGTGGGCGCGGGGATGATTTGTTTGCAAGGTACCAGTTTTGCGTTTCTGGGGGTGATCCTCTCCGGCGGTATGTTGGTGAAAAGCCGCGGTGGCTCTCCTGAAGACATCATGGCGATGATTTTTGGGGTGAACTTTGTGGCGGCGTTTATCCCGCTGCTGGTTAGCCGGTTTATCGGGCAGATGCGCCGCGTGTTTACACCGCTGGTCAGCGGCACCGTAATCGCGCTGATTGGCATCAGCCTGATTAAAGTCAGCATTACCGACTGGGCGGGCGGCCATGGTGCCGCGAATTTCGGCGCACCGGTTAACCTCGGGCTGGGGGCGCTGACGCTGCTGGTGATTGTCGCCTGCAACCGCATCGACGTGCGCTGGCTGCGCCTTTCATCAATAGTTTTAGGCATTGTTGTCGGCTGTATCGCCGCTGCGCTGACCGGCCATCTGACGGTGAAACCTTTGCAGGGCGACTGGTTTGCATTGCCGCAACTGTTCCGTTTTGGTTTTAAGTTTGACTGGATTATTTTCGTGCCGATCGCGCTGGTATCGTTTATCAGCATCCTGGAAGCGGTGGGTGATCTGACCGCTAACTGCATGTTGTCGCAACAGCCGATTGAAGGGGAAAGCTTCCGTAAACGTCTGCAGGGCGGGATTCTGGCTGACGGTATCAGTTGCCTTATCGCCGCAGCCTTCTCGTCATTTCCTAACACAACATTTGCACAGAACAATGGCGTGATCCAGATGACCGGCGTCGCCAGCCGTTTTATCGGCATGTATATTGGCGCGGTATTACTGGTGCTAGGCCTGTTTCCGTTTATCGGCGAAGTGTTGCAGCAAATTCCTGCGCCGGTGCTGGGTGGCGCAACGCTGGTGATGTTTGGCAGCGTGGTCGCGGCGGGTATCCGAATCATGACGCAGTCGCCGGTCGGGCGTCGTGAAATGCTGATAATTGCCATCGCCTTTGGCATCGGTCTGGGCATTGAAGCCGTGCCAGATGTGCTTGGTCAGTTCCCACCCATCGTTGGCAATATCTTCGGGCATGCCGTGACCAGCGGTGGCGTTATCGCTATTCTGCTCAATTTACTGATGCCTGCAGAACGCACCAGCGTGGTCGCGGAGGAGATCAAGGTTCACTGAAATTCTGCGCGTTGCGCCCCTGGATCAGCAGACAGGGCATAACTGAGCTGACTCACTTTTTGAATTTAATGTGACCTTAAAAAGGAAGTCAGACATGTCAGAGCAACGCACGTGGATCAAAAATCCGCTGGCGGTTTTTACCGCCAACTCACTGGATGCCCGTGGCGGCATCGTCACTGAAGGGCAGAAAATTGCTGAGTTGCTGACCGCGGGTCAGCCACCTTCGCAGCCGGTAGATCATATTTATGATGCCTCCGAGTCTGTACTGCTGCCGGGGCTGATTAACACTCATCATCATTTTTATCAGACGCTGACCCGGGCCTGGGCGCCCGTGGTCAACGTGCCGTTATTCCCGTGGCTGAAAAAACTTTATCCCGTCTGGGCGCGTTTAGGGCCGGAGGCGCTGGGCCTGGCAAGCCGCGTCGCAATGGCTGAACTGTTGCTTTCCGGTTGCACTACCACCACTGACCACCATTATCTTTTCCCGCAGGGCATGGAAGAAGCCATTGATGTGCAGGTCGATGTGGTCCGTGAGCTGGGTATGCGTGCATTGCTGACGCGCGGCTCGATGAGTCTCGGTGAAGAACAGGGCGGTCTGCCGCCGGAGCAAACAGTGCAATCGGGCGAGGTGATTTTGCAGGACAGTCAGCGTCTGATTGACCGCTATCATCAGCGCGGTGAGGGCGCGTGGATGCAGATTGCACTGGCACCTTGCTCGCCGTTTTCGGTCACCACCGAAATTATGCGTGAGAGCGCCAGGCTGGCGCAGCGGGAAGATGTCCGGCTGCATACGCATCTGGCGGAAACGCTGGATGAAGAACAGTTTTGCCTGAAAATGTTTGGCCTGCGTACCGTTGATTATCTGGAAAGTGTCGGCTGGCTGAGTGACCGGACATGGCTGGCACACGGGATTCATTTTAATGACGATGAAATCCGCCGTCTGGGCGCGGCGGGCACCGGTATCTGTCATTGTCCGGTGTCGAATATGCGGCTGGCTTCCGGTATGTGCCCGACGCGGGATCTGGAGGCCGCTGGCGTGCCGATTGGTCTGGGCGTTGACGGTTCGGCGTCGAATGATGCATCAAACCTGATGTATGAAGCGCGGCAGGCGCTGTATCTGCAACGTCTGAAATACGGGGCGGAATATGTCACACCGGAACGAGTGCTGGGTTGGGCGACGCGCGGTTCGGCGAAGCTTATCGGTCGCGATGATATCGGGCAGATTGCCGTGGGCAAACAGGCTGATCTGGCGCTGTTTAAACTCGATGAATTACGTTTCAGCGGCAGTCATGATCCGATTGCCGCGCTGCTATTGTGTGGTGCGGAAAAAGCCGATCGGGTGATGATCGGCGGGAAATGGCGGGTGACTGACGGTGAAATTGTCGGCATGGATATCAAATCGCTGATCTCTTTGCACCGCAACGCTGCGGCAGCGCTAATCGCGGATCTTTAAACTCCATCAGCCAATGTGCTTAAAAAAGGGCAGAAGAATCTGCCCTTTTGCTGTTCTCTTTTCTCTTACAAATCGCCCGGTGAGCGCGAACTGTTACTGCTGCGACCACTGCCGCTGCTGCTGGTAAAGGTCGCGTTATTGCCATTTTGCGCGCGGTGCAGTGTTTCCATACGCACCTGGAATGGCGGGAATGGCAGTGTAATGCCGTGCTCGCGGAATCCAGCCAGGATCAGTTGGTGAATTTCATGGCGAAGCGGCATACGGTGCGCCATTTCAGCGGCATGCATACGCAGCTCGAAAATCTGAATCCCCTGCTGGAGATCCACCAGATAGGCTTCCGGCGCAGGCATATCCAGCACCAGCGAGCAGCGGTGCGCAGCGTTGAGCAGAATTTCTGTCACTTCTTCACTGTTGGCTTCCGACGGTGCAGGCACGGTTAGCACCACGCGCGTGACGGAATCCGACAGCGACCAGTTGATGAACTGCTCGGTGATAAAGGCCTTGTTCGGCACGATAATCTCCTTGCGGTCCCAGTCAGCGATCGTCGTGGCACGGGTGTTGATCCTGGTGATACTGCCGGTCAGGTTGCGGATCGTTACGGTATCGCCGATACGGATCGGTTTTTCAAACAGGATAATCAGGCCGGAAATAAAGTTAGCGAAGATCTCCTGCAAACCGAAGCCGAGACCGACACCGAGTGCCGCCACCAGCCATTGCAGTTTTGCCCACTCGATCCCGATCAGCGAGAAACCGGTCAGGCCGCCAATCAGCAGCAATACGTATTTGGTGACGGTCAGTACGGCATAGCCGGTACCCGGCGTCAGATCCAGGTGTTGCAGCAGCGCCAGTTCCAGCAACGCGGGCAGATTACGCACCAGTTGCGTGGTGATAATCAGCACCAGAATGGCGATCAGCACCGATCCGAGGGTGATCGGCTGCATGCTTTCCACGCCCTGAACTGTAGACGCAACCTGCCAGAGATGAATATTTTCCAGGAAAGAGAAGGCCGAGTGGATTTCAGACCACAGGAAGATCACCGAGATCAGCGCGATCAACGTCAGCAGAGAACGCACCAGCCGCAGCGACTGGGCAGAGATGGCATCCAGATCCACCACCGGTTCCTCAATCTCGACCGTGCCTTCATTGCTGGTGCTGATCTGATGGCCATCTTCCTCACCGCGGGCGCGTTGATTCAGCATTTCCGCACGGCGCTGCTTGGCGCGTTCGAAGGCGATACGACGTCGCTGAATCAGCATCCAGCGGCGGATAATGTGATAAATCACCAGCAACACGAACCAGATGGCGACCGAGGTTTCCAGGCGGGCCAGCAGCGCCTGTGAGGTCGCGAGGTAGCCCATCAGTGAAGCCAGCGCAGCGACAATCGGTGCGCCCAGCAGCATCCACCACAGCGTCTTGTTAATGATGTTTTCGCTGTTGCCTTTTTTATCGTGATACAGCGGAATGCCCGCGCGTTTCAGGCTATTGGTGACCAGTGCGACCACCAGACACAGAATCACGAAGCACAGACGCCCCAGCGTATTAGAGAACTCGCGATCGTTGAGATTATCGAAGGTAATCAGCGCCATAATGAGCGGCACCAGCACCCAGATCGACAGCGCGTAATAGCGCAGTGCCCTTGACACCGCACGCTGCGGCCAGCCGAAGTGTGCCACAAACAATCCCTGAGGATGTGCCAGCGCGGCGCTGACCATAAACGCCCACAGGATTGGCAACGTCGCGGTGACGCCATCGCCGATCGCTACCGCAATCGGATACGGCCAGGCACTTTGCAGCCCGAATCCCAGCGCGGCCCACAGCACAGGTAACGGCATCGCCACCAGAATTGACCAGAACACGGTACGCAGGGTCAGCGAGAAATGATCCTGCGTGACTTTGCCGACTTTACTGCTGGCACGTTCCAGAAATGCATAATAGTGCTTGCGGGAACTGATGCTGATAATCACCAGAATCAGTGCGCCAAACAGCGGCAGCAGTGTTTCTTTGCTGGTGACCATCATCATCGACGCACCGCCAAGCTGGCTGAGCGAATCCAGCGAGACCAGCCGTTTCAGGTCATGCGCGACCTGCACCGGGTAAGAAATGCCGATGGCGCTGACGTCTGCCACCCAGAACAGATAACGGTGGGCGGCGTCATGTACGTCATTCAACGCCTCCACCAGTTGGCTGTTTGCCACTTTCAGCTTGGTCAGTTCAAGAATTTGGGTATCGCAACCCGAGAGCAGGGAATTGAGCAAATCACGTTGCGTCCGCAACTGCGCATCCAGAATTTTTTGCTGATCTGTGGTGAGCGGTTTGCCATCGTCCTGCCGCGCCTGACGGTAAATAGCCTGCTTATCCAGCAAATCTTCATAGTGCAGACGCTGAACGCGCAACTGGCCCATATCGCGGTCAAGCTGTTGCGGTTTTGGCATATCCGGCAGACGCGCAACCTGCGCCCTCAACGTTTCGCCAAGTAAATTAGACGCGCCAAGCCACTGCGCCTGTTCGCGAATGGTATTAATCGCCTGACGTACCTGCTGAGTCTGTGCAGCGGCCTGACGTTGTTGAGAGGAAATCAGGTCCATCCGCTGCGCCTGCTGATTCAGCGCCAGCGACAACTCGCGGTTTGCCTGTAACTGCTGACTGATCGAGTGTGGCAACTCGCCACTCTGTTCGGCCAGCAGCTCGGTTTTTTCCAGCGCCTGTTCGGCTTCCTGCTGACGTTGATTATTCAGCGTGTTGCGTAAAACCTGTAATTGCTGATCAAGAAAATCGGCGCGCTTTTTGTAGAGATCGGTGCGCATCCGCGACAGTTCCTGCCGGTTATTGGCAGAAAGCTGAGCCAGTTCCAGTTCATCCACCTTCGCTTTGCGCGCTGCGGATTCGGCCTGAAGTGCGCTGAGTTGCGCCTGCGCCAGGGGTGAGGAGGTGGCCGCCGCTGTCGCCGCCTGTATGCGCTGATCGATGTCGCTCAGCGCGTTGCGGGCTTCGGATTGCTGTTGCGGGATCAGACTTAGTGAGTCGCTGATGTCGCGGGAACGATCCTGCTCCTGACGTAACTGGCGGGTTTCTTCCAGTTGCTGGCTACTGACTTGCAGAATTTGCTGCTCGAGCTGAGCGGCTGAGATGCTGTTATCCAGCGCGGGTGGCTTGTCAGGCTGATTTCGCAATTCCTGGTGCAGGGCCTGCGTCAGTTTTGGAAAATCATCAATGACCTTTTGATATTCCGCCGTGCGCCCGGCTGAAACACTGGCTTCATTCAGCCAGTTGAGTGCGCTTTGCAGCGCCTCAACCACCTGCGTCTGATTGGCCATTTCTTTGTTGGCTTCCGCCTGTTTCAGCTCCTGTTTGAGCTGATCTTCAGTCGGGGCCGCACCCGCCATCAATGGCAGGGACAGCAGTAAACTCATCAGCAGGGCGGGGATCAGGCGCACTCGGTCACATCCTTTTTCTCAGTTCTTTTCGTCTGTTCAGGGCGAACTTAATAATCTTTCGGGACTTGTGGTTCAGCCGTTGCCACACCAGCAGGTGTTTCTGTTGCTACAGGTACTTCTGTTGCTGGTGCTTGCGCGTCAGTTGTTGCGGGTGCCGCTTCACGCAGCGCTTCAGCGAACGGTTCGCCCATGCGGGTCACGGTGCCATTGCTCAGATTCGGCATGAAGCGAATTTGTTTAGCGGCAAACAGGTTGATCACCGTAGAACCCAGTTTGAAACGGCCCATTTCCTGACCTTTTTCCAGCGCGATGGCACCTTCTTCGCCCGCCGCCGGATAGGTCCAGCGTTTGATAATGCCTTCGCGTGGTGGTGTGACACAGCCGGCCCAGACGGTTTCAATGCTGCCGACAATCGTTGCGCCGACCAGAATCTGCACCATCGGCCCGAATTCAGTATCAAAGACGCAGATGACGCGTTCGTTACGGGCGAACAGATTTGGCACATTCGCAGCGGTCAGCGGGTTGACGGAGAACAAATCACCCGGCACATAAATCATTTCGCGCAGCACGCCGTCGCACGGCATATGCACGCGGTGATAATCCCGTGGTGCCAGATAAATGGTGGCGAACTGGCCGTCTTTGAACTGCTCAGCCAGCAGATAGTTACCCGCCAGCAGCGCTTCTAAACTGTAGAAATGACCTTTAGCCTGGAACAGCTTGCCATCGGTAATTGCCCCTAACTGGCTAACTGCGCCGTCGGCTGGCAGACAAAGCATATCCAGACCGCTGACGACCGGACGTGCGCCATCGCGCAGCGGACGCACGAAGAATTCGTTAAATGTGGCGTAAGATTTGAGATCCGGGTTTTGCGCTTCTTTCATGTCGACGTTATAAAAACGCGCAAACGCTTTGATCACCCAATGGGTCAGCGTGGCCGCACGTTTGTCCGCGCCCCAGCCAGCAAGACGGGTCAGTCCTTGTTTAGGAAGTAAGTATTGCAGTTTGATTTTGATACTGTCCAGCACGGGGAAAACCTCTTGGATGGTATGAATGACCGGTGTTACCGGTCATTTTGCAGGAGACCCTGAAATCAGTTCAGGGTCACGCAGTGTTGTATGGCGGAGGATTGTAACGGGGTGAAATCAACGGTTCAACTTCCGTTAACCTCACCCGTTTGCCATTAACATGTTAATTCAATTAATTAGCATTACAGCGTGTCGAAGTTTTTACGTGTTTTTACGTCTTCCATGCTTTCCAGAATGCGGTGGTAGTTGTCGAAACGTTCTTCGGCTATTTCACCCCGGTCTACGGCGTCACGGATTGCACAGCCCGGATCGCTGCCGTGTTTGCAGTCACGGAATTTGCAGTAGCCAAGGAAAGGACGGAATTCGACAAAGCCCTGGGTGATTTGCTCTGGCGCAAGGTGCCATAAGCCGAATTCACGCACACCCGGGGAGTCGATGACGTCGCCGCCATGCTGGAAGTGATACAGACGCGCTGCGGTGGTGGTGTGCTGACCCAGGCCTGAGTTATCAGAGACTTCATTCACCAGAATTTGTTTTTCATCCGGTGGCAGCAGGGCGTTCAGCAGGCTGGATTTGCCTACGCCTGACTGGCCGGCAAAAATACTGATGCGGTCAGTCAGCGCCTTTTCAAACGCAGGCATGCCTTCGCCGGTCTGGCTCGACACTTCGAGTACGCGATAATTGATATTGCGGTAGATATCCATCATGCCCTGAACGAATTTACGGCCTTCGTCGTCGAGCAGATCGATTTTATTGAGCACAATCAGCGGCTCAACTTCAACGGTTTCGCACGCCACCAGATAACGGTCAATAATATTGAGCGACAGCTCCGGCAGAATGGCGGAGACAATGACGATCTGGTCAATGTTTGCGGCAATGGGTTTGACGCCATCATAGAAATCAGGGCGTGTCAGAACGGAAGTTCGTTCGTGGACCGCCTCGACGATACCTTTCACACTGGCATTTTCCCCGGCGCGCCATACAACGCGGTCACCGGTGACCAGAGAACGGATGGTACGGCGGATATTGCAACGGTGCTGGCTGCCGTCGGCCGCTTCAACGTCCGCATGCATCCCGAAACGGCTGATGACAACGCCGTCCTGCGGTTCGCCATGCAGAGAATCGTCCAGCTCTTTTCGTTTGTCGGTCTGTGTCAGACGACGCTGATGGTTAGTCTGAACGCGACGTTGTTGCCCTTTAGACAGTTTTGACTTAGTCACTGCGCCTCACTTGACTGGCTTTAATCGCTCGGTGCGACCAAAACGACTATGATACCAGCTATTTTATAGTAATTGCCCGAATGACGGAGATCTCCGTCAACTCTCTACTTTGTAACAGGACACATCATGGCTGCAAATGACTCGAACTTAATTTGGATCGACCTGGAAATGACCGGTCTGGATCCTGAACGTGACCGCATTATTGAGATTGCCACGCTGGTGACGGACGCGCATCTGAACATTCTGGCCGAAGGGCCGGTGATGGCGGTGCATCAGTCTGATGCTCAGCTGGCGCTGATGGATGACTGGAATGTGCGTACGCACACCGGCAGCGGTCTGGTGGATCGCGTCAAAGCCAGCCCGTTTGATGACAATGCAGCCCAGCAAAAAACTATCGAGTTCCTGCGCGAGTGGGTTCCGGCGGGGAAATCGCCGATTTGCGGCAACAGCGTCGGGCAGGACCGACGTTTCCTGTTTAAGTATATGCCGGAGCTGGAAGAGTATTTCCATTACCGTTACCTGGACGTCAGCACGCTGAAAGAGCTGGCGCGTCGCTGGAAGCCGGAAGTGCTGGCAGGTTTTAAAAAGCAAAATACCCATCAGGCCCTGGATGATATCCGTGAATCCGTCGCTGAATTAGCCTACTACCGCGAACATTTTATTAATCTCCACAATAACTGAAATCTTTTTTATTGCGCTGCGGAGCACGAAATCACCGTGTTTCGCTGATTAATTCATCTCTTTGATGTTTTAATCGACACTTGAACGAAAAATTCATTTTTTTGCTTTCAGGGGCTTGCGGCTAAAAGGATTTCTCGTATAATGCGCACCCCGTACCGATGAAGAATTTCGTTGAGTGCGCAGGTTTTTCTCTCAGTTGGTAGAGCACGACCTTGCCAAGGTCGGGGTCGCGAGTTCGAGTCTCGTTTCCCGCTCCAAATTTTTAAGTTACGTAGATTCAAAGATTTAAGCCGTCAGAAGTATTACATCTCAATGCGGGAATAGCTCAGTTGGTAGAGCACGACCTTGCCAAGGTCGGGGTCGCGAGTTCGAGTCTCGTTTCCCGCTCCAGTTTTCTTCTTCAGTTCAAAATCATTTCTTAACGCTTTCTTCCTGCATTTTCTGTGCATAAATGACGTGATCATTACACGATTTGTAGTAATGTTTTAAACAGACTTATCCACAGGTTTAGTTGTTTTTTTACACTGTCTGTTTTTTGCGCCCGCCATATTGCCAAAATATAACTTGTTGATTTAAATCAATATAAATTTATAAAGAAACGTTATGACGATCACTTGCTCTTTTTTTTGCACTTGATTGGCAAAGCATTTTTATTTTTATGCACAGAAAATATCGCTTTTCTAATGCATTGCTTTGGGGAATGGTTATGCATCCCTTGGCAAACCCTTTTCCACTGCGCGGATCAGGCGTTTTTGCTGTGAAGTTTGCACTTCTATCCGATGTTCATTCCTTCTTTCTGTCTGCTGTGCGATTGCCCAACTGATATGTTCATCCAGCAATGCATTTTCCCCTTCCCGCGACTGTAAGGCATTAAGCACGTCTTCCGAATAGGGCGCATTGCCCAGCGCCACTGCAATATTGCGCAACCAGCGCAGATGTCCGATACGCCGGATCGGCGAACCTTCCGTGATACGCAAAAATTTTTCTTCCGCCCAGCTAAACAATTCAATCAGCTCTGGTGCATGCAGCGCGGCGCGCGGGCTGAAATCTTCTTCATCCGTCAGTTGCGAATAGCGATTCCAGGGGCAAATCAGCTGGCAATCATCGCAGCCGTAGATACGGTTACCCATCAGCGCGCGGAATTCTTCCGGTATTGCGCCTTCCAGCTCAATGGTCAGATAGGAAATACAGCGGCGGGCATCGACGGTATAAGGCGCAACAATGGCACCGGTCGGGCAAGTGGTGATGCAGGCCACGCACTTTCCGCATTTCTCTTCCTGCGGCTGATCGACAGGCAGGGGCAAATCAATCAGTAGTTCGCCGAGAAAGAACCATGAACCGGATTCACGGTTAAGAATGAGTGAGTGTTTACCAACCCAACCAAGACCGGCTTTCGCCGCCAGCGGGCGTTCCATCAAGGGTGCGGAATCGACAAAAGGGCGAAAGGTGACGGTCTGATCAGCGTGTTCAGTACAATGCGCCTGAATCATATCGCCAAGTTTTTTCAGACGCTGGCGCAAGACTTTGTGATAGTCACGTCCAAGGGCATAGCGGCTGACGTAGCCGAGTTGCGGGTTATTCAGGATTTTGGCAAAGGCCGCTTTGGCGGGTAAATAATTCATGCGCACGCTGATCACCCGCAATGTGCCGGGCAGAAGTTCATGCGGCCGTGCGCGTAACATGCCGTGGCGCGCCATCCATTCCATCTCGCCATGATATTGTTTATCAAGCCAGTCTTGCAGTTTAGGCTCTTCGGCAGATAAGTCTGTATCGCAGATGCCAACCTGCTGGAAGCCTAGCGATTGGCCCCATTGCTTGATATGTTGAGCCAGTTGAACGAGATCGAGAGGGAGTGTCATGACGAACCAACGTGAAAAACGAAACGAGGCGAGTTTACCACATTCTGTGTTTTCTGCTGACTGGCTGCGACAGGCTGAACGCCAGGCGGCGCAGGAAACGGGGATTTCTCTGTTTACACTGATGCAACGTGCGGCAAAAGCCGCTTTTTTACTGGCGCAGCGTGAGTTTCCGCAAACCCGCCACTGGCTGATTTTGTGTGGCCACGGTAATAACGGTGGCGACGGTTTTGAAGTTGCGCGTCTGGCGAAAACTGCAGGCATAAGCGTGACGCTGCTGGCCGTGGCAGGCAGTAAGTCGCTGCCAGAAGAGGCAGAAAAAGCGCGGCAGGATTGGCTGAAAAGCGGCGGCACGGTTAACCCTGCGGACTTTGCATGGCCGCAGGACGCTGATCTGATTATCGATGGTTTGCTTGGCACCGGTTTATCTTCCGCGCCGCGAGCACCTTATGACGGGCTGATTGAAGCCATGAACTCGGCGTCTTTGCCTGTCATCTCTTTAGATATCCCTTCCGGTCTTGATGCGCAAACAGGTCAGACTGCGGGGAAGGCGGTTTACGCCACGCATACGATCAGTTTCATCGCCCTGAAACCCGGTTTACTGACCGGGCAGGCGCGCGACTACACCGGCAAATTACACTGCGATGCGCTGGGGCTGGAAAGCTGGCTGGGCGGGCATCTTGCTCCCTTACAACGGCTGGATGCGTCACAATTAGGCGCATGGCTGCACCCGCGTCGCCCTTGTTCTCACAAGGGCGAACACGGGCGTTTGCTGTTAGTGGGCGGCGATACCGGTTTTGCGGGGGCGATCCGCATGGCTTCGGAAGCCGCGTTGCGAAGCGGGGCCGGACTGGTGCGAGTACTCACTCACAAAGAACATACCGGACCGTTACTGACCGCGAGACCTGAGCTGATGGTGGAAGAACTCACCGCAGAGTCGCTCGATGAAGGGCTTGAATGGGCAGATGTGTTAGTTATCGGCCCCGGTCTGGGTCAGAAAGAATGGGGCAAACAGGCGGTAGAACGCGCAGAAAATTGGGATAAACCGGCCTTATGGGACGCTGATGCGCTTAACCTGCTGGCAATCAATCCGCGGAAACGGCAAAATCGTGTGCTGACGCCCCATCCGGGCGAAGCGGCACGTTTGCTAGATTGCAGCGTGAACGAAATTGAAAGTGACCGCTTACTTTCAGCCAAGAAACTCACGGAGCGATATGGCGGCGTGGTGGTGCTCAAAGGTGCCGGCACTCTGATTGCCAGTGAGCGTGGCGAGATGGCGGTCGCGGATGTCGGCAATGCCGGTATGGCATCCGGCGGCATGGGCGACGTACTTTCTGGTATTATCGGCGGCCTGCTGGCTCAGAAACTGAATAGTTATGATGCGGCCTGCGCGGGCTCAGTAGTGCATGGTGCTGCCGCAGACGAAATTGCCCACCGGCAGGGAACGCGCGGTATGCTGGCAACTGATCTTTTAGCGGTGATTGCCCCGTTAGTTAATCCAGACCTGAAGAAATAGATATCACTGAATGAATCAACTTAATATCTCTTTACCCGACGAAGCGGCAACGTTGCAACTAGGTGCTTCCCTGGCGAAAGCCTGTGAAGGTTCAACGGTTATCCATCTTTATGGCGATCTGGGAGCCGGTAAAACAACCTTTAGCCGGGGATTTCTTCAGGCATTAGGGCATCAGGGCAATGTGAAAAGCCCGACCTACACGCTGGTTGAGCCTTATCAGCTGGAAAAGATTGCCGTGTATCATTTTGATTTATATCGCCTTGCTGATCCGGAAGAACTGGAGTTTATGGGGATCCGCGATTATTTCGCACAGGACGCTATTTGTCTGGTGGAATGGCCACAGCAGGGGGCAGGTGTGTTGCCAGAACCGGATATTGAACTGACGCTGGATTATTCCCTGACCGGTCGCACCGCGAAGCTGGTGGCGGTTTCTGAATCTGGCATAAAATTGCTGCATCGTGTTCAACAGCAAGGATGATCACGCGATGAACTCACGTTTTACCTCTCTTTATATTTCAGCCGCGATGTTGTTATCGACGCTGATATTGTTTGCTGTGCTCGCCTCACCGGTTTTTGCAGCAGGCATGAAAAACATCAATGTTTCCAACGGTGCCACGCAATCTACCGTTACGATTACATTTGATGGCTCACCGGATTACTCTTTTTTCCCTCTGCACAACCCTGAACGCGTAGTGATGGATATCCGTCAGGACGGCGTGATGAAAGGCTTGCCGTTGAATTTCAACGGTCAGAATCTGGTGACGCGTGTGCGTGCCAGTACGCCGCCCAATGCGCAGAGTCAGCGTCTGGTATTTGAACTGAATCAGAAAGTCAGAACCAACGCCACCAAACAAAAAGACGGCAGCCAGTATACCGTGGTGCTGACCATGAACGCCTCTGCTCCGGCACGTCAGCGTGCACCGGTTACCGTGGCGACCAACACGCCATCGCCAAATGCGGGCAAAATGATTACGCCTTCCGAAAAATCAAACCCGTTTACCAATGATCAGACTAAAGTCGTAGCTACTACGGTGGCGCCGGATAACTCACGCTCTTCTACCGTGTCGACCAGTGACAGCAGGATAATTGTCGCGATTGACGCCGGTCATGGCGGGCAGGATCCGGGCGCAATTGGCGCGGGCGGGCTGAAAGAAAAAAATGTCACCATCTCTATCGCCCGTAAATTACAGGCGATTCTGAATGCCGACCCGATGTTCCAGCCGGTCTTGACCCGCGACGGTGATTACTTTATTTCCGTCATGGGACGTTCCGATGTGGCGCGCAAGAAAAACGCTAATGTGCTGGTTTCCATTCACGCAGATGCCGCGCCAAGCCGCAGCGCGCGTGGCGCATCAGTCTGGGTGCTGTCGAACCGTCGTGCTAACAGCGAAATGGGTAACTGGCTGGAGCAGCACGAGAAACAATCAGAACTGCTCGGCGGCGCCGGGGATGTGCTGGCGAATACCGCTTCAGACCCGTATCTCAGCCAGGCAGTGCTGGATTTACAGTTCGGTCATTCACAACGTGTGGGTTATGACGTCGCGACCCGTGTTCTGCGCGAACTGCGCTCCGTTGGCTCTTTGCACAAAGCGAAGCCTGAGCACGCCAGTTTAGGCGTGTTGCGTTCGCCGGATATTCCTTCCCTGCTGGTGGAAACCGGCTTTATCAGTAATTCAACTGAGGAGCGGCTGCTGGGCAGCAGCGCGTACCAGGATAAAATTGCGAGGGCTATCCACATCGGCCTGCGTAATTATTTCCAGTCGCATCCGATACAAAACGGCCCAAAGGTCGAAAACCGTCCGCTGCTGGCCTCATCAGCAGCGGCGGCAGACAGTAGTGCGACAACCCGCTCTGCCGTGAGTCAACCGGGTCCGATTGAGGTGACTGCCGGGGCAGCCGGTGCCACGCAGATCCATAAAGTGACACGGGGTGAAACCCTGACCGGGATCGCGAATAGCTATGGCACGACAAATGCGGCACTGCGCGACCTCAATAAGTTGAAAAAAGACGGCGTCTGGGTCGGCCAGCGATTGAAAGTCCCTGCGGGAACCCGCACATCTTCAATAGCCGCAGCACCGGATTCGACAGCAAAAACGGCGAAGAAACCCGCGAAACATAAAGTGAAACGCGGCGATACGCTGTCGGCGATCGCCAGTAAATATGGTGTCAGCATGAACGACATCAGAACCGCAAATCATATGAAGTCTGGCGAGGTACAGCTCGGCCAAACCTTAACTATTCCACAGTCATAGGCGGGAATAACCGTCTGCCACAGGAGCCGCTATGCCGATCAAGGTACTGCCGCCGCAACTTGCTAACCAGATAGCAGCGGGCGAAGTTGTCGAAAGACCGGCTTCCGTGGTGAAGGAACTGGTGGAAAACAGCCTTGATGCGGGCGCGACGCGTATTGATATTGATATCGATCGCGGTGGCGCCAAGCTTATCCGCATTCGCGACAACGGCTGCGGGATTGGCAAAGACGATCTGGCGCTGGCGCTGGCGCGTCATGCCACCAGTAAAATCACCTGTCTTGATGATCTGGAAGCGATCCTGAGCCTCGGATTTCGCGGCGAAGCGCTGGCCAGTATCAGCTCGGTATCGCGCCTGATTCTGACATCGCGCACCGCAGAGCAGAATGAAGCCTGGCAGGCCTATGCCGAAGGACGGGATATGGCGGTGACGGTCAAACCGGCGGCGCATCCGCAAGGCTCGACGGTTGAAGTGCTGGATCTGTTTTACAATACGCCCGCCCGCCGTAAATTCATGCGCACTGAGAAAACCGAATTCACCCATATCGATGAAGTTGTCCGGCGAATTGCGCTGGCGCGCTTTGACGTGTCCGTCAATCTCAGCCACAACGGCAAACTCATCCGTCAGTATCGCGCGGTGAAAGACCGTTCACAGTTCTCCCGCCGTCTGGCCAGTATTTGTAGCCCGGCGTTTGTCGAGCACGCACTGGAAGTGGAATGGAGCCACGGTGATCTGGCGATCCGTGGCTGGGTCGCCGATCCGGCGGGTTCGCGCAGTCTGACAGATATGCAGTATTGCTATGTGAACAACCGCATGATGAAAGATCGCCTGATTAATCACGCGATCCGTCAGGCGTATCAGGATCAGCTCAAAGATGATCAGCAGCCCGCGTATGTGCTTTATCTGGATGTCGATCCGCATCAGGTGGATGTGAATGTGCATCCGGCAAAACACGAGGTGCGTTTCCATCAGTCGCGGCTGGTACATGATTTTATTTATCAGGCGGTGATGTCCGTATTGCAGCAGGCCGGGGCACCCGTTCTTGACGAGCCACAGCTTCAGGAAGATACGCCGCGCTGGCAGCAGGAAAATCGTCAGGCGGCGGGTGGCAATCATTTCTCGCAGCCGGCAGAACGCAAAGTGCCGGCATCGCGGGAAAACAATTCCCCGCGTGAAAATGTGTTTCCTGAAACTGCCCGCGCCAGCCAGCCACGTGAATCTGCTTATCGCAGCACGGAACCCGCTTACAATCCTTCAGAAAGCAAAGCTTACGGACGTTTGCTGCAGCCCGCGCCGGAGTCGTTTTCCTTACAGGAACCGGCACCTGCTGTGGCACAGCCCGCTAAGCCCGCCGTTTCAGTGGCCCGTACACTGACGGAACCGGCGCTGGAATCACACAGCCAGAGTTTCGGGCGCGTGCTGACGGTATGTTCCGCGGAATATGCGTTACTTGAGCGCGGCAAACAACTGGTGTTGCTGGCGTTACCGGTGGCCGATCGCTGGCTGAAATGGGCGCAGCTGACACCACCCGAAGAAGGATTGCGGCCGCAGCCGTTATTAATTCCGCTGAAGCTGACAATGCAGAAAGAAGAGACCGCCGTGCTGGCGCGCCATCAGGCGTTATTACAGCATTTTGGTTTAGAAATGCTCAGTGAGTCACAGCGTGTGACGGTTCGCGCGGTACCTTTACCATTACGCCAACAAAATTTACAAAAGTTGATACCTGATCTGTTAGGTTACCTTGCTGTTCAGCAGGAGGTGACTTCTGATGCGGTAGCTATGTGGTTTGCCCGCCACTGCGGCTGCGAGCATGAGGTCTGGACGATTTCGCAAGCCATACAATTACTCACGGATGTTGAGCGTCTTTGCCCGCAATTGGTGAAATCGCCCCCGTCCGGCCTTCTGCAACCTCTTGATTTACAGTCCGCGCTGGCGGCTTTTAAGCATGACTGATTCTGAAAACAACGCACTTCCCCCGGCAATCTTTATTATGGGGCCGACTGCCTCCGGTAAAACAGCATTGGCGATGTCGCTGCTGAAACACCTGCCTGTCGAGCTTATCAGTGTCGATTCCGCCCTGATTTATCGCGGGATGGATATTGGCACGGCGAAACCCACGGCAGAAGAGCTGGCTGAAGCACCGCACCGGTTGATTAATATTCTTGACCCGACGGTGGCTTATTCGGCGGCTGACTTTCGTCGAGACGCATTATGCGAAATGGCAGAAATAACCTCGCGCAATAAGATCCCGTTATTGGTAGGTGGGACTATGCTTTATTTCAAGGCATTGCTTGAAGGTCTTTCTCCTTTGCCACCTGCTGATCCTGTCGTGCGCGAGCGTATCGAAAAGCAGGCTGCAGAACAGGGTTGGGAGGCGTTACATGACCAGTTGCGCAAAATAGATCCCGTTGCGGCTATGCGAATTCATCCGAATGATCCGCAGAGACTGTCCAGAGCACTGGAAGTTTTTTTTATTTCGGGTAAAACTTTAACGGAACTGACTAAAATTTCGGGTGAAACATTACCCTATCGCGTACATCAGTTTGCGATTGCGCCGACCCGCCGGGAATTATTACATACGCGGATCGAGGAACGTTTTAGTCAGATGTTGTCCAATGGTTTTGAAGACGAAGTCAGAACGCTGATAGCCCGGGGCGATTTGCATACAGATTTGCCTTCCATTCGTTGTGTGGGTTATCGCCAGATGTGGTCATATTTGTCTGGTGAATTCGATTACGATGAAATGGTTTATCGTGGTGTTTGCGCGACACGACAGCTGGCCAAACGTCAGATGACCTGGTTGCGAGGTTGGGAGAGTGTCGAATGGCTCGATTCTGAGAAGCCAGAAGAGGCCTTAAACCGTGTAATTCAGGTTGTTAGTGCATAGGTTGGGTGATTGTGTACAATTGATCAGTACTCAGCGCGCAAATTTTTTATGTGATTTATTTTCGAGCCGATAGGCTCAAAGTTACAAACAACAAACTAATAAGGAAAAGATAGAATGGCTAAGGGGCAATCTTTGCAAGATCCGTTCCTGAACGCATTGCGTCGTGAACGTGTTCCGGTTTCTATTTACTTGGTGAATGGTATTAAGCTGCAAGGCCAGATTGAGTCTTTTGACCAGTTTGTCATTCTGTTAAAAAATACGGTTAGCCAGATGGTGTATAAACACGCTATCTCCACCGTAGTGCCTTCCCGCCCGGTGTCACACCATAGCAATAATCCAGGTTCGGGCAGCACCAACAATTATCACCAAGGTAGCACTCCGTCTGCGCAACAGCCGCAGCAGGAAAACGATGACGCTGAATAAAGCGCAACGTTGGTCAACCACGAAGGGGTTCATAAGTATTCCGATTATGCTTATGCACCCCCGGCTGGCGAATTTTTCCCAAATGAGAGGTCGCAAGCTTGTTTGACCGTTATGAAGCCGGTGAGCAGGCCGTACTGGTTCATATCTATTTCTCGCAGGACAAAGACACGGAAGACCTGAGCGAATTTGAATCGCTGGTATCTTCTGCAGGTGTAGAGGCGTTGCAAGTCGTCACCGGGAGCCGTAAGGCACCGCACCCAAAATACTTTGTCGGTGAAGGAAAGGCCCAAGAAATCGCAGATGCCGTCAAAGCAACGGGCGCCTCTGTCATCCTGTTTGATCACGCCTTGTCTCCCGGCCAGGAAAGAAACCTGGAAGCCTTATGCGAATGTCGAGTTGTCGACCGCACCGGATTGATATTAGATATTTTTGCCCAGCGGGCCCGAACACATGAAGGTAAGTTACAAGTAGAACTGGCGCAATTACGCCACATTGCTACCCGACTGGTTCGCGGCTGGACGCACCTTGAGCGGCAGGGCGGCGGCATTGGCGCGCGTGGCCCAGGTGAAACCCAGCTCGAAACTGACCGCCGCTTGCTGCGGGACAGAATCACTTTGATCCTCAGCCGTCTTGAAAAAGTGGCTAAGCAGCGTGAACAGGGTCGTCGTTCACGCGTTCGTGCGGATATTCCGACGGTGTCTTTGGTTGGGTATACCAACGCCGGGAAATCCACACTCTTTAACCGTATTACTCAGGCCGATGTCTACGTGGCCAATCAGTTGTTTGCTACGCTGGATCCTACGCTGCGCCGTATTATAGTGGCAGATGTCGGGGAGACGGTTTTGGCGGACACCGTAGGGTTTATTCGTCACCTGCCCCATGATTTGGTTGCGGCTTTTAAAGCAACGTTGCAGGAAACCCGACAGGCATCTCTGTTACTCCATGTGATTGATGCAGCGGACATCCGTGTTCAGGAAAATATTGACGCGGTGAATACGGTGCTGGCAGAGATCGAAGCAGATGAAATTCCTGCGCTGTTAGTGATGAACAAAATAGATATGCTGGATGACTTTGTTCCGCGTATCGACCGCAACGAGGAGAATTTGCCGGTCAGGGTCTGGCTCTCAGCCGTGACAGGTGAAGGTATTCCGTTGCTTTTCCAGGCATTAACGGAGCGACTCTCTGGCGAGATTGCGCAGCATGAATTGTGCTTACCGCCGGAAGCAGGCCGACTTCGTAGCCGTTTTTACCAGCTTCAGGCCATTGAAAAAGAATGGATTGAAGAGGATGGCAGTATTGGTCTGATGGTGCGAATGCCCATCGTTGACTGGCGTCGCCTCTGCAAACAAGAGCAGGAACTGGAAAGCTATGTCCGCAACCAGAGTCTGTCTGATTTGGCCTGAAGAACACCAATCATAGAATAATGGAGCTATAACATGGCGTGGAATCAGCCCGGTAATAACGGACAGGACCGCGACCCCTGGGGCAGCAGCAATAATAATAGCGGCAACTCTGGTGGAAATTCTGGTGGAAATAACGACAACAAAGGTGGCCGCAATCAGGGGCCACCTGATCTGGATGATATCTTCCGTAAACTCAGCAAAAAGCTGGGGGGCTTCGGTGGAAAAGGTTCAGGCAACAACAATAACAGCAACAATGGCGCACCAACGGGTTCCGGTCATGGGATGAGTGGTGGCCGGATTGTTGGCATCGCGGTCGCAGCGGTGGTGGTGATCTGGGCAGCAACGGGTTTCTATACCATTAAAGAAGCCGAGCGTGGCGTTGTGACTCGTTTTGGTAAGTTCAGCCATCTGGTTGAGCCTGGCCTGAACTGGAAACCGACCTTCATCGATCAAGTTCGTGCAGTAAACGTAGAATCGGTACGTGAACTTGCTGCGTCTGGTGTAATGCTGACGTCTGATGAGAACGTTGTGCGCGTTGAAATGAACGTGCAGTATCGCGTGACGGATCCTGAAGCTTATCTGTTCAGCGTCGCCAACCCTGACGACAGCCTGAGCCAGGCGACTGACAGCGCATTACGTGGCGTTATCGGCAAATACACGATGGATAAAATCCTGACGGAAGGCCGTACGACCGTGCGTAGCGATACCCAGCGTGTACTGGAAGAAACTATTCGTCCGTACAAAATGGGTATTACCATTCAGGACGTCAACTTCCAGACCGCGCGTCCGCCGGAAGAAGTGAAAGCTTCCTTCGATAACGCGATCGCCGCCCGTGAAAGAGAACAACAGTCTATTCGTGAAGCAGAAGCTTACGCGAACCAGATTCAGCCTCTGGCAAACGGTGAAGCACAGCGCTTACTGGAAGATGCTAAAGCCTATAAAGATCGTACGGTTCTGGAAGCACAGGGTGAAGTGGCCCGTTTCTCCAAACTGTTACCTGAATATAAAGCCGCGCCGGAAATTACCCGCGAGCGTCTGTATATCGAAACCATGGAAAAAGTCCTCAGCCACACCCGTAAAGTGCTGGTGAGTGATAAAGGGAATAACCTGATGGTCTTGCCGCTGGATCAAATGCTGCGTGGAAATAACGCAGCAGCCAACGACACCAGCAAAAATGATGAAACAGGTTTGTTGCCTTCCGTTCCAGGTTTAACCAGCAGTAACAGTAAAAGCAGTGCCGATAACAGCAGTTCCCGTTCGTCTGGCAGTGTCATGGACCAGCGCCGTGCAAATGCACAGCGTGACGATACACTTCGCGTAGGGAGAGAATAACAATGCGTAAGTCATTTTTACTTATCGTCGTTGTGGTGCTGGTGGCGCTTTATGCTTCACTGTTTGTTGTTCAGGAAGGTCAGCGCGGTATTGTGCTGCGCTTTGGTAAAGTCCTGCGTGACAGCGATAATAAACCGCTGGTGTATGCGCCGGGCCTGCATTTTAAAGTTCCATTCGTGGAATCCATTAAAATGCTCGACGCGCGTATCCAGACCATGGATAACCAGGCTGACCGCTTCGTCACCAGCGAGAAGAAAGACTTAATCGTCGATTCTTACCTGAAATGGCGTATCAGTGATTTCAGCCGCTACTACCTGGCAACCGGCGGTGGTGATGTATCTCAGGCAGAAATTCTGCTGAAACGTAAATTCAGTGACCGTCTGCGTTCTGAAATTGGTCGTCTTGATGTGAAAGATATCGTGACCGATTCCCGTGGCCGTCTGACGCTGGATGTGCGTGATGCCCTGAACACCGGTAGCGTAGGCGATGAGCCTGAAGCGACCACCGAAGCCGATGATGCGATTGCCTCTGCAGCAAAACGTGTTGAGCAGGAAACCAAAGGTAAACAACCTGCGGTGAACCCGAACAGCATGGCGGCATTGGGGATCGAAGTGGTGGATGTACGTCTGAAACAAATCAACTTGCCGGAAGAAGTGTCCAGCGCGATTTACGATCGTATGCGTGCTGAGCGTAATGCGGTGGCATTGCGTCACATCTCTCAGGGTAAAGAAGAGGCGACCAAAATTCAGGCTGCTGCGGATTACGAAAGAACCCGTACCGTTGCTGAAGCAGAGCGTACTGCCCGTATCACCCGCGGTGAAGGAGATGCCGAAGCGGCGAAACTGTTTGCTGATGCGTTCAGCCAGGATCCTGACTTCTACGCATTCATCCGTAGCCTGCGAGCTTACGAGGCCAGCTTTAAGAGCGGCAACGACGTCATGGTGTTAAGCCCTGACAGCGATTTCTTCCGCTTTATGAAGTCACCTGAAAAAAATAAATAATTGCTTCTGCAATTTCCAAAAGGCCCTTCAGGGGCCTTTTGTCTTTTCTGAAATCCTTCTTTCTTTTTAGGGAAGGGATGTAATGAGAACGATTCATCATGAATGCGACAATCTGGCTGGCGCTGGCATTAGTTTTGGTTCTTGAAGGCCTGGGGCCGATGCTTTATCCAAAAACATGGCGAAAAATGATCCTCTCGCTGGCGAATCTTCCGGACACGGTTTTACGCCGTTTTGGTGGGGGTCTTGTGGTCGCAGGCTTCGTAATTTACTACATGTTGCGTAGTCGTCTGGGTGGATGAGGGTTTGTTACGCCGGGCTTGTCACGTCTTGCTGAGACCGGTAGCACGCAATTAAAATTTTTCCCGCAAACGTGTGCTAAAAGTGCTGGAAAGCACAGAATGAGATGTTAGAATCCTTTTTTAAGCAACCTGGTGATTCTTGAGATGGGTAAGAACGTCGTCGTACTCGGCACTCAATGGGGTGATGAAGGGAAAGGCAAGGTCGTAGACCTGCTTACTGAACGGGCTAAATATGTTGTGCGCTATCAGGGCGGTCACAACGCCGGTCACACTCTGGTTATCAACGGTGAAAAAACCGTTCTTCATTTAATTCCTTCTGGCATTCTGCGTGAAAACGTGACCAGCATCATCGGCAACGGTGTTGTACTGGCGCCTGACGCGTTGATGAAAGAAATGGGCGAACTTGAAGCTCGTGGCATCCCTGTACGCGAACGTCTGTTACTGTCTGAAGCTTGCCCGCTGATCCTGCCTTATCATGTCGCACTCGACATAGCGCGCGAAAAAGCGCGTGGCGATAAAGCGATCGGCACCACCGGTCGTGGCATCGGCCCGGCTTATGAAGATAAAGTAGCCCGTCGCGGTCTGCGCGTAGGCGATCTCTTCAACAAAGAAACTTTCGCTATCAAGCTGAAAGAAATCATCGAATACCATAACTTCCAGCTGGTGAACTACTACAAAGTAGAAGCCGTTGATTTCCAGAAAACGTTGGATGATGTGATGGCGATTGCCGACATCCTGACCGCAATGGTTGTTGACGTCTCTGAGCTGCTGGATGGCGCGCGTAAGCGTGGCGATCTGATCATGTTCGAAGGTGCGCAAGGCACGCTTCTGGACATCGACCACGGGACTTATCCGTACGTAACCTCTTCCAACACCACTGCTGGCGGCGTCGCTACCGGTTCAGGTATTGGTCCACGTTATGTTGATTATGTGCTCGGCATCGTGAAAGCCTACTCTACCCGCGTGGGTGCAGGTCCGTTCCCGACTGAACTGTTTGATGAAACCGGCGAGTTCCTGCGCAAGCAAGGTAACGAGTTTGGCGCGACCACTGGCCGTAGCCGTCGTTGTGGCTGGCTGGACATCGTGGCGGTTCGCCGCTCTGTGCAGATCAACTCCCTGTCTGGTTTTTGTCTGACTAAACTGGATGTGCTGGACGGTCTGAAAGAAGTGAAGCTGTGTGTCGGTTACCGCATGCCTGATGGCCGTGAAATGACGACTACACCGCTGGCTGCTGAAGGCTGGGAAGGTATCGAGCCAATTTACGAAATCATGCCCGGCTGGACCGAAACCACCTTTGGGGTGAAAGAAGTCGAAAACCTGCCGCAGGCAGCGCTTAACTATATCAAGCGTATCGAAGAGCTGACTGAAGTGCCGGTTGATATTATCTCTACTGGCCCGGATCGTAGCGAAACGATGATTCTGCGTGACCCGTTTGATGCATAACAGTCAGAGCTGATTGTGTAAAAACGTCATAACCGGGCAAAATTGCCCGGTTTATTTTTTTCTGAATCCCTTCACTTGTTTACTTTCCATAAACCATCCACTATCTAAATGATTAGCTGCAAAGTTCGCGGCTGGTTTATCATCAAAGTGTCATAATAAACAATCATCTTCACCCTGTTGTCATTGCTGGCGTGGAAAGACCGGGTAATAGCTACCCAGAGGTATGTGTGCAGTTAACGAGTTTTACTGATTATGGTTTGAGAGCGTTGATTTATATGGCTTCGTTGCCTGACGATCAGATGACCAACATTTCGCAGGTCACCGAGGTTTACGGTGTATCGCGCAACCACATGGTGAAAATCATTAATCAGTTGAGCCGTGCTGGTCTGGTCACTGCCGTTCGCGGAAAGAACGGAGGTATTAAACTGGGCAAGCCCGCAGAGACCATTCGCATTGGCGACGTGGTGCGCGAACTGGAACCTCTTTCGCTGGTCAATTGCGCCAGCGACTTTTGTCACATCACGCCTGCATGCCGACTAAAACAAGTCCTGCACACTGCTGTAGAACATTTTCTTGATGAGCTGAATCAGTACACTCTGGCCGATATGGTCAAAGACAACTCAACGCTCTATAAATTATTGCTTGTTGAATGAAAGACTTTCAACAAACTGCTGATGACAACGGAGGAACCGCTATGTCACAAGATCCATTCCTGGAACGAGAAGCAGAAAAATACGAATCACCTATTCCCAGCCGTGAATTTATTCTGGAACATCTCGCGAAACGTGAAACCCCAGCCAGCCGGGAAGAAATTGGTAACGAACTGAATCTTTCCGGAGAAGAAGCGCTGGAAGCCCTGCGTCGCCGTTTGCGCGCCATGGAGCGTGACGGCCAGTTAGTCTTTACCCGCCGCCAGTGCTACGCGTTGCCGGAGCGTCTGGACTTGCTGAAAGGCACGGTTATCGGCCATCGTGATGGTTACGGTTTCCTGCGCCTGGAAGGCGTGAAGAAAGACGATGTGTATTTGTCTGCTGAACAAATGAAAATGTGCATCCACGGTGACGTGGTCCTGGCACAACCAGTTGGAACCGACCGTAAAGGCCGCCGTGAAGCGCGCATCGTGCGTGTTCTGGTGCCTAAAATGAGCCAGATTGTGGGCCGTTACTTTACCGATGCAGGTGCCGGTTTTGTGGTACCCGACGACAGTCGTCTGAGCTTTGATATTCTGATCCCGGCCGATGCCATTAACGGCGCACGCATGGGATATATGGTGGTGGTCGAGCTCACACAGCGTCCGACCCGCCGTACCAAAGCGGTCGGTAAAATCGTTGAAGTCCTCGGTGATAAAATGGGCACCAGCATGGCGGTGGACATCGCCCTGCGTACCCATGAAATCCCGCATGTCTGGCCGCCACAGGTTCTCAAACAGGTCGAAGACCTGAGCGAACAGGTGCCGGAAGAAGCGAAAAAAGGTCGCGTGGATTTACGCAGTCTGCCGCTGGTCACCATTGATGGTGAAGATGCCCGTGACTTCGATGACGCCGTGTACTGTGAGAAAAAACGTGGTGGTGGCTGGCGCCTGTGGGTGGCAATCGCCGACGTGAGCTATTACGTCCGTCACGGCACCGCGCTGGACGATGAAGCCCGCAGCCGCGCTACGTCGGTGTATTTCCCGTCACAGGTTGTGCCGATGCTGCCGGAAGTGCTGTCTAATGGCCTGTGTTCGCTGAACCCGCAGGTAGACCGCCTGTGTATGGTCTGTGAGATGACTATCTCCGCGCAGGGTAAACTGACCAGCTCTAAATTCTACGAAGCCGTGATGAGCTCTCACGCGCGTCTGACATACAACAAAGTCTGGCGCATCATCGAAGGCGACCCGGAACTGCGCGAGCAATATTCGCCGCTGGTTAAGCATCTGCTTGAACTGCACACCATGTACAAAGTGCTGGATCAGGCGCGTGCAGAACGTGGCGGTATCGCGTTCGAAACCGAAGAAGCGAAATTTATCTTCAATGCTGAGCGTCGTATCGAACGTGTCGAACCGACCGTACGTAACGATGCCCACAAACTGATCGAAGAGTGCATGATCATGGCGAACATTGCTGCGGCGCGTTTTGTTGAAAAACATAACGAACCGGCGCTGTTCCGCGTGCATGACCGTCCAAGCGATGACCATATCTCCGCGCTGAAAAGCGTGCTGGGTGAATTGGGTCTGGTGATGGGCGGCGGCATGAAACCTGAGCCGAAAGATTATGCTCAGATCATGGATGAACTGGCCGATCGTCCTGACCGCGAAATGCTGCAAACTATGTTGCTGCGTTCAATGAAACAGGCGATTTACGATCCGGAAAACCGTGGCCACTTTGGTCTGGCATTGCCTTCTTACGGGCATTTTACGTCGCCAATCCGTCGTTATCCGGATCTGGCATTGCACCGCGCGATCAAGTATCTGCTGGCGAAAGAGCACGGCACGTTGAAAGATCGCTGGACGCCAACCGGCGGCTGGCACAGTGATTACGAAGATATGTTGCAACTCGGCGAGCATTGTTCGATGGCAGAACGCCGCGCGGACGAAGCCACCCGCAACGTGGCGGACTGGCTGAAGTGCGACTTCATGCAGGATCATGTGGGTGAAGTCTTCACCGGCATTATCGCCAGTGTCACCGGCTTCGGCTTCTTCGTACGCCTCAACGATCTGTTCATTGACGGCCTGGTGCACGTGTCATCGCTCGACAATGATTATTACCGTTACGATAACATCGGTCAGCGTCTGGTGGGTGAATCCTCCGGTGCGGTTTATCGCCTGGGCGATACGGTAGAAATTCGCGTTGAAGCCGTGCATATGGACGAACGTAAAATCGATTTCGCGCTGGTTTCCAGCACCCGCAAAGCACGGGGTGAAGGCAAAACCGCACGTGACCGCGCGAAAAAAGGTGGCGAACGTACCATGCGTTCTGCCGCGCCAGCCAATGCTGGCCGTCGCCGTACCGCTAAGAAAAACGTGAATTTTGAGCCGGACAGCGCGTTCCGCAAAGATGACGCAAAACCAGCCAAACCGAAGAAAGAGAAAGCGGTCAGTGCTGTGGGTAAAGACGGTAAACCGAAGAAAGCCAAAAAGCCTTCTGACAAAACTGCAAAAATTGCGGCGGCCACCAGAGCCAAACGCGCGAAGAAAAAGCAGTCTGACAGCTAGTCCTTTCTGACGATTCTTCTATGATAGAATCGTCTGTAACCTTACTAAATTGCGGACAGCTTGCTGTCCGCAAGTCTATTTTAAAGAGCATCATGAGCGAAATTATCTACGGTATTCACTCCGTTAAAGCCTTACTCGACAACGATCCGCAACGCTTTCTGGAAGTCTTTATCCTGAAAGGCCGTGACGATAAACGCCTGAAACCGCTAATCGACGAGCTGGAAGCCAGCGGTATCGTGATCCAGGTGGCGAGCCGCCAGTGGCTGGATGAGAAATCCGAAGGTGCTGTGCATCAGGGGATTATTGCGCGTGTGCGCGAAGGCCGCCAGTATCAGGAAAATGACCTGCCTGCGTTGCTGGAAAGCCTCGATTGTCCGTTCCTGCTGGTGCTGGATGGCGTAACGGATCCACATAACCTGGGTGCCTGTCTGCGTACCGCGGATGCGGCGGGTGTTCATGCGGTGATTGTTCCGCGCGACCGTTCCGCGAAACTGAACGCCACCGCCAAAAAAGTTGCCAGCGGCGCCGCTGAAAACGTGCCGTTGATCAACGTGACCAATCTGGCGCGTACGTTGCGCGTATTGCAGGAACATAATGTCTGGATCGTCGGCACAGCCGGTGAAGCGGATCATGACCTGTTCCAGAGTAAAATGACCGGCCCGATGGCGCTGGTGATGGGCGCAGAAGGCGAAGGTATGCGCCGTCTGACCCGCGAACATTGCGACGAACTGATCAGCATCCCGATGGCGGGGAGCGTCTCTTCCCTGAATGTTTCCGTAGCCACCGGTGTTTGCCTGTTCGAAGCGGTACGTCAGCGCGGCCTGAAGAAAAGCTGATTGTCGTTTATTGATCCGCTGATTAAACGGGAGCCTCAGGGCTCCCGTTTGCATTTCTGCCTTTGTGATCTGTCCGCCTGTTAATTCCCCGATTTTTACCATACTTACGCCATATCCTTTTAACAGGGAGCAGGCGATGGACTGGGAAACACACCGGGTTTTCAATCAACCCAAACCACTGAGTAACAGCAATTTATTCCTTTCCGACACCCCGTTGCGCGAAGCGGTTTCCCGCCAGCAGGCGGGCTGGGATGCCGATGTCCTGGCGTCCCTCGGGCAGCAGTTAGGCTCTGCAGAATCGCTGGAGCTGGGAAGGCTGGCGAATACCAATCCGCCCGATCTTTTGCGTTATGACACCACCGGTGAACGTCTTGATGACGTGCGTTTCCATCCTGCGTGGCATCTGCTGATGCAAGGGTTGATCGCCAACCGCGTGCACAATTTACCCTGGCAGGAAGATGCGCGTATCGGTTCGGTGGTGGCGCGTGCGGCGCGTTTTATTCTTCACGGTCAGGTTGAAGCGGGGACGTTATGCCCGGTGACGATGACATTTGGCGCGATCCCGTTGCTGCAAAAATATCTGCCGCCGGAGTTCAGTGGCTGGATGAAACCGCTGTTATCTGACCGTTATGATCCGCATCTGCAATCCGGCGATCAGAAGAAAGGCGTGCTGTTCGGCATGGGCATGACGGAAAAACAGGGCGGCTCGGACGTGCTCAGTAACACCACGCGGGCGACGGCGCTGGAAGGACGCGGCAGCGGAAAACCTTATCATCTGGTGGGCCACAAATGGTTCTTCTCCGTGCCGCAAAGCGATGCGCATCTGGTGCTGGCGCAGACTGATGGCGGACTGTCCTGCTTCTTTCTGCCGCGCGTATTGCCAGACGGAACGCGCAATGCGATCCGCATCGAACGCCTGAAAGACAAACTGGGTAACCGTTCGAACGCCAGCAGCGAAGTGGAGTTTCAGAATGCCACCGGCTGGCTGCTGGGCGAAGAAGGCGAGGGCGTCCGCCATATCCTGAAAATGGGCGGTCATACGCGCTTTGACTGCGCGCTGGGAAGCCACGCTATGATGCGCCGGGCGTTGTCGGTTGCGCTGTACCATGCCTTCCAGCGGCAGGTTTTTGGTAAACCTCTTATCGAACAACCACTGATGCGCCAGACGCTGAGCCGCATGGCGCTGTTGCTGGAAGGGCAGACGATGTTGCTGATGCGTCTGGCCGCGGCGTCCGATGCGCAGGATAATCCGGCGGAACAATTATTATGCCGCCTGCTGACGCCCGCTGCAAAGTTCGAAGTGTGCCGCCAGGGGATGCCGTTTGTGGCAGAGGCGATGGAAGTGTTGGGAGGGATTGGCTATTGCGAAGACAGCGAGTTGCCGCGTTTGTACCGCGAAATGCCGGTCAACAGTATCTGGGAAGGATCGGGAAACGTTATGTGTCTTGATGTGCTGCGCACGCTGAAAAAACTGCCTGCCAGCGCGGAAATGGTTCAGCAGATTTTGCATCAGGCGCGCGGACAAAACCGCGTCTTTGACCGGGCGTCGCGCCAGTTTTTACAACGGCTGCGTAAGCCGGAAGAAGCGCAGGGTCGCTGGCTTACCGCTCAGCTATTTAACCTGCTGACAGCGACGCAAATGCTGGAGTTTGCGTCGCCACCGCTAGCAGACGCGTGGTGCCGAATGGTGCTTGATCCGCGTGGAGAAACGCTGTTGCCGGAACGTTTGTGCCAGTTGTTGCTTAACCGGGCGATCGGCGCTGAATAATCAGCGGTAGAGTGTGGCCTGTGAATACCAGCGGCCGGGAATAATAGTTTCGCTGTTAAACATGATCACGTAGTAATGCGCACCCGCCGCATCGGCGCGGCGCTGCACTTCTGCTTCTGCATCCATCGGACTGCCAATCACATCGACCGTGATGCTGCCAATTTTGGTGAGAGTGGAAGTCTGCGCACGGGTAATTTCCTGCGCTTTGGTTGTCACGGCAGGCGGCGGAACCGGCGTGGTTTGCATCAGATTACTGCAACCGCTTAGCGCAACCACTAACAACAGCGCAGCGGAGATTCGGAGGGATTTCATCGTGATATCCGGTAAAAGGGCGATACCCTGAAGTGTAGCCCTTTCACCGGTGTGCTGGCGAGTCCGCGCGGTGTATATTGCCGCGCAATTCACGTCTTACCGTTCGGAAATTTTAAAGACGCTGACCAGTTGTGAGAGATGGCGGCCTTGTTCGCTGAGCGCCGCCGCAGTTTGCTGTGAATTCTCCACCAGCGTGGCGTTCTCCTGCGTCGCTTTACCAATCTGCATAATGGCAATGTTTACCTGTGAAATACCGGACGACTGCTCGTGCGAGGCCAGATCGATATCGCTCATCAGCACTTTGACCTGGCGAATACCCTGCAAAATATCGTTCATGTTTACCTGCGTTTTGGCTGCACTCTGGTGGCCGTCCTCGACTTTGCTCAGGGAATCTGCGACCAGATTTTCAATCTCCTTCACCGCATTTGAACTGCGCTGTGCCAGCGCCCGGACTTCTGCAGCGACAACTGCGAACCCGCGCCCGTGCTCACCGGCTCTGGCGGCTTCTACGGCGGCGTTAAGGGCCAGAATATTGGTCTGGAAGGCGATGCCCTCGATGACGGTCGTGATATCCGCGATACGCGTTGAGGCGTGCTTAATGGCCTCCATGCTCTCAACCGACTGATTCACTGCATCAGCACCGACAGTGGCCGCTTTGTCGGTCTGTTGCACCAGTTGAGTGGCCTGTGTGGCATTGTCCGCCGTGTTCTGTACGGTAGCGGTGATCTGCTCCATGCTGGCTGAGGTTTCTTCCAGACTGCTGGCTTGCGTGCCGATCTGATGATTAATCTGCTCGCTGTCGTGCGCAAGTCCTTGCGTATTCATCATAATTTCAGAGGAAACCTGCCGGACTTCACCGACAATTTTTTCCAGCCCGTGGCCGATTCCGTCGATCGCATGCATCAGGGCACCAATTTCATCAACACGCTGGGTTTCAGCCCGCGCGCGCAGGTCACCGCTGGCATATTGTTGTGCAATACTCACGACGTCGCTCAGCGGGCGGCTGACCAGCTTGCGCGTCAGCCAGATAAACAGTGCAGCGAAACATGCCAGCGCCAGCAGGCTCACCATCAGGAAGTGATTACGCGTGCTATTGACCTGTTCCATCAGACTGTTTTTATCGGTACTGCCGACCACCACCCAATGCCAGGCCGGCACATTCGCATATACCATGAATTGCTGATGCTGGCTGGTTGCGTCAGTGTACTCACGCTGGCCTTTCGGCTGCGCCATCACCTGCTGCAGTTCGCCTTCAGGCCACGCTGGCGTTTTTCCTTCATCAGTGGAATGCACCAGATATTTACCGAGATCTTTACCGGGTGCGCTGTTGAGTACAAAGAAATAGCCTTTCTCGCCAATGCGTTTGGACAGGATTTTCTGACGCATGTCGGCATATTCCTGCGTGATATCCACACCCACGAACAAAATCCCAATGACGCTGCCCTGTGCATCGCGCACCGGCTGATATTTGGTGATGTATTTTTTGCCGAACAGCGTTGCCAGCCCGCTGAAAGGTTGCCCTGCCATAATTTGCGCATAAGCGGGGCTGCTACCGTCGAGCAAGGTGCCGATGGCGCGGGTGCCGTCCTGTTTTTTCAGGGACGTGGTTACGCGGATAAAGTCATCGCCGCGGCGGGCGAACACGGTGGAAATTGCGCCGGTGCGCGCCAGAAAATCATCGGGGATTTTGCTATCCAGATTCAGTGGCGTACCGCCTGCTTTTATGACAGGTGCTGACTGATCGCCCACCATCATCGGGCTGGTAGTATCAAGTTCGAAATCCGATGGCAGAAAATGGCTGAACAGACGCGTATAGCTGTCCACTTCCGCATTCAGGCTGGCATTGTACATTTCAATCATGTCTACCACCCCGGTCACCTGCTCGGAAATGGCGTTAACGGCCAGTTCATTGACCTGCTTTCCAGCGGAGTGAGTCAGTGACAAAGTGAAAATAATAAATAAGGAACCGACCAGCAGGGAGGCGATGCTGGCCAGTTTTGCGCCAATGCTCCACCGTCGAAATGAGCGTTTTGATGCCGTTTTCATGGGTTTTTCCCGTTAGCTTCTGATAGCGCACTAACGGCGGAGAACGGGAAAGGATTAACGATCAAATGTAACCATTTATTTCATGTAAAATTGATCTGAATCAATGAAATAAATATAAATGTGTGAATTTGAATTAAGGTCAGCCAACTGAAAAATGCGGATTTTGAATAACGGGTTATAAATCATACGAAAAAGGTTGTGGTCGCCGTTTTGCAGACCCGTAGAATGTCAAAACTCACAGAGGCCGATATTTTTTCTAAATGCACAGGGGAAAGCACGATGGTTGAGATGTACGAAGAAAATATTGAAGGGATCCAGATCATTCATGCCGTGCCCGCCGGACAGTATCAGCAGCAACTTCCGACGATTTTTTTCTATCATGGTTTTCTGTCTTCCAAAGAGATTTATTCATATTTCGGCTACACGCTGGCAAAGGCGGGTTTTCGCGTGATATTGCCTGATGCATTAATGCACGGTGCGCGCGCAGAAAACGACGAAGCGCGATGTCTGGCGAATTTCTGGAGCATTTTGCAGAACAACATTGATGAACTGGCGTGTCTGAAAGACGAGTTTGTCGGACGCGGTCTGGCGGATCCGCAGCGTTTAGGCGTCGCTGGCGTTTCGATGGGGGGCATGACCACCATGGCGGCGCTGATCAAATTCCCATGGATTAAAGCGGCGGCCAACCTGATGGGCTCTGGTTATTTCGCGCGTTTATCTCACCACCTTTTTCCAGCTTACAACGCCGGTGGCATTGTGCAGCGTGACGTATTTGAACGCGAAATCGCGCCTTTGCTGAGTCTGGATTTCACCGGGAAAGCGGCGTTAATCGCAGATATTCCGTTGTTTGTCTGGCACGGTGAAGAAGATGATGTGGTGCCTTTTGCTGAAAGCCAGCGGTTGCGGCAGGAACTGGCTGAAAGCGGTGCAGATGATAATCTGACCTTTATTTCTGAGGCGGGCGCGAAGCATAAAGTCTCGGTTCATGCGCTGGCAGAAGTCACGGCATTCTTCGCTGCAAAGCTGTAGAGAAATTAATCTGCCTTTCTCCTTGAGTTTCCCACAGGCTGTACATATAATTGCGCGTCATTTTTTCGACCGCACACAAACACGTTCCTTGCTTCCATGGGCCGCGGTTGACCCTGACAGGAGGCTGAATAATCCGTAAGGAGCAATTCGATGCGTCATTACGAAATCGTTTTTATGGTTCACCCTGACCAAAGCGAACAGGTTCCGGGCATGATCGAGCGTTACAGTGCAGTAATCACTAACGCAGCTGGTCAGATTCACCGTCTGGAAGACTGGGGCCGCCGTCAACTGGCTTACCCGATCAACAAACTGCACAAAGCCCACTACGTTCTGCTGAACGTTGAAGCTCCGCAGGAAGCGATCGATGAGCTGGAAACTAACTTCCGCTTCAACGACGCCGTTATCCGTAGCATGGTTATGCGTACTAAACACGCGGTAACTGAAGCATCTCCAATGGTTAAAGCAAAAGATGAGCGTCGTGATCGCCGCGAAGACTTTGCTGAAGCTAACGATGATGCTGAAGCTGGGGATTCTGAAGAGTAATTGCCGTGACGGCGAATCGTCTGGTGTTGTCGGGCACTGTGTGCAAGACCCCCATTCGTAAAGTCAGTCCTTCGGGCATTCCACACTGCCAGTTTGTGCTAGAGCACAAATCGTCGCAGCAGGAAGCCGGATTTAACCGACAAGCATGGTGCAGAATGCCCGTGGTTGTCAGTGGACAAGCGTCACAAGCATTAACTCACAGTATAACGGTCGGCACGCAACTCACTGTGACCGGATTCATTAGCTGCCATCAAGGGCGCAATGGTCTGAATAAAGTGGTGTTACATGCCGAGCAGATTGATTTGATAGATTCTGGAGACTAGCCTAATGGCACGTTATTTCCGTCGTCGCAAGTTCTGCCGTTTCACCGCGGAAGGCGTTGTAGAGATTGATTACAAAGACATCGCTACACTGAAAAACTACATTACCGAAAGCGGTAAAATTGTCCCGAGCCGTATTACCGGTACTCGTGCAAAATACCAGCGTCAGCTCGCTCGTTGCATCAAGCGCGCTCGCTACCTTTCATTGTTGCCATACACTGATCGTCATCAGTAATCGGCCACTGTCTATTAACGACTTTGAGAGGATAAAGTAATGCAAGTTATTCTGCTTGATAAAGTAGCAAACCTGGGCAGCCTGGGTGATCAAGTTAACGTTAAAGCGGGCTACGCTCGTAACTTCCTGGTACCACAGGGCAAAGCTGTTCCTGCTACCAAGAAAAACGTTGAGTTCTTCGAAGCACGTCGTGCAGAACTGGAAGCCAAACTGGCTGACGTTCTGAACGCTGCTGAAGCTCGCGCAACTAAAATCAACGAACTGGGTTCAGTAACCATCGCGTCTAAATCAGGCGACGAAGGCAAACTGTTCGGCTCTATCGGTACTCGCGATATTGCTGATGCAGTAACTGCTGCTGGCGTTGAAGTTGCTAAAAGCGAAGTTCGTTTGCCGAATGGCGTTCTGCGTACCACTGGTGAACACGAAGTTGAGTTCCAGGTACACAGCGACGTATTCGCTAAACTGAACGTAGTTGTGGTTGCTGAAGCGTAATAGCGCTGAAGTTAACCTGTGAAACGCCGGCCATGTGCCGGCGTTTTGCTTTTCTGCATGATGAACAATGCAAAGATAAGAAACCGATCAGTTACCGCGCTGGAAACTGCCGTCCGGCTGACGGGTAAACGTCACTGTAACATTTTGATCCGTTGTCACTTGCAGGGCCATGACCACCCCCTGTGCATCACGCTGTATCTTCACTTCCTGCCCGGTTTTCAGGGTACTCAGCGGTTTGTCCCCCCCTTCTACCCGTGCCATCGAAAATACGTCATTTACTGCCATATTATTATCGCGGAACAACTGCGCCAGCGTCTGACCCGACTGCACCTGATAACTGCGCCACGTGCCGCTGTTGTCATTACTCTGCGGCTGAACAGGCTCAGGCTGCGCCATTTGCGTCGTGCGGCCCTGATCGTTACGCAAATCGGCCTGCATCGGGATACTTGCCGGTTGTTGCGGTTGCGACGGCGCATAGGTGTTTTCTGGCGTATAGGGCCACAGTAATGCCAGCAGGATGACCAGCACAGCCAGAATAATGCCGCGGCGGTGCGCATACGGCAGGGGCGACAACCAGTGGAAATCGTCGCTCATGTGCCAGATTTTGCTCAGCAGCGTTTTGCCCCGGGCGGCGGCGGAAGTACCGGTTTCCGTTTCTGCAGAAGTGATTTCACTCTCGCTTTCACTCTGCGGTGCTGTGGTGTCTCGCATCGGCCTTTTCATAATGGCAATCCAGGATCTCAACATGGGTTGATAAATACGGATGGCTTTCCTTCTCCTGGGCGGGATTCTGCCCATGACGACCTCTCTTGTTAACTGTCGTAATGTCGACTGCCTGTTGCTGCCTAGTATAGCCGTTTAACTGCTTGATGCGGAAAGGGACAAAGCACAAATATCACCCGAACGATGTCGTGAATGGCGTCAAATGCGAAAAATTTACCGAAAAGGGAAAGGAACTGCGCCTGCCGTCATGTTGCCTCACAGAGAATTTTACCCAAAAGCCTTGCGCTGCTATGCTGCGCGTTCGACATTTTTAAGAGCTAAGGAAATTTCATGACTACCCCTTCATTTGACAGCGTAGAAGCGCAGGCAAGTTACGGTATCGGCCTGCAGGTCGGTCAACAGTTGCAGGAATCAGGTTTGCAGGGTTTAGAGCCTGACGCACTGCTGGCAGGCTTACGCGACGCGCTGGAAGGGAATACGCCAGCCGTTCCTGTTGATGTGGTTCACCGCGCACTGCGTGAAGTCCACGAACGTGCTGATGCTGTTCGTCGTGAACGCCAGGAAGCTCTGGCTGTTCAGGGTCAGGAATTCCTGGCTGCAAATGCACAGCGCGAAGGCGTGAGCAGCACCGAGTCTGGTCTGCAATTCTCTGTCATCACCCAGGGCGAAGGCACCATTCCGGGCCGTCAGGATCGCGTACGTGTTCATTACACCGGTAAACTGATCGACGGTACCGTGTTTGACAGCTCCGTACAGCGTGGCGAGCCGGCTGAATTCCCGGTCAATGGCGTGATCGCGGGCTGGATCGAAGCACTGACCCTGATGCCTGTCGGCTCTAAGTGGGAACTGTATATCCCGCATAACCTGGCTTACGGCGAACGTGGCGCGGGGGCTTCCATCCCTCCATACAGCGCGCTGATCTTCGAAGTTGAGCTGTTGGAAATTCTGTAATTCCTTCCGGATAGCAGAAACAAGAAAGGGCGCATATGCGCCCTTTTTTACCTCTGAAACCTGAATTATTCGCCACGCAGCGCGCGCGGGAACAACAAGTTGTTTTCCAGATGGATATGCTCCATCAGGTCGGTGATGAATTCGTTGATCCCGGCGTACAGCGCCCGCCAGGTCACACACGCCCCTTCCGGCGGCGTCACGTTATTGGTCAGACGTTTAATCTCTTCAAGAATCTGCCCCGCATCATCGTGCTCACGTTCCATGACTGAAATCGGACCGGCAGCCTGACGGCCCATTCCGCCGCGGATCATCGGGAACAGGATCTGTTCTTCTTTCATCATGTGGCTGGTCAGTTCTTCCAGAATCAGTTGCAGCTGAACCGCCAGACCATGGGGACAAGGCAATTTGTCACCGTGTACCCGTTCCACTTTCTCTGCCATCAGAACCAGTTCAGGCAGCTCCTGACGGTGGCGGTCATGGTAGCGAGGAATAATAAAATCGATAATTTGCGCCAGCGGTGCGGTTTTCCAGTCAGTGGAGGTATCCGGCAGCCGGGCAATTTCAGCAATCTGCTGTTCGATGAGATCAATATCCAGCTCTTTTTTGGTGACGGCGCGCAGCAGGGTTTGTTTACCGCCACAGCAGAAATCGAGATCGTACTGACGGAACAGACGGGTAGCGCGCGGAATGGCAACAGCCAGAGCGCCAAGGGGTTGGTCGCGATAGTCCATGATGAAGCCTCGTTAAATGAAAGAATTTATAACATGTATTATAAATACATGTTTAAGACGCGGCTATAGCTCAAAGGAAGTACAGAAAGAAAAAACGCCCCAGGCGGGGCGTTTGACAGGGCATTATTTTTGCAAATCGACCTGATAAATCTCAAAACCTATGGCATCGGTGCCTTTGGCCGTCATCGGGTATTGCGCGTGAGACTGAATAAAGGCCGCCGCTTTGTCGCCAGGAGACGTTTCGAAACGGATATCCAGCGGTTGCGGTGCCGCAATTTTCGCCAGCTTCCAGTTGTTGTCCGCCGTTGGTGTGACCGCGCCTGCTTTTTTGGTTTCGGCACTGATGTACGCCGCAACCACGGAACGGTTTTCATCCGGTGACGCGAAAGCGATGTGTTTATCGCCGGTACCTGCGAATTTTCCGCCGTAAGCCCGGTAATTATTCGTGGCGACCAGGAAGGTGGCTTTCAGGTCTATCGGCTTACCGTTGTAGGTCAGGTTTTTAATGCGTTCTGCATCTTTATTAATCAGTGCGCATTCACCATCGAATTTTGCCGGCTGGCTGACATCAACTTCATATTTCACGCCGTCGATAACGTCAAAATTATAAGTACGGAAGCCATCCCAGTTGATCAGCGGTTGTGGTTTGGTGCTGTGAATATCGATCTGATTAAACTGTCCGGCAGAACATTCCAGCCAGTCTTTGACTTCCTGTCCGGTGACTTTCATCACCACCAGTGTATTCGGATACAGATACAAATCTGCCGCATTGCGGAAAGTCAGCTCGCCTTTTTCCACTTCCACGAAACTGGCCGGATCGTTTTTACGTCCGCCGACTTTAAAGGGTGCAGCAGCAGAAAGTACCGGCAGATCGGCTAAATCCGGGTCGCCCTGAATGAAATGTTCGGTATAGGCTTTCTGCGCATTATTGACGATTTGTACCGTCGGGTCGTCCTGAACCAGTGCCAGATAGCTGTACATGTTGTCGGTGGATTTGCCGATTGGCTTACTGACAAATTTACGTGTTGCGTCATGAGAAGGGGCGAGCACTTTCACCAGACTCTGATCTTCCGCCGCCAGAGATTTCTTCTGCTCTTTATCGTAAATCGGGCGCGCTTCAGCTTTAGCCGTTTCGACTTTCCAGCTGCCACTGTCGTTGTTCAGCACCATATCCACGACACCAAGATGGTCGCCCCACATGCCCGGCATCACGGCAGGAACACCATTCAGCGTGCCTTGTCTGATGTCCGCACCTTTGATGCTGGCGAATTCCTCACTCGGGAAAACCGCGTGCGCATGGCCGAACATAATGGCGTCGATGCCTTTCACCTGGCTCAGGTAATACACCGAGTTTTCTGCCATGGTTTTGTATGGGTCGCCGGAAAGACCAGAGTGCGGGATGGCGACAATGATGTCGGCACCTTGCTTACGCATTTCGGGGATCCACTTTTTAGCGGTTTCGGTGATATCCGCCACAGTGACTTTGCCCTGCAGATTAGCTTTGTCCCAGACCATGATTTGCGGCGGCACGAAACCGATATAGCCGATGCGCAGATTATGGGTTTTACCTTCCCGGTCTTTTACCGCGTTATCGGTGATCAGGAATGGCGTGAACAGCGGCTTACCGGTTTTATCATCAATGACGTTGGCATTTACGTAAGGAAACTTCGCCCCGGCCAGTGCTTTTTTCAGATAATCCAGACCGTAGTTAAATTCGTGATTGCCGAGATTACCGACCGCGTAATCGAGTGTATTCATCGCCAGATAAACAGGATGGACGTCGCCCTGTTTCAGGCCTTTCGCCGCCATGTAATCGCCCAGCGGGCTGCCCTGTATGATGTCGCCGTTATCGACTAATACTGAGTTGGTGACTTCGTTCCGTGCCGCATGGATCAGGCTCGCGGTGCGTACCAGTCCAAATTTATCGGTCGGTTTATCTTTGTAGTAATCGAAGTCCATCATGTTGCTGTGCAGGTCCGTGGTTTCCATAATGCGCAGATCCACCTGTGACGCCTGAACGGATGCTGCCGTCAGTATTGCCAGCAGGGATAACGTCAGATGACGTTTATTCATTGCCTTGCCTCCAGAGAAAGGGATGATGCCCGTAAGAGAAAACCGGATATGTATCTCAAAATTTGCTGAGAATGTAATCAGTTGTCATGGATAAATGTGAGATGTAACAGCTTTATGACGTGTTCACATTACGGGATGGCTATTCGCGGCAAAAAAAACTAGGCTTGAGAAATGAGAATCAAAGCACTGAGGTAAACGATGTTAGAGCAAATTTGTCAGTTAGCGCGCGATGCGGGTGACGCAATCATGGCGGTGTATGACGGTGAACAACCGCTTGATGCGCGCCATAAAAAAGACGATTCGCCGGTCACCGCAGCAGATATTGCAGCGCACAACGTGATTAAAGCCGGCCTGCAAACGCTGGATCCGCAAACGCCGATGCTGTCGGAAGAAGACCCGCAAAGCTGGAGCGAGCGTCAGAACTGGACGCGCTACTGGCTGGTTGATCCGCTGGATGGCACCAAAGAATTCCTCAAGCGTAATGGTGAATTCACGGTAAATATTGCGCTGATCGAAGACGGTATCCCGGTGTTAGGTGTGGTGTACGTGCCGGTGACCAAGGTGATGTACAGCGCCGCAGAAGGCAAAGCCTGGAAAGAAGAGCAGGGTGAACGTCAGCAGATTGCAGTGAAAGAAGCGCATCCGCCGCTGGTGGTCGTCAGTCGTTCACACTTCAGTAATGACCCTGAATTGCAGGATTACCTGGCGCAACTGGGCGAACATCAGACGGTAGCGATCGGTTCGTCGCTGAAATTCTGTCTGGTGGCGGAAGGTGCGGCACAACTTTATCCGCGCTTCGGACCGACCAATATCTGGGATACCGGTGCCGGTCATGCTGTCGCGCTGGCTGCCGGTGCGCAGGTACATGACTGGAAAGGGCAGACGCTGAACTACGTGCCACGCGAATCGTTCCTGAATCCGGGCTTCAGAGTGTCTTTATTCTGATATGACACCCCGGTTTACGCCGGGGTTTTTACGTTTTATTCTTTTACCAGCTGATCCACCAGCGTAATCACCTGCTGGACTTCCTGCGGTGACAACTGCCCGTCTTTGGCGAATTTAATTACCCCGTTTTTATCCAGAACCACCACTGCTGAACTTTCCGGTTGCAGGTCCCATGCCTTTTTCACCGCACCGTTGCTGTCGACAATTACCTGCGACCACGGGAATTCACGTTTGCCACTTTCTATGCTTTTACGCACGAACATGCCGGTACCGATAATAGCGTCGTCGGTATTGACGATAGTCGTGGTCTGATAACGGTCATGGGGCAAATTCGCGGCCCTGATCGCGGTAATTAGCGGTTCGTTCAGGGCCTTGGCGCTGCTTCTTCCCGCCATGTGCTGCACAATACGCACTTTTCCAGGAAGTTTTGCGCTGTTCCATTTGCTGTAACTGAATGCATCCTTAACGTCATTCAGTTCGCCTTTATCATCCACCCCGACCGGTGCCAGACGCTGGCCGACGGTAAAGTTGTGGGCAGATGCAAAAAGCGAAAATGTCATAAAAGTGATCACAAAAAGACTTCTTAAAAGCATAGATTCTCCGGGGCGCAAAAGAACAGTCACGCCAATCATAGGACGCCCTAAGTGGTCTGTCCTGTTGGTATGTTAAATTTGTGTTGCTGATTACAAAATTGCCACATAAAGCAGGGTTATACTGTGTTTGAATGTCAGGGTTTAAGACAATACTGAAAATCAATGTAAAAGCAGTTAAATCCACTGGCAATACCTGAGTGCCCTGCTATGTTATAGGTCTCTTCACTGCAAAACACTTTTCTGTCCCGGTATCTGTCGCCTTGCGACGTGGCCGGTACCTGCAGTGATTTAACGGAGAACAATAGAAAAATGAGAATATTCCAGCGTTACAATCCGATGAAAGTCGCAAAGTACGTTAAGACACTGTTTCGTGGACGTTTGTATATCAAGGACGTCGGCGCTTTTGAATTCGACCAAGGCAAGATCTTGTTGCCAAAGGTACGCGATAAGCGCCACTTTAGCGTGATGTCTGAAGTTAACCGTCAGGTTACGCATTTGCAGGCAGAAATGGGCTAAGTGTGCCCTGCGTGTTGTCACTGCTTTATAGCAGCGTGCGCAAAAAGAAACGGCTCCCTGAAGGAGCCGTTAGTGTTTCTGGCGTTTGAATTTTCCACGCTTGAAAAAGCGCCTTACCCCTGCGCTTTCTTGTCGTCTTTAATTTCCTGCGGCGTTTTTGGCAGCAGCGGTGCAGCAGGCTGGTCGACAATACGCGTCACCAGCAACTGATCAATCTTATAGCTGTCGATATCGACCACTTCAAATTTGAAGCCGGAGAATTTCACAAAATCCGTACGCTTAGGGATCTTGCGCAGCATGAACATCATGAAGCCGCCGATGGTTTCATAGTTACCGGATTGCGGGAATTCTTCGATATGCAGCACGCGCATCACGTCTTCGATTGGCGTACCGCCTTCAACCAGCCATGAATGCTCATCACGGGCCACAATCTGTTCTTCCATACCCTGACCCACCAGATCCCCCATCAGCGTGGTCATCACGTCGTTAAGCGTGATAATACCCACCACCAGCGCATATTCGTTGAGGATCACGGCAAAGTCTTCGCCTGCCGCTTTGAAGCTTTCCAGTGCTTCGGAAAGCGTCAGCGTATCCGGCACAATCAGCGCATTGCGGATTTGCACACCGCTGCTCAACATTAAGCTCTGATTACCCAGCACACGGTTCAGTAAATCTTTCGAATCAACATAACCGACGACCTGATCGATATGACCGTCACACACCAGAAATTTGGAATGCGGGTGAGTGGCGATTTTCTCTTTAATACTTTCTTCGCTTTCACGCAGGTCAAAATAAATCACGCTTTCACGCGAGGTCATTGACGACGGAACGGTACGGGATTCCAGCTCGAACACATTCTCAATCAGTTCATGTTCCTGCTTACGCAGTACGCCCGCCAGCGCACCGGCTTCAAAGACGGCATAAATATCGTCGGAAGTGATGTCGTCGTTACGCACCATGGGCAGCTTGAACAGACGGAAAATCATGTTCGCCATACCGTTGAAGAACCACACCATCGGGCGGCAAATCATCAGACAGAAACGCATCGGGTTGACTATACGGACGGCAACCGACTCAGGTGAAATCATACCGATGCGCTTCGGTGTCAGGTCAGCAAACAGAATGAACAGGCTGGTGACCAGCACGAACGAAAAGATAAAGCTGATTTGATCCGCCATTTCAGGCGACATAAAGCGGATAAAAAAGGTCCGGAAAGCCGGGGAAAATGCGGCATCACCCACGATACCACCGAGGATGGCGACGGCATTGAGGCCAATCTGCACCACGGTAAAGAACAGGCCAGGGGTTTCCTGTAACTTCATGACACGGGAGGCATTGACGTTTCCTTCGTCTGCCAACTGTTTGAGTTTTATTTTGCGGGAAGCGGCCAGCGATATCTCTGACAGCGAGAAAAAGGCACTGATCGCGATTAATAAGAGAATCAGTAAAATACTGTTTAACATAATCTATCCGTTTAACACCGGAATTAACCGGCAGAGAAAGGCACTCATTATTTTTGTTGCTTAAAGAACACCCTTTTTAAAAAAACATTAAAAAGCTGTTCAGAAGAAAAAAGCGTTAAGGATGAAAAACAAAGATAATTGCCAGAAATAGTTTTCAAGGGCCACTTTTGTGACCCGCATAGTATAGCAGCAGCACTGAGACTGCCGCCAGCGCTTAAAAATCCCGCATTATTGCGGCGGCAGACAGACGCCTATGCCGCCTAATCCGCAGTAACCTTCCGGGTTTTTGAACAGATATTGCTGATGTTCATCTTCCGCATAATAGAACGGCAGGGCTTCGGTGATTTCCGTGGTAATAGTGCGCTTATCGTTGGCTTCGTCCATCGCCTGCTGGAAACTCGCCAGACTTGCCAGCGCCTGATCCTGTTGTTCTGCGCTCAGCACATACAGCGCGGAGCGATATTGCGTGCCAATATCGCCACCCTGACGCATACCCTGCGCCGGGTCGTGATTTTCCCAGAAAATCTGCAACAGTTTTGTGTAGCTGATAATCGCCGGGTCAAAGACTACGCGCACGACTTCCGCATGACCGGTCTGGCCGGTACACACTTCGCGGTAGGTCGGGTTGGGAGTGAAACCGCCGCTATAACCGGCTGCCGTACTGTAAACCCCTTCCTGTTGCCAGAACAAACGCTCTACGCCCCAGAAGCAGCCCATCGCAAAAATCGCGACTTCCATGTTGTCAGGAACATGCGTCATTGAGTGGCCACTTACTGCATGAAGGGTTGCCACCGGCATCGGGGTTGTACGGCCAGGTAACGCTTCTGCCTGCGTGACAGACTGCGTTTTATCGGAAAGTTGCACCACAGAAAACTCCAGTTGTTGCTTTAGTGAACGAGGTTTGTCACAAAAGGTTTGTACGAATAACAACGACCAACAGGTCAGTGTTAGTTGTATCTGATTGCGTCTTTGCACACAATACGAAGGACGTTGCTTCGTCGTTGAACATTTTCAGGGGATTAGCACTAAAATGCTTTCATCAGACTTTAAAAAGATGAATCTGCCAAAGATGGGCAGATAATCTCCGGCGGGCATCTGATATTTTAACAGGACAGTAAAATTTAGCAGGAGTGCGTGTGCCACGATATCGTGAACTGGGTTTGTTATTTGTACTGCTGGCCCCCTCACTTTCCATGGCAGCGAAGGTGCGTTTGCAACTGGAAGGCCTGGATGGCGATTTAGAAAGGAACGTCCGCGTTCGTTTATCAGCCATTCAAAGCGATGAAGTCGGGGCTAACGGACGGTTCCGTGCCCGCGTCAGTGCTGCCATTGAACAGGGTTTACGGCCGCTGGGGTATTATTCGCCGACCATCGATTTTGATTACCGCGAAACACCGCCGCCCGGGCGTCCGGTGTTGATTGCCAAAGTGACACCAGGGATACCGGTGAAAATCGCTGGCACGAGTGTCGTGATTGAAGGGCAGGCAGACAAAGATAATGAATTCGAACAGCTCAAACAGCGTGATGTGCCTGCGGTAGGGACGATTTTAAACCACGGGACGTACGACAATTTCAAAAGCTCACTGACCGGCATTGCCCTGCGCAAAGGTTATTTTGACGCCACGATGCGTAAAAGCCAACTGGGCGTCATCGAAGACGAGCACAAAGCGTTCTGGGACATTCAGTTTGACAGCGGCGAGCGTTACCGCTTCGGTGACGTGCATTATCAGGGATCGCAGATCCGTGATGAATATCTGCAAAATCTGGTGCCATTTCATCAGGGTGATTACTACACCACGGCGCAACTGGCTGAGCTTAACCGCCGCCTGTCTGCTACCGGCTGGTTTAACTCTGTTGTCGTGTCACCGGATTTCACGGATGCCAAAGCCACGAAAACCCTGCCGCTGAATGCCGTGGTGTCGCCGCGCACCGAGAATACCATCGAAACCGGTATCGGTTATTCCACGGACATTGGCCCGCGGGTGACGGCCAACTGGAAGAAACCATGGGTTAACGATCGTGGTCAGAGTTTTGAAACCTCAACCACGCTCTCCGGCCCGGAGCAGTCTTTAGATCTCAGTTATAAAATTCCGCTGCTGAAATCCCCGCTGGAGCAATATTACCTGGTGCAGGGCGGTTTCAAACGTGAAGACCTGAACGATACCAATTCAGATTCCACCACCGTCAATCTGGCGCGTTATTGGGATCTCTCCAGCGGCTGGCAGCATGCGGTCAATCTGCGCTGGAGCCTCGATCACTTTACGCAGGGTAGCGTGACCAACACCACCATGCTGATTTATCCGGGTGTGAGCCTCAACCGTACGCGTCAGCGCGGCGGTCTGATGCCAACCTGGGGCGATTCTCAGCGCTACTCTCTTGATGTGTCCGATACTAGCTGGGGTTCTGACGTCGATTTCGCCGTGATTCAGGCGCAAAACGTCTGGATCCGCACCCTGGCTGACAAGCACCGTTTTGTGTTCCGCGGCAATCTGGGGTGGATTGAAACCAATGACTTCGAACGTGTGCCACCATCCTTGCGCTTCTTCGCCGGTGGTGACCGCAGTATCCGTGGTTACAAATACAAATCCATTTCTCCACGTGATGACGAAGGCAAACTGACCGGTGCGTCCTATCTGGGCACCGGTTCGGTGGAATACCAGTACAACGTGACCGGAAAATGGTGGGGCGCCGTGTTTGTCGATTCCGGTGAAGCGGTTAATGACATTACACAAAACGATTTTAAAACCGGCGCGGGTGTGGGTGTGCGCTGGGCTTCGCCGATCGGCCCGGTGAAATTAGATGTTGCCGCTCCGGTGGGTGACAAAGATGAGCATGGATTGCAGTTTTACATCGGTTTGGGTCCGGAATTATGAGTTTATTTAAAAAGATCTGCCTGGGATTCCTGATTTTCCTGGTGCTGTTAATCAGCCTGGTGGCCTTTCTGGTCGGCACACAAACCGGTTTGCACCTGATGATCAACGGTGCCAACCGGTTCGTACCGGGCCTGAACATAGCCAGTACCGAAGGTGGATGGCGCGACCTGACACTGAAAGGCGTGCATTACGAAATGCCGGGTGTGGACGTTAAAGCCGGGGAGTTTCACCTTTCCCTCGATTTCTCCTGCCTGAAAAACAGCGCGCTGTGCGTCAATGCGTTGCGGGTGAAAGACGTTAATGTGGTGGTCAATACCAAAGAAATGACGCCAGCCGCCGCGCAACCTGAGCCGGAAAACAGCGAGCCGCTAACCAATCTCAGCACGCCGTATCCGATCACGCTGCGTTTGCTGACGCTGGATAACATCAATATTACGCTGGATGACCGGGCTATTTCGCTGGCGTCATTCCGCACCGGGGCGCACTGGGAAGGCCGCGCAATTCAGCTGATGCCAACGCGTATCGGCGGATTACTGATTGCGCTGCCGAAAACGCCAGTCAGCCCGTTACCGGACGTGGTGCAGGCCGCGCAGGACAAAGCCGTCGAAAAAGCGACGGGCAAACCGGCACAACCGCCGGTGGTCGTGCCGGAGAAGCCGCTGGGTGAAACATTGCAGGAGTTGTTTGCTAAACCGCTGCTGCCTGAGTTACCGGATTTCCGTCTGCCGGTTGATCTGGATATTCAGCAAATTCTCGCCGAAAACCTGCGTCTCACCGGCGATACCGATGTGTTGATCACCCGTTTCGAGCTGAAAGCCAGTACGCAAAATCAGATTGTAAAACTGGATAAACTGATGGTGCGCTCGCCACAGGGTTCCGTGGATGGTATGGGGCAGGCGACGCTCAACCAGAACTGGCCGGTCGATATGACCCTCAATACCGCCGTGAATATCGATCCGCTGAAAGGGGAGAAGATCAAACTGAAAGTCGCGGGCGGGCTGCGCGATAAGCTGGATGTTGGCCTCAATCTTTCCGGCCCGGTGCGTGCTCAGCTGGCCTTGCAAACTCAGCTGGCGGAAGCCGGTTTGCCGTTGGATCTGCAACTTACCAGCGATGCGCTGCAATGGCCGCTGACCGGCACGCCGCAGTATCAGGTGAAAGGCTTCAAATTTAACGTGAGTGGTAAAGCGACCGATTACGCGCTGTCACTGCGTTCAGATTTCAAAGGCGAGCAGATACCGCCTGCGACGCTGACCCTCGACGGTAAAGGCAACGTGGAGCAGTTCAAACTGAGCCTGCTGCGCCTTGCCGCGCTGGAAGGCAATACCGACCTGACCGGCGTGGTGGACTGGAGTAAAGCCATCAGCTGGAACAGTGAACTGAAGCTGACCGGCATTAATACCGCTAAACAGTATCCTGACTGGCCGGCGAAATTGCAGGGCAAGATCACCACGCGCGGCAGCCTGTATGGCGGCACATGGCAGATTCAGGTGCCGGTGCTGGATCTGACCGGTAACGTGAAGCAAAACGCGGTCAAAGCGCAGGGTAATGTGCGCGGCAACAGTTATGGCCAGTGGGATATCCCGCAACTGCATCTTGAACTGGGGCGCAATAATCTGGATGTGAAGGGGACGCTCGCTGATACCTGGAATCTCGACGCTAAAGTCGATGCCCCACATCTTGACGGTGCATTGCCGGGTCTGGGCGGTGTAGTGAAAGGAATGCTGCAACTGCGCGGTGATCTCAAGGCACCGAAGCTGCTGGCGGATATAACAGCGACGGGCCTTAAATGGCAGGCGCTGACGGTGCGCCGCGTGGATATTAAAGGCGACGTCAGCTCTACCGATCAGATCCAGGGCAATTTTAGTGTACGCGTTCAGCAGCTTAAACAGGATGCGCTGGATATCACTGACATTAATCTCGAGGCCAAAGGTAACGAGAAAAAGCATGAACTGACGTTGAAAGTCGATGGCAAACCGGTTTCCGGCCGTCTGGCGCTGAGCGGCAGTTTTGACCGTGCCACCGAGGAATGGAAAGGCAACATCACCAATACCTTGTTTGATACGCCAGTCGGGCAATGGCGACTGAACCGTTCGATTGCACTGGATTACTTTAATAAAGAGCAACGGATCACCGTTGGTCCGCATTGCTGGCAAAACCCGAATGCTGATTTGTGCGTACCGAAAACGATTGATGCCGGTGCCAGCGGGCAGGCGAGCGTGGTGCTCAACCGCTTTGACCTGGCGATGATCAAACCTTTCCTGACCGATGACACACAGCTGAGCGGCGTGTTCAGTGGGAAAGCCGATGTGAGCTGGAAAGCGGAAGGCGGACTGCCGCAGGCCAGTGTTTCACTGGTGGGTAAAGGCGTGAAAGTTCAGCAACTGGTGCAGGGCAGCCCGCTGCCGGTGGCGTTTGATACGCTGAATCTGAACGCCGGGCTGAACAACGGTCGTGCCAGTCTCGACTGGCTGATTAAAATCACCCACAACGGTCAGCTTGACGGCAGCATCCAGATTGCCGATCCGCAGGGAAAACGTAACCTCAGCGGTAATGTGAATATTGCCCGTATCTCGATGGCCTTGCTTCAACCCGCGCTGATGGACGGCGAAAAAGCCTCGGGTATTTTGAATGCCAATCTGCGCCTCGGCGGTAACGCACAGAAACCGCTGGTGTTTGGCAGGCTGGCGCTGACCGGTGTTGATTTCGACGCGCAATTTATGCCGTTTGATATCACCGATGCCAATATCGGCATTAATTTCAACGGCATGTCATCCATCATGGAAGGGGTGATCAAAACCGCGCAGGGTCAGATTGAGCTGAACGGTAACGCCGACTGGAGTGAAATTAATGCCTGGCGCGCCCGCATCGCGGCGAGAGGCAACAAAGTGCGGGTTTCCGTGCCACCGATGGTACGTCTGGACGTTTCACCGGATTTAGTGTTTGATGCCACGCCGCAGTTGTTCTCGCTTAACGGAACCGTTGATATTCCGTGGGCGCGCATTACGGTGCAGGAATTGCCGGAAAGTGCAGTGGGCGTGTCGTCGGATGAAGTAATGCTCAACGACCAGCGTCAGCCTATCGCACCGGCTTCTGCCTCTATTCCGATCAACAGCAATCTGATGGTGAACATTGGTAAAGATGTTCGTCTCGATGCCTTCGGTCTGAAAGCCCGGCTGGAAGGTGCGCTGAAAGTGGCACAGGACAGCCGCGGCCTGGGGCTGAACGGGCAAATTAATATTCCGTCCGGGCGCTTCCATGCTTACGGGCAGGATCTGATTGTACGTAAAGGCCAGTTGCTGTTCTCCGGCCCGGCGGATCAGCCGCTTCTGAATCTGGAAGCGATCCGTAACCCGGACGCGACAGAAAACGATGTGGTTGCTGGTTTGAGAGTTACCGGTGAGGCCGATGCGCCTAAACTTGAGATATTCTCAGATCCGGCGATGTCACAGCAGGAAGCCTTGTCCTACCTGCTTCGCGGGCAAGGATTAGACAACTCCGGCGGTGACAGCGGCGCAATGACTTCCGCTCTTATCGGGTTAGGGGTTGCACAAAGTGGTAAACTTGTGGGTAAAATCGGCGAGGCATTCGGTGTCAGCAATCTGGCGCTGGATACTCAGGGCGTGGGAGACAGCTCCCAGGTCGTGGTCAGTGGTTATGTTTTACCGGGTTTACAGGTGAAATATGGCGTCGGGATATTCGACTCGCTGGCAACGCTCACTCTGCGCTACCGGTTGATGCCCAAGCTTTACCTGCAGGCTGTATCGGGCATCGATCAGGCATTGGATTTGCTCTATCAGTTTGAGTTTTAATTCATGTGACTTTTACTATACGAATATAAACATGCGAATAATTGTTTACGGTAGCTTACGACGCAAGCAAGGCAACAGTCATTGGATGACGAATGCTCAATGGTTGGGTGATCATGAGCTGGAAGGTTACGCCCTGTATAATCTGGGTCACTATCCTGCTGTTATACCAGGGGAAGGCAAAGTCTATTGCGAAGTTTACCGCATTAACTCGTCCATCATGGCTGAGTTAGATGAGCTGAAAAGTAATACGAAAGATTATCGTCGTGAGCTGATTTCGACACCTTATGGCAGCGCCTGGATTTACCTCTACATTCGTTCACTGGATGGTGTGCCGAGAATTGAGGGTGGTGACTGGGTTAAGCGTAACGAAGCAGTAAGTGAGTAATCTGAGCAAGGTCGTCGGAAAATAATCGTTGTCTGACAACGCTTAATACATAAAAAAACACCGCCATCTGGCGGTGTTTTTTTGTTCAAACGGCAGAAAACTTATTTGTTTTTAGCACGTTCGAAAGAGGTCACGATTTCAGCTTTTGCAGCAGCAGCATCAGCCCAACCGTCAACTTTTACCCATTTGCCTTTTTCCAGCGCTTTGTATTGCTCGAAGAAGTGGGTGATCTGGCCGCGCAGCAGTTCTGGCAGATCGTTCACATCTTTGATGTGATCGTATTCTTTGCTCAGTTTGGTGTGCGGAACGGCAACCAGTTTCGCATCTTCACCGGCTTCGTCGGTCATTTTCAGCATACCGACAGGGCGGCAGCGGATCACAGAACCTGGTTGCAGCGGGTACGGAGTTGGAACCAGAACGTCAACCGGGTCGCCATCCAGAGACAGCGTGTGGTTGATGTAACCGTAGTTGCACGGATAGAACATCGCAGTAGACATGAAACGGTCTACAAACAGCGCGCCGGTATCTTTATCCACTTCGTACTTGATTGGATCTGCGTTTGCAGGAATTTCGATCACTACGTAGATATCTTCTGGCAGTTCTTTGCCCGCCGGGACATTCAGTAAGCTCATTGTTGGTTTCCTTCATTGAACCAGGAATAGAGTGCCGCACATTATAGCCAACTCTCCCGCGATTTCCCGCCCTTTTCGTCGAATCGTCTGCGCGCATTTTCCGGCATGACCTGCTGTTGAACCTCGGCTAAATCTTCCGTATTGGCAGTAAAATTTACTGATCCGATACTTTTCCGCGTAACTGCCTGTTTTTGCTTTTCTTATCAAGATATTCGAGCGATTGCCGATAACAATATTCAAACAAAAAATCAGGATTAACCTGATCCCTACCCATCTGAAGTATCTCCTTTTCACCTGAATGGCTGGATAACACCGTATGTTGAATAAGTTGAGCGTAAAAGCCGGTCTGATTGGCCTGCTGGGATTTATGACGTTAATTCTCTTGCTGGTGAGCGTACTGGGGGCGAATGCCATCCGGCAAAGTGCGACATCACTGCAAAAAATTAACCAGCTTCAGGGCGATGAACTCGGTTCACTGGCCGACAGCTACAGTTTTTCGTTGCGTACGCGTGTCGCCAGCGGCGTGGCGGTACGTCAGCTGGAAATTGGCATGATGGATGATGCGAAAAATACAGCGGACCGCATTAGCGGTTATATCAAACAAGCCGATACCGATCTGGCGAAATTTATCAGCATCCAGGATGACACTCAGCAGGGCAGAGATTTATCCGACGCCGTGAAGAAAACCTACGATGCCTATAAAGCTAACGGCTTAGTGCCGCTGCTGGCAGCAATTCAGGCGCAAAGTGCAGACGGTTATTACGATGTGCTGGAAAACAAAATCACGCCTTACAGCAATGCTTATGATAAAGCGCTGGCGGATTTCCGTGCCTATGCCGTAGATAATACCAACAACCGCATTGAACAGGCCCGCGCCAATGCACGTATCCAACTGACAGTGATTGCCACCAGCTTCATCATTGCGCTGATTATCGCGGTGCTGGCATGGTTCGCCTTGCAGAAGATCATCATGCATCCGCTGACGTTCTCCATTGCGCAACTGGAATATATCGCCCAAGGCGATCTGACCCATGAAATTGATGATTCCCGTAATAACGAAATGGGGCGTTTGCTGAAAGCGATGAAGCAAATGCAGGATTCGCTGGCGCTTTCTGTCGGACGCGTACGCGATGCCGGGAATCAGATCGATGTCGGTTCCCGCGAACTGGCTGCCGGTAACGTCCATCTGGCGCAGCGCACCGAAGAATCCGCTGCATCGCTGGAAGAAACTGCCGCGAGCATGGAGCAACTGACCTCAACCGTGCGCATGAATGCCGCGAACTCTGACCAGGCCAATCAACTGGCGCAAAGCGTGTCAGTCATTGCCAACAAAGGCAGCGAAGTCGTCCATCAGGTAATGGATAAAATGCAGGGCATCACCGATAGCTCAAAACGTATCGGCGACATTATTACGGTCATCGACGGCATTGCCTTCCAGACCAATATTCTGGCGCTGAATGCGGCAGTCGAAGCCGCACGTGCCGGCGAGCAGGGTCGTGGTTTTGCGGTGGTGGCGGGTGAAGTACGAAGCCTGGCGCAACGCAGTGCGCAATCGGCTAAAGAGATTAAAGAGCTGATTGTGGATTCTGAAAGCCGGGTTTCTGAAGGTTCGGATATGGTGAGATCTGCCGCAAACACTATGCTGGAAATCTCCAGCGAAGTGACACGAGTGACCAGCCTGATGCGTGAGATTTCCATCGCGACGACAGAACAAACGCACGGCATCGAACAGGTGAACGTGGCGATTACGCAGATGGATCAGGTAGCGCAGCAAAATGCCGCACTGGTGGAACAGGCGACAGCGGCCACACGTTCACTGGAAGAGCAGGCGCAGTTACTGGCAAAAAGCATGGCGGTGTTTAAACTCAATCGAGCCGATCATTTCTGAAAAAATCCTGAGCGGTAAACAATAAAAAAGGTGGCTTTTAAGCCACCTTTTTATGTTTGGGTCAATGCAAAGCTACACAGGTATCACATTCATTCTTTGATGATTTTTTGATGCGTATTTCAGTTATTCATCAGGGAACTGGGCAATGAAGCGCTCCGCGTCTTCCACCATTGAACTGTTGCCCACAAAGAATGGTGCACGTTCATGCAGTTTCTGCGGGATGATATCCAGGATACGGTTTTTACCGTCACTGGCTTTACCGCCAGCCTGCTCGGCCAGGAAAGCCATCGGGTTGCATTCATACAGCAGACGCAGTTTTCCGTTCGGATGGCTGGCGGTGCTTGGATAAATATAAATGCCACCTTTCAGCAGGTTGCGGTGGAAATCTGCCACCAGCGAGCCGATGTAGCGTGAGGTGTAAGGGCGTTGCGTCGCTTCATCCTGTTCCTGGCAATACTTGATGTATTTTTTAACGCCAAGCGGGAATTTAATGTAGTTGCCTTCGTTGATCGAGTACATGTTGCCCTTTTTAGGGAAACAGACTTTTTCGTGAGAGAGGCAGAAAACACCAAGTGAAGGATCGTAGGTAAAGGCATGAACGCCTGCGCCGGTGGTGTAAACCAACATGGTGGAAGAACCATATACCACATAACCTGCGGCGACCTGGCGGTTTCCCGGTTGCAGGAAGTCAGCTTCCGTCACCGGCTGACCCAGCGGAGTCGTACGGCGGTAAATCGAGAAAATTGTCCCGACAGAAACGTTAACATCGATGTTTGAAGAACCATCCAGCGGATCCATCAAAATGACGTATTTTGCATTTTCAGCGCGTTCACCTTCGAAAATGACAATCTCATCTTCTTCTTCTGACGCGATACCGGCAATCTCACCACGCGCCTTCATCGCGGCTTTTAATTTTTCATTTGCGTACAGATCAAGCTTCATCTGCACTTCACCCTGCACATTCTCTGCACCACTGGTACCCAGAATGTCGACCAGACCCGCTTTGTTGATATCACGGTGAATGATTTTAGCGCCGAGTTTAATTGCTGAAAGTAACGCTGTCAGTTCACCAGTTGCATGTGGAAAATCTTGCTGCTTCTCAACAATAAATTCGCCTAACGTTTTCATGACACTTTCCCTGAATCGAGGATAGATAACGGTACGTTAATAAAAATTTCACAAGAGCGTGAGCAGTTTAGCCCAAATATATGGACGAATCATAGGCAAATCCATTTCTTCTGGAGGATTCTGAGCGGTAGAATAGCGGCTGACTTAAAGGCATTAATGGAAAATATATGCGCATTCATATTCTTGGGATTTGCGGCACGTTTATGGGCGGGCTGGCGATGCTGGCTCGTGCACAGGGGCATCAGGTAACCGGTTCGGACGACAACGTTTATCCACCGATGAGTACGCTGCTGGAAAATCAGGGGATCGACCTGATCCAGGGGTACGATCCTGCCCAGTTAGATCCTCAGCCGGATCTGGTGATCATCGGCAACGCGATGACGCGCGGCAATCCTTGTGTCGAAGCGGTGCTGGAGCTTGGGATCCCTTATGTCTCGGGCCCGCAATGGTTACATGACCATGTTCTGCCAGAGCGCTGGGTTATTGCCGTTGCGGGGACGCACGGTAAAACCACCACTGCCGGCATGGTAACGTGGATCCTCGAAGCCTGCGGTTATGAACCGGGCTACGTCATTGGTGGCGTGCCGGGCAATTTCGAGGTGTCTGCGCGTCTGGGCAACAGCCCGTTTATCGTGCTGGAAGCTGATGAATACGACTGTGCGTTCTTCGATAAGCGTTCCAAGTTTGTTCATTACAGCCCGCGTACGCTGATCCTCAACAATCTCGAATTCGATCACGCTGACATCTTTGATGATCTGAAAGCGATTCAGAAACAGTTCCACCATCTGGTGCGTCTGGTGCCGGGCAAGGGAAAAATCATTCTGCCGGAGCACGACACACCGCTGAAACAAGTGATGGCGATGGGGTGCTGGAGTGAGCAGGAATTTGTCGGTGATGCCGAAAATTGTGTGTGGGATGCTAAGAAACTGACGCCAGATTCCAGTACATTCGAGGTTTATTTGCACGGCGAAGCGGTCGGGCAGGTGAAGTGGAATCTGGTTGGCGAGCACAACATGCATAACGGCCTGATGGCGATTGCTGCGGCACGCCATGTGGGCGTGAAGCCGGAAGATGCCTGTAAGGCATTGGGCGATTTCATTAATGCCCGTCGCCGTCTCGAATTGCGCGGCGTAGAAAATGATGTCAGCGTGTACGACGATTTTGCTCACCATCCGACGGCTATTCTGGCAACGCTTTCTGCATTGCGCAGCAAAGTCGGCGGAACTGCACGTATTCTGGCCGTGCTGGAACCCCGTTCAAACACCATGAAAATGGGCATGAGTAAAAATGAACTGGCACCTTCCCTGGGACGTGCTGATGAAGTTTTCCTTTTACAGCCGCAGCATATTCCCTGGCAGGTGGCCGAAGTGGCTGAACACTGTATTCAGCCTGCTCACTGGAGCGCAGACGTCGATTCGCTGGTCGATATGGTCGTTAAGGCCTCGCAGCCTGGCGATCATATTCTGGTGATGAGCAATGGCGGTTTTGGTGGTATACATGGAAAACTGCTTACGGCCCTGGCTGCAAAAGCGAAAGCGTCACAAGTTCAGTAAAATCATATTTTTATAGTGAATAAGCACAGCAGTTGCTGTGCTTTTTTTATGCCTGTGATCCGCCATGTTAAGGTTTTCTCAGGCAAAAAAAAGCCCCCGAAATTTTGAGGGCCAAAGGGTGTCGTCGGACAGGACGACGAGGGTATCGTTAGCAAGAGAGTCGGGCAGTGGCAGTGTCAACGCTCTTCCCAGCCTCAACAGCGCTTATTTTCGCTGGTCTGTGGCTGTTGAAACCCGGTAACGCTAATTTATGAAATACTCAAACAGCGGTTTTATATCAGTGACTTACTCAGAAATGTTATTGATAGATTTCTGCTGTCGCGTGATAAGCACCGTCGTTATGGGCTTCGATCACACGGAAAGATTTTGCGCCCTTGCTCTCAGCTTTATCAGACAGCTGCTGGCGGATATCCATTGGCACGCCGTTGACGCCGCTAACGCTGACCATGCCCATCGGTTGCAGATTTTCTGCCTGCTGGTTTGTCACAAGCTGTGCGGCAGAGGCACCAAAAGAAACAACAGACAACAGGCTAAGTGCGGCAATAGTGGTAATAATTTTCATGATGGTTTCCTGAATTCACAGACGTTGGTGCTTTTCATCAGAGAGCAACGTCGATTGAGATTTGGATTTATCAGGACTGTAATATCGTGTTCTGGAGCGCATAAAGCGTGCGGGAACGTAGATGGTGCAGTGACAAATCCTTCTTAATGCGCATAGCGCGGGCCTGAGTCATTCAGGCCCCTTCGCTTCGTTTACCCGAAATTATTGGTAAATTTCTGCGGTCGCGTGGTAGTTACCTTCTTCACGAACTTCGATAACACGGAATGCTTTAGCACCTTTGGCATCGGCTTTATCTGACAGTGCCTGACGGATATCTGATGGTGCACCGGCTACGCCGCTGACGCTGATCATCCCTGTAGGCTGCATTGTTGCGGCTTGTTCTTGTGTAACAGGTTGTGCTGCAAAAACGCCAAATGACAATGCAGAGAGAATGCTTAATGTTGCGATGGTAGTTTTAACTTTCATGATTTTGACCTCGTCGATTTTATTATGTTTCCAACAACTGGTGCTTCACACCACGGAAATGAGTATACATCTAGTCACGCCATAAATTAATAGCTCGCTAATAGTTATTTAGGTGGTTATATGTCAACTATCTGTATTTTTAATAACAGAAAGGCATAAAAAGTGGATGAAAAACGTTCATTTTGTGTTGATTTTTAGTAAAATCAATGGATTGAGTGAATTTGACTATTTGTGCTTATTCTTGCGGTGAATCACACCCTGGAAATATTTGTGTGACGGAATTTCGTAGGTTGTAGCGAGATTTAACAGAAAGGCGGTGCGTTTGCGTTTTTTTTGAGAAACGGAAGGCAGCAATAAAGGAAGTGAATGACGTTGAATGAGGTCAGAGAAGGTAATCTTCTGACCTCAGGCACAGAATGAAAGCGACAGGAGGTGCAAAATGTTGCAGCCCTAGAGCTCCTGCTCGAACAAACTGAGGATCGCATCGTGCAACTGTTTGACGCTAAATCCGCGGGCCGGTGTCGTGAAGATCGTATCATCACCGGCAATTGTTCCGAGGATCCCTTCGGATTTACCCAGGGAATCGAGTAAACGCGCGATCAGTTGTGCGGCTCCCGGGCTGGTTCGGATCACCACAACGGCATCGTTATGGTCGATATCCAGCACAAGATTCTTCAGAGGACTGGTGGTTGTCGGCACGCCAATTTCAGCGGGCAGGCAGTACACCATTTCCATCTTCGCATTACGAGTTCTGACAGCACCAAATTTTGTCAGCATCCGTGAGACTTTTGACTGATTGATATTTTCGAAACCATCATCCTGAAGTGCGACAACGATTTCGCCCTGAGAGCTGAATTTCTCTTCCTTCAACAGTGCCTTGAAGGCTTTGATCAAATCTTCCTGTTTAGCAGGATTACGCATTTTGCACCCTGGTCTCTGAATCATAGTGGGGCTGATTATGCAGATAATTGAATTTTTATGCAACAGAGGTTAATTGCAAAAATCATTAATTAAGCTTGGAACAAGGAATGTAAGTGCCGCTGTTTTAAGCTCAATTTAATGAATATGCCAAAATTGTGCATTGCGGGTGAACTGTGTTGCACAAGGGATTTAATGTGATGATCTCGATTCAGCTCTCACATTGGACCGAATTTAACCATTTATTAACCTGGCCTATTTTGTGGTGCTATTTTTAATGATGAAGCTTTCCGATAAAAAGTCACTAAAAGCGGAAAAGGTCATCTTAGAGATGTTTTTTTACTTTCTAAACGACCAACCTCAGATTCTCTGCAGGTGAGCGATTGTTTTTAACAGCGTAAGTGATTAAGGTCACACCAATTAATTACACGACACTTATAAGTTAATGATAAAAAAGGAGTATAGGATGAAAGTTGCAGTTCTAGGTGCTGCGGGTGGTATCGGTCAGGCCCTCGCGCTTCTGCTCAAGACCCAGCTACCTTCCGGTTCCGAACTCTCATTATATGACATCGCACCGGTCACTCCGGGTGTCGCCGTCGATCTCAGCCATATCCCTACCGCGGTCAAAATTAAAGGTTTCTGTGGTGAAGATGCTAAACCGGCTCTGGAAGGGGCTGACATCGTCCTGATTTCTGCGGGGGTGGCACGTAAACCCGGCATGGATCGTTCAGACCTGTTTAATGTGAATGCCGGGATCGTGCGGAATCTGATCCAGCAAGTTGCCAGTACCTGCCCGAAAGCCTGCATTGGTATTATCACTAACCCGGTAAATACCACGGTCGCGATTGCGGCTGAAGTATTGAAAAATGCGGGCGTCTACGACAAAAACAAACTGTTTGGCGTAACGACTCTGGACGCAATCCGCTCCAATACTTTTGTGGCTGAGCTGAAGGGTAAGCAACCTGAAGATATCGAAGTGCCAGTTATCGGCGGGCACTCCGGTGTGACGATTCTGCCTTTATTGTCTCAGATCCCAGGTGTCTCTTTCACTGAAAGCGAAATTGTTGCACTGACTCAGCGCATTCAGAATGCCGGAACGGAAGTGGTAGAGGCCAAAGCCGGTGGCGGTTCTGCCACGCTTTCAATGGGGCAGGCTGCAGCACGCTTCGGGCTTTCATTGATGCGGGCGATGCAGGGTGAAGAGAATGTTGTGGAATGTGCCTATGTTGAAGGTAAAGGCGATTATGCGCGATTTTTCGCACAACCGGTTCTGCTAGGTAAACATGGCATTGCAGAGCTTATCGATATCGGTCAGCTCAGTGCTTTTGAGCAGCAATCGCTGGATTCGATGCTGGATATTCTTCGCAAAGATATCGAGCTTGGTGAGCAGTTTATTAATAAGTGAACATTGAACAAAGCCGCCGGTTAACGGGCGGCTTTTGTTTTTCTTAACGCGGTGTTTCATTGGTCGGGCGGCAACGGCGTTCAATGATTTGCAACGTTTTGGGATCAAAATACCGGCTAGGCCAGATCAGTGAGGGATGGATACCCAAAGCGCCTGCGATAAGCAATTCTCCTTTTGGCCATGGCCGTGATAATGCATTTGAAAGTGTCGAAGAGCTCAGGCCTGCTGATCGTGATACTGCTGCGAGTGTGGTGCCCTTCTTTCTCAGTGCTGCAATAATATCAGCCTGGTGCCAGTCTTCATTCCTTGTCATCATGATCTCTTCCTTCTGAAAAATGATTTTCAATAAATACGCTATTAAACATACTTTTAAAAATTGCTCGTACTACTCATATAAACCATATCAATGTTTCCTAAAATCCATTATTTTACTTATTTAGAAAATACATTCTTATTTTGATTTAGACAAACAAGTAAATTCCTTTTGCTTTTTGTGATTTGTGTCAGTTTATAATTTTATTATTGTATTTTTTTAAAGTGAAAACGTAACTGGCATGTGTTTTTTTTGAACAAATACATTGATAAGGTTAATTAACTAATTGAATTTCAGTTATTTAAATTATGATTTAAGGCGGTTTTTCTTGCTTTCTTAGATGGCTATCTACTTGTTGTAATTTGCTTTTTTTAATTTTCCTCTTATTTTAGTTTAAGATTTTATTTAAACTGCTTTCCGAAAAAAAATTTAATCAGTTCACCCGGCTGTTGATAAACATAATTCATGGAAGCATTTACATACATCTATAGACTCACTCCAAAAAATTGAATATCTTCTTTCTGTCAAATAGGTGTTTTTCTAAATGACTTATGTTAATACCACCTTTTATATAAACGCTCATTACCAGAAAATATCAGCATTACCCTCATGGATGTATAACAACGATCTTTCTTACTTACTTAATAAGAAACAAGGAATGTTATGAAAAAAGAGTGGTTTGCAGCAAAGGAACTGACCGGAAAAGAAGGGCTGCCGACGTCAACCCAAGGTGTGCATGGGATGGCTCGCAGATTGTGCTGGATTAAACGCCGCAGGCTGGGCGTTCAGGGACGTGCAGTGGAATATCACATCGACAGCTTGCCCGGTAATGCCGCCGCCAGTTTATCGATGAATGAGCGTTCTGCTGAATATGTGTATACGTCACATCAGGACCCACTGGCGATCTGGATCGAAAGTTATAAGCAACTGAGAGAACCTGAACGTGAAACGATGATCTCATTCATTGTGAGGGAAGGGATATCTGAGTTGCTCAACAGATTACGTGAGCCTGAAAAAAACTAGCGCAATAATGCCTGTCGCGCCTGCTTTATTCTGGCAGGTACGACAGGCAAATATCAGAAATCGCGTTTTACAGACATATGCGCGAGGCCTTCAAGCGCAGAGCGATATTCCGACTCCGGGAGCACCTGAAGCGCCTGGATGGCTTTATCAGCTTCTTCTTCAGCACGCTGGCGGGTGTAAGCCAGAGAGCCCCACTGATGCATTGCTGCCAGCACGGGTTCCAATAAATGGCGCCCGTTACCCTCTTCGATAGCTTTGCGGATCATAGCGGATTGTTCGGTGTCACCGTGCTGCATCGCATGCAGAAGGGGCAACGTCGGTTTTCCTTCATCAAGGTCATCGCCAGTGTTTTTGCCCAGCGTTTCGCCATCAGCATCGTAATCGAGCAAATCATCAATCAGCTGGAAAGCGGTGCCCAGATAACGACCATAATCTTGCAAAGCTGTAATCTGCTCATTGTTTCCGCCCGCCAGCATGGCAGAGGCTTGAGACGCGGCTTCAAAAAGACGCGCAGTTTTGCTGTAAATCACCTGCATGTAACTGGCTTCTGTGATGTCAGGATCATTGCAATTAATCAGTTGCTGCACTTCGCCTTCTGCAATCACATTCACCGCTTTTGCCATCAGAGCCAGAACAGGAAGCGATTCAAGATCTGTCATCATTTGAAATGCGCGGGTGTAGATAAAATCGCCGACCAATACGCTGGCTGCGTTGCCAAATGCGGCGTTCGCAGTGGCCTTTCCCCGACGCATATCTGATTCGTCAACCACATCGTCATGTAACAGTGTGGCGGTATGAATAAACTCAATCAGAGCAGCGACTTTGATGTGTTTATCGCCCTGGTAGGATAGTGCTTTGGCTGCCAGTACTGCTATCATCGGGCGGATACGTTTGCCGCCGCCACTGATGATGTAATATCCCAGTTGATTGATGAGAGAAACCTCTGAATTCAACTGTTCAAGGATGGATGCATTGACTGCAGCCATGTCGTCCTGGGTAAGATCAATAATCTGTTCTAGGTTCATTGTGTTTTTTCAGCTGTTGTTCTCTTCACCGCAATGAGGTCTGGCTCACATTGGCACATGGCGCTAACTGTAAAGGGGATTGTACTTGAAAAACAGTGTAGATAAATGATATCGGAAGAACTGCGCTTTTTTTCTTCTTTTGTCGTCATTGTACTCTTGTCTTATGCTGATTTTTTGCGTAGAATTCGCGCCCTATTGTGAATATTTATAGCGCCCTCTGGACTATACAAAGTTGAGTGCGCGGAAAGCGGAGTTTTATATGTACGCGGTTTTCCAAAGTGGTGGTAAACAACACCGTGTCAGCGAAGGACAGACTATTCGTCTGGAGAAGCTGGACGTTGCAACTGGCGAAGCTATCGAGTTCGATCAGGTTCTGATGATTGCAAACGGTGAAGAAATCAACATCGGTCTGCCTTTAGTGGCTGGCGGTGTAATCAAAGCTGAAGTCGTTGCTCACGGTCGTGGCGAAAAGGTCAAAATCGTTAAGTTTCGTCGTCGTAAACACTATCGTAAGCAGCAGGGCCACCGTCAGTGGTTCACTGACGTTAAAATCACCGGCATCAGCGCTTAAGATTAGGAGAGCGGAACAATGGCACACAAAAAGGCTGGCGGCTCCACACGTAACGGTCGCGATTCAGAAGCTAAACGTCTGGGCGTAAAACGCTTTGGCGGCGAAGCAGTACTGGCAGGCAGCATCATCGTTCGTCAGCGCGGCACCAAATTCCACGCTGGTATCAACGTGGGTTGCGGCAAGGACCACACTCTGTTTGCTTTGGCTGACGGTAAAGTCAAGTTCGAAGTTAAAGGCCCGAAAAACCGTAAGTACATCAGCATCGAAGCTGAATAAGTTTTTCGCGTCTTAGTAAATAGATGTAAGCCCCGCAATTCGTTGCGGGGCTTTTTACATTCTGGTTAGCCCATTCTGGCGGGATATGGATACGAAATCACAGGCACCTGTCGGGATTCTGTTGGCGCTGATTACTGCCATGAGCTGGGGCTCTTTGCCTATCGCCATGAAGCAGGTTCTGGTGGTGATGGATCCCTTTACTGTGGTTTGGTATCGGTTTTCGATGGCGGCCGTTGTGCTGGGTTGCATTTTGGCCATGAGGCGAAGGCTGCCTCCGAGAGCGATTTTCAGGCGACCGCGCTGGCTGGTTTTAGTGCTGATTGCAACTTGTGGATTACTGGGAAACTTTGTTCTTTTTAGTTCTTCTTTGCAATTTCTTAGCCCGACGGCTTCTCAGGTTATCGGACAGCTTTCTCCGGTCGGTATGATGGTGGCCAGCGTAATCATCCTAAAAGAAAGGATGCGCGTTACGCAGGTTATTGGCGCCAGTATGTTAATTTTTGGGCTGATATTGTTTTTCAATACCAGTCTGATTGAGATTTTCACCCGTCTGACGGATTACACTTTGGGTGTGATTTTTGGCGTCGGGGCAGCAACAGTTTGGGTGATATATGGTGTGGCGCAAAAGGTTTTACTGCGTCAACTGGCTTCACCGCAAATCCTTTTTTTGCTGTACACTTTATGTTCTATCGCATTGCTCCCGCTGGCCAGCCCTGCGGTGCTTTCACAGCTCAGCGGCTGGCAGTTTGCCTGCCTGTTGTTTTGCGGCGCGAATACCTTGGTAGGATATGGCGCCTTAGCGGAAGCGATGGCGAGATGGCAGGCAGCTCAGGTGAGTGCATTAGTGACACTCACGCCGCTGTTTACCCTGCTATTTTCAGATTTATTGGCACTTGCCTGGCCTGACTTTTTTGCTGTACCAGTACTTAATTTTATTGGTTATCTGGGAGCATTTGTGGTGGTGGCGGGTGCAATGTTTTCCGCAATTGGCCATCGATGGTGGCCACGTCGGACAGAGCAAAACCTGGTAGCTAAACTTTAGCTGCCAGGCGAATGATTTACGGAGACAGAACAAATGAAGTTTGTTGATGAAGCCACGATTCTGGTTGTGGCCGGTGATGGCGGTAACGGGTGCGTCAGCTTCCGCCGCGAAAAATACATTCCACGTGGCGGCCCTGACGGTGGCGACGGTGGTGATGGCGGTGATGTGTACCTCGTTGCTGATGAGAACCTCAATACGCTGATCGATTTCCGCTTTGTGAAATCTTATCGTGCTGAGCGCGGTACTAACGGTCAGAGCAGCGACTGTACCGGTAAACGCGGTAAGGACATCACCATTAAAGTGCCTGTGGGAACGCGAGTTCTTGACCAAAGCACTGGCGAAGTCCTGGCCGATATGACCAAAAATGGTCAGGTTAATATGGTCGCTAAAGGCGGTTTCCACGGACTCGGTAACACCCGTTTTAAATCTTCCGTGAACCGTTCACCGCGTCAGAAAACCATGGGCACCAAAGGTGAAGAGCGTGATATCGCACTCGAACTGATGCTGCTTGCCGATGTAGGCATGCTGGGTCTGCCAAACGCAGGTAAATCGACGTTTATCCGCTCCGTCTCTGCAGCGAAGCCGAAAGTGGCTGATTATCCGTTTACCACACTGGTGCCAAGTCTCGGTGTTGTACGTATGGATCACGAACAAAGCTTCGTGGTTGCAGACATCCCCGGTCTGATCGAAGGGGCTTCTGAAGGCGCTGGTCTGGGTATCCGCTTCCTGAAGCACCTTGAGCGTTGCCGCGTTCTGTTGCACCTGATCGACATTGCGCCGATCGATGAATCTGATCCGATCGAAAATGCCAAAGTCATCATCAATGAACTGAAGCAATACAACGCCAAGCTGGCTGAAAAGCCGCGCTGGTTAGTGTTCAATAAAGTTGATCTGATCGAGAAAGAAGAAGCTGAAACGCGTGCTAAAGCGATTGCTGATGCATTAGGCTGGGAAGGTAACTATTACCTTATTTCCGCTGCAAACCGCGAAGGTGTGAATGCATTGTGTTGGGACGTGATGAAGTTCATCAACGAAAATCCTAAGCACATGGCGATTGAAGAAGCTGCACCCGAGAAAGTTGAGTTCATGTGGGATGATTATCACCGTGAACAACTGGCTGAAGTGGAATCTGAAGCCGACGACGACTGGGATGATGACTGGGATGAAGATGACGACGAAGGCGTAGAAATCATTTACGAACGTTAATCCCGTGTATTAGCGTTTCATCGCTGAAAGAAAGGCTGCCATTGGCAGCCTTTTTCTTTTTGATCGCGTGTTAATCGGAGCGCGTATTAACGGGTGTCTGGTGAAAGTGTCAGCGAGCTTTGTAATGCAACATCCGGTAGCCAGCATTGCGCGCTGAGGCCAGTGTTGCCGGGGCGATTTCGCAATGTCAGCGTACCGCCATGCAGGTGCGCAATCCGCACCACAATATTTAAGCCCAGGCCGCTGCCTCCATAACGTTGGTCGACGCGCTTAAAAGCCTGTGTCAGTTCACTGGCCTTCGTTTCATCAATACCCGGACCGGCATCGTCTATCTTTATCAGGAATCCGTTGTCTTGCGGTGCAATTGTGATGCCGATGTCGCTATTTTCAGGCCCGTAGCGGTAAGCATTTTCGACCAGATTGCGTACCATTAAACGTAGCAGCACAGCATCCCCCTGAATTTCAGCACGAGGCGGCAGGTGTATTTTCAAGTTTTGACCGTGTTCACTGAGCATTTCACACAGCTCTTCTCTGAGCGGCTCAACGACGTTACTGATCAGGTCAACCTGCTGATATTCGCCTTTGGCAAAATTCTGTCCGGCGCGGGCAAGCATAAGTAACTGCTCTATGGTATGCATTAACTGGTCGATGCGGCTTATCAGTGTATCGCTGCCTTCTACGCCTTTTTTGTGCATTATTTCCAGATGCAACCGGACGCCTGCCAGTGGAGTGCGCAACTCATGAGCCGCATCCGCAGTGAACAATCGTTCCTGCTGAATGGTGCTGGAGAGACGAGAGAAAAGCTGATTCAATGCATTCGTCACGGCCACAATCTCCCTGGTTTCGCTGTTGAGTGGCAGGGGAGAGAGGTTATCGGCTGAACGGGTCTCCAGTCGTTTTTGTAACTGGTTAAGAGGCCGGATAATCCAGCTGATGGCCCAAAAGGACAGTACCAGAGTAATACTCATCATGAGTAAGGAAGGGGCAATCAGTGAAGCAATGGCTTCTGCAATTTCTTTCTCAACGTGCGCGTTACGGACTTTGGCTGACAGGGTGTCATTGACCAGCAGGTTAATTTGTTCCTGGCTCTCGTGCCAGAGCCAGAAAATACTGATGAGCTGAGTCACGAACAAGATCAGAGCCAGCATAACCAGAAGGCGGCGGCGCATACTGGTCATACGATTATTTCCAGCCTGTAGCCGATACCACGTACAGTTCTGATGACTTCTTTACCCAATTTGCGGCGCAGATTATGAACATGTACCTCAAGCGTATTGGAGCCTAAATCATCCTGCCAGGTATAGAGATCTTGCTGGAGCAACTCGCGGTTTACAGTCTGTCCGGCACGCATCATCAGTCGTGACAAAATCGCGAACTCTTTGGGCGTGACCTCTACCGGCGCATCATTGAGATAAGCCTGCTGAGAGGAGAGATTGATTTTCAGGTTGCCGACGGAAATCTGGTTGTCACTCTGCCCCTGATAACGGCGGATCAGGGCGCGGACACGGGCCTGTAATTCGACTAAGGCAAAGGGTTTAATCAGATAGTCATCGGCACCGGCGTCAAGGCCATCGACGCGGTCTTCAAGTGCATCGCGGGCGGTAAGAATCAACACGGGCAGGGAAATACTTTGACGTCGCCACTGGCGCAGCAGCGTTGCGCCATCTTTGTCTGGCAATCCTAAGTCCAGGATCACCAGACTGTACTGACTGGTTTGGATCAGACTCTGCGCCTCGGCCGCGGTTGACGCGCAGTCGCAGGCATAATTTTCACTGGTAAGTGCCAGCGTTAATCCCTGCCGTAAAAGTTCATCATCTTCAACTATCAGCAGTTTCATCGTCTGGCACTTCTCCGTGGTTAATTATTTTGGTAGATATCCCTGTAGAGACGGCTTTCAAAGCGCACCAGCGGCGCACGCCGTGTACGTTGATCTTCAGGGGGAACAGCATAGCCTGAAAGGAACTGCACAAAGGCCATACGCTGTCCGCTGGCTGTGGTGATGAAACCTGCCAGATTATATACGCCAGACAGTGAACCGGTTTTTGCCGATACTTTGCCGTCGACACCCGCTTCATGCAGACCACCGCGGTACTGTAAGGTTCCGTCATGGCCAGCTAAAGGCAACATCGAAATAAAATCTAATTCTTTGTCGTGCTGGGCGATATATTGCAGCACCTGCATCATTGTGGCCGGTGACAATAAATCATGGCGTGAAAGGCCGGAGCCATCAACCTGAATCGAGTTACCCAAATCCACGCCTGCTTTCTGACGCAAAATTTGACGGACAGCATCTGAACCTGCCCGCCATGTTCCCGGTACGCCAAAACGCTGATGACCAATCGTACGGAAGACCGTATCAGCGATCATGTTGTCTGATTTCTTAAGCATCTGATGCAGCAAATCATGCAGGGGCGCTGATTGCGTTTGCGCCAGAACCGTACCTGCTGGTGTCGGCTGGGTTTGACGTTTCAGGGTGCCGTCAATCTGGATATCTGCCTGCAACAGCTCATCTTTAAGAATCGCACCGGCATAACTGGCACCATCCTGAATAGCAAAAGCCAGTGGCAGAGGCTCGCTGCGTTGAGTCAGACAACCAGTGAGTGTATATCGGTTGAATTCACCCGGGACGACATCCAGTTCGCAATACTGCGCATCCGGAGAGCCTTTTGCCAGTGTGCGGACTTCACTGAACATATGCACTGGATAATAAGAGGCTACGCGAATAAACGCGTTCTCGTCAGGTTTAGGCGCGCTATAGAGAGATACCGAGAAACAGTTTCTGTCGACAATTGCGGCTGCTGGGGGAGCGCTGAAGCACTGGGTGATATCGTTCCATGGCCATCCGGGAGCTTTGTCATGGCTTGCAAACACTGAGGTGTTAATGACCACATCGCCAGTGATTTCTTTGACGCCCTGTTTTTTCAAAACAGCGACCATATTCCGAATATTCTGGCGCTTCAGGGTCGGGTCACCAGAAAACCGAGCGACCAGATCTCCCTTGAGAACTCCGTCAGAAACAGAACCCGATGTTTCTAGTGTAGTGGTGAAACGGAAATCAGGCCCCAACTGCAACAGCGCAGCCAGCGCCGTCAGAATCTTCATAGTACTGGCAGGCAGTGCCATCTGGGTACCGTGATAATCGATCACAGGCGCAGGGGCGCCAATTTTCTGTACCAGCACCGCCAGATTCGTGCCATCAGGCAGATATTCTGTGTAATTTTCGATCTGAGCCGCATTTGTATTCAGAACAAACGCGCATGCTAATCCACTGACAATTCGTAAAAAACGCATTATTTTGAGTAAAGGCTCTGAGTAACGGCAGGATAATGTGGTGCCATACTACGATGCTACGAACCAAGGCGCAACGTGGCTGAAAGTAAACGATGATCCTCAAGGAACTCTACGTTAAAATACGAATCAAAATGCGAAATGATTCCTGGCCTGGTGGCAACGCCGGGTGAGGTTTTTTTTGTTTTTCGCCAGAGAGTCGGTCAGAAGAACTGGCTTAATTTCTTACCTGATTCAATCAGGACGGTGTTTACCGAAAGGACCAAGTTAGAGGTAATAAATATATGAAACCGATTCCGATGACGTTACGTGGCGCAGAAAGATTACGTGAAGAACTGGACCATCTGAAGAGCGTCCGTCGCCCGAAAATCATTTCTGATATCGCGACCGCACGTGAGCATGGTGATTTGAAAGAGAATGCTGAATACCATGCTGCGCGTGAACAGCAGGGTTTTTGTGAAGGCCGTATCCAGGAAATCGAAGCTAAGCTTTCGAATGCTCAGGTTATTGATGTGACCAAAATGCCCGCAACCGGCCGCGTCATTTTTGGTGCGACAGTGACTGTGATGAACCTGGACACTGAAGAAGAACAAAAATACCGCATCGTGGGTGATGACGAAGCAGATTTTAAGCAAAATCTGATTTCTGTGAATTCCCCGATTGCCCGCGGTTTGATTGGCAAAGAGCAGGATGATGTTGTTGTCATCAAAACGCCTGGCGGCGATGTTGAGTTTGAAGTATTGAAGGTCGAATACCTCTAAAATCTGCATTAAAAAGGGCGAAACGTGATGTTTCGCCCGATAATTCTCACATTCATGCAGTGAATTGCTTCACAGTAAATTGAAAACTAAAGTAAAAAGGCCTGCTCAGACCTTCCCCTGAACGTGATTTCGTGGCACCTTTCCGAAAATCTACAGCGCTTTTCGTTAAACCTTAATGGATTAACGCGGTAAGATAATTTTGCGGTCTTCGGTGGAAGGGCGATAAAGTACCAGCATATTGCCGATGACTTGCACATTACACGCCTTGGTTTCACGCACAATCGCGTCTACGATCAAAGACTTCGTTTCGCGTTCTTCTGCCGCGACTTTAACCTTGATCAGTTCGTGATGTTGCAGCGCCTGTTCGATTTCGGCGAGCACACCCTCAGTCAGCCCGTTGTTGCCCAGCATAACAACCGGTTTCAGGGGATGCGCGAGGCCTTTCAGGTACTGTTTTTGTTTATTGTTAAGATTCATCGTCTTTTTTGCTTAAGTTGGGATTGAAAACGGGTCATTCTACCGCCATCTCATGTATATCACCAACCCGGACTGCTTCGGGGAGGGAATAATACTGACTTAGCCATAGACGTCATGATGCTAACAGCTTGTTCCAAAAGCTCTAACTCAGGGTGGTTGGAAAACTATATGGTTACTAAATAATGTCTAATAAAAAGCGTTCTGCAAGTTCCAGTCGCTGGTTGCAGGAACACTTTAGCGATAAATATGTGCTACAGGCACAGAAAAAAGGGCTGCGTTCCCGTGCCTGGTTTAAACTTGATGAAATACAGCAAGGCGATAAGCTGTTTAAACCGGGTATGACGGTGGTTGATTTAGGAGCAGCTCCTGGTGGTTGGTCACAGTATGTGGCGACGCAGATCGGTAACAAAGGGCGAATTATTGCTCTTGACCTTTTACCTATGGATCCTATTGTTGGAGTCGACTTCCTTCAAGGGGATTTTCGTGATGAATTAGTTCTCAAAGCGCTGCTTGAACGCGTGGGAGAAAGTAAGGTTCAGGTGGTCATGTCCGATATGGCCCCTAATATGAGCGGTACTCCGGCAGTCGATATTCCAAAATCGATGTATCTGGTTGAATTAGCATTGGATATGTGTCGGGATGTATTAGCACCAGGCGGAAGTTTCCTGGTGAAGGTGTTTCAGGGAGATGGCTTTGATGAATACCTGCGGGAAATTCGCTCCCTGTTTACGAAGGTGAAGATTCGTAAGCCAGACGCTTCCCGAGCACGTTCGCGAGAAGTGTACATCGTAGCGACAGGGCGGAAACTGTAGTTCCCTAACGCTGTTTGTTAACACAGTTGTAATATGAGGTTAATCCCTTGAGTGACATGGCGAAGAACCTGATCCTCTGGTTAGTCATCGCAGTTGTATTGATGTCTGTATTTCAGAGTTTTGGTCCCAGCGAATCTAATGGTAACAAGGTAGATTACACTACCTTTACAACCGAAGTGGCCCAAGACCAGGTCCGTGAAGTACGTATCAATGGACGTGCGATTGACGTTATCAAAAAAGACAGCAGCAAATACACAACCTATATTCCGGTTAATGATCCTAAATTGCTGGATACGCTGCTGAGCAAAAACGTGAAAGTTGTTGGTGAACCGCCTGAACAGCAGAGTTTCCTGGCGACTATCTTCATTTCATGGTTCCCGATGCTGCTTCTGATTGGCGTCTGGATATTCTTTATGCGACAGATGCAGGGTGGCGGTGGCAAAGGCGCAATGTCCTTTGGTAAAAGCAAAGCCCGCATGCTGACGGAAGACCAAATCAAAACTACGTTTGCTGACGTTGCAGGTTGTGACGAAGCGAAGGAAGAGGTGAGCGAGCTGGTTGATTACCTGCGTGAACCAAGCCGTTTCCAGAAACTGGGCGGTAAAATTCCTAAAGGCGTTCTGATGGTGGGTCCTCCGGGTACGGGTAAGACCTTGCTGGCTAAAGCCATTGCCGGTGAAGCCAAAGTCCCGTTCTTTACGATTTCGGGTTCTGACTTCGTTGAAATGTTCGTCGGTGTGGGTGCATCACGTGTCCGTGATATGTTCGAACAGGCGAAGAAAGCGGCTCCATGTATCATCTTCATCGATGAAATTGATGCCGTTGGCCGTCAGCGTGGTGCAGGTTTAGGCGGTGGTCATGATGAACGTGAGCAAACCCTGAACCAGATGCTGGTTGAGATGGATGGTTTCGAAGGTAACGAAGGTATTATCGTTATTGCCGCGACCAACCGTCCGGATGTTCTGGACCCTGCGTTGCTGCGTCCGGGCCGTTTTGACCGTCAGGTTGTTGTCGGCTTGCCAGATGTCCGTGGCCGTGAACAGATCCTGAAAGTTCACATGCGTCGTGTTCCGCTGGCGACAGATGTTGATGCTTCTGTGATTGCCCGTGGTACACCAGGATTCTCTGGTGCTGACCTGGCTAACCTGGTCAACGAAGCTGCACTGTTCTCTGCTCGTGGTAACAAACGTGTGGTGTCGATGGTCGAGTTCGAAAAAGCCAAAGACAAAATCATGATGGGTGCTGAGCGCCGTTCCATGGTAATGACCGAATCGCAGAAAGAGTCCACTGCATATCACGAAGCGGGACACGCCATCATTGGCCGTCTGGTTCCTGAACATGACCCAGTGCACAAGGTGACCATTATCCCTCGTGGCCGTGCATTAGGTGTGACTTTCTTCCTGCCCGAAGGTGATGCGATCAGCGCCAGCCGTCAGAAACTCGAAAGTCAGATTTCTACCTTATATGGTGGCCGTCTTGCTGAAGAGATTATTTACGGTGTGGAAAAAGTGTCTACCGGTGCGTCTAACGATATCAAAGTAGCCACGTCGATTGCCCGTAACATGGTTACGCAGTGGGGCTTCTCAGATAAATTAGGTCCGTTGCTGTATGCGGAAGAAGAAGGTGAAGTCTTCCTCGGTCGTTCAGTCGCGAAAGCTAAGCATATGTCTGATGAAACCGCCCGTATCATCGATCAGGAAGTTAAGTCTCTGGTTGAACGTAACTACGTTCGTGCGCGTACTCTGCTGATGGAAAACATGGATATCCTTCATTCAATGAAAGATGCCCTGATGAAGTATGAAACCATCGATGCACCGCAAATTGATGACCTGATGAACCGTACTGAAGTTCGCCCGCCAGCTGGCTGGGACGATGCTAACGGCAAAAACGGTAACAGCAACTCCAATGACGGCGGTACGCCAAAAGCGCCAACGCCTGTCGACGAACCTCGTACGCCGAATCCTGGCAACACGATGTTTGAGCAATTCAGCGGCAAGTAAGAGGCTGATTGGAAAATAATGCTGATGACACTCAACCCCGGGCTTGCCCGGGGTTTTTTATGCGTGCATTCTTTGCCTCGGAATTTGAAAAGCCTTTATTGATTGATCAGAAGGGACGTGATTTATGCACCTCACAGCCAGAGAGTCCAGATTGGATCTCACTTTCCCCCAGGTTATGGGGATCCTGAACGTTACCCCCGACTCATTTTCCGATGGCGGGCGACATAACACGCTTGATCTTGCTCTCAGACATGCTCAGGCAATGGTTGATGCAGGCGCGACAATTCTCGACATCGGTGGTGAATCGACCCGCCCTGGTGCAGCAGAAGTCAGCGAAGATGAGGAACTGGCCCGTGTGGTGCCGGTAGTCGAAGCCATTGCGCAGCGTTTTGATGTCTGGGTCTCCGTCGATACCTCAAAAGCCGCCGTGATCCGTGAAGCGGCAAATGCGGGCATGCATCTGATCAACGATATCCGTTCACTTCAGGAGCCCGGTGCGCTACAGGCTGCGGCCGAAACGGGTTTACCTGTTTGTCTGATGCATATGCAGGGTGACCCCAAAACGATGCAGCATGCCCCGCATTACGACAATGTCGTTGCGCAGGTGGATCAGTATTTTTTTGAGCAAATTGCCCGTTGTGTTAACGCCGGCATTGCGAAAGAAAAATTGTTGCTCGATCCGGGCTTCGGTTTCGGTAAAAATTTGGAGCATAACTATCAGTTGCTCGCACGGTTGGCTGATTTTCATCACTTTGGCATGCCATTGTTAGTGGGGATGTCGAGGAAATCCATGGTGGGGCAACTTCTGCATGTTTCTCCTGAGAAACGGGGTACCGGAAGTGTTGCTTGTGCTGTGATCGCTGCCATGCAAGGTGCTAAGATCGTGCGTGTACATGATGTAAAAGAAACCGTTGAAGCGATGCGTATCGTGGAAGCGACACTTTCTGCAAGGGATAAAAACTAATTATGAGCAACCGTAAATACTTTGGGACAGATGGCATCCGCGGAAAAGTGGGCGATACCCCGATTACCCCTGATTTTGTTCTGAAACTAGGCTGGGCGGCTGGCAAAGTATTAGCACGCCACGGTTCGCGTAAAGTGATCATCGGTAAAGACACCCGCATTTCGGGTTATATGCTGGAATCAGCGTTAGAGGCAGGGCTTGCTGCTGCAGGTTTATCGGCTTCTTTCACCGGCCCGATGCCAACGCCTGCCGTGGCTTACCTGACACGTACTTTCCGTGCAGAAGCGGGCATCGTTATTTCAGCCTCGCATAATCCTTACTACGATAACGGCATTAAGTTTTTCACAATCGACGGGACTAAATTACCTGACGAAGTGGAAGAGGCGATTGAAGCTGAGCTTGAAAAACCACTGACATGTGTTGAATCTGCCGAACTGGGTAAAGCCAGCCGCATCGTGGATGCCGCCGGTCGTTACATCGAATTCTGTAAAGGCACATTCCCGACAGAACTGAGTCTGAACAGTCTGAAAATTGTGGTCGACTGTGCCAACGGCGCTACTTATCACATTGCACCTAGCGTTTTGCGCGAATTGGGGGCAAAAGTCATCGCTATCGGCTGTGAGCCGGATGGGATGAACATCAACGAAGAATGCGGCGCAACGGATGTCCGTCAGTTGCAGCAGCGTGTTCTGGCTGAAAAAGCAGATGTCGGGCTGGCTTTTGACGGCGATGGTGACCGCCTGATCATGGTTGATCATGAAGGTAATAAAGTTGATGGCGACCAAATCCTCTACATCATTGCGCGTGAAGGGCTTCGTCAGGGCCAGTTGAAAGGCGGTGCCGTCGGCACGTTGATGAGCAATATGGGCCTCGAGCTGGCCTTAAAGCAACTGGGCATTCCCTTTACCCGTGCGAAAGTAGGTGATCGCTACGTACTGGAAAAAATGCAGGAAAAAGGTTGGCGGATCGGGGCTGAGAACTCAGGCCATATCATTTTGCTGGATAAAACCACTACCGGTGATGGCATTGTGGCAGGTTTGCAAGTGCTTACCGCGATGGTGCGCAATCATATGAGCTTGCATGACCTGTGCAGCGGCATGAAATTGCTTCCGCAGATCCTGATCAACGTCCGTTTTGCTGGTGAACATGATCCGCTGGAATCCGATGAGGTTAAGCAGGTCACGGCTGAAGTTGAAAAGCAGTTAGCGGGCCGCGGTCGGGTGCTGTTGCGTAAATCAGGTACCGAACCTCTGCTGCGCGTAATGGTCGAAGGGGAAGATGCCGAACTGGTGGAAAAACTGGCCAACCGTATTGCGGATGCCGTCAAAGCGGTCAAAGCGTAAGCCGATAAAAAACGGTAAATTTTCGGTGAGTTTCTCGCTGCCGGACCTCCTGGCAGCATGTTTTATCCCGATTTGCCGTTTTTTTCCGCAAACGAACAGTTTGATGAAAATTGCCCTTGCACGGTAATACGGCTTTGGTTAGTATTCACACCCGCTTCAGTGGGTCCTTTGATGACCTGCTAAATGGTGAGAAGCAATTGGCATGCGGTGAACCCGCGAGGATACAGGTACTACTATGTACGACGCTCTTCTGGTGATTTTCCTTATCGTAGCAATTGGGCTTATCGCTCTGGTTATGCTGCAACAAGGTAAAGGCGCTGATATGGGAGCCTCTTTCGGGGCAGGTGCTTCTGGCACATTGTTCGGTTCGAGTGGTTCCGGTAACTTCATGACCCGCATGACCGGCGTTTTGGCAGCATTGTTCTTTATCATTAGTTTGATTCTCGGGAACATGAGCACCAATAAAGGCCAAAAAGGCAGTGAGTGGGAAAACCTGAGTCAGCCAGTTAAAACTGAGCAGACGACTGCACCGGCAGCTCCAGCAGCGCCTAACAGTGACGTTCCTCACTAAGCAGTAAACTTCTTATCAAAGAAGCTAAGTTTTCAAACAATGGCTTATGCTTGGACAGTATAAGCGATTGTGAAAAAAAAGAGTGCCGAGGTGGTGGAATTGGTAGACACGCTACCTTGAGGTGGTAGTGCCCGAATGGGCTTACGGGTTCAAGTCCCGTCCTCGGTACCAATCTTTATGATAATTTGCTTTTTAGCGGTTATCGGCGTAGTATTTGCCACGTTTTCGGACGCGGGGTGGAGCAGCCTGGTAGCTCGTCGGGCTCATAACCCGAAGGTCGTCGGTTCAAATCCGGCCCCCGCAACCACTTTCCCTAAGTGTTTATTTCAAATAGACTTTCAGTATCTTCCTGTGATGTTCTGCAGCTTCAATTTGAAAACAACACTTCGCGAAAGTTGTACCGAAGCCGCTATGCGGCGAATAGGGTCCAGTTGCATAAAGCCCCGATTTATCGGGGTTTTTTGTTATTTGGCAACAGAATCACTGGGCTATTTAGCCCTTTTTTTATGTCTTGGGGGTGGGCTTGTCCACATTAGAACAAAAATTAACAGAGCTGATTACAGCACCAGTCGAGGCACTTGGCTTTGAGCTGGTGGGCATCGAGTTCGTTCGGGCTCGCCAATCGACGTTGCGCATCTATATTGATAGTGACGCCGGGATCAATGTTGATGATTGTGCTGATGTCAGCCACCAGGTGAGCGCTGTGCTGGACGTTGAAGATCCAGTCACTGTCGCCTACAACCTGGAAGTTTCCTCTCCAGGCCTTGATCGTCCTATGTTCACCGCTGAACATTATCAACGTTTTCTTGGCGATGAAGTCAGTGTTGTTTTGCGCATGGCAGTGCAAAACCGCCGCAAATGGCAAGGCATCATTAAAGCTGTCGAAGGCGAGATGATCACGGTGACAGTGGAAGGGAAAGATGAAGTGTTCGCACTGAGCAACATCCAGAAAGCGAACCTGGTACCCCACTTTTAAAGAGTTTGGAAGAGGCAACTAGGATGAACAAAGAGATTCTGGCTGTTGTAGAAGCAGTTTCTAATGAAAAATCCCTCCCGCGCGAGAAGATTTTTGAAGCGCTGGAAATTGCATTATCAACGGCGACCAAGAAAAAATACGAGCAGGAAATCGAAGTCCGCGTCAGCATTGACCGCAAAACAGGCGACTTCGATACTTTCCGTCGCTGGGTAGCAGTCAACGAAGTGACTCAGCCGACCCGTGAAATCACCCTCGAAGCTGCACAATACGAAGATCCGTCAATCGACCTCGGCGGATATATTGAAGATCAAATTGAGTCGGTCACTTTCGACCGCATCACTACGCAGACTGCTAAACAAGTTATCGTACAGAAGGTACGTGAAGCAGAACGCGCGATGGTGGTTGATCAGTTCCGTGAGCAGCAAGGTGAAATTGTTACTGGCGTCGTTAAGAAAGTTAACCGTGACAGTATTGCGCTGGATTTAGGCAGCAACGCTGAAGCTGTTATCCTGCGAGAAGACATGCTTCCTCGTGAAAACTTCCGCTCCGGCGACCGTATTCGTGGGGTGCTGTATGATGTTCGCCCTGAAGCACGTGGTGCTCAGCTGTTCGTCAGCCGTTCACGAAACGAGATGCTGATTGAACTGTTCCGCATCGAAGTGCCGGAAATTGGCGAAGAACTGATCGAAATTAAAGCGGCAGCTCGTGATCCGGGTTCCCGTGCAAAAATCGCTGTAAAAACTAACGACAAACGTATCGACCCGGTCGGTGCTTGTGTCGGCATGCGTGGTGCACGCGTTCAGGCCGTTTCCAGTGAACTGGGCGGTGAACGCATTGATATCATCCTTTGGGATGACAATCCTGCGCAATTTGTTATCAACGCAATGGCACCGGCAGACGTCGCTTCCATCGTAGTTGATGAAGATAAATGCACCATGGATATCGCCGTTGAAGCCAGCAATCTGGCACAGGCGATTGGCCGCAATGGCCAGAACGTGCGTTTGGCCTCCCAATTGTTGAAACAGCATCGTGGTGATGACAAGTGGGAACTGAACGTGATGACAGCAGACGACCTGCAAGCCAAACATCAGGCTGAGGCACACGCTGCGATTGATACCTTTACCAAATATCTGGCCATCGATGAAGATTTCGCCACGGTTCTGGTTGAAGAAGGTTTCTCTACGCTTGAAGAACTGGCTTACGTGCCAGTTAACGAACTACTTGAAATCGACGGCCTGGATGAAGACACCGTGGATGCGCTGCGCGAACGTGCGAAAGAAGCGCTGACCACACTGGCTTTAGCTCAGGAAGAAAGTCTCGGTGACAAAAAGCCTGCTGACGATCTGCTTAATCTGGCGGGTCTGGAACGTAGCATGGCATTTAAACTGGCTGCACAAGGGGTTTGTACGCTGGAAGATCTTGCCGAGCAGGGTGTCGACGATCTGGCTGATATTGAAGGTCTTACTGACGAGCAGGCTGGTGAACTTATCATGGCCGCGCGCAATATCTGCTGGTTTGGCGACAATGCGTAATAAACTGTAGCAGGAAGGAACAGCATGACAGATGTAACTGTAAAATCGCTGGCGGCAGAGATTCAGACTCCGGTAGATCGCCTGGTACAGCAATTTGCTGATGCAGGGATCTCGAAGTCCGAAGCTGACTCTGTGACCCAGCAAGAAAAAGAAACTTTATTGTCGCATCTGAATGGTGGAAATTCAGGTGCGTCAAACAAACTGACGTTACAACGCAAAACGCGTAGTACACTGAATATTCCGAGCACCGGCGGGAAGAGTAAATCGGTGCAAATCGAGGTCCGCAAGAAACGCACTTATGTTAAACGTGATATGACCGAGGCAGAACTTGCCCAGGCCGAAGCGGAAGAGCAGGCGAAGCGTGACGCGGAAGAACAGGCACAGCGTGCAGCAGCGGAGCAAGCCCAGCGCGAAGCTCAGGAAAAAGCCAAACGCGCCGCCGAAGAGCAAGCTAAACGTGAGGCCGCTGATAAAGCTAAGCGTGATGCAGCGGAAAAAGATAAAGTGACCAACCAAAATACCGATGAAGTAACTAAACCAGCTCAGGCAGAGAAAGCACGCCGTGAAGCTGAAGCCGCAGAGCTGAAACGCAAAACGGAAGAAGAAGCCCAGCGTAAGATTGAAGAAAACGCCAAGCGCATCGCAGAAGAGGCCCGTAAAATGGCTGACTCTGGTGTCTGGACTGAAGCTACTGCACCAAGCGAATCAGAATCTGCTGACTATCATGTCACCACTTCTACCCATGCTCGTGCTGCTGAAGACGAAAATGACGCCAAAGTTGAAGGCGAACGTCGCAGCCGTACTCGCGGTGGCAAAGCGACCAAACAGAAAAAAGGCAACAAGCTGTCCGAATCTAAAGCGGATCGCGAAGAAGCCCGTGCTGTTGGCCGTAACGGTAAAGGTAAGCGTAAGCCAAGTACCTTACAGCAGAGCTTTAACAAGCCTGTTGTTGCCGTGAACCGTGATGTTGTAGTGGGTGAAACCATTACTGTTGCTGAGCTGGCAAACAAAATGGCAGTTAAAGGTTCTCAGGTCATCAAAACCATGATGAAACTGGGCGCCATGGCCACCATCAACCAGGTCATTGATCAGGAAACTGCTCAACTGGTTGCAGAAGAAATGGGTCATAAAGTTATCCTGCGTCGTGAGAACGAGCTGGAAGAAGCGCTGATGAGCGATCGTGACACGGGTGCTTCTGCAGCCGCTGAGCCACGCGCTCCGGTTGTGACCATCATGGGCCACGTTGACCACGGTAAAACCTCATTGCTTGACTACATTCGTTCAACGAAAGTGGCAGCAGGCGAGGCCGGTGGTATTACCCAGCATATCGGTGCTTACCACGTAGAAACCGAAAACGGCATGATCACCTTCCTGGATACTCCGGGACACGCCGCGTTTACCTCAATGCGTGCTCGTGGTGCTCAGGCAACGGATATCGTTGTACTGGTTGTTTCTGCAGATGATGGCGTGATGCCACAAACCATCGAGGCCGTACAGCATGCGAAAGCTGCTGGCGTGCCAATCGTGGTTGCAGTGAACAAAATTGATAAGCCAGATGCTGATCCGGACCGTGTTCGTACCGAACTGTCTCAATACGGCGTTATGCCGGAAGAGTGGGGCGGCGAATCTCAGTTCATCCACGTTTCTGCAAAAGTCGGTACCGGTATTGACGATTTGCTGCAAGCTATCTTGCTGCAAGCCGAAGTTCTGGAACTGAAAGCAGTTCGCACCGGTATGGCAAGCGGCGTTGTGATCGAGTCCTTCCTGGACAAAGGTCGTGGCCCGGTTGCTACCGTACTGGTTCAGGAAGGTACGCTGAACAAAGGCGACATCATTCTGTGTGGCTTTGAATACGGCCGTGTCCGTGCGATGCGTGACGAAATGGGGCGTGATATTACGTCTGCGGGTCCTTCTATCCCTGTCGAAGTACTGGGTCTGTCCAGTGTACCGGCTGCGGGGGATGAAGTTACCGTTGTACGTGATGAGAAAAAAGCCCGTGAAGTTGCTCTGTATCGTCAGGGTAAATTCCGCGAAGTTAAACTGGCTCGCCAGCAGAAATCTAAACTGGAAAACATGTTTGCGAACATGACTGAAGGTGAAGTTTCTGAACTGAACATCGTTCTGAAGTCAGACGTTCAGGGTTCTTGTGAAGCGATTTCCGATGCATTGCAAAGCCTTTCTACTGACGAAGTTAAAGTTAAGATCGTCGGTATGGGTGTCGGTGGTATCACTGAAACTGATGCGACACTGGCCGCTGCTTCTAACGCGATCATTCTGGGCTTCAACGTCCGTGCAGATGCTTCTGCCCGCCGCGTCGTAGAAAGCGAAAGCCTGGATCTGCGTTACTACTCTGTCATCTATAACCTGATTGACGAAGTCAAACAGGCGATGAGCGGTATGTTGGCGCCAGAATACAAACAGCAAATCATCGGCCTGGCTGAAGTTCGTGACGTGTTCAAGTCACCTAAATTCGGTGCTATCGCAGGTTGTATGGTGACTGAAGGTATGATCAAGCGTAACAACCCAATCCGTGTACTGCGTGAAAACGTGGTGATCTACGAAGGCGAACTGGAATCCCTGCGTCGCTTCAAAGATGACGTTGCTGAAGTGCGTAACGGCATGGAATGTGGTATTGGCGTTAAGAACTACAACGATGTGCGTACTGGTGATGTGATCGAAGTCTTCGAAATCATCGAGATCAAACGTACTATCGCTTAACGTTTGCGAAGTAGCTGATATCCAGATGGGGGGCCTTGCGCCCCCTTATTTATCTGGAGCAAGTGAGGAGAAAAGCATCATGGCAAAAGAATTTAGCCGTACTCAACGTGTCTCCCAGGAGATGCAAAAAGAAATCGCCATCATCTTACAGCGTGAAGTCAAAGACCCGCGCGTAGGCATGGCGACAGTTTCAGGCGTAGAAGTATCACGCGACCTGGCGTATGCCAAAGTGTTCGTCACCTTCCTGGACGTGCTGACGACTGACAATCACGATCCTGATCGTGTCAAAAATGGCATCAAAGCTTTGCAGGACGCGTCAGGTTTCATCCGTACCCTGATCGGTAAAGCGATGCGTTTACGTGTCGTACCAGAACTGACTTTCGCTTACGACAACTCTTTGGTTGAAGGTATGCGTATGTCCAATCTGGTGACCAATGTCGTGAAGAACGATGCTGAACGCCGTTCAGCTGCAGGCGATGACGAGGAAGCATAATGAGTCGCCCACGTCGCCGCGGCCGTGACATACACGGCGTTCTGCTACTGGACAAATCTTTAGGCTTGTCTTCTAACGATGCACTGCAAAAGGTTAAACGCCTTTATAACGCTAACCGCGCAGGCCATACCGGTGCGCTCGATCCTTTAGCCACCGGTATGCTGCCGCTGTGCCTGGGTGAAGCGACCAAGTTTTCCCGGTTCCTGCTTGATTCTGACAAACGCTATCGCGTGATTGCCCGCATGGGACAACGTACGGATACGTCAGACGCCGAAGGTGCCATCATTTCCGAACGTGAAATGACTTTCACTCAGCAGCAACTGGACGACGCACTCGACAGTTTCCGCGGAGAAACTCAGCAAATTCCTTCCATGTATTCAGCATTGAAATATGAAGGGAAAAAACTGTACGAATATGCACGTCAGGGCATCGAAGTCCCGCGAGAATCACGCAGCATTACCGTGTATGAATTGCAGTTTATACGCTGGGAAGGCTTTGATGTTGAGCTGGAGATTCATTGCTCAAAAGGCACTTACATCCGCACGATTGTCGATGATCTTGGTGAGAAACTGGGCTGTGGTGCGCACGTGACTTATCTGCGTCGTTTGCAGGTGGCAACTTATCCTTCAGAGCGAATGGTCACTATGGAAAAACTCCATGAGCTGATCGCTCAGGCAGAAGAGCAGGGCATTGAGCCGCGCTTGCTGCTGGATCCTTTGTTGTTGCCGATGGATAGCGCATGTGAAGATTTCCCGGAAGTGAATCTGTTGCCTGTGTTGGCCGGATATGTCAAACAGGGTCAACCTGTTCAGGCATCTGGTGCGCCCGTCAGCGGTATGGTTCGCATCACTGAAGGCGAAGAACGTAAGTTTATCGGTGTAGGAGAAATTGATGATGATGGCCGCATTGCGCCACGTCGTCTGGTCGTTGAATACACCGACTAAGCGCTTTCTGCCCACCTTGCGATCATATATAGCAAAGGGTAGAATAGCGCAGCTTATGCATTGGGTTGCTGAATTAGAGATCGGCACCCGTTTAATTATCTATAATATTTTGGAGTAAGATTATGTCTCTAAGCGTTGAAGCTAAGGCTCAGATCGTTTCCGACTTCGGTCGCGGCACTAACGACAGTGGTTCTACCGAAGTTCAGGTTGCTCTGCTGACTGCTCAAATTAACCATCTGCAAGGTCACTTTGCAGAACACAAAAAAGATCACCACAGCCGTCGTGGTCTGCTGCGTATGGTTTCTCAGCGTCGTAAACTGCTGGACTACCTGAAGCGTAAAGATGTAGCGCGTTACACCGGCCTGATCGAACGTCTGGGTCTGCGTCGCTAATCAAGCGAGTTTCAGTGTAAAGGGGCCAATAGGCCCCTTTATTCTAGGAAGCTCAGCCAAATCAGGGTACTGTATGGCTGCGGTTTCTACTGTTATTCTAAGAACATGAACTTCCGTTACAGATGTTTTCGCGCGGCTAATGAGAGACTTTATTACCACATTGCCAGGTATATAAGGATTGTCATTAGTCGCGAGAATGTAGTGAGAAGCTCGGATATTTATCGGCGTGAACTGCTGTCATAACAGCTGCGCGTCATACAAAAGGACATTACATTGCTTAATCCGACTATTCGTAAATTCCAATACGGCCAGCACACCGTTACGCTGGAAACTGGCATGATGGCTCGTCAGGCAACTGCCGCTGTTATGGTTAGCATGGACGACACCGCGGTATTCGTTACCGTTGTTGGCCAGAAAAAAGCTAAACCAGGTCAGAGCTTCTTCCCGCTGACTGTTAACTATCAGGAGCGTACTTACGCTGCTGGTCGTATCCCGGGTAGCTTCTTCCGTCGCGAAGGCCGTCCAAGTGAAGGCGAAACACTGACTTCACGTCTGATTGACCGCCCGATTCGCCCGCTATTCCCGGACTCTTTCCTGAATGAAGTTCAGGTTATCGCGACGGTAGTTTCTCTGAACCCACAAGTTAACCCTGACATCGTTGCGATGATCGGTGCGTCTGCTGCCCTGAGCCTGTCTGGTATTCCATTCAATGGCCCGATCGGTGCTGCACGCGTTGGTTACATCAACGATCAGTATGTTCTGAACCCAACCGCAGATGAGCTGAAAACAAGCCGTCTGGACCTGGTTGTTGCCGGTACTCAGGGCGCGGTTCTGATGGTTGAGTCTGAAGCTGAAGTGCTGAGCGAAGATCAGATGCTGGGCGCAGTGGTATTCGGCCACGAACAACAACAAATCGTTATCGACAACATCAACTCACTGGTTGCTGAAGTTGGTAAGCCGAAATGGGACTGGCAGCCAGAAGCGGTTAACGCAGAGCTGCACGCTCGCGTCGCTGCCTTGTCTGAATCCCGTCTGGGTGATGCGTACCTGATCACCGAGAAACAAGAACGTTACAACCAGATTAATGTGATCAAAGCTGACGTTGTTCAGGCTCTGCAGGCTGAAGACGAATCCCTGGACGCTGGTGAAATCTCTGACATTCTGGGCAGCATCGAGAAGAATGTGGTTCGTAGCCGTGTGCTGCGTGGCGAGCCGCGTATTGATGGTCGCGAAAAAGACATGATCCGTGGTCTGGACGTGCGCACTGGCGTTCTGCCACGTACTCACGGTTCTGCTTTGTTCACCCGTGGCGAAACTCAGGCGCTGGTCACTGCCACTCTGGGTACTGCGCGTGATGCACAGAACCTGGATGAGCTGATGGGCGAAAAAACTGACAGCTTCCTGTTCCATTACAACTTCCCTCCGTACTCAGTAGGTGAAACTGGGATGGTGGGTTCGCCAAAACGTCGTGAGATTGGCCATGGCCGTCTTGCTAAGCGTGGCGTGCTGGCGATGATGCCAAAACCAGAAGACTTCCCGTACACCGTACGTGTGGTTTCTGAAATCACTGAATCCAACGGTTCATCTTCAATGGCTTCTGTTTGTGGCGCATCTCTGGCCCTGATGGACGCAGGTGTTCCGATTAAAGCCGCTGTTGCGGGTATCGCAATGGGTCTGGTTAAAGAAGGCGAAAGCTTTATCGTTCTGTCCGACATTCTGGGTGACGAAGATCATCTGGGCGACATGGACTTTAAAGTGGCCGGTAGCCGCGACGGTATCACCGCGCTGCAAATGGACATTAAAATCGAAGGTATCACCCGCGAAATCATGCAGGTGGCTCTGAATCAGGCTAAGGGTGCACGTCTGCACATTCTGGGCGTGATGGAACAAGCTATCAGCATTCCACGTGGCGATATCTCTCAGTTTGCTCCGCGTATCCACACCATCAAGATCAGCCCGGACAAAATCAAGGACGTGATCGGTAAAGGTGGTTCTGTGATTCGTGCGCTGACCGAAGAAACCGGCACCACGATCGAAATCGAAGATGACGGTACTGTGAAAATCGCAGCCACCGACGGCGAGAAAGCGAAATACGCTATTCGTCGTATCGAAGAGATCACTGCTGAAATCGAAGTTGGCCGTATCTATCAGGGTAAAGTGACCCGTATCGTAGACTTTGGCGCATTTGTTGCCATCGGCGGCGGTAAAGAAGGTCTGGTGCATATTTCTCAAATCGCTGACAAGCGTGTAGAGAAAGTGACTGATTACCTGCAGATGGGCCAGGAAGTTCCGGTTAAAGTTCTCGAAGTTGACCGTCAGGGGCGTGTGCGTCTGAGCATCAAAGAAGCTACCGCACCTTCTCAGGACGAAACAACTGAGCAACCTGCAGCAGAATAATCTGTAACAGAAGTTTTACAGCTCCTTTCCATTTGGGAAGGAGCTGTTCGTCTCACGGACGCAGGACGCGTTTGTGTTAAGCAAGCGGATGACAGGATGTTCATCCAATGTTTGTCTCCGGGAGTAGAAATGAAGCCTTTCTTGCGCTGGTGTTATGTTGCGACAGCACTTATGTTGGCAGGATGCAGCAACCATGATTGGCGTAAAAATGAAGTTCTGGCGATTCCGTTGCAGCCAACGTTGCAGCAGGAAGTCATCCTGGCACGCATGGAACAAATACTTGCCAGTCGGTCATTAACCGATGATGAGAGAGCACAGCTATTATATGAGCGCGGTGTGCTGTATGATAGTCTCGGGCTAAGAGCACTGGCGCGAAATGATTTTTCACAAGCGCTGTCTATTCGTCCTGATATGCCAGAAGTTTTTAACTACCTGGGGATTTACCTAACGCAGGCAGGCAATTTCGATGCTGCCTATGAAGCGTTTGATTCTGTACTAGAGCTTGATCCAACTTACAACTACGCGCGTTTGAACCGAGGTATCGCCCTGTATTACGGTGGCCGATTCTCGTTAGCGCAGGATGATCTGCAGGCGTTTTATCGAGACGATCCAAATGATCCCTTCCGTTCGTTATGGCTTTATCTTGCGGAGCGAGAAATCAATCCAAAGAATGCCGACGTAGCGCTTCAACAGCGTTATGACAAAGCGGACAGAGGGCAATGGGGATGGAATATCGTCGAATTCTACCTGGGCAAAATCAGCGAATCTACGCTGATGGAACGCCTCAAGGCAGAAGCAACGGATAACACTTCGCTCGCTGAGCATCTCAGTGAAACTGACTTCTATTTAGGTAAACATTACCTAAGTCTGGGGGACAAGAACAGCGCCGCGGCACTGTTCAAACTGACGGTAGCTAACAACGTCCATAACTTTGTTGAGCACCGCTATGCATTGTTGGAATTGGCGCTTTTGGGCCATGAGCAAGACGACCTATCAGAATCGGACCAGCAATAGCTGACGACACCAATCAGCCTTTTAATCATGGTATTTACCATTTTTAAGCGCCTTAACGGGCGAGGGTTGCTTTGTTCGTTTTATAATCTAATTTGAGCCGGTTCACACTTTTCAATGAAAATGACTGAAAATTTTCTCGACGAGTTATGTAGACTGGCTGCCATTATTAATGAGGCACGTGTACATGACTACTGAGCTTGAAACCTCTTTTGCTGACCTGGGGCTGTCTGCTCCGATCATTTCTGCCCTTACTGATTTGGGCTACGAAAAACCTTCACCAATCCAGGCTGAGTGTATTCCTCACCTGTTAAGTGGCCGCGACGTTCTGGGTATGGCTCAGACAGGTTCCGGTAAAACAGCCGCATTCTCATTACCGCTGCTGCACAATATTGATGCTTCACTGAAAGCACCACAAATTCTTGTTCTGGCACCTACCCGCGAACTGGCGGTTCAGGTTGCTGAAGCAATGACTGATTTCTCTAAACACATGCATGGCGTGAATGTGGTTGCCCTTTATGGCGGCCAGCGCTATGACGTCCAGTTGCGCGCACTGCGTCAGGGACCACAAGTTGTTGTGGGTACACCGGGCCGCCTGCTGGACCACCTGAAACGCGGCACCCTGAACCTCTCTAACCTGAGTGGCCTGGTGCTGGACGAAGCTGATGAAATGCTGCGTATGGGCTTCATCGAAGACGTCGAAACTATCATGGCGCAGATCCCGGCTGAACATCAGACCGCGTTGTTCTCTGCAACTATGCCAGAAGCTATCCGTCGCATTACCCGTCGCTTCATGAAAGATCCTCAGGAAGTGCGTATCCAGTCAAGCGTGACCACGCGTCCTGACATCAGCCAGAGCTACTGGTCTGTCTACGGTCTGCGCAAAAACGAAGCGCTGGTGCGTTTCCTGGAAGCAGAAGATTTTGATGCGGCGATCATCTTCGTTCGTACCAAAAACGCAACGCTGGAAGTGGCTGAAGCGCTGGAACGCAGCGGCTACAGCAGTGCTGCACTGAACGGTGACATGAACCAGGCACTGCGCGAGCAGACTCTGGAACGTCTGAAAGATGGTCGTCTGGACATTTTGATCGCAACCGACGTGGCAGCACGTGGTCTCGATGTAGAACGTATCAGCCTGGTTGTTAACTACGACATCCCGATGGACTCAGAATCTTACGTTCACCGTATCGGTCGTACCGGCCGTGCTGGCCGTGCGGGTCGCGCACTGCTGTTCGTTGAGAACCGTGAACGTCGTTTGCTGCGTAACATTGAACGCACCATGAAGCTGACCATTCCAGAAGTTGAAATCCCAACTGCAGAAGTTCTGGGCGAACGTCGTCTGGCTAAGTTTGCAGCGAAAGTTCAGCAACAACTGGAAAGCAGCGATCTGGATCAATACCGTGCGCTGCTGGCGAAACTGCAACCTGCAGAAGAGCTGGACGTTGAAACACTGGCGGCGGCACTGTTGAAAATGGCACAGGGCGAACGTCCTTTGATCGTTGCAGCGGATCCGGTCTTCAAAAGCCGTCCACCACGTCGTGAATTCGAGGAACGTGGTGACCGCGGTGATCGTGGCGATCGTCGTGACCGTCCGGTACGTAGCAATGATCGTCCTGCACGTGATGGCGACAGCCCACGTCGTGAGCGTCGTGACGCTGGCGAAATGGAACTGTATCGCATCGAAGTGGGTCGTGACGATGGCGTTGAAGTTCGTCACATCGTTGGCGCTATCGCTAACGAAGGCGACATCAGCAGCCGTTACATCGGTAACATCAAGCTGTTCGGTACGCACTCAACTATCGAATTGCCGAAAGGTATGCCGGGCGAGATCCTGTCTCACTTCACCCGTACACGTATCCTGAATAAACCGATGAACATGCAGTTGATCGGTGATGCGGTGCCACAGGCTCCACGTCGTGATCGTCCGGCCGGTGCTGGCGGTGAGCGTCGTGGTAACGGTGCTCCGCGTCCGTTCAACGGTGAACGTCGTGAAGGTGCCCGTGGTACTGGTGCTCCACGTACTTTCAGTGGTGACCGTCGTGAAGGCGCTTCAGCCGCAGGTGACCGTCGTCCGCCAAGCCGCGCACCACGTCGTACTTCTGACGCATAATCTGATTTCAGTTCGCTGATCCTCAGATAATAAAAAACCAGCCTTCATCAGGCTGGTTTTTTTTCGTCTGCAATTTACGTGGCCGGTTAGCCAATACGCTCCGCTTTAACCAGTTCACCTTGAAGCTGTGAAACAATCTCGAATGAATGCAGGCGTGCCTGATGATCAAAAATCTGGCCGTTGATCATCAGTTCATCGGCTTCGGTTTCACGCAGAATATTTTGCAGACCCTGACGCACCGTTTCTTTATTGCCGACCACCGACATACGTAGCGCATTATCCACGCCAAAACGTTCCTGAGCGGACCATAAGCTTTCGATGTTATCGACCGGCGCAGGCAGTTTGCCCGGCATGCCGCGACGCAAATTGATGAACTGCTGCTGATTAGAGGTGAACATCCGGCGCGCTTCTTCATCCGTATCGGCAGCAATGGCATTGATACAGACCATTGCGTGCGGTTTCTCAAGCTGCGCGGAAGGCTGGAACTTGCTGCGGTAAATCGCTAACGCCTGATACAGCATGTCTGGTGCGAAATGTGAGGCGAAGGCAAATGGCAGGCCGAGGGCCGCCGCCAGTTGAGCACTGTACAGGCTGGAGCCGAGTAACCAGATCGGCACATGCAAACCCTGGCCGGGCACGGCCTGAACCGGCTGCTGAGGCTGAACATCACCGAAGTACATCTGCAATTCCTGCACATCCTGCGGGAAGTTATCGATTTCACCGGAAAGATGGCGGCGCAGGGCAATCATGGTGCGCTGATCGGTACCCGGCGCACGGCCCAGCCCCAGATCCACACGGTTCGGATAGAGCGTGGCGAGCGTACCGAACTGTTCTGCAATCACCAGCGGTGAGTGGTTTGGCAGCATCACGCCGCCGGAACCCACACGAATCGTTTTCGTCCCACCCGCGATATACCCCAGCAGCACAGAGGTTGCCGCACTGGCGATGCCGGTCATATTGTGGTGCTCTGCCATCCAGTAACGCTGGTAGCCCCATTTCTCGGCATGCTGTGCCAGTTCCAGTGAACACTGGAATGCGCGGGCAGGATCCGCGCCTTGCGGAACCGGTGCCAGATCGAGAACGGAAAGGGGAACGGTGTTTTTATCAGACATAATCGCAGCTCACTCTTAATGGAGGTGAGGGGAGAAAGTATTCACTCCGCTCATAATTAGAACGAGTATTACCCAATGCTGACGTATTGAATACGGCATTTGTGCTCTTAAATGCCGTTTAAACATCCTAAAATCAGATTGAAATAACTTAAACTATCATTTCAGCCAATATGTTGTTTTGTGTTAAAAACGGGCAAACAAAAAGGGTGTCGCACCGATGAGTAAACGAATTTTATTGACCCTCCTGCTGGTCGCCGTTGCGGTTTCTCTGGCGGTGCTGTTTCGGGCGCACAATCAGGATCTCTTGTTACAGGGCGAAGTTGACGCGCCGGAAGTGATTGTGGCGTCGAAAGCTAAAGGCCGCGTCATAGAGCGCCATGTGGAACGCGGCGACGATGTCAAAGCCGGGCAGCTATTGATCACCCTCGACAGCCCCGAGCTGATGGCGCAGTTGCGCGCGGCCGAAGCGGCGCGCGATCAGGCAAAAGCCCAGCTTGATCTTTCCGTTAACGGTACCCGTGAAGAAAGTATCCGTAACCTGAAAGCCACGCTGGCGCAGTCGCAGGCGGAATACATTAATGCACGTGATCTTTATAACCGTAATGCCAAAGTGGCGACTAAAGGCTTTATTTCTGCTTCTGATTTAGAAGATTCCCGCCGTGCCCGCGACAGTGCTTATCAGCAGGTATTAGTCGCCAAAGCTAATCTGGATGAAGGCGTCAACGGCGACCGCGTTGAGCAACGTGAAAGCTATGCCGCCCAGTTGCGTCAGGCGGAAGAAGATCTGCTGGAAGTGAAAGCGCAAACCGATGATTTGCAGGTTAAAGCACCGGTTGATGGTGAAGTCGGGCCAGTTCCCGTGGAAGTCGGCGAGCTGCAAAATGCCTCGAGTCCGTTACTGACGTTAGTCCGTCTGCCTGATGCGTATTTCGTGTTTAACCTGCGGGAAGATATTCTGGCGGGCGTGCGTAAAGGCGATAAAGTCCAGATGCGCGTTCCGGCGCTGAATAACCAGATGATCGAAGCCGAAGTGCGCTACATTGCGCCGCTCGGCGATTATGCGACCAAACGTGCCACGCGTGCGACCGGCGACTTTGATTTAAAAACCTTTGAAGTGCGTCTGTACCCTGCGAAACCGGTGCCCGGATTACGACAGGGCATGAGCGCGTTGTGGCAATGGAAAGCTAAGTGAGACCGGTTAAAGCGCCACGCAGTGAAAGGGTAAAAGCCGCATGGCGCTGTTTCAGTCGGGCTTTTACCCGCGAGACCCGGCACGCTTTCCGCAAGCCGGTGATTCACTGGTTGTGCTGGATTTTCCCTTTGCTGCTTTTCGGGCTCATCAGCAGCAACTTTTCGGAAGGCACTTTGCTGGATTTACCGGTTTCTGTGGTCGACAACGATCACAGCCCGCTGTCCAAAACGCTGATCCGTAAACTGGACGCCGGTTCCCATGCGCACGTGCAGGCTTTCGAAGGCGGCTTACCGGAAGCGGAATACCGTCTGCGTACCGCGCAGGATTACGCGCTTTTGTATATTCCCAACGACTTCGAAGCCGACGTGCTGGCTGGAAAACAGCCCAGTGCGGTGCTCTATTACAACGCTTTATTCTATGGTGCCGGACTGTACTCCACTCAGGATTTCAGCGGACTGATCACCGAACTTAACACCCGTTACCGTTCAATCATTGCGACAGAAATGGGCAAAACGCTGCCGTCGCTGGCAAGCGTCGATGTCTCTTATGGCAGCTTGTTTAACGCCAGCGGCAGCTACATCTATTACCAGCAATTTGCCGCGACCATTCACCTGCTGCAATTGTTTACAGTAACCTGCATGATCTACGTGATGGCGCGCAGTCAGGCCTTACTCAGCGCGCCTTCTTTCACTCTGGCATTGCTCGGTAAACTCGCACCGTATACGTTGTGTTTCACCACTTTGCTGATGGCGGAAATCGCTATGCTGGTCGGGTTCTTTGACGCACGTGTCAGCGGTAATCCCTTATATATGCTGCTGATCGGTTTTTTCTATGTGATCGCCGCACAAAGTCTTGGATTGCTGCTTTTCACCTTCACCAAAACCACGATCACGGCTTACACCATGATGGGGATTTTCGTCAGTATCGCGCTGACATTCTCGGGAATGGCGGTACCGGTACTGTCGATGCCACTGCCCGCCCGTATTATCTCCGGCATCGAACCCCTGAGTTACGCACTGGCCGCCATGTTTGACGTTTTCCTGCGCGAAGTGTCGGTGCGCGGCATCCTGATGGTGTGCTGCATCCTGCTGGTCTATCCGCTGCTGACCAGTTTGCTGGTACGTAAACGCCTGTATATGCGGATGAAACAACAGGAGCCAGGACAATGACCGGTCGCGAATGGGTTAAAACCTGGTGGAAAACCTTCGGTAAAGTGCTCACCGGTTTGCTCGATAAACCGATGTGGATGATGTTGCTGCTTTCACTGTGCGTGATGAGTCTGGTGTATGCCAACCGTACGGTGTGGGATTTGCCCGTCGCGGTGATCGACCAGGATCACAGCACCGCCAGTCGCATGCTGGCCCGTCAGCTTGATGCGGGATCGAAAATTGCCACTGTCGCTTATGACAATCTGGCGGAAGCGGAACACGATCTGGCGCTGCGAAAACTGTTCGCGGTGATCATCATGCCGGTCGATCTGGAGAAGAAGATCCTCGCCGGACAAAACATCGTGATCCCGGTGTATGGCGATGCGACTAACCGGCTGGCAAACGGGCAAATCCAGCAGGATGTGCTCGCGGCGTATCAGTCGATTCTCACGCAGTACAATACGGATTTGCTGCTCAGTAACGGTTTCAGTGAGCGTCAGGCCAGCGTGGTGCTTTCGCCGATCCTCGGCCAGTCGCTTGACGTGTTTAACCCCGGCATCAGTTTTGCCGCGATTATTTTCCCCGGCTTGCTGGTGATGTTATTGCAGCACTCGCTGCTGATCGCCAGCGTGCGTGTCAGTATTGTGCTCAATAGCGGGCCTGCCGGGAAACCTTCGATCCCGGCTTTTCTGGGGGGGATTTCAGCGCTGATCCCGGTCTGGCTGTTTCTGTCGATCGTATTGTTTGTGCTGTGGCCGTGGGTATTGGGTTACCGGCAAACGGCCACCATTCCTGAAATTTTGCTGCTGACCTTCCCGTTCCTGCTGGCGGTTCTGGGCTTAGGAAAACTGGTGACGGAATGCCTGCGCAGCGTGGAGCTGATTTACCTGACGCTGGCCTTCCTGACTACGCCAGTGTTCTATATTTCCGGTACCATCTGGCCGTTGCAGGCGATGCCCGCGTGGGTTCGGGCCATTTCTTCGATGCTCCCTTCAACGTGGGCGACTAAAGCGATTGCCGGTGTGAATCAGATGGGATTGCCGTTTAAAGACGTTGGTGGCGACATTATGATGCTGCTGATCCTCTGCGTGTTTTACACATTCATCGGCATTGCTGTGGGCATGCTGCGCGATGGTGTCCGGCTGCGCGCGATGTTTCGGCCGAAGCATCCCCGCGCATAAAAAAAAAGGGATATGACCGCAACGTCATATCCCCTTTTAATTTTGTCTGCGTGCGGTTACTGACGCAGTTCCAGTCCGGCGACGCGCTGCCAGTAGCCGTTACAGTCGGCTTTATCGGTGAGCGTCAGCGGATGCAGACCACGTTCGTTAGTACGAAACGCTTCGAGTGTGGCGAGCGTGCCGATGGTTTCCGGCGACAGACGCACAATATCCACCAGTCCCTGCATAGACGTCAGTTCATTGCCGAGGTTATAACAATAACCGCTCTGCGTCTGAATGCCGTTGAGCACGAACACCTGCTGATTTTCCTGAGACAGCATTTTGCGGCCCTGCGGATAATTGATGCAGCAGGTTTCACATTCATCCTTCGCCCGGTTTTCTGAGCGTGCGGTAAAACAGCGCGCCGAATACGCCAGCGGCAGATGTCCGTAGGACAACACTTCCACTTCAAACTTATCGCGGATGCCCAGATCCTGACACTGGTTCAGCAGGTTCACCAGCCAGTCGCGGGAAAGCTCGACCGGCATACACCAGCGCACCATGCCCTGTTTTTGCAGGATTTTCAGCGTGACCGCGTTATAGCAGTTCAGCGCATGGCCGACGACAAACGGCAGGTTACGCTCAGCCGCCATATTCACCGCGCCGAAATCATTGGCTTCCAGCAAAAACTCGCCATTCTCCACATAACGTTTCAGTTCGTTAAGCTCGGACGGTGCCTGTAACAACGCCAGCGTGGAAATTACCACCTGTTTGCCGGTTGCTGCCAGCTGACGGGCGATCTCCAGCCAGTCGTTCACTTTCATTTCACGGCGTTTGGTACATACATTTTCGCCGAGGTAAATCACATCCGCGCTGCTGGCCGCCGCGGCCTGATAAAAATCTTCAACCTGTGCTTTCGGCCAGTAATAAAGGATGGCGCCTAAAGAATATTTCATCATCGTCTCTTCAGTTACTGCCACTTGCGGTGATAGGCACCGAGCGTCGTTTGTGTGCCCTCAGACATGGAACCCAGCGTGTTCATCCAGGCTTCATCGGTTTTGAAGTTTTGCGGATCGGCCATACAGCGGTCGATGGCCGCACGCCATACGCGCGCGACCTGGCTGACGTACGCCGGGCTGCGCTGGCGTCCTTCAATTTTCACCGAGGCAATATTCGCGGCGAACAGTTCCGGTAATAATTCCAGCGTATTCAGGCTGGTCGGTTCTTCCAGCGCATGGTATTTCGCGCCATCCACCAGATAACGACCTTTGCACAGCGTCGGATAACCGGCGTTTTCGCCTTCTTCATAACGGTCGATCAGGACATCATTCAGCCGTGATTCCATGCCCTGTGCGGTCTGTTGCCAGCGCACGAATCGCGCCGGAGAACAGGCACCGACGGTATTTGGCGATTCACCGGTCAGATAAGACGAAAGATAGCAGCGGCCTTCGGCCATAATGCACAAACTGCCGAACGCGAACACTTCCAGCGGCACAACGGTAGTACGGGAAAGCTGACGCACCTGATGCATGGAAAGCACACGCGGCAATACCACACGGGCGACATCAAAGTTGCGTTTATAAAAACGAATGGCTTCGTCATTGGTGGCAGACGCCTGCACCGACACATGGCGCTCAACGTGGGGATATTTATTCGCCGCGTAATCCAGCATCGCCAGATCTGCCAGAATCAGCGCATCAGCGCCGAGCTGTGCCGCCATATCCACCGCGCGTTCCCAGCGCTGATAGCCGTCGGGATGTGCAAACGTATTGATGGCGATATGCAGTTTACGGCGGTGGCGGTGAACATAACTGGCGGCTTCCTGCAGCTTTTTTTCCGTAAAATTCAGGCCGGCGAAATGGCGCGCATTGGTGTCATCTTTCAGGCCGATATAAACCGCATCAGCGCCATTGTCGATTGCCGCTTTCAGCGCAGGTAAATTTCCTGCCGGGCAAAGTAGCTCCATTCTCGTTCCTTACTGCAACCGGTCAGCCAAAGCTGAAAAGTTGGGGTGATGAAAAGCCAGTTGCCGACGTCATTCATTCATCAGTCAGGGCTTTGATTGGTGAACTATTTTAGAGAAGGCAGGGATGCAATATTTTGATTTGAGGCAGTTTCTGCGGCGTTGAAGGGCTTCCCGCCGTCGGGGAGGTTGTACGTGGCGTTTTTCTGTTGCAGTATTTATTGATGTAGACCGCTGAACGTTCCCGGCAATGTGTCAAAATAGGCCGTATAACTGCCTTAAAACTTGCCGAAAAGTTACCGAAAGGAGTAGTGCCAGTGTTGCAAAAACTACGTGCACGTTTGGTCCGCCAGGGCCCATCCCTGTTGAGTGTGCCTTTGAAATTTACGCCGTTTGCGTTGCAGCGTCAGGTTGTGCAACAGGTGCTGAGCTGGCAGCTTCGTCAGGCGCTGGCTGATGGCGAACTGGATTTCCTCGAAGGTCGATGGCTGAAAATTGATGTCAGCGATCTGAATCTGAGCTGGCTGATGTCGGTGGACGAAGGCAAGCTGGTGATCGCTGAACACGGCGAGGCGGATGTCAGCTTTAGCGGAAGCGCCAACGACCTGATCCTGATCGCCGCGCGCAAAGAAGACCCGGATACGCTTTTCTTCCAGCGACGTCTGCGCATTGAAGGTGACACCGAGCTCGGTCTGTATGTGAAAAATCTGATGGATTCTATCGATCTCGATACCATGCCGCTGTTGCTGAAAAACGGTCTGCTGCGTCTGGCCGATTTCGTTGAAGCGGGACTGCAGGAGGACCGCGGGTCAAAAACTCCGGTAGCTGAGCCATGTTAATCCGTACTGAAATTCCGGTCGATGCTGCGGGCATAGACCGTCTGCTGCGCGCCTCATTCCCGACCGGCGCAGAAGCTGATCTGGTGCAGGAATTGCGCGAAGATGGTCTCCTGACGCTTGGCGTGGTCGCGACCGACGATGAAGGTGGCGTGGTGGGTTATGTGGCGTTCTGTCCGGTGGATATCCAGGGCGAAGACCGCAACTGGGTCGCGCTGGTACCGCTGGTGGTAGAGCAATCTCTGCGGGGGCAGGGGCTGGGCGAAAAACTGGTATACGAAGGGTTAGATTCCCTGAATGAATTTGGTTACGCCGCCGTCGTGGTATTGGGTGATCCCGCCTATTACAACCGTTTCGGTTTTAAACCTGCCGCCGTTCACGGGCTGCATTGCCGCTGGATTGGTACCGAAGCGGCGTTCCAGTTGTTCACCTTGTCAGACGATGCGCTGTCTGACGCCTGCGGGGAAGTGGTTTTCCCTTCAGCATTTAACCGTTTCTGATTTTACTCAGAGGCAGTAAAGGCCGGTTTCCGGCCTTTTTTATTTCCCGCTTTCCGCTAATCCCAGATAATTTTCCAGGCATTCCGGCGCGTTTCTCACCAGCAGCTCTTTCTGCGCCTTACTCAGTTTTTTGACTTTTATTTCCAGCTTTGATGCCAGCGAGCGGTCACCCGCAGGGCACTGGAATGCCAGCTGTAATTCCCCTTTTCCACGCAACGATTTCGCCCCTTTACCCGACTGATGCTGGCCGAGACGCCTCTGCACGTCTGTCGTGATGCCGGTATACAACATCCCGGTGGGGGTTCTCAGCATATATAAAAACCAGTTGGCGGCGGTGGGCATAAGCTCGGGTATGGGAAAGAAAAGGTTGTGTAAGTTTACCCGAAAGGCACAACAGAGTGAGGCAAAACATCGGCATACCGCGTTAAACTGCGAGAAATGAAAATAAGGATCGGCGATGAATAACCCTGATGACCTGAAACATATCCTGAAATTTCTGAAAAAGAACCATGTGCTGGCGCTGTGTGCCTCTGCTGACGGTGAAATGTGGAGCGCTAATTGTTTTTATGTCACCGACGGGGACAGCATGACGCTGTATTTCATGACGGAACTTAAAACCCTTCATGGTTCGCTGATGTCCCGATCGCCCCACATCGTGGGGACGATTGCGCCACATCCGAAAACCATCGCGCTGATTAAAGGCATTCAGTATCGCGGCAAAGCGACCGTTCTTGAGGGTGAGGAAGAAAGCCGTGCACGCAGTCTGTATTGCAAACATTTCCCGGTCGCCATCGCGATGAAAGCGCCGGTCTGGGCGCTGAAACTCAGTCATATCAAAATGACGGATAATGCGCTGGGATTTGGTAAGAAACTGCTGTGGGATCGGCAGTGAGTCTGACTGTCAGCAGTAACAGGAACTGTCTTATAGCGTGATATTCACATTCAGGTAACACTTCAATTCTCTGTATTTGTATGCCGTTATTTAAAAGGAAGTGATATGGCAAAAGCTCTTCTGCTGGGTGGAAGCGGGCTGATCGGGCGGGAGCTTTTACGCCTGCTGCAACTGGATCCACGTGTCAGCCGTATTGTCGCGCCGAGCCGCCGTCCGCTACCACCGGGCAATAAACTGATTAATCCGCTGGGCGCGAATCTGACCTCGCTGGTTGTCGCACTCGATGAACCGATTGATTTGCTGTTCTGCTGTCTGGGGACCACGCGTAAACAAGCGGGCAGTGCACAGGCATTTCGGGCAGTCGATTACGATCTGGTGGTCGATTGCGCCAAAGCAGCGCGGGAGCTGGGCGCACGCCATTGTCTGGCCGTCAGCGCCCACGGTGCGGATGTGCATTCGCGTTTCCTCTATAACCGTACCAAAGGGGAAATGGAACTGACGCTGATGCAGCAGGGCTGGCCGTTGCTCACGCTGGTCAGGCCGTCTCTGCTGGTTGGCCAGCGTCATCCGCCGCGCCTGCTCGAACAACTGAGTGCGCCGTTATTCAAAATGTTGCCAGGAAAATGGAAAGCCGTTGAGTCTGATGTCGTGGCAAAAGCCTTGCAGGAGCAGGCCTTTAACGCCGGTCTGGGCGGGATCACCGTGCTGGAGTCCGATCAGATTGCCGCCAGCATTGAAGAACTTTAATTGGTGTGATCCGCTGAAGCGGATCCTTGTGATAAGGTATCAGGCAAAAAACGCAAATTTTCTGCCTGCCCGACCTTAAGCCTGATCCCTGTCGATCTTCACAGATATTTTTCCGCAAACACCGCCAGATCTCTGAAGTCTGGCATCCTTTCTTTCAGCGTTTCATGATCCCAGTTCCACCACTGACTTTTCTCGATCCTGGCGATCATATTGTCGTCAAAACGCATGCCAATCTTCTTCGCTGCCACACCCGCGACGATGGAGTATGGCCCGACGTCTTTGGTCACCACCGCCGACGTGCCGATTACTGCACCATTGCCGACGGTCACACCAGGCATCAGCACCGCGTTATGGCCAATCCACACATCGTTACCGACCGTGACGTGATGCTCACGCCGCCAGTCAAAGAAATCCTGATCGTCTTCACCGAGTCCGTACGCCGAACTGCGGTAAGTAAAATGGTGCTGCGCCACACGCTGATAAGTCGGATGATTGCCGGGATTGATCCGCACATAGGTGGCGATTGACACAAATTTGCCGATCGTCGCGTAGAAGATCTGATTGTTTCCGGCGGTGTAGGAGTAATCACCGATCTGCGTTTCTTCGATGATCGCGTTATCTGCAATATGCACGTACTGTCCGAGCTGCGATCCGTTCAGCTCGACCTGCTGACCGATTTTAGGCTGGGCGTAATTTTGTTCCTCAGCCAGTGAAAAGGGAGAAATAATGTCTGTCATAGGATCCTTCATCGCGAAGTTACGGGATAAACGGGCACACTGACCGGTAATGAAAGGACAGCCAGAAGATGCTGTAAAGTTTCCTGCAATGCGCCATCGTTGTTTAGCAGATGGCAGCCGGCGGGCAGCGCGCTGGCATATTCTCTGGCGCGCTGAAGACGACAGGCAATTTGCGCCGCGTCTTCGCGCCCGCGCTGCGAAAGGCGCGAGGCCAGCACATCGTCTGAGACCTGTAAACACACCGGCAGCAGGCGCTGACCATAACGCTGACGGGCTTTTTCCAGATGCGCGCGCGAGCCGTTCATGACCACATGACAGCCCAGTTGCATCCAGTGGTCTATCTCAATGCCCACGCCATACCGGCACTGATGCGCGTGCCATTCCAGCGCGAACAACCCCTGCTGGCGACGCTGAAGAAATTCGGCTTCGCTCAGCGCAATATGGTTTTCCGAACCGGCGTCTGCGGGGCGCGTAATATAACGATGTGCCACGGTGACGCTGGCCGGTAAATGCTGTCGCAGGGCGTCGAGCAGACTGTCCTTTCCCGAACCCGAAGCGCCCATCAGATAGAGTAAACGGCTCATTTTTTCTCCCTTGCTGAGTAAGAATTCGGCCTGCTGCCTCCCCTGCGAAGGGGGAGGAGCAGAACCCTCCTCCCCTCAGAACATCTGAATGCCCTGACGCCAGACGTTTTGCACGTAGTGATGATCGCCATGCGCCCGTGCCAGCACCAGATCAGCGCGCTTGCCTTCTGCGATTTCACCACGATCCTGCAATCCGAGCGCATTGGCCGGATTACGTGTCACCAGCTTCACCGCCTGCGGCAGGCTGAAAGCGTTATTGTCGTCAGTTGCAATGCGGAAGACCGCATCGAGCAGGCTGGCGGGATAGTAATCGGAAGAGAGAATATCCAGCAGGCCGAGCGAGGCCAGATGGTGCGCCGCGACGTTGCCGGAATGCGACCCGCCGCGCACGATATTCGGTGCGCCCATCAGCACCTGCAAACCGTTGGCGTGCGATGCACGCGCGGCTTCTTCAGTGGTCGGGAATTCGGCGATTACGCTGCCGAGTGCCAGTGATTCTTCAACATGCGCGGCAGTCGCATCGTCATGGCTGGCCAGCGAAATATTGCGCTCGCGGCAGTGTGCGGCAATCGCTTCACGGTTTGGCTGCGCCCAGCGGCGCGAGAGGGCTATTTGCTCTTCCTGATAGTCGTCCATCTGCTCGTCGTTAAGGTTGTACTTGCCCTGATAATACTCACGATACTTCTGCGGTGTGGCGAACTGGCGCTGGCCGGGCGAATGGTCCATCAGCGAAACCAGTGACAGTATTGACGTATCCATCAGCTTCTCGAACAACGGCAATGTGGTTTCATGCGGCAGTTCGCAACGCAGATGCAGCCGGTGTTCGGCGCGGTTCAGTCCGGCATTCTGGCTGTTGATGATGGCGTCGATCATCTTTTGCAGATTATCCAGACGATGCCCGCCGTCGCGCACATCGCCGACAGCGACGGCGTCCAGTACCGTGGTAATGCCGCTGGCGACCATCAGCGCATCGTGGCTGCTCATGGCAGAATGCGCGGGCCAGTCCACTTTCGGTCGCGGCGTGAAAAACTTATCCAGATTGTCGGTGTGCAGTTCGATTAAACCCGGCAGCAACCAGCCTCCCTGCGCATCCAGCGCTTGCGGCAACTGACTGCTGCTGTCTGCGAAGGCGCTGATCACGCCATTTTTCATCTCAAGCGATCCTTCAACAACCTGATCGTCGAGTACCAGTCTGACGTTATTGATGATCATACGGACATCTCCGGCGCCGTTTCCGGGCTCATTTCATACAAACGATCGGCAACACGTTGGCGCACATCTTCATCGTGGAAAATCCCGACTACTGCTGCTCCGCGCGCTTTGGCCTGTTCAATCAGCGTGACCACGGCGGCGCGGTTGGTCGCATCCAGCGAGGCGGTCGGTTCATCGAGCAACAGCACCGGATAATCCACCACAAAGCCGCGGGCGATATTCACGCGCTGCTGTTCGCCGCCGGAAAACGTTGAGGGCGCAAGATGCCACAGGCGTTCCGGCACATTCAGATGGCGCAGCAACGTGCTGGCGCGGGCTTCGCTTTGCGCTTTATCCACACCCAGTTCCAGCAGCGGCTGCATCACCAGATTCAGTGCGCTGATACGTGGGATCACCCGCAGAAACTGGCTGACCCAGCCGACCGTATGGCGGCGAACGGCCAGGATCTCGCGTGCTTCGGCGCTGACCATATCAATCTGCTGACCCTGATGTTCGACCCAAATTTTGCCGCTGTCCGGCAAATAGTTGCCGTATAACGAGCGCAAAAGGGTAGATTTTCCGCTACCGGAATGGCCGTGCAGCACCACGCATTCCCCGGCATCGACCGTCAGGCTGGCATTGCTGAACACCGGTAATCTGGCGCTGTTCTGGTTATGCAGAACGAAAGTTTTACTGAGATTTTCGACCCTGAGCTTCGTCGTCATTTTGGTCACTCTTTCTCTGGAATTAGATTCAGGACAGCACGGAAGAAACCAGCAGCTGCGTATATGGATGATGCGGATCGTCGAGCACGCGGTCGGTTAAACCACTTTCCACCACCTGACCTTGCTTCATTACCAGCAAACGGTGTGCAAGCAGGCGGGCAACGCCGAGGTCATGGGTGACAATCACCACCGCCAGCTGCATTTCCACCACCAGCGTGCGCAGCAGATCCAGCAAACGCGCCTGAACGGACACGTCCAGGCCACCGGTCGGTTCATCCATAAACACCAGACGCGGATGCGTCACCAGATTGCGGGCGATTTGCAGACGTTGCTGCATCCCACCCGAAAACGTGGTCGGCAGGTCATCAATACGTGAAACGGGGATTTCGACATCTTCCAGCCACTGACCGGCTTTCTTGCGGATATCGCCGTAATGACGTTCACCGACCGCCATCAGACGCTCGCCGATATTGCCACCGGCAGAAACCTGGCGGCGCAAGCCGTCCATCGGATGCTGATGCACCACGCCCCAGTCAGTGCGCAGCAGACGGCGGCGGTCACTTTCTGGCATGTCATACAGCGACTGCGCAGTGGTCTGGCCGTTGTTGTAGATGACCTGTCCTTCCTGCGGCGCAAGACGGGCGGAAATCGACTGCAACAGCGTGGTTTTGCCGGAACCGGATTCGCCGACAATACCCAGCACTTCACCGGGATACAGATTGAATGACACATCGCAAAAGCCTTTACCCGGCGCATAAAGATGGGTCAGGTTATTCACCGACAGCAGAGGTTCGGCGGCGAGATTTAACGGAGTGTTCATCAGCGGTTACCCTCGTTTGAAGCCTGTTGCTCAACCTGCTGAGCACAAAAGTCAGTGTCGGAGCACACGAACATGCGGTTGCCCTGATCGTCGAGCACCACTTCATCGAGATAGCTGTGGTGCGAACCGCAGATCGCACAAGGTTCATCCCATTGCTGAACGGTGAACGGATGATCGTCGAAATCCAGGCTTTCGACTTTGGTGAACGGAGGCAGGGCGTAAATGCGTTTTTCGCGTCCGGCACCGAACAGCTGCAATGCGGGCATCATGTTCATTTTCGGGTTATCAAATTTCGGGATCGGCGACGGATCCATCACGTAGCGGTCATTCACTTTCACCGGATAGGCGTAAGTGGTGGCGATATGGCCGAAGCGGGCGATGTCTTCATACAGTTTCACCTGCATCACGCCGTATTCTTCCAGCGCGTGCATTTTGCGGGTTTCGGTTTCACGCGGTTCGATAAAGCGCAGAGGCTCAGGGATCGGCACCTGGAAAATCAGGATCTGATCTTCCTGCAACGGCGTTTCCGGAATGCGGTGACGGGTCTGGATCAGGCTGGCTTCCACGGTTTTCCCGGTCGTTTTCACTCCCGCGACGCTCTGGAAAAATTTGCGGATCGACACGGCATTGGTGGTGTCATCCGCGCCCTGGTCGATCACCTTCAGCACATCTTTTTCGCCGATCACGCTGGCAGTGAGCTGGATCCCGCCGGTGCCCCAGCCGTAAGGCATCGGCATCTCGCGACCGGCGAACGGCACCTGATAACCGGGGATCGCCACGGCTTTGAGGATCCCACGTCGGATCATGCGTTTGGTCTGTTCGTCGAGATAACCGTGGTTGTAGCCGGTGATCGTTTGGGCTGCATTATTGTTCATTGGCGGAGTCCTGTTCTTTCGCGGCGCGCAGGCGTTTTAACAACTCCAGTTCGGCCTGGAAATCGACGTAGTGCGGCAATTTAAGATGCGAGACAAAACCGGCAGCTTCGACGTTATCGGCGTGGGACAAAACGAATTCTTCATCCTGCGCCGGGCTGCTGATCTGCTCGTTGTATTCACGGGTTTGCAGTGCGCGATCCACCAGAGACATCGACATTGCTTTGCGTTCGGCGCGCCCAAACACCAGCCCGTAGCCACGGGTAAAGTGCGGCGGTTTGTCTTCCGGCGCGACAAAACCGTTCACCATTTCGCATTCGGTCAGCAGGATTTCGCCGATATCAACCGCAAAACCCAGCTCTTCCGGCACGATTTCGACGGTGAGCCAGCCGGTACGGATTTCACCGGCGAACGGGTGATTGCGTCCGTAACCGCGCTGGGTGGAATAACTCAGCGACAGCAGGAAACCTTCGTCACCGCGCACCAGTTGTTGCAGGCGCGCTGCACGGGAGGCCGGAAACACCGGCGGCGTGCGGGTGATATCTTCCGGTTCGGTGCCGTCATCTTCTTCACGAACTGCCAACTGCTGATTCGTCAGCAAATCAAACACATGGCCGCACTCTTCCGGCTGGGGTTCATCGGCTATGGGTGTGAACGGTGCTTCACCTTCGGCCAGCAGCGCGAAATCCAGCAGACGGTGGGTGTAATCGTAAGTCGGGCCGAGCACCTGTCCGCCGGGCAAATCTTTGTAGATAGCAGAGATACGGCGTTCGAGGCGCATCGATTTTGTGTTCAGCGGCTCGCTGGTGGCCAGACGCGGCAAGGTGGTGCGGTAAGCGCGCAGCAGGAAAATGGCTTCAACCAGATCACCGCCGGACTGCTTAATCGCCAGCGCGGCCAGTTCACGGTCGTAAATCCCGCCTTCGCTCATCACACGGTCAACGGCTAAGCCCAGTTGTTGTTCGATCTGGTCACAACCGAGTTCATTTACCCCGGTGTTGCCACGGCGCTCGTGCGCCAGCAACTGGTGAGCGGCGGCAATCGCCTTCTCACCCCCTTTAACGGCGACGTACATCAGCACACCTCCACGCGCGTGGTGCGCGGTATGGCAATCAGTTCTTCGCCGCAGGTGAACATAAAGTCCAGTCCCAGCGGGAAACGGTGAGGGCGGTTGAGCAGATAGTCGCGTACGCAATCAGGCAACAGCGGAGAAAGGGTCCGGCTGTTTTCAATACCCGGCCCGCGCAGACGCAGCGGGGTGCCGCCGGTCAGGCTGTCCAGCTGAACAATCACGCTGGTGGCCAGCTCCGGCGACATCTCATCACCGCAGGGGAAAGCCAGCAGGGTGGCGCTGTCGAGCGCCGGATCGGCCAGCGCAAAACTGACAGAGGACGGGTCATCGGTGAGCACTGCGCCGGTATGAAAGCGCAGGTTTTTACGCAGGATTTCATCGTTGAGCGAGGCGCTCAGCCACAGCGGCGTGTCGTTATCGATAAGTGTCAGCAGCACGCAGGCGCTGGCGGAACCTAAAGCGCCGAAACCAGGCATGGCGGGGAGTTGCACGCTGACGCCAGGCTCGCTTAACGCTTTGAGGATACGGCGAAAACTGTACTGCGCATCGGCAACCGGATGTTGAAAACTGGCAACAAGTGACATGAGTTATTCTCCGCGAACCAGAGTAAAGAAATCGACGCGGCTGGAAGCCACCTCGCGGGCGCGTTGCTGGCGGCGTTCCTGTTGCAGCGCGGCCAGAGGCGCTATCACGCGTTTATGCAGCAGTTCGTCCATGCCCTGTATTTGCAGCAGGCCGTCAATAACCGCGCACAGTTCGGCGTGCGGTTTATTGCGGCCACTGACGTAGCTGTAGCCGTAGACACCACCGTCTAACTGAATGACAGCGCGGGTGACGGTCATATCGCCCATCACAAAACGTTTACCGGTTCCGCCCATGCGCCCCTGAAGCTGGGTCAGACCGGTTTCAGCGGCGCGGATGCGCTCAAATTGCGGGGACAAATTCAGCGGCTGCCAGTGGGCGAGCAGCTCATCGGGACGGCTGTGAGCCAGCACCGACATCCAGCGCTGGCGGGTTTGCAGGTGATCCATTCAGTGCTCCATGGTCAGTTCGATCATGTCGGCGCGCGTCAGGCTGACGGAGTATTCCGCCACCGTATCGCTGCCTTCACAAATGTTCAGGGTGCGGACACACAGCAGCGGTGCCTGCGGGACGATTTCGAGTAATTTGCTCTCTTTTGCCAGCGCGCGGCGGGCATTGATGCGGGTGGTGCGGCGGCTGAGCTTTTGCTTAATTTCTTCACGGATAAAATCGTGCAGCGAGCCGTTATGGAAATTTTGCAATGCAGGCCACCAGTCGAGATCGGGCAAATAGTGGTCAATCACACAGACCGGCACGCCGTTAACGCGGCGCAGCGTACGCAGGTGAATAATTGTGTCGCCTTCCTGACGTGACAGCGCCGCCGCGACGTGATCGGTCGCCGGACGCAGCACCGCCAGCAGACGTTCGCTGGTCGGATGGCTGCCCTGATCCAGCAGGTTCTGGCTGAACCGTGCCTGCGAATGCAGCGGATAATCGTAAGGACGCATCAGCACCAGCGTGCCAATGCCCTGACGGCGTTGCAGCCAGCCGCGATCCACCAGTTCATCCACCGCACGGCGCAGCGTATGGCGATTTACCTGAAAACGTTCGGCAAGTTGTTGTTCCGGCGGCAGATAATCGCCGCAGCGGTAACCGTTACGCAGTTCCTGTTCCAGTTCGGCAGCGATTTGCTGATACACCCTGGCGTGACTGGTCGGATGTCTAGATAAGTTCATCACAATGAATACCTCGCGCGGTAGAAACGGGCAGTAGCAGGGGAAATTTGAAAGCGGTATGAAAGGGTCATGATGCAAACCTCAGTGTGGCGTTGGCATCATCTTGGGCGCGCTAAATGACAATTGGGTGAAGGTCTGGTTGCAGGAAAGTGAAGAGTTGGAAGACGTCCCGCAGGAATGAAAGCGGGTGATCTACGGGATGAACAGTACAAATTACACTCTGGTTGTCGGATGTATTTTTAAACATTAATTACAAAAGGACTTTGTATGTCAGAAGCACTCAATCGTGAATTCAATGATTTACCTGTTACGTTAATACCCGAAACACCGGCGCAGAAATGGAGGCGTGAAAATCAAAAAGGAATTGAGGCGATAAATAAATACGTCGAAGAACATGGTTCGTTTTCTGATTATCAGCGTGTATTTTAGAAAAGTGAGGGGAGTGATTTCCCCTCTGAAAGCATTAACGCAAATAATGAATCACCTGATTGCCGCTGCCGCGCCAGATAAGTGACGGGTCTTTCAGTTCCTGCACGAACTTCCCGTCGACCAGCACGTTGATTAACGCGGTGACTTCCTGCTGTTCAGCGCTCAGTTCCCCGAGCGTATAACCTGTCCACATCCACACATCTTTGCCAGGGCATTCCGCCTGTACGCGCACTAACAACTGGCGCACCGCCGACAGATTTTGCGGATGCAGCGGATCGCCGCCGGAGAGCGTCAAACCCTGACGCGGGATCACCGTGTTTTGCAGATCGGCGATGATGCGGTCTTCATCTTCCTGCGTAAAAGGTTTGCCGGAATCCAGCCGCCAGGTGCTTTTGTTATAGCACCCGCGGCATTCGTGGACGCAGCCGGAAACGAACAGCACGCAGCGTGTTCCCGGCCCGTTCACTACGTCGATTGGATAATATTGATGGAATCTCAAAATATTAACCCAGCTGACCGTTACCCAGATGTTTTATCCGGCGCTTCACTTCTTCCTGCTTACCGGCGTTAAACGGACGCGCATCCGGGCTGCCGAGATAACCGCACACGCGGCGGGTGACCGACACGCGGGAAGGCTCGTGATTGCCGCATTTCGGGCAGGTGAAGCCTTTGCTGGTGCATTCGAATTCACCGGTATAGCCGCAGTCGTAGCATTCATCGATTGGCGTATTGGTACCGTAATACGGCACGCGGGTGTAACTGTAATCCCACACGTCTTCCAGCGCTTTCAGGTTGTGCTGCAGGTTCGGGTATTCGCCGTAGCAGATGAACCCGCCGTTGCTCAGTGGCGGATACGGTGCTTCGAAATCGAGTTTTTCATACGGATTGACTTTCTTCTCGACGTCAAGATGGAAGCTGTTGGTGTAATAACCTTTATCGGTGACACCAGCCACCAGGCCGAATTCGGCTTTATCCAGACGACAGAAACGGTCGCACAGGTTTTCGCTCGGCGTGCTGTACAGGCTGAAGCCGTAGCCGGTTTCATCTTTCCAGCTGTCGGTGGCGGCTTTCAGGCGGGCGACAATCGCCACGGCTTTTTCGCGTAACTGACTGGCATCGAACACGTGGGTCTGATCGCCGAACAGCGCGTTAATGGTTTCATGCACGCCGATGTAGCCGAGCGAAATCGAGGCACGACCATTTTTGAAGATGCCGGAAATATCGTCGTCGGCTTTCAGACGCACACCGCAGGCGCCTTCCATGTACAGGATCGGCGCAACGCGGGCCTTGATGCCTTCGAGACGCGCAATGCGGGTCATCAGCGCTTTTTTCGCCAGCAATAAACGCTCGTCGAGCAGTGTCCAGAACGCCGCTTCATCGCGTTTGGCTTCCAGCGCGATACGCGGCAGGTTCAGGCTGATCACGCCGATATTGTTGCGGCCTTCGTGGATCATTTCGCCGTTCTCTTCGTAAACGCCCAGGAAACTGCGGCAGCCCATCGGGGTTTTGAACGAACCGGTGACTTTCACCACCTGATCGTAATTAAGAATGTCCGGATACATGCGCTTGCTGGCGCATTCGAGAGCCAGTTGCTTGATGTCGTAATTGGCATCGCCGGCTTTATGGTTCAGGCCGTCGCGGATGGCAAACACCAGTTTCGGGAAGACGGCGGTTTTGCGGTTTTTACCCAGCCCGGCAATGCGGTTACGCAAAATAGACTGCTGGATCAGGCGTGATTCCCACGACGTGCCGAGACCGAAACCGAAGGTAACAAACGGCGTCTGGCCGTTGGCGGTGTGCAGCGTATTGACTTCATATTCCAGCGACTGGAATGCGTCATAACACTCTTTCTCGGTACGGTTACGGGCGAACGCTTCGGCATCGGCAATCTGCCATTCTTCAGCGGTCTGACGATGTTTGTTGAAGCTGGCGGTAACAAACGGCGCCAGCACTTCGTCGATGCGGTTAATGGTGGTGCCGCCGTAAATGTGGCTGGCGACCTGCGCGATAATCTGTGCGGTGACGGCAGTTGCCGTTGAAATCGACTTTGGCGTGTCAATTTCAGCATTGCCCATTTTGAAACCGTGATTCAGCATGCCTTTCAGGTCGATCAACATGCAGTTAAACATTGGGAAGAACGGCGAATAATCCAGATCATGATAGTGAATTTCCCCGCGTTCATGCGCCAGCACCACGTCACGGGGTAAAATATGCTGTTTGGCGTAATGCTTGGCCACAATCCCGGCGAGTAAATCGCGCTGGGTCGGGATAACTTTGCTGTCTTTGTTGGCGTTTTCGTTGAGCAGCGCCATATTGCTTTGCTCAACCAGACCACGGATTTCCTGATTCAGGCGTCCGCGCATTTCACGTTTCACGTCGCGGTCATGGCGGTATTCAATATAGGCACGCGCCAGTTTCTTGTGCGGCCCCGCCATCAGCTGGTTTTCAACCGCATCCTGAATTTCATGGATATCGACGCGCGCCTGATCTTGCAGATTCTCTGCCACAATGCGGGCAACCTGCGCGCAATAACCAATGCTGTCGATACCGGCGGCTTCGGCTGCGCGTTGCACCGCTTGTTTGATCAGAACTTCATCGAAAGGGACCTGACAACCATCCCGCTTAATCACGATGGGCTGCATTTTGGTGGATTTTGCGGGTACGGTTTCCTGTCTGTCTGCCTTCACAATGATACTCCTTTTGGGCGGATCCCGCGCCCCACAAGGCTTACAGGCCGGTTGTGTGGTATTTACGGAAAACCGCTATATATTGGGTTGGGTGTGTACTATACACACTAGATGTAGGATCTACGCGAGCGTTACTTCTCATTTTATTGACCTGAAACAAAGAATTTTTTCGGCGGAGGAATTGATGACCAAATGTAAATTCTGGCCTGAATTTTGCCTGTTGTTTTATAAGGGGATGCATACAAAATAAACGGGTCAGCCACGACTGTGACCGACCCGACAGAAGGGGGAATTCAGACTATCCGGCGAGTTGCCAGAGACATTCGTACGGACGAAGCGTGCCGGAAATGGCAGGCGAGGCGTAATTACTCAGCAGCGTGTTGCCATCTAATTCTGCCAGCGTAAGTGTCTGCTCCTGCCCGCTCAGGTTTGCCACCACGCGCAAGGTTTTGCCTGACGCCTGACGGGTATAACACCACAACTGCGGATGTTCCGGCAGCAAATCCTGATAATCGCCATCGGTCAGTACCGGCAGCGTTTTGCGCAGGCGGATCAGTTGCTGATACAGATAAAATACCGAGTCTTTATCCGCCAGTGCCTGTTCGGTATTGATGTCCTGCGCGTTGTGGCTGACGGAAATCCACGGCGTGCCGGAAGTAAATCCGGCCTGTTCCCCGGCATTCCACTGCATCGGCGTACGCGAGTTGTCCCGTGATTTCCTCGCCAGAATACGCAACAGTTCTTCGTTGCTGCGCCCGTCAGTTTTCAGTTCGGCAAACATATTCAGGCTTTCCACATCGCGATATTGTTCGAGATGTTCAAAGCCCGGATTGGTCATGCCGATTTCCTCGCCCTGATAAATATACGGCGTACCCTGCAGGCCGTGCAGCACCATTGCCAGCATTTTGGCAGACGTCGTGCGCAGCGCGCCTTCATCGCCAAAGCGCGACACAATGCGCGGCTGATCGTGATTACACCAGAACAGCGCATTCCAGGCGTGACCGTGCATTCCCTGCTGCCACTCGCGGAAAATCTGCTTGAGTTGCACGAAATCCGGCGGTGCATCGGCCCATTTTTCACCGTTCGGATAATCGACTTTCAGGTGATGGAAGTTAAAGGTCATCGACAGTTCGCTGCCGTCATTGGCGGCGTAGCGGCGACAATGCTCCAGCTTTGTTGAAGACATTTCGCCGACGGTCATCAGCCCCAGCGGCTTAAATACGTCACGGCTGAATTCCTGCAGGAACTCATGAATACGCGGACCGTCGGTGTAAAAGCGCCGGCCATCACCGGCATCGTCGGTCGGGAAATCCTGTTGTTTCGACACCAGATTGATCACGTCCAGCCGCAGCCCGTCGACGCCCTTATCCGCCCAGAACTGGCAGACTTTTTTCAGCGCCTCACGCACCGGCGGGTATTCCCAGTTCAGATCGGCCTGCTCGGTGGCGAACAGATGCAGGTAATACTGGCCGCTGGTTTCGTGCCATTGCCAGGCACCGCCACCGAATTTAGATCGCCAGTTATTCGGCGGTCCGCCCTCCGTTGCCCCATCACGCCAGATATAGAAAGGCCGGAACGGGCTGCCCGCATCCTGCGACTGGCGGAACCACTCGTGATGCGTCGAGGTATGATTAAACACCATATCCATCACGATGCGGATCCCACGCAGATGCGCTTCTGCAGTCAGTCGTTCAAAGTCTTCGAGCGTGCCGTAAGCCGGGTCAATCTCGCAGTAATCGGCCACGTCGTAGCCGTTATCAATCTGCGGCGACAGGTACATCGGCGTCAGCCATATCGCATCAACGCCAAGGGTTTTCAGGTAATCCAGACGCTGTGTAATGCCGTTGATATCACCGGTGCCGCTGCCCGTGGTGTCCTGAAAACTCTTGGGATAAATCTGGTAAATCACGCCGTTTTTCCACCACGGCAATTCGCTGTTCATTCCATTTTCCTTCTTGAATGTCTTACACCACTGCCAGTTCACCCCGGCGGGCTTTTCGCTGATAAACCAGCACGGTCAGGATAATCGGCACCACGATCGCCACCAGCATGGCCAGTGCGTAAATACTCCAGAACTGCGGTTTGATGGACAAAATACCCGGTAAGCCGCCGACGCCGATGCCGTTGGCCGTGACGTGGAACAGGCCGCAAATCAGGCCGGCAAACGCTGAGCCAATCATCGCGCACAGCATCGGGAAGCGGTATTTCAGGTTGATGCCGTACATCGCCGGTTCGGTTACGCCGAGGAACGCGGATATCGCTGCGGGCACGGAGATCTCGCGCTCATTATGTTTGCGGCTGACGATAATCACGCCGACGACCGCAGCGGCTTGCGCAATATTGGACAGGGCGATCAGCGGCCACACCGGGGTTCCGCCGGTGCTTTGCACCATCTGCATGTCGATGGCAAGGGTGGTCTGATGCACGCCGGTGATGACCAGTGGCGCGTAGAGGAAACCAAACAGCGCGGCACCGATGGGTGCGAGGCTGCCGGTCATGATGAATTTCACCGCGAATGCCACGCCGTCACCCACCATGCGGCCAAACGGCCCGATCAGCGTATGCGCCAGGAATACGGCAATAATCAGCGAGCTGACGGGCACAATCACCAGATACAGATAATTAGGCACGATGCGTTTCAGGCCATTTTCGATCATCGCCAGCGCCATACCGGCGAGAACGGAAGGAATGACCTGCGCCTGATAACCGACCTTTTCGATGGTGAACCAGCCGAAATTCCATACTTCAGGGATTTGCTGCCCGAGGTTGTAGGAGTTCATCAGTTGCGGCGATACCAGTGTTATGCCAAGCACAATCCCGAGGATTTCGGTGCCGCCCATTTTTCTGACCGTCGACCAGCACACCGCCACCGGCAGGAACATAAACACGGCTTCGCCAAGCAGCCAGAGGAAGTCGTAAATGGATTGCCACAGCGGGTGCATCTGCGCCAGCGTCTGGCCGCCGCTCATCGGAATTTCGCCGATAACATTGCGGAAACCGAGAATTAAACCGCCGCTGATCAGCGCCGGTAACAGCGGGAAAAAGATTTCCGCAAAGTGAGAAATGCTGCGCTCAAACCAGCTCATATTCTGGCGGGCGGCAACTTTTGCCTGTTCTTTTCCGGCCGCACTTTTACCGGTGCTGGCGATCAGAACTTTGTAGTAATCATCCACTTCCGGGCCGATAACCACCTGGAACTGACCGGCGTTGGTGAAACAGCCTTTGACCATCGGCAGGGCTTCGAGACCTTTCGGGTCGGCTTTGGACGGGTCATTGAGGACAAAACGAAGACGCGTAATGCAGTGAGTCACCATCGCGATATTGTCGCTGCCGCCAACGAGGGCGATCAGCTGATCAACATCCTGTTGCTTAACTTTGCTCATGGGAAGTGGCCTGTGATTTTGCGTAAGAGTGTAGGGTACGATTCAAGCATAGCGAAGGCGGAGGGAACTTGTCCGGGAACGTTCCCGGTTTTGCCGGGACGATCACAAAGTTTCTGCTTTTTAGAAAGTCAAAGGTCAGAAAGGCAGGGGATTCAGAAAGCAAGCTTTCCGGGGATAATCAGCTGCCGCACCGTCGTGGAACCGCTGAGCTGCGCCAGCAGTTGCTTCGCCGCTGCTTCGCCGCCCGCGCCATAGCCGAGCTCTACGGAATACGATTCCGGGAACAGGAAATGCAGGAGCGGGTTGTTGCCGATACCGCATACCTGCACGCCACGGATTTGCTGTTGTTGCAGGTATTTTTGTGCGCCGATGGCAATGGTGTCGGACGCGCAGACGACGGCCTGAATGTTATTTTTCAGCAACTGCGGGATCAGGTCGAAGCCGCTCTGATAGGTCAGTTCGCCCAGCGCAATGTGTGGTGTCAGGCCATGCTCTTTACAAAAAGTCCGAAAGGCCGCGCTGCGGCGCTGGCCGGTGGTGGTGTCCTGCGGCGACACACCGATAAAGCCAATCTCCCGGATGTTCTGCGCCAGCAGTTTTTGCATCAGCAACTGCACCGCACCCGCATCGTCATAACACACCGAAGATAGCCCCGGCATATCGCGTGCCAGCACCACCATTTTATCCTGCCAGGGCGTCAGCATTTGGGCTGAAAGTCCGGTGAAACCAAACAGCACAATGCCATCGATATTGCGCTGTTTCAGCACCTGCAAATGCTCTTTCACGCGCTCTGCGCTGAACTGACTTTCCAGCACAATCGGGTCATACCCTTGCTGATAAAACAGCGGCAACATGGCGCGTACGGCCAGATTTTCCGAAGGAGAGTCGAGACGCGACACGATGATCGCCACAATTTTGTCGCTGAACCCGCGCATGGCCCGCGCCGATTTCGACGGACTGAAATGCTGTTGTTCAATCACCTGCAACACCCGTTCGCGGGTTTGCGGGCTGACGTTGCCTTCGTTATTCAAAACGCGGGAAACCGTGGATTTTCCGACACCGCTCAGGCGGGCAATATCATTAATGGTCAGGCGATTTTGCTGGGTCATGTTTTAAGGTGAATGAGGGTCAGGTTTAAAATTGGTTGTAGTTAACCGGCGTATACTGCGCTCGCCGGAGATGATGTACGCGTCATCCCGTGCCGTTACCCTAACGGATTTTTATACCCGATGCGTATGAATTTCCAAACCGTTCCTTACCGGAGGTGAAAACCCATGGAACCCGACCCCAATTCTGTAGGTCCGTTGTGATCCGGTAAGCACCCGCATTTTTGCCGCTGCTTGCCGTGACTTTACCTGGCAGGCAGTGGCGCACGTCTTTTCGTTCGCCCTGTTTTTAACAACCCTTTTGCCATGCTCATGGCGGCTTCGCTGTGGGCGCAACAAAGGTGCGAATGATGTTCAAAAATTTCACTTCCCGGCTGCTCAGTGCGCTCAGCCGTAATTTACCGCGCCGCTTAGTCCGCCGCGATCCGATGCTGGAAAACGTATCTGCCCGTGCAGTGCAGGCCATCCCTGCCGCTATGTCGGCGCATTGTCAGGCCTGTGCCCGCGCCACCGAAGACCAGCTTTACCTGCAATTTTCCAGTCATCCGGAAGGGCTGACTGCGCAGGAAGCCGATGCAATCCGCGAAGTTTCCGGCCTGAATCAGACCGGCGATCAGCAACCGGCACCCTGGTGGCTGCATCTGTGGCACTGCTACCGCAATCCGTTCAATCTGCTGCTGACCGTGCTCGGGCTGGTGTCTTACGCCACCGACGATTTAACGGCAGCGCTGGTGATTGGCGCGATGGTGTTTATTTCTACTTTCATGCATTTCATTCAGGAGGCGCGTTCCAATAAAGCCGCCGATGCGCTGAAAGCGATGGTCAGCAACACCGCGACCGTGCTGCGCAGTGACGCGCAAACCGGCCGCAGCGAAACAGTGGAAATCCCGATCAGTCAGCTGGTGCCGGGTGACCTGATCAAATTGTCAGCGGGCGATATGATCCCGGCAGACTTGCGCATTCTTTCGGCCAAGGATTTGTTTATCAGCCAGGCGGCGCTGACCGGTGAATCCCTGCCGGTGGAAAAACACGCCTGCGAGAAAAAACCGGTTGCGGCTGATCCGCTTGAACTGAACACCCTGTGTTTTATGGGCACCAACGTGGTGAGCGGCACGGCGATTGCGATGGTGATCGCCACCGGCAGCAAAACCTGGTTCGGTCAGCTTGCCGAACGTGTGGTACAGGAAGATACACAGCCAAACGCGTTCCAGGCCGGGATCAGCAAAGTCAGCTGGCTGCTGATCCGCTTTATGATGGTAATGACACCTGTGGTGCTGGTGATCAACGGTTACACCAAAGGCGACTGGTGGGAAGCCGCACTGTTTGCGCTCTCCGTGGCGGTCGGGTTGACGCCGGAAATGCTGCCGATGATTGTGACGTCCACGCTGGCCAAAGGCGCGGTAAAACTCTCCCGCCAGAAGGTGATCGTCAAACGTCTGGATGCGATACAGAACTTCGGCGCGATGGATATCCTCTGCACGGATAAAACCGGCACGCTGACGCAGGATAAAATCGTGCTCGAGCGCCACACCGATGTGCTGGGCGTGACCAGTGATGAGGTGCTGCATCTGGCGTGGCTGAACAGCCATTATCAAACCGGCCTGAAAAACCTGCTGGATGTTGCGGTGCTGGAAGCAGGCGATGCCGGTCCGGCGCATAACTCGCTGAAAGTGGATGAAATTCCGTTTGACTTCGACCGTCGCCGTATGTCTGTCGTTGTCGCCGAAAACGACCAGAATCACCGCCTGATTTGCAAAGGCGCGCTGGAAGAAATGCTGTCGATTTGTACGCTGGTGCAGCTCAACGGTGAGATTGTGCCGCTGACCGATGTGCTGCTGGCGCGCATCCGCCGCATTACTGACGATCTCAATCAGCAGGGGCTGCGCGTGGTAGCCGTGGCGCATAAAGTGATGCCATCGCGCACGCAGGGCTACGGCGTGACCGATGAATCCAGCCTGATCCTGGCCGGGTATATCGCATTCCTCGATCCGCCAAAAGAAAGCACCGCACCGGCGCTGGATGCACTGCAACGCAAAGGCGTGACGGTGAAAATCCTCACCGGCGACAATCCGCTGGTGGCGCGTAAAGTCTGCAAAGATGTCGGATTACAGGCCGATAACGTCGTGATCGGCAGCGATATCGATGCGCTTGACGATGTGCAACTGCTGAACGTCGCCCGCGAAACCACGGTGTTTGCCAAACTGACACCGATGCACAAAGAACGCATTGTGCGCGTACTGCGCGGCGAAGGGCATGTGGTTGGCTTTATGGGTGACGGCATTAACGACGCGCCTGCGCTGCGTGCGGCGGACATTGGGATTTCCGTGGATTCTGCGGTGGATATCGCCAAAGAAGCGGCCGATATTATTCTGTTGGAAAAAAGCCTGATGGTGCTGGAGCAGGGCGTGACGGAAGGGCGCAGAACTTTCGCCAACATGCTGAAATACATCAAAATGACTGCCAGTTCCAACTTTGGTAACGTGTTCAGCGTGCTGGTCGCCAGCGCCTTTCTGCCGTTCCTGCCAATGTTGCCGCTGCATCTGCTGATTCAGAACCTGATTTACGATGTGTCTCAGGTGGCGATCCCGTTTGATAATGTGGATGAAGAGCAACTGGCGAAACCGCAGCGCTGGAACGCCGGGGATATTGGCCGCTTTATGGTGTTCTTCGGACCAATCAGTTCCGTATTCGACATTCTGACTTTCAGCCTGATGTGGTGGGTGTTTAAAGCCAATACGGTGGAGGCGCAGACGTTGTTCCAGTCCGGCTGGTTCATTGAAGGGCTGCTGTCGCAGACGCTGATTGTGCACATGATCCGCACCCGCAAAGTGCCGTTTATTCAAAGCCGCGCGTCCTGGCCGCTGTGCATCATGACGCTGATGGTGGTGATCACCGGTATTTCACTGATCTACTCGCCGGTTGCCGGATTCCTGCAATTGCAGGCATTGCCGCTGAGCTACTTCCCATGGCTTATCGCCATTCTGGCGGGCTACATGGTGCTGACGCAGTGCGTGAAAGGCTGGTTCGTGCGCCGTTACGGCTGGCAGTAATCTTTAAAATTCTATCCTGAATGCTAAAAAGCGCGACCGGTGAAGCGGCCGCGCTTTGCATTAATCAGTTCGAAATATTACGACTGCGCGTTGTTCTTGCGATCGTTACGACGGTTCACCCAGGTGTTAATCAGCAGGGTGATGATCAGAATCGACGCAATCACGCCCAGCGAAATACCGACCGGAATGTGGAACACGTCGAGCAGCAGCATCTTGATACCGATGAAAATCAGGATCACCGCCAGACCGTATTTCAGCATCGAGAAACGTTCCGCCACGCCCGCCAGCAGGAAGTACATCGCGCGCAGGCCGAGGATCGCAAACAGGTTAGAGGTCAGGACGATGAACGGGTCGGTGGTCACCGCAAAGATAGCCGGAATACTGTCGACCGCGAAAATCACGTCGCTCAGTTCCACCATAATCAGCACCAGCAACAGCGGAGTAGCGAACAAAATACCGTTACGGCGCACAAAGAACTTCTCACCCTGCAACTCGTCGGTCATGCGCATTTTGCTGCGCAGCCAGCGGATCATCGGCTTCTCGCCAACTTCACCGTCGTCTTCTTTCGCCAGCGCCATCTTGATACCGGTGAACAGCAGGAATGCGCCGAACACGTACAAAATCCAGCTAAATTGCCCCACCAGCCAGCTACCGGCGAAAATCATGCCGGTACGCAGGACGATGGCGCCGAGCACGCCGTAGACCAGTACGCGGCGTTGCAGGCTGGCAGGAATAGAGAAGTAACTGAACAGGATCAGCCAGACGAAGACGTTATCCACCGCCAGCGCTTTTTCCAGCAGATAGCCGGTCAGGAACATGGTGGCCTTGGCGTCGGCCACTTCACGGCCAAACTCGCCGTTGAGATACCACCAGAAGCCGAAGTTGAACAGCAACGACAGGCCTATCCACACCAGCGACCACATCGCGGCACTTTTCATACTCATGGTTTGCGCGCCTTTTCGACCCTGCAACAGCAGGTCGAACGCGAGCATAATTATCACTACCACGGCAAAGGAGCCCCACAACATCGGGTTGCCTACGGAGTTCATCATTGCGATATCCTCGAAAAAACATCAAAAAAAAACGGCCAGCGTCGGAAGACGTTAGCCGCTCATTTTTTGAGCTGTGAGCAAACCTCGCCTTCCGGCAAGGTCTCACTTACAAAGATAAGTATTCATCTTGTGAATGCTTATCTTTGCCCCGGTAACCGGGTGGCTGAGACGGCGCTGCATGAGCGCGGGTCCAGACACCGTAATGACGATTATCCGACGAAGAAGTTACTCCCCTTTGCAGTTCGCAAATTAATGCAAAATGTGTCCGGTGTCAAACATTCAGAAACATTATGGAGCATTAACCCGCCAGTGCCTGACGTTTGCCGAGTGCGCCGACGAAGGCCAGCAGCAGGCTACGGCTGAGGGGTGTTTCGCTAAGTTGCTGAGCCTGATGCGCAAAATCTATCGTATCGTCTTCGGCGATAGAGCCCAGCCATGACAGATACGTTTTCATTACCGCCAGACTGAATTCCGGATGGAACTGCGTGCTGATGGCATTCGGGCCGTAGCGCAGGATCTGATGCGGATCGTGCCGCGTTTTCGCCAGCACCGTCGCTGTCGCAGGCGGCGTAATGACGGTTTGCAGGTGGATCAGATTGGCCGCGAACTGTGCGGGAAGCTGCGACACCAGCGGATCAAGATGCCCGTCCGGCGTCAGCGTCACCTCGTGCGTACCGACTTCAATGCCTTGCGGATGGTAATCCACCTCGCCACCCAGCGCGTATGCCATCAGCTGATGACCGTAGCAGGCACCAAACATGGGTAATTCCTGCAACATGCCCAGCCGCACCCAGTCCGCCGCTTCTTCGCTCCACGCCAGATGCTCGGTGACCATGCTGCGCGAACCGGTAATGATCGCGCCGCAATAGTTTTCCGGCGGCAGCGGGCGTTCACCCGCCTGCAAATCCACAATCACCACCTGCTGCGCGTCGATATCGCCCTGACGGATAAACATCTGCGGAAAGTTATCGTGCGCACGACGGATAGGTTCCGGCGCGTGGCCGGTCTGTAAAATCAACAGCGATTTCTGGCTGGGTGCAATCATCTGTTACTCCCGATTTTTACTTAATATTAAGGCTGGTTATCGGCCGGGAATACCACGCCGGTCTGACGACGGATTTCCGTCAGCACTTTGGCCGTGATACGCGAGACTTCCAGCCCGGGGTGCGCGACAAACTGGCTGTCGACCAGAATCGCAAAAGTTTCTGCTTCATACAGCATGGTGTTGATGTGCTGGGGCTGCGTCAGATCCAGCTTCTGGCTGCCGCGTGGCGTCAGGCTGAGCGTCTGGCATTCAGACAGTTTTTCCATCTGCAAGGTGCCGTCTTCGCCCTGAATCTCACTGGGTAACAGGGAGTCGCTGATTTTCGAATGGTTGATAACCACTTCGAAATCATCCGCATAAGACAAGATCACCGTGCCCTGACCGTCAACGCCGCTTTCCAGCAGGGTTGCCGTGGCTTTCACCGATTCCGGTTCGCCAAACAACGAAATAGCACTCGCCAGACAGTAATAACCGATATCCATGATCGAGCCATTGGAAAACGCCGGGTTAAAGGTATTCGGGTTTTCACCGGCCAGATAGCGCGGATAACGTGAGGAATACTGGCAGTAATTCAGAATGGCTTTACGCAGTTTACCGATGCGGTTCAGCGCGCCTTTCATGTGCAGGAAGTTGGGCAGATACGCGGTTTTAAACGCCTCGAACAGCACCAGGTTGTTTTCTTTTGCGCAGGCGATCAGGCTTTCCGCTTCACGCAGATTGGAAGCCAGCGGCTTTTCGCAAATCACGTGCTTTTTATTGCTGAGGAACAACAGCGACTGCGGGTAATGCAGGGAGTTCGGGCTGGCAATATAGACCGCATCAATCAGATCAGAGGCGGCCATTGCTTCAAGGGAATCAAAGTAATGTTCAACCGGATAATCCTCGCCGAGCTTTTTAGCGCCTTCCAGCGTGCGGGAATAAATCGCGGTCAGCTTCATTTTACCGCTCTCGTGGGCGGCATCAATAAAACGCTGGGTGATCCAGTTGGTGCCCACAACGCCAATACGAATCATGAGAAATCCCTATAGTTAATTATTATTGATACAACTTACCGAATATTTCCAGATGCGTCAGATACATGCGCGTGTCGAATTCTAACTGATGATAGTCGGGCGTCATATGACAGCACAGGCTGTAGAATGCTTTGTTGTGTTCTTTTTCTTTCAGGTGCGCGAGTTCATGCACCACGATCATTTTCAGAAACGCTTCCGGCGCGCTTTTAAACACCGTTGCCACGCGGATTTCCGCTTTGGCTTTTAGCTTGCCGCCCTGAATACGGGATATTGCCGTATGCAGCCCCAGCGCGTGCTTCATCACGTGGATTTTATTGTCGTAAGCCACTTTGCTTAACGGCGATGAACTGCGCAAAAACTGATTTTTCAGGTCCAGCGTATACTGATAGAGCGATTTGTCAGTGGTCAGCTCGTGCGGTTCGGGATATCGCGTCAGCAAGACTTTACCTAAACGTTCCTGGTCGATTAACTGACGCACCTGAGCCTGAAGCGACTCCGGATAGCCTTGCAGATAGGTCAATTCAGGCATAACTGTTTGCTTTGTCTCTTATTGCCGGGGAAAAGATGCCGAAACGGGGTGCGGGGTTTTTACCACGATCGCGTCGATCCGGCAGATAAACCCCTTTTTAACTGAAAAAACGTTTTACTGATAGACCAAATTAAGGGATAAACAGCGCAAATTGAATATGAGGAGGGCCAATGAGCCAATTTGAAACCGAAACCGGTGGTCAGTTATTGCAACTGCGTCTGGAACGTTATCCGCTGGAAGAAGCGGCAACGCAGTTACAGGCATGGGAAGCGGCCGATGAATATCTGCTGCAAAACCTGAACACCGACGCGCTCAACGGCCGTCCGCTGCTGATTTTCAACGATGCTTTCGGCACGCTGGCCTGCGCCTTGCAGCCGCACAACCCGACCAGCGTCAACGACTCCTTCATGAGTCAGCTGGCGATGCGCCACAACCTGCGCCTTAACGGTTTTGACGAAGACAGCGTGGCGGCGCAAAGCAGCCTGGTGCCGTTGCCGATCAATCCGGGTCTGGTGATCATCAAAGTGCCAAAAACGCTGGCGCTGCTGGAACAACAACTGCTGGCGCTGCGTGAAGTGGTGACGCCGGACACGCAGATTATCGCCGGCGCGAAAGCCCGTGATATTCACACGTCAACGTTGCAACTGTTCGAGAAAATCCTCGGACCGACCAAAACCAGTCTGGCGTGGAAAAAAGCCCGTCTGATCCATTGTGAAGCCACCTTGCCTGCGCAAACCGCAGAGCCGGTGATTTCTGAGTGGGCGCTGGATGACAGTGAATTCCGTATTTCCAACCACGCGAACGTGTTCTCACGCGGCGGCCTGGATGTCGGCGCTCGCTTTTTCATGCAACATCTGCCGGAAGGCATTGAAGGGCGCATGGCGGATCTGGGCTGTGGTAACGGTGTGATCGGCATGACCGCACTGGCGCTGAACCCGGATGCGGAAATGCTGTTCGTCGATGAATCTTATATGGCGGTAGAATCGAGCCGTATTAACGTCGAAAACAATTTGCCGCAGGATGTCAGTCGCTGTCATTTCGAAGTGAACAACATGCTGGCCGGTGTCGAGCGAGAAACCCTGCACGCCGTGCTGTGTAACCCGCCGTTCCATCAGGGCACGGTCATCAGCGATGACACCGCGTGGCGCATGTTCTGCGATGCCAAACGCTGCCTGCAAACCGGCGGCGAGCTGCGTATCGTCGGCAACCGTCATCTGGATTACTACCAGAAGCTGCGCCGCCTGTTCGGCAACTGCACGACGATCGCCACCAATCAGAAATTCGTGATTTTGCGTGCCGTGAAAACAGCTGCACATCATTGATAGCCGAATTAGTCTGAAGTGCTGAAATGAAAAAGCCGCTTATCGCGGCTTTTTTTTCGTCTGTCGGTTTCTGAAATAGTTTTCTAAATTTTCAGCGCCAGCCGCGTGCCCTGATCGATAGCGCGACGCGCATCCAGTTCGACGGCGACGTCGGCACCGCCAATCAGGTGTACGATTTTTCCGGCCTCCTGCAACGGCTGATACAGCGCGCGTTGCGGTTCCTGTCCGGCGCAGATAATCACGTTATCCACTTCCAGACATACCGGTTCACCGTTCATGATCAGGTGCAGCCCCGCGTCGTCGATGCGTTCATAGCTGACACCACTTTGCATTTTCACGCCACGCTGCAACAGGCTGGTGCGGTGGATCCAGCCAGTGGTTTTCCCCAATCCTGCGCCGACTTTGGTGGTTTTGCGTTGCAGCAGAACGATATCCCGCGCTGCAGGTTCGGGCTGCGGCCCAAGTGGTGCCAGACCGCCACGGTGTGTCAGGCTCTGGTCGATCCCCCATTCGTGGCTGAAAGCCTGAGTGCTGAGGCTCGATGACGGGCCGGTGTGGATCAGGTATTCGGCGGTATCAAAACCAATGCCGCCCGCGCCAATAATGGCGACGCGCTGTCCGACCGGTTTTTTATCCCGCAGTACGTCGAGATAGGTCAGCACGATCGGATGATCAATGCCCGCAATATCCGGCAGGCGCGGTGAAATACCACAGGCGAGGATCACTTCGTCATAACCCGTTAACTGGCTGGCGCTGACGGTTTCGCCCAGGCGCAGCGTTACGCCCAGTAATGTCAGCTGGCGCGAGTAGTAACGCAGCGTCTGATAAAACTCTTCTTTGCCGGGGATCTGTTTGGCGACATTAAACTGCCCGCCGATTTCATTGTGTGCATCAAATAATGTGACGTGATGCCCGCGGCTGGCGGCGGTAGTGGCAAACGCCAGCCCGGCTGGCCCCGAGCCGACAACGGCCAGATGTTTGGTGATTTCCGCACGGGTAACCGGTAACTGCGTTTCACGGCAGGCGCGCGGATTGACCAGACAGGAAGTGACTTCGCCGGCGAATATCTGATCGAGACAGGCCTGATTACAGCCGATGCAGGTGTTGATTTCATCAGCACGTCCCTGCGCGGCTTTTTCGACAAACGCAGGATCGGCAAGAAACGGGCGCGCCATCGACACCATATCCGCACAACCTTCGGCGAGAATTTTCTCCGCCACGTCAGGGTCGTTAATGCGGTTGGTGGTAATCAGCGGAATCCCCACTTTGCCCATCAGTTTTTGCGTCACCCAGCTGAACGCCGCGCGGGGCACCATGGTGGCTATGGTCGGAATGCGCGCTTCATGCCAGCCAATACCGGTGTTGATAATGCTCGCGCCTGCCTGTTCGATGCGCTGCGCCAGCATTTCGACTTCATTCCAGTCCGAGCCTTCTTCGACCAGATCCAGCATGGATAAGCGATAAATGATGATGAATTCCCGGCCACAGGTTTCGCGCACGCGGCGCACGGCTTCGGTGGCAAACCGCATGCGGTTATCGGCACAACCGCCCCAGTTGTCCGTGCGCTGATTAGTGCGTGCGGTGAGGAACTGGTTTATCAGATAGCCTTCGGAGCCCATGATTTCCACGCCGTCATAACCCGACTCTTTGGCAAGCTGCGCACAGCGGGCGAAATCCGCCAGTGTGGATTCAATTTCCTCTTCACTCAAAGCATGTGGCGTAAAACGGTTGATCGGTGCCTGCAGGGCGGAGGGCGCGACGGGGTGGGGCTGATAACTGTAACGTCCGGCGTGAAGGATCTGCAGGGCAATTTTGCCGCCAGCGGCATGCACCGCGTCAGTCACCACGCGGTGATGTGTGATGTGTTCCTGTTCAGCGAGAATCGAACCGCCCTGATAAACCACGCCCTGCGCGTTAGGGGAAATGCCGCCGGTGACAATCAGCCCGACGCCTGCGGCGGCACGTTCTGCATAAAATGCCGCCAGACGTTCCGGCCCGTCCTCCCGTTCTTCCAGCCCGGTGTGCATGGAACCCATCAGCACGCGATTTTTCAGTTGGGTAAAACCTAAATCCAGCGGCGCCAGCAGGTGCGGATAAAAAAGCGAAGCGCGTTCAGTCATGGAATTCTCTTAAGTGGTCGGAGGAGATGAATTCAATTTAGCTGCTGGCAGAACAATTGGAAAGTCAGTGTGTAATGACTGTGATATGTATCACTCTGAGGAATTCGCTGAGCGTTAATTAACTATTACGCTTCTTATTACTCGCGGTTTATTAATTGGCAGAGGTGAATTTTGTCGCCGGAAAACAGCACAAGATAGCAGATGAAATACCTATTTCTTTGTTTTTACACACAATGGTCTTATTGCAGGTTGTTTATTTTTAACATTTTTTTCAGGGGTTGTGGTCGTTAGGATTATTTTTAGAAAACCATATCGAATCGATTCAGTTCGGGTTAGAGCTGGACTAGGCTGGAGTTGCTTCACCCTAAAAATTCAATTCTAACCTGGATATATACTATGAATCTTATTGACCATACAGCCTGCCGCCCGTTCACCGAAGCCGGGCATTTGTCCCAGATTGCAGCCTATTATGAAGAGGGTCGTAACGTCATGTGGATGATGCTCAGGTCTTATCCACGTCCCTGTTTTAATCAGGAGCTTATCGAAGACATTATGACGCTGATGTATGCCGCGAAGGCATCCGGTCTGCGTTTTGATTTTTGGGTCACCGGCTCTTTGGTGCCCAATATGTATAATGTCGGCGGTGATCTGAGCTTCTTTGTTGATTCCATCGTCAATAATAAACGCGAAGCGTTACGTGCTTACGCCAGAGCCTGCGTGGATTGCGTTCACGCTGCCGCGCGTGGTTTTGATGTAGGCGCGATCAGTTTATCGATGATAGAAGGCACGGCGCTGGGCGGCGGCTTTGAAGCCGCACTGGCACACCATTACGTGCTGGCGCAGAACACCGCCCGGATGGGGTTCCCTGAAATCGCGTTTAACCTTTTCCCGGGAATGGGCGGCTATTCGCTGGTGTCGCGCAAAGCGGGGATGAAGCTGGCGGAGGAACTGATTTCCACCGGGGAGTCGCATACCGCCGAATGGTTTGAAAGCCGCGGGCTGGTGGACGTGTTATTCCAGCCGGGGGAAGCATTCACCGCCACGCGAACGTTCATGGATGTTTTGCGACCAAAACTCAACGGCATCCGGGCGATGATCCGCGCACGTCAGCGTGTGCTGCAATTATCACGTTCAGAACTGATGGATATTACGGAGGATTGGGTGGATGCAGCGTTTACGCTGGAGGAGAAAGACCTGAGTTATATGGAGCGTCTGGTCATGCTGCAAAACCGGCATACGGCGTCATTGCGTAAAACCGGCTAGCAGCAGGCAGAAGCAGCCCGTCACTGGCGCTATTTCTGTTTTGCTTTATGTTTAAAAACATTGGGTGAAGCAATCATTTTTTCCTCAAGCCAGTGCTCCAGTTCATTTGCTGGCATTGGCTTGGCATATAAAAATCCCTGTTTGCTGTCCACACCGATTTCGTCAATCAGCTTCTCTTCTTCCGCCGTTTCCACACCTTCCGCGACTACTGTCAGTTGCAGCGTTTTGGCCACCGCCACAATCGCCCGTACCAGCGCCTGAGACACCGGATTATCATTGATTCCACGAATAAAGCTTTGATCCAGCTTGATGCAGTCGAGGGGGATTCTCGCCAGTTGTGACAGCGAAGAATAACCGGTGCCGAAATCATCCAGATGTACCTGTGCGCCCAGTTTATGCAACTGGTTAATCATGGTGATCGCTGCACCTTCGTCTTCCACCAGGCAACTTTCTGTCAGTTCGAAATCCAGCAGGCAGCCTTTCATGCCGGCATTTTTCATGGCATCCGACAGCGTCGTGATGAATGCACTATTGTTAAGCTGTCGTCCGGAGAGGTTTACCGCCACCCGCAAATTCAGCCCTTTTTTCTGCCATTCCGTCGCCTGACGGGTGGCGGTTTCGATCACCCATTTACCGACTGGCGTGATGAGACCGGATTCTTCGGCATAGGGAATAAAGCTCTGAGGTTGGATCAGACCGCGTTCCGGAGAATTCCAGCGCAGCAGTGCCTCCACGCTTTGCACGGTACCGTAAAGCGATACTTTCGGCTGATAGTGTAAGACCAGTTGATCTTTCTCAGACAAGGCTTTGCGTAAATGTGTATCTAACCACATGTATTCAGAGGCTTTCTCATTCATCTCTGGTGAGAAAACACAGTGTACATTTTTGCCCTTTTCCTTGGCTGCATACATGGCGGTATCGGCGTTTTGCAACAGTATATCGCCGTCGGTACCGTGTTCCGGGCAAATCGCGATACCGGCTGAACAGCCGGTATACACTTCAATCAGCCCGATGCGGAATGGCAAACTGAGCCTGCGCAAAACGCGCTGACTCAGCGCTTCCAGCGCTTTTATTTCAGCATGCGTGCTGAGAATAATGAATTCATCCCCGCCGAGCCGCGCCAGTTTATCGTTGGGCGACAGGCAATCCTGAATGGCATCAGACACCGCGCGCAGCAGGTGATCACCAAACATATGTCCGTAGGCGTCGTTAACTTTTTTGAAGTTATCCAGATCCAGATAAATCAGCCCGACGTTGTTTTCACCACGCTCGATAAGTGCTCGGGCAAGGGACTCCTGCAAGGCATTACGGTTAGCGAAACCGGTGACCAGATCAGTATTTGCCAGCACGCGCAAACGCTCCTGCGCCTTGCGTTCGTCAGTGATGTCAGAGCCGGAGCAAATCAGATATTTTTGCTGTTTGCCGCTGCCGCTGTGGACGAATTTATTGCGAAACAGGAACAGGCGCTGGCCTTTGACGGTGTTGATCCAGCGTTCCACTTCATAAGATTGCTGATGCTGGAAAAAACCATTGATATTCTGACGTGAGGCCAGGCCTTCTTCCATCGACATAAAAAGGTCATAGGCGCTGCGTCCGATAACATCTTCTTCGCGCAGGCCGGTATATTCCTCGCTCAGACGGTTAAAACGATGGATTTTGCCTTCCTGATCGATAATCACGATCACGGAGTTGGCTTCAGAAACCACCTGCTCAGCAAAGGTCAGACCGACTTCAAGGTCATGGGCGACAGACTCAGTGTCCTGATAGGCGGAGGCCGTACCGGCCCAGGCTTTACTGTCGATTTTTCGCCCGACAAGATACAAACGCGCAGGGGATCCGAATAGCGTGATATCCAGGGTAAAACTCGAGGTGATCCCGGTGAGTTGCCTTATTTTCCCTGCCTGCCACTGCGTCAGAGAGATAGCAATATTGACGACGCCTTTCTCTGCGGATAACTCCAGGGCATTGCTGTCTGAACCCAGTCGCCAATATGGGCGTGGTGTACCAAAGTGCAGGTACAGGAGGGAAGCATCTTGAGAGTCGACCATGAATGTTTCTCCGCAAAGAACGCTATACGCCGTCAGTGTGGCGACGGGCGACAGTCAGCACAGACGGAGCTTACTCTGTTCAGCACATTCGCCACGTTCCGTAAAAAAACGGACAAGGGCGGAATGGCGTAACACATTGAATTTAAGGTTAGCCACTGCCAGTTATATATCCAGTTACCGGACAGAAATTACTGCTCAGAACAGGCGGTCTCCGTTACCGGAATACCGCCTGAGAGAGAAGGTTTTTGATTCTCTTCCGGGCCTGATTTCAGGCCCGGAAAGTTATTTCAGCAGGAAACTGGTTTGTTTCACATCCTGAGAATCTAACCCCACGAATACATTGAACTTTCCAGGCTCTGAAGCCCATTTCAACTTATCGTTGTAGAAGCGTAAATCTTTTTCGGTGATCGCAAAGGTAACAACTTTCTCTTCGCCCGGCTGCAGGTTGATTTTCTCAAAATTCTTCAACTCTTTAACCGGACGACTGATCGACGCCGTGACATCCTGCAGGTACATCTGGACGATCGTCGCACCGCTGACTTTGCCGGTGTTTTTCACCGTCACGCTGGCGGTGAGCGGGTGTCCGGCATCCATCGTGGTGGATGACAAACTCACGTCAGACATACTGAAGCTGGTGTAGCTCAGGCCATAACCGAACGGGAACAGCGGGCCGTTGGTAATATCAAAATAACGGGTAGTGTATTTATCTGGATGCTGAGGATTAAACGGACGGCCGGTATTGAGCACGCTATTGTACAAAGGAATTTGCCCGACTGAGCGTGGGAAGGTCATCGGCAGTTTGCCTGATGGATTGTAGTCTCCAAACAGAACGTCGGCAATCGCATGTCCGCCTTCGGTGCCGCTGAACCAGGTTTCCAGCATGGCATCAGAAATTTCGTTTTCCCACGACAGGGTCAGCGGACGGCCATTCATTAACACGACAACCAGCGGTTTACCGGTGGCTTTCAATGCCTTGAGCAGGTCACGCTGGCTTTGCGGAATGTTAATTTCGGAACGGCTGGACGCTTCGTGCGCCATGCCTTGTGCTTCGCCGACTACGGCGACCACAACGTCAGCTTTTTCTGCTGTTTTCACCGCTTCGTCGATCATATCCTGCGGTTTGCGTGGATCGTTGATCACCTGTTTCTCGTAAGAGTTCAGGAAATCGACCAGAGCCTGATCGTTGGTGACGTTGGCACCGCGGGCATAGAGGATAGTGCCTTTATCACCGAGCACATCTTTCATCCCCTGCAACACAGTGACTGCCTGCGCTGCCTTACCGGCTGCCGACCAACTGCCCATCACGTCACGCTTGCTGTCAGCCAGCGCGCCAACGACGGCAATCGTGCCTTTTTTATTTAACGGTAACGTTTGATTGTTATTTTTCAGCAGCACCAGCGAAGTACGTGCCACTTCGCGCGCCTCCTGACGATGCAGACGGCTTTCGGCGTTGGTGTCAGCCGGATCGCTCGACTGCGGGCCTAAATGACGATATTCATCAACAAACAGCCCCATATCCCATTTCGCGGCCAGAACATCGCGAACGGCGCGGTCAATGTCTTTCTGGCTCACCATGCCGTCGGCAAGTAATCCTTTCAGGTACTTACCGTACATATTGTCAGCCATGTCCATATCGACACCGGCTTTCAGCGCCATCGCGGCAGCCTGACGATCGTCTTCGGCTACGCCATGTTTGACCAGTCCGCCAATGGCGCCATGGTCGCTGACAGTCAGGCCCTTGAACTGCCAGTCATCGCGCAGAATATCTTTCAGCAGCCAGGTATTCGAGGTGGCAGGAATACCGTTAACGCTGTTCAGTGCCACCATCACACCGCCGGCACCCGCATCGACTGCCGCTTTATAAGGTGGCATGTAATCGTTGAACATGCGGGTCAGGCTCATGTCCACAGTGTTGTATTCGCGGCCGCCTTCGACAGCACCGTACAACGCATAGTGTTTGACGTTTGCCATGACGGCGTCAGGGGCAGACGGATCTTTGCCCTGATAACCGGTAACCATTTCATGCGCGAGGCGCGAGGTCAGATAGGTATCTTCGCCGAAACCTTCAGAAACACGGCCCCAGCGCGGATCACGGGTGATATCGACCATCGGTGAGAACGTCATGTTCAGGCCATCGGCTGCCGTTTCCTGGGCTGAAATACGTGCGCTGGTCGCCACCGCCTGCATATCCCAGCTCGCCGCCAGACCGAGGCTGATAGGGAAAATCGTGCGCTGCCCATGCACCACGTCATAGGCATAAAACGGAGGAATTTTCAGGCGGCTGTACTGCACCTGATCCTGCATACGGCGGATATCGGGCTTAGTTACCGTGTTAAACACGCCACCGACTTTACCAGCGCGGATGTCAGCCATGATGGCTTCTTTTTGGTACTCAGGCCCCACAGTGACCAGATTCAGCTGACCGATTTTTTCATCAAGGGTCATTTTTTTCATCAAATCGGCAATGAACGCGTTGCGCTCTTTCACCTGATCCTGAGGAATGCCCGTTGTTTCAACGGCGAGAGAAGAAGCAGAACTTACCAGTAACACTAACGCGCCAAGCATGTGATGCGTATTCATCGGAATTCCTTCAACCATAAGCAGGGGAGCCAAATCAGAGAAAATTCAGCAGCCTGAAGCAAACAAAGCAATGATCATTCTAAGAAAAGTATAGAGTGAGAATCTAATACGTCCCTTCAACTATTAGCAATGAATAGTTTAGACGCCAGCACAATATCTTTTTACCTTTCGGTACATCCCGCAATTTACAGGTAATCAGAATGATAGATACAAAAAGACATTCGATGCGTCACGCAAATTTTTATATTTAGGATTACATGACATCCGGCTGAACAAATAATCATCAGAAGTAACACGGGGGGAAAGCGCGGGATAACAAAAAGGGCAGAACATGCGGTTCTGCCCTTTAATAATCTGGAATATCCGCTAAGGAAATCGGATTAATAGTAGTAAGACATATCGGTCGGGGTTTTGCTCATGACATCAAAGAAAACGTCTTTGGTGTTTGCCCAGAATTGCGCGACGGCAACGGCGTTGTAGCTCATGCCCATCAGGCTCATGACAAAGAAACAGGTCACGGTGAGGCCGATACCACTGCAAACGAATGCCATGGTATTGCGGCTGGACTGGCGACAAACAATATTAAGCTGGCTGGTGCAGAACATCAAAAAAGCGCTCAGCAATTCCCAGCGCATCATTAAAATCCCGGCAGTTAATGTACCCATCGATAAAATCCTTACTTACTACAGCCACTTGCACGAAGCCAAAATCAGCCGGAAGGCTGCTACGACGGGCGGGCAATGGGCTTTACAGAAGAAATGGTGAATTACAATTATGTGATGACGGTCACATTATATCACCGGATTTTATTTTTGAGTAAAAAATGTTCGCTAATAAAAAATAGGCATAACACATCAACTTATTTTGACGATGTGTTATGAAAAGCGGAGAAATCGTGATGTATTTTGAAGAGATAATTACGCGCCGTAACCCATCACTTGTAACAGGTGCTGAGCCTGCTGCACCGCTTCCTGCCGGTGCGCAACACCCAGTTTCTGATACAGATTACGGATATGGGTTTTGATGGTCGTTGATGCAACGTCCAGCTCACCGGCAATCTGGTCATTACTGTAGCCGGAGTAAATCAGCCCCAGAACCTGCCACTCGCGCTGCGTCAGCGGACTGGTACGGATTAGCTCCGGCACTTGCGGATGGGTCAGCAGTTTGTTCACAAAGCCTTCGTCGAAATGCGCAAACTTATGACGGTGATGCTGGTTAATTTCGCGCAAAATCTGCTGGGCGCGGCGCTGTTCCAGTTCCGGTAGCAGATTAAGCTGGATCAACTGGCGCAGTTGTTGCGCCATCATTTCCCCTTCGATGACGAAATGACTGACAAAACCGGTACGGTTCGCCAGCGCCAGCGCTTCGATCAATGCTTTTTGGGCGTCACTTTTGCGCCCGGTTTGCCAGTAAAGTAAGTTACTCAGCAGCAAATTGCGGTTCAGATCGCTGGTCAGGCGCAACTGCCGGGCATTCTGATTCAGTTCATCGAGCACCACTTCAGCTTCATCAAACTGTTCCAGCAAAATCTGTACGCGGGCAATATTTCGCCACTGACCTTGCTGGAAATGGTTATCTGCCATGTCCGGTTTACGCGCCTGTTGCAGCCACTGGCGTGCAGCGTTTTTATCGCCAATCATCTGCCAGTAAATCACCCGCGGCTTATCGGTATTGGTCAGCCAGTCAATGTGATACTGACCGGTTTTCAGCAATGCTTCACAGCGTTGTAAATGATGATGGGCGTTGTCGAGCTGACCGCGTGCCAGCGAACATTTCGCCAGCATTGCCAGGCATTGCAACTGCTGTTGCGGCTGGAAATTGCTCAGCACATTAAGCCCTTCACGCGCAGCTTCTTCTGCATCATCGAGCCGCGACCATGACCACAGCAGCTGGGAACGTAAACGCAATAAAAATTCGTGCATCGGCAACTGTTCAAGATGCTGTTCGCGCACCAGTTCAAAAGCGCGATCCTGCATCTCAAACGCGGCCTGCAAAAAGCCCTGAGCAATCAGAATTTCACTCTGTTGCAGCAGCGCCCATAAGGCGTAGTGATAGGCTTCATAACGGCGGGCGATTTGCTCGGTCTGCTGCATCAGCGGCAGTGCGCGGGTGAGATCCCCTTTGCAGTGCTGGATTTCACCGGTCACGGACGTGGCCACAATGCGGCTGTAATAGCTTTCATAAGGCAGATAGCGCAGCGCCTCAGTGGCCAGTTTTTCCGCCTCATCCTGACGTCCGTCGTTGATAGCCACCTGTGCCCGCAGGGCATCAAACTCGGCCGCCAGTGCCTGTTCCATCACAATATTATGCTGTTTCATTTCGCTTTCAGCGCGGGCCAGCAACACCTCGACTTCAGCATAACGGTGCTGACTTTGTGCGAGCCATGCCTGCAACAACACCAGTTTAGGATTCTGAATCAGCCGGTCATAAGGCAGAGCGGCAAGACATTCTTCCAGCAACGCCAGCTCGCTTTGATTAAACAGGGCCCAGGCATGTTGCAGCAGAATATCGCGCAGCAGATTGGTGTCTTCGGCACCCAGCGCATGATGAATGGCTTCGGCCGGAAAACCTTGTGCCAGCCAGCCTTCGGCGGCAGCGCGGTGAATGGCAGGCAGCTCAGATGCCAGTTCCCACTGACAACGCTGACGCAGGAATGTGGCAAACAGCGGGTGGAAGTTAAACCATTCGCCGCTGTCATCCATACGGTTGATGAATAATCCCTGACGTTCCAGTTCTTCCAGCCGTTGCTGACCATTTTCGCTGCCGGTCAGGCGCACAATCAGCGCATCGTTCATTGAGCGCAACAGCGAGCAGCGCAGGAGAAAATCACGCGTCGGGGCATCAACGCGATCCAGCACTTCATCCACCAGATATTCAGAAAGATGGCTGGCATTCAGCCCGGCCAGTTTGCGTGCGGACTGCTGCGTCGAATGCTGTGAAGGGTGAGAAGACTGCCGCGCCGATAACGCAATCAGTTGCAAGGCGGTGGCCCAGCCCGCGACTTCGTCGCACAGCCGGCTGCTGTCTGCCTGATCAATCGGGTCTTTCAGCCGGTTGTCGAAAAATTGCTGTGTTTCCGGATGCGTAAAGGCCAGATGCGAGGCGTTGAGTTCCAGCAGTTGATCCCGCACACGCATATTGGCGATGCCCAGCGGCGGCAGGGTGCGTGAAAGCACCACCAGTGACAGGTTTTCCGGCTGATGGCGCAGGAAAAAACGCATCCCTTCATGAATGGCGTCATTGGAAATCAGATGGTAATCGTCGATCACCAGCAGCAGCGGGCTGTGCCAGTCGGAAAGTTCCACAAAAAGCTGGGCAAACAGCGCAGGTAAACTGGCGTACTGATGCTTGAGACTCAGCGCTTCGCTTTTGATGCAATGCCCGCCGCAGGCCTGCTGTACAGCAGCAATCAGATAGCTGGCAAAGCGCTCCGGCTGATTGTCGCTTTCATCAAGAGAATACCAGCCCAGATCACTTTTACCTGCAGCCCAGTGCGCCACCAGCGTCGTTTTCCCATAACCCGCCGGACTGGCGACCAGAGTCAGACGATAATTTGGCGCAGTCGAGAGCTTCGTCAGCAGACGTTCCCGAACCACTGTATTTTGCTGCCGCACCGGGCGGCTCAATTTTGAAGGGATCAGCATTTTTTTCGATTCTTTTGACAGAAGGACAGAGGGGACGTTATTTATTTCACAGCGTGTAATTAATCACTTTTTCTAAAGTCCTCCTTTGAAACATTGATTGCAAGAATGTTACGTTTTTACATGCCGTTAAGTTGCTCTGCATCACACTTCTTAATACAAATTTTCAGGCATCTGCCCTGAACCTCCGTCTCCTCCGGCTACGCCCCGTTTCTCCTCCCTGCCTAATCTTTTACGGGAGGATGCCGCTCACCGACATACGCGTCAGCATAGTGATAATCAACACCAGACTTTCCCTACAAATTTCCGGATAAAGAGGCATGTGATGCAGGTGACTTTAGATAAGACGCAGTTTTTAGCCGCGCTGAAACGCCAGTGGCAAGGGTTCGGTTTGCAGCAGGCACAGGATATGACACCGCACCAGTGGTGGCAGGCCACCAGTGCCGCATTATCTGAACAACTGAGCGCGCAACCGGCACCGGCGGCGGCGAAACAGCCGCAAAGGCACGTTAACTATATTTCGATGGAATTCCTGATCGGGCGCCTGACCGCGAATAATCTGATCAATCTCGGCTGGTACGACACGGTCAGTCAGGCGCTGAAAGAGCAGGGTGTCGAGCTGGCCGACGTACTGGAGCAGGAAACCGATCCGGCGCTGGGCAATGGCGGATTAGGCCGTCTGGCTGCCTGTTTCCTCGATTCCATGGCGACCGTCGGGCAACCGGCGACCGGCTACGGTCTGAACTATCAGTACGGTCTTTTCCGCCAGTCGTTCAGCGAAGGCAAACAACAGGAAGCGCCGGATAACTGGCATCGCGAATGCTATCCGTGGTTCAGCCACAACAGCTCACTGTCCGTCGATGTGGCGTTTGGTGGCAAACTGACAAAAAACGAAAAGGGCGCTGAACAGTGGCATCCGGCTTTTACCCTGCGCGGTGAAGCCTGGGATCTGCCGGTGGTCGGGTACAAAAATGGCGTTACCCAGCCGCTGCGTCTGTGGCAGGCCACTGACGTGCATCCGTTCGATCTGACGCTGTTCAATGACGGTGAATTTCTTAAAGCCGAGCAAAAAGGCATTGATGCGGCCAAACTCACCAAAGTGCTGTATCCGAATGACAATCACGACGCTGGCAAACGCCTGCGCCTGATGCAGCAGTATTTCCAGTGCGCCTGCTCGGTGGCCGATATCCTGCGCCGCCATCACTTCCTTGGCCGTAAAATTGAGGATTTACCGAAATTTGAAGTCATCCAGCTCAATGACACGCACCCGACCATTGCCATTCCTGAGCTGTTGCGTATTTTGCTCGACGAACACCAGCTTGAATGGGACGCCGCCTGGGCGATCACCCGCCAGACGTTCGCCTACACCAACCACACGCTGATGCCGGAAGCGCTGGAGTGCTGGGATGAAAAACTGGTGCGCAGCCTGCTGCCGCGCCATTTCTCGCTGATCAAAGCCATCAACGCCCGCTTCAAAAAAGTGGTCGAAAAACAGTGGCCGGGTGACAAAGCCGTCTGGGAAAAACTGTCTGTCCATCAGAACAAACAAGTGCGGATGGCAAATCTGTGCGTGGTCAGTGGTTTTGCGGTGAACGGCGTGGCGGCGTTGCATTCCGAACTGGTGGTCAAAGACCTGTTCCCGGAATATCACCTGTTATGGCCGAATAAATTCCACAACGTGACCAACGGCATCACACCGCGCCGCTGGCTGAAACAGTGTAACCCGGCGCTGTCATCGCTGATTGATGACACCCTGAAAACCGAATGGGTGAATGACCTGGACGCGCTGAAAGGGCTGGAAAGTTCTGCGGATAATAAAAAATTCCGTCAGCGTTATCAGGCCATTAAGCGTGAGAACAAAATCAAACTGGCGCATTACGTGAAACAGGTGATGGGACTGACCCTCAACCCTGATGCCATTTTCGACGTACAGATCAAACGTCTGCATGAATACAAACGCCAGCATCTGAATCTGCTGCACATTCTGTCGTTGTACCGTCAGTTGCGCGATAACCCGGAAATGGATCTGGTGCCGCGTGTGTTCCTGTTCGGCGCGAAAGCGGCACCGGGTTATTACCTGGCGAAAAACATCATCTATGCCATCAATAAAGTCGCGGAAAAAGTGAATAACGATCCGCTGGTGCGTGACCGCATCAAAGTGGTGTTTATTCCGGATTACCGCGTGTCCGTGGCTGAACTGATGATCCCGGCGGCTGATGTTTCCGAGCAAATTTCTACCGCCGGTAAAGAAGCTTCCGGCACCGGCAACATGAAACTGGCGCTGAACGGCGCGCTGACCGTCGGCACGCTCGACGGCGCGAACGTTGAGATTGCTGAAGAGGTCGGGGAAGACAATATCTTCATCTTTGGTAACACCGTCGATCAGGTCAAAGCCTTGCAGGCGAAGGGCTACGATCCGCTTAAAATTCGCAAGAAAGACAAACACCTGGATAAGCTCCTCAAAGAACTGGAAAACGGCTTCTTCAGCAATGGCGACAAACAGGCCTTCAGCCTGATGCTCGACAGTTTGCTGGGCGGCGGCGACCCGTATCTGGTGCTGGCTGACTTTGCCGATTACTGCGCGGCACAGCAAAAAGTCGACGCGTTGTATCGCGACCAGGATGAGTGGACGCGTAAAACTATCCTCAACACGGCCCGCGTAGGGATGTTCAGTTCCGACCGCTCGATCCGCGATTATCAGCAACGGATCTGGCAGGCGAAGCGATAAGGAGCCCGCATGGAGAACAAAGCACTGGAGCAGGCCGCCAGGGAGGCGGGGATTGCTTCTGGTTTTATTAATGCGCACGGCAAACAACAGGCAATCGCTTCCGAGACCAAGCGTGAACTGTTATCGGCGATGGGCTGGGTGGCGGGCAGCCGCCCGGTTGCCACGCCGGTGCCGTCGGTCAAAGTGTTTGTCACCGGCAGCCGCCTGGCATTGCCGGTCGGCGGTGAAGGCGAATATGCCTGGACTCTGAAACTGGAAAGCGGCGTGACCCAAAAGGGGCGGATCAGCGGCAAAATGACGCTGGCACTCCCGGGTAAAATTCCTGCCGGTTATCACCAGCTGACGTTGACGCAGGACGCGCAACAGTGGGAGTGTCGGGTCATTGTCGCGCCGAAACGCTGTTACGAACCGGATGCGCTGCTGGCCGGTAAAAAACTGTGGGGCGCCTGCGTGCAGCTTTATACATTGCGCTCGGAAAATAACTGGGGCATCGGTGATTTTGGCGATCTCAATCTGATGCTGAAAAACGTCGCCGAACGCGGCGGCGCGTTTGTCGGGCTTAATCCGATCCACGCGCTGTATCCGGCGAATCCGGTGGCCGCCAGCCCTTACAGTCCGTCATCCCGCCGCTGGCTGAACGTGATTTATATCGACGTCGGCGCGGTGGAGGATTTCCGGCAGAGCGATGCGGCGCAACAGTGGTGGCATCAGCCGGTGACGCAACAGCGTTTGCAGGCGGTGCGCGCCAATGACTGGGTGGATTACGCCAGCGTTATGCCGCTGAAATTAGAAGGATTACGGCTGGCTTACGCACATTTTCAGGGGCGTAAGGCGCAGGATCCGCAGGTGAAATCCCTGCGCAATTTCGTCAAACAGGGCGGTGAAAGCCTGTATCTGCAGGCTGCGTTTGATGCGCTTTACGAGCATCTGGCGAAAGAAAGTGATGTGGCACTTGGCTGGAACCGCTGGCCTGAAAAATATCATGATGCCCGTGGCCCGGCCGTGCGGGCATTCTGCGAGCAACATGCGCAGGATGTGGAGTTTTATCTGTGGCTGCAATGGCTGGCGGAAACCCAGTTTACGCAGTGTTATCACACCAGCCAGCGGCACGAGATGCCGATGGGGCTTTACCGTGATCTGGCGGTCGGCGTGGTGGCAGGCGGATCCGAAACCTGGGGCGACGGCGAGCTGTATTGCCTGAAAGCCTCGGTGGGTGCACCGCCGGATATTCTCGGCCCGCTCGGTCAGAACTGGGATCTGCGCCCGATGGATCCGCATGTGATGGTGAGGCGCGGCTATCAGCCTTTTATCGATCTTCTGCGTTCCAACATGACCAGCTGCGGCGCGTTGCGCATCGATCATGTGATGGCGTTACTGCGCCTGTGGTGGATCCCGGCGGGTGAAACGGCGGATAAAGGTGCGTACGTGCAATATCCGGTGGATGATCTGCTGGCCATTTTAGCCCTGGAAAGCCAGCGTCACCGTTGCATGGTGATCGGCGAAGATCTGGGCACCGTACCGGTCGAGATCGTCAGCAAACTGCGCGAAAGCGGCGTGTATTCCTACAAAGTGCTGTATTTCGAGCGCGACGAGGAAAACAACTTCCGCGCGCCGCAGTCCTATCCGGTTCAGGCGATGGCCACGATTACCACGCACGACCTGCCGACGCTGCGCGGCTACTGGCAAAGCGACGATCTGGCGCTGGGAAAATCCCTCGGTTTGTACCGCGACGAGGCTGTTTTACAGGAGCTGTACGCCGACCGCGCCCGCGCACGTCAGGGGTTGCTTGATGGTTTGCATCATTACGGCTGTATCCCGAAGAAAACCGGGCATAAAGCCGCACTGATGGAAATGACGCCAATACTCAACCGTGGTCTGCAACGTTACGTTGCTGACAGTGCCTGTGCCTTGCTCGGCCTGCAACCGGAAGACTGGCTGGACATGGGCGCACCGGTTAACGTGCCCGGTACCAGCGATGAATATCCGAACTGGCGCCGTAAGCTTTCCCATACGCTCGAAGAGATGTTTGCCGACGAGCAGGTGAATAAGCTGATTAAAGACCTCGATAAACGCCGCCGGAAAGTATCGGTGAGCTGAAGCTGAAAGGAAGGAAGTGAAAAGGGGTTCTGCCTTAGGGCAGGACCCCTTTTTTATGGGCAACCGTTGGGATCGGATGGCCTGTATATGAATCCTAAGGGGGTCTGGTGAACGCTATACAGTCCATTGCCTCTTGTGAGCTCGCTGATACCTTTGCACCGACTATTTGGTTATTCCCGATCCCTCCATGCATAAAAAAAGGCGGCTTATTCAGCCGCCCAAGACACAGGGAATTGATCAAGTATTACAAAGCGCATTAGCCTTACAGTTAACCTTTCACACCGCCTGCCGTTAAGCCGCCGACCAGCCAGCGTTGAGCAATCAGGAACACCGCCGTAATCGGGATAGCCGACAATATGGCTGCCGCCGCGAAATCACCCCACAGGTAATTTTGCGGGTTCAGATATTGCTGCATACCGACTGCCAGGGTGTAGCTGTTGACGTCACGCAGCAGTAACGACGCCACCGGCACTTCGGTGATGGCCGCGATGAACGACAGAATAAATACCACCGCCAGAATCGGCACGGACAGCGGCAGCAGCACCAGACGGAATGCCTGCCACGGGCTGGCACCGTCCAGCGCAGCGGCTTCTTCCAGCGAACCGTCGATGGTTTCGAAATAGCCTTTGATCGTCCAGACGTGCAGGGCGATGCCGCCCATGTAGGCGAAAATCACGCCGCCGTGGGTGTTCAGCCCGAGGAACGGCACGTACATGCCGAGACGGTCGAACAGGGCGTATAGCGCCACCAGCGACAGCACCGCCGGGAACATCTGAAAAATCAGCATCCCTTTAAGCAGCGAACTTTTACCGCGGAATTTCATGCGGGCAAAGGCATAGGCGCAGGTGGTGGAAAGCGCGACGATGCCGACGGCGGTGATCACGGCGATCTTGATCGAATTCCACAGCCACAGCATCACCGGGAACGGCGGTGGCGTAACGCTGCCGTCGCTGTTGTTGACGGCAATGCCGAGCGCCAGTTTCCAGTGATCCCACGAGACCTGATCCGGGATCAGGCTGCCGGTGGCGAAGTTACCCGGACGCAGCGAGATGGCGAACACCATCAGCAACGGGAACAGGATCAGCGCCAGAAAGCACAGCAACAGCAGGTGTGTGACCAGCAATCTGACTTTCTGCGACTTCGGTTTAACCATAGGCATTGTTTGTTTCTCCTCAGTCGAATTTCATACGTGATGCTTTCAGGTTCACGACAGCCAGCGCTCCCACCAGCAGGAAGATTAGCGTGGCAATCGCTGCCGCCAGCCCGAAGTCCTGCCCGCCGCCGCCTTCAAAGGCGATGCGATAGGTGTAGCTGACCAGCAAATCGGTATGACCCGCTGGCGTGGTGGTGCCGAGCATGTCCGGCCCGCCGTTGGTCAGCAACTGGATCAGCACGAAGTTATTAAAGTTAAACGCGAAGCTGGCGATCATCAGTGGCGTCAGCGGTTTGATCAAAAGCGGCAGCGTGATGCGGAAGAAGTTCTGCATCGGCGTTGCGCCGTCCATAGCGGATGCTTCGTAAAGATCGTCCGGGATCGCTTTCAGCAGGCCCATGCACAGGATCATCATGTACGGATAACCGAGCCAGGTGTTGACGATAATGATCATGCTTTTGGCCGTCCATGGATCGCTGAACCACGCCGGTTTGATGCCAAACAGCGCGCTGAGCATCAGGTTGATCTCACCAAAACTCTGGTTGAATAACCCTTTGAAAATAAGAATCGAAATAAACGCAGGCACGGCGTAGGGCAGGATCAGCAGGATGCGGTATGCCGCTTTCCCTTTCAGTTCTTCCCACTGCACCACGCAGGCCAGCACCATACCGACAGCCACGGTGAGCACCACGCTCAGCAGGGCGAACACAACGGTCCAGACGAAAATCGACAGGAACGGTTTCTGGATCCCTTCGTCATGTAACACGCGAAGGAAGTTGCCCCAGCCGATGCCGACGGTAAAGCCGGGGCTGAGTTTTTCTGCCTGCCATTCGCCCTGAGCGTTCACTGCCTGATAGAAGCCGGTGTCCATGTTCGGGCGGTAAATCGTGCCGGTTTGCACATTGGTCAGCTGCTTCTTATCTTCACCGAGTTTGTACAGCGGCTGAGTGCCGGAGAACTGGCGCAGGGAACTCATGCGCAGCGTTTCGCCGTCGGGTAATTTCGCTGAGATCTGACCGAGGGCCAGACGGTTTTGTGTCACTACCCGCAACCCGGCTTTTTCAGCCGACGGCGCGGTTTGCGGCAGCATGTCCAGCGTTTGCGGCGCGGAAGCGTTGAAAGCAAAAGGCGGGGAAACCAGCGTCTCGCTGTTATCCGCCGACGTCAGTGCCAGTTGCCATCTATCGCCCGCAGGGAAGAGTGCGAAATTCAGCACCTTGCCGCCCTGAAATTCACGTCCCATGAGAACGGACTGCGCACGTTCAAAGGTCAGCTGGTTAGTGCTGCTGTAGTTAGTGAAGGCAATCGCGATGGTGCAGATCAGCGGGAACAACACAAACAACGACATCCCGGCCAGACCGGGGTACACGTAGCGCCACGAATACGCGCGGCGGTTGCCATAAATGTATAAGCCGACACCGGAGAGGATCAGGGTTAGAACGGCAAAGAGGTATTCACCCTGCGCATACATCAGCACGATCAGATAACCGGTAAAGCAGGCGAGCAGGGCGATGATCAGCCACTTAAGCGCATTGCTGAACGGCCTTTTTTTGGCTACTGGCATAGGGACAATCCTTGTAGTGGCGGTACGGAGCAGGTTGGCTCCGTACCGTTCATTGAGCTAAAACGCAGGCATTACTTGGTAATGCGGGTTTCTACATCTTTCAGTGCTTGCGGAACGGTCTGACGGCCATTCACCGCGTTGATGATGGCGCTGCGTTCTGCGTACCAGAAGGCGCTCATCTGCGGGATGTTTGGCATGATTTCACCGTTCTTCGAGTTCGCCATGGTGGCAGCAATGCGCGGGTCTTTTTCCAGTTTCTCCTGATAAGACTTCAGCGCCACGGCACCCAGCGGTTTGTCCTTATTCACGACGGCCAGACCGTCGTCGGTGATCAGGTAGTTTTCCAGGAACTCTTTCGCCAGCTCTTTGTTCGGGCTGGCGGCGTTGATACCGGCTGTCAGCACGCCGACGAACGGTTTAGACGGCTTGCCGTGGAACGTTGGCAGCAACGTCACGCCGTAGTTGATTTTGCTCTTGTCGAGGTTTGACCACGCCCACGGACCGTCGATAGTCATTGCGGTCTGGCCTTTGTTAAAGGCGGCTTCAGCGATGGAGTAATCGGTGTCGGCGTTGATGTGTTTGTTTTTCACCAGATCGATGATGAATTGCAGGCCAGCCTGTGAACCTGCGTTATTCACGCCGGTGTCTTTGATGTTGTATTTGCCGTTTTCATACTTGAACGCATAACCGCCATCAGCGGCGATGATTGGCCAGGTGAAGTACGGTTCCTGCAGGTTCCACATGATGGCGCTCTTGCCTGTGGCGCGCAGCTCTTTGTCCAGCGCCGGGATTTCTTCCCAGGTTTTTGGCGCTTCTTTAATGATGTCTTTATTGTAAATCAGTGACAGTGCTTCAACCGCGACCGGATAGCCGATCAGCTTGCCGTTGAAGGTGACCGCATCCCAGGTGAACGGGAACAGTTTGTCTTTGAAGGTCTGGTCCGGGCTGATTTCAGCCAGCAGACCGGATTGTGCGTAGCCGCCAAAACGGTCATGCGCCCAGAAGATGATGTCTGGGCCGCCGCCTGTGGCTGCCACTTGCGGGTATTTTTCTTCCAGCTTGTCCGGATGTTCTACCGTGACTTTAATGCCGGTGTCTTTTTCAAATTTCTTACCGACTTCCGCCAGGCCGTTATAGCCCTTGTCACCGTTGATCCAGATGACCAGCTTTCCTTCTTCTATTTTGGCGAACGCGGAAGATGACAACACCAGCGTAGCCAGCGCCGAGAGTGCCAGTGTGTGTTTAACAATCTTTTTAATGCTGAGGGTCATAATCCAATCCTTTTGTAGTCGGTTTTTTTATCGTCTGAGACGGAAAAGACAGGGTACGACGCCAGTGTGGATTTAACCTGTCACAGCTTCATCATCCCCCCCTCTACGCCCCCACCTCTCAGAATGTGATCCCACCGACACTCTCAGGCGTTATGTGGTTCATCACTCAAAAATATGGTTCGTTTTTTGCCATTCAGATCACGAATTTGATTTTTGCTGTGAACTTTCATCCGGTTGCGGTGAATCGTCATCCTCCCTGCTCCTCCCCCATGAAAAACTTTGTTACGGATGATTACGGTTACCGGCTAATCCTTCACTCTTCGTTGCATTGAGTTTTCTCGCTGGCAGCAAGTACAGGAGTTCAGGATGGCGAGCGTTTCCCTTAACAGCGTGTACAAAGCCTTTGGCGACACCGTGATTTCCAGCGACATCAACCTGGAAATAGAAGAAGGCGAGTTTGTGGTGTTCGTCGGGCCGTCGGGCTGTGGTAAATCCACTCTGCTGCGCATGATTGCAGGCCTGGAAGACATTACGTCCGGTGAATTGAAGATTGGCGATAAACGCATGAATGAAGTGCCGCCCGCCGATCGTGGCATCGGCATGGTGTTCCAGTCTTATGCGCTTTATCCGCATCTGTCTGTGGCAGAAAACATGTCCTTCGGCCTGAAGCTGGCGGGGGCAAAAAAAGCCGAGATCAATCAGCGGGTGAATCAGGTTTCCGAAGTGTTGCAACTGGCGCATTTGCTGGACAGACGCCCGAAAGCGCTTTCCGGCGGACAACGTCAGCGCGTGGCGATTGGCCGTACGCTGGTTGCCGAGCCGACGGTTTTTCTGCTCGATGAACCGCTTTCTAACTTAGATGCTGCGCTGCGTGTGCAGATGCGTATTGAGATTTCACGTCTGCATAAGCGCCTGAAACGCACCATGATTTACGTGACCCACGATCAGGTCGAAGCGATGACGCTGGCCGACAAAATCGTGGTGCTCGATGCCGGGCATATCGCGCAGGTCGGTAAGCCGCTCGAGCTGTATCACTATCCTGCCAACCGCTTTGTCGCCGGTTTTATCGGCTCACCCAAAATGAATTTCCTGCCGGTGAAAGTCACCGCTGCTGAACCTGCGCGCGTACAGGTCGAATTGCCGAACCGCCAGCAAGTCTGGCTGCCGGTGGAAGGGACCGACGTGAAAGTCGGCAGCAACCTGTCACTGGGTATTCGCCCTGAACATCTTCTGCCAAGCGACGTCGCTGAAGTGACGCTTTCCGGCGAAGTGCAGGTCGTCGAGCAACTGGGTAACGAAACACAGATCCACATCCAAATTCCGGCAATTCGTCAGAACCTGGTGTACCGCCAGAACGACGTGGTGCTGGTAGAAGAAGGTGCAACATTCGCCATCGGTTTGCCGCCACACCGCTGCCATCTGTTCCGCGAAGACGGAACGGCATGTCGCCGGTTACACCCCGAACCTGGTGTTTGAAAGCACGCGATCCCCTACAGGAGAAAATGATGATCACAATGCGTAGTTCTTCCCTGGCGCTGGCAGTGGCTGCTGGCATCCTTTCTACACAAGCGATGGCGGTGGATTTCACAGGTTATGCCCGTTCGGGTATTGGCTGGACCGGCAGCGGCGGCGAGCAGCAATGTTTCAAAGCGACAGGTGCAGACAGCAAATACCGTCTCGGTAACGAATGTGAGACGTATGCAGAGTTGAAACTGGGTCAGGAAGTGTGGAAAGAAGGGGATAAGAGCTTCTACTTCGACACCAACGTGGCGTATTCCGTTTCTCAACAGAACGACTGGGAGTCAACCGATCCGGCTTTCCGCGAAGCAAACGTGAAGGGTAAGAACCTGATCGAATGGCTGCCGGGTTCGACTATGTGGGCCGGTAAGCGTTTCTACCAACGTCATGACGTTCACATGATCGACTTCTACTACTGGGATATTTCAGGTCCTGGTGCGGGTCTGGAAGATATCGATCTGGGCTTCGGTAAACTGTCTCTGGCCGCCACCCGTAACACCGAAAGCGGCGGTTCATACGGTTATATCGCTGACCAGCGTAATGAAGTGCCTACCTCCAACGACGTGTTCGACGTGCGTCTGGCAGGCCTGCAAACTAACCCGGGCGGTGTGCTGGAGTTAGGGGTGGATTACGGCCGTGCTAACGCGCGTGATGGTTATTCACTGGCTGACGACGCGACCAAAGACGGCTTCCTGGTCACTGCGGAACATACGCAAAGTATTTACAACGGCTATAACAAATTCGTGCTGCAATATGCCGCAGATTCCATGACGGATCCGGGCCAGGGCGCGGCGAACGGTCACTCGAATGGTGCCGCCATCAACAACAACGGCAGCATGGTGCGTGTGCTCGACCACGGTGCTATCGACTTCAACGACACCTGGAGCCTGATGTACGTGGCGATGTATCAGGACGTTGACCGCGATAACAACAACGGCACCACCTGGTACACCGTCGGTGTCCGTCCGATGTACAAATGGACCCCGATCATGAGCACCTTGCTGGAAGTCGGTTACGACAACGTGAAATCCCAGCGTACCGGCGACAAAAACGGTCAGTACAAAGTCACCCTGGCGCAACAATGGCAGGCGGGCGACAGCATCTGGTCACGTCCGGCCATCCGTGTGTTCGCAACCTATGCGAACTGGGATGAGAAATGGGGCTACGACACTGACAGCGGCGCAAGCAATGGCTTAGCAATGAACGACACCAGCACGACCACATACAGCCGTGGTAATGACGACGAAGTCACCTTCGGCGCCCAGATGGAAATCTGGTGGTAATTTTTTCCTTCCTCCTTCGCGCTGCCGATGCGTTGGCTGCGCGTCCTCGCCCCGGTCACGTAGTTGTCTACGCTCCCGGGGACTTGGACGCTTGCCGCCTTCCGGCAACCCGAAAGAGTTTGGAAAAATGGCAATGTAAGCTTTAAAAAAACGCAGTAAAGAAGATGTGCTGGCTGGCGGATTATCGCTGATGACCGCCAGCCTTCATGGTGATTTCAAAGGAAACAATAATGAAAAAGAATCTGCTGTCACTGTGTTTGTCGCTGAGCCTATTGGCTGCTGCCCCTGCGGTGGTGAATGCTGCGCAAAATGATGCGAATACGGCACCGGCTATTTCCAGCCAGACCTTACGCAACCTTTCATGGACGCCGCTGGTTCCGCCAGTGACGCAGGATGTAACGCTGGGTACGTCCAGCGCTGAAATTAATCAGGGTGAGATTCAGGGCGCCGTCGGGGCATTCGCTTTACCTGCTGACCGGGGTTCGCTTGAAATTACGCTGACCAGTATTGCGACCGGTAAAACCGTGTATGCGCCAAATGTTCTGGTGCTGGATGAGCAGATGCGTCCGGCTGCGTTTTACCCTTCCAGCTATTTCCCGTATCAGAAACCGGGTATCGTCTCCAGCGATCGTCTGGAAGGCACACTGAAACTGACGCCGGCGCTGGGTCAGAAACAAATTTATCTGCTGGTGTATACCACCCGTCAGGACTTAGCTGAGACCACGCAGATGGTGAACCCGGCGAAAGCCTTCGCCGCTGGCGTGGGTAACGCGGTGCCGGATATCCCGGATCCGATTGCCCGTCATACCCCGACCGGCACACTGAGCCTGAAAGTCACAGCCGAGCAGAAAACCGGTAACGTGATGATTGGTCAGATCTTCCCGTCTTCCGCACCGGCAGCGGCAGCACCGGTCGTCGTCGGCAGCACACAAGCGCCTGCACCTGCGGCGGCTCCGGCCAAACCGAGCGAGCCAATGCTCAGCGATTCAGAAACCTACTTTAACGATGCGATTAAGAAAGCAGTGAAAGCAGGGGACGTCGATAAAGCCCTGAAACTGCTGGACGAAGCCGAACGTCTGGGTTCCAAAACCGCCCGTAAAACCTTTATTGAAAGCGTGAAGCACTGAGTTTTCTTAGCGCCTCCCCCGAGAAGAAGCTGGCAGTTTTTTCAGCTCCTTCCCCTGCGAAGGGGAGGCCGGGAGGGGGTTTTAATGGCTAACCCCTTGTTGAAGAAAACTTTAACTTTTTGATTTTGAACTTAATACCCCACCCCAGCCCTCCCCTTCGCAGGGGTGGGAGCCGCCCGAGTTTTATTCACTCCGCCTATTTGTTACCCTGTTGTTAATTCATTCAGCGGGGGATGTATGGCGTCTGCAAACTGGGTCGACTTATCGAAAGATAAAGACAGCGGGATCGAGACGATCCACGCCCATTTCGAAGGCCATGCTTACGATCCACACTGGCATGACAGTTATCTGGTCGGTGTCACTCAGTACGGTTTGCAGCAGTTCAGTTGTCGCCGCCAGAAACATCAAAGCCTGCCGGGCAAAGTCTTTATGCTCGAACCGGGCGAAATCCATGACGGCGATGCGGTGCAGCCCGGCGGTTTTACCTATCACATGTTGTATCTCGATCCGCAATGGCTGAGCCGCGAGCTGGCGGCACGGCGCGATTCCCTTTCTCCGGCCGGTGATCCGAGTTTCGAAAATACCTTAGCGCAGGATCCGCAACTGGCGCAGGCGACGTCACGGGCTTTTCAGGCGCTGCACGGCAAAGACCTGCGCATTGTCCGCCAGACCGCGCTCGACGGCTTGCTCTGTGCACTGGGCGGCCATCTCACCTGGCAGCCACCGCGACTTCAGGGGCATGCGCCCTGGTCGCGGGTGGCGCATCAGGCGCGGGAATATCTGCATGCCCACTTGCACGAAGACATCGGCCTCGAACAACTGGCAGCGGCGACCGGCGAAAGCCGCTTTGTGGTCAGCCGTGCGTTTAAAGCTGAATTCGGATTGCCGCCGCACGCCTATCTTATTCAGCTGAAACTGACGCGCGCCCGTGAAGGGCTGGCGCTCGGGCGCACACCGGCTGACGTGGCGGCTGATTTAGGTTTTGCTGATCAGAGCCATCTCGGGCGCTGGTTCCGCCGCGCCTATCAGCTCACGCCAGCACATTACCGGCGTCTGTGCACAAATCTTCCAGATTGAGAAAAAGTGACGGGTTAAGCTCATGTTTCAACTGAACCGGAGCCTGCCATCATGAATACGCCTGTAACCATTCTGCCTTCGTCACCGGAACGCTGCGTGATTGTCATCAACCAGCAACTTGCCGCCGGACATGCCGCCAATGCCGCCGCCGTGCTGGCCCTGACGCTCGGGCAACGCCATCCGTCGCTGGTGGGCGAGCCGCTGATTGACGCTGATAACCGCGTGCATCCGGGGCTGATCCCGATTGGCATCAGCGTGCTGGTTGCCGACAGCGAACAGCTCACGCACCTTCATCAGCACCTGCTTAATGATGACGAAATGGACGGAATTATTTTTCCGGTCGAAGGACAGCAAACCACGGATTACGCCGCGTTTCGCGAAGCGGTGTCTGTTGTGCCGACGGACAACCTGCAACTGCTGGGCATTGCGCTGGCGGGTAAAAAGAAAGTGGTGCGCAAGCTGACCGGAAAACTCGGTTTGCTCGGCTGATGTTTGTCATTTAAGCGTCACACTTGTTCTCTACTCTCCTGATATTCAAACTAATATCAGGAGTTTTCCCGTGCGTAAGTCCCTCGTTGCTCTGCTGCTTTTCACCCTCGGTTCCACTTTTGTCGTTCAGGCGGCTGACGAAGCCAAACCCTTTATCACCAGCCAGGAACTGGATCTGACGAAATATCTGCCCGCTCCACCGGCGGATGATTCGGCGCAGACCAAAGCGGAACTGAAAGAATTGCTGGAAATTCAGGCCACCCGTACGCCGGAGCAGGAAAAAGCGGCGATTGCTGATGCTGAAGAAAACGTCTGGCGTTTTGCCGATGTGATGGGGCCGGACTTTGATGCCGCGAAACTGCCGAAAACCGCTGCGCTCTTTGATCGTATTGTGGCGACCGAAGACGTGGTGGACGATCACGCCAAGAAAGCCTTTAACCGCCCGCGTCCTTATATGCTCGATGAACAAATTCATCCGCTGCTGAAAAAATCCAAATCCGGCTCATGGCCTTCCGGTCATTCTACTATCGGCTATCTGATGGCGACGGTGCTGGGCGAAATGGTGCCGGAAAAACGCAACGCGCTGTTCACCCGGGCGGCCGGTTACGCCGAAAACCGTCTGGTAGCAGGTTTCCATTACCGTTCTGATACCGTGATGAGCCGCACCGGCGCTGCACTGATCGCGCAAAAAATGGAAGAACAGCCAGATTTCAAAACCGAATTCGACGCGGCGAAAGCGGAACTTCGCGCACAGTTGGGCCTGAAATAATTTTCGTCAGTTCCTGCCTTTCCGGTAAAGTGTGGGGCGTAAAACTTGCAGAGGAAGGGACTGATGGAGAACAGATTCAAGCGGATGGCATCGCCGGTCGGGTTACTCACACTGGCGGCGAAAGGCGATAAGCTGACCGCCATTTTGTGGGAATGTGAAATCGACGGGCGCGTGCCGTTGGGCGATATGATTGAAGACCCGTCGTTTCCGATCTTGCTGAAAACCGAACAACAGCTGAACGAATATTTTGCCGGTAAGCGTACCCGTTTTGAGCTGGAACTCGATTTCACCGGCACCGAATTCCAGAAAGAAGTCTGGGCGGCGTTGCTGGAAATTCCGTTTGGCGAGACGCGCAGCTACGGCGAGATCGCCCGTCGTATCGGTCGCCCGAAAGCGGTTCGTGCCGTGGGCGCGGCCAATGGCCGCAACCCGATTTCTATCGTGGCGCCGTGTCACCGGGTGATTGGTGCTTCCGGGAAATTAACCGGCTTTGCTGGCGGGCTGGACAACAAGTTGTTGTTACTGAAGCTGGAAGGTCGTAAATCTTAGGGTTTTTATTGGGAAATAAATTGCTTGATGTCCGCTTGTCAGTCGATGCATAGTCAAAAAATAAGCAGTAAATAAAAAAGACAACATCACTTACAAACGGAGTTTTACCTTAATGGATCAGATTCAATCCCTCGAACAGTTCTTATCCTCAGTTCAGCAACGCGACCCGCATCAGGTCGAATTCTCCCAGGCCGTACGTGAAGTTATGACCACGCTATGGCCTTTCCTCGAACAAAATCCGCAATACCGCCGTTCTGCTTTACTCGAACGTCTGGTGGAGCCGGAACGTGTCATTCAGTTCCGTATCGCGTGGGTGGATGACAAAAATCAGGTGCAGGTTAACCGTGGCTGGCGTGTACAGTTCAGCTCGGCCATCGGCCCGTATAAAGGCGGCATGCGTTTCCATCCGTCGGTCAATTTATCGATTCTCAAATTCCTCGGTTTTGAGCAGACCTTTAAAAATGCCCTGACCACGTTGCCAATGGGCGGCGGGAAGGGCGGCAGTGATTTCAATCCGAAAGGCAAAAGCGAAGGCGAGATCATGCGTTTCTGTCAGGCGCTGATGCTGGAACTGTACCGTCATCTCGGGCCGGATACCGATGTGCCTGCGGGGGATATCGGCGTCGGCGGGCGTGAAGTGGGGTATATGGCGGGGATGATGAAAAAACTCTCCAACAACACTGCCAGCGTGTTCACCGGCAAAGGGTTGTCGTTCGGTGGCAGCCTGATCCGCCCGGAAGCCACAGGTTATGGCCTGATCTATTTCACTGAATCGATGCTCAAACGTCATGGCCTGGATTTCGAAGGCATGCGCGTGGCGGTATCCGGCTCCGGTAACGTCGCGCAATATGCGATTGAAAAAGCCATGTCACTGGGCGCACGGGTGATTACGGCGTCAGATTCTAACGGTACTGTCGTCGATGAAGCAGGCTTTACTCCTGAGAAACTGGCGCTGCTGACCGAAATCAAAGCCAGCCGTGATGGTCGCGTAGCCGATTACGCGCAAAAACTCGGACTGACGTATCTTGAAGGGCAGCAGCCGTGGAACGTGCCGGTGGATATCGCGCTGCCTTGCGCCACACAAAATGAACTGGATGCGGATGCGGCACGTGTGCTGATCGCCAATGGCGTGAAAGCGGTGGCCGAAGGCGCGAATATGCCAACCACGATTGAAGCGACCGACTTGTTCACCGACGCGGGCGTACTGTTCGCGCCGGGTAAAGCGGCGAACGCCGGTGGCGTGGCAACCTCAGGGCTGGAGATGGCGCAGAACGCTGCGCGTCTGAGCTGGAAAGCCGAAGAAGTGGATGCGCGTTTGCGTCACATCATGCTGGATATTCACCAGTCGTGTGTCGAATACGGCGGCGAAAGCCAGCAGACGCAGTATGTCCGTGGCGCCAATATCGCAGGCTTCGTCAAAGTCGCTGATGCCATGCTGGCGCAGGGCGTGCTGTAAGCCCAAAGTCAGGTTTCAGAAACAACAAAGCCACCTTTGCAGGTGGCTTTTTTTATGCGGGCAACATACTCAGAAGTGCGTATTCAGGCTCATGTAGAACGTGCGGCCCGGCTCGTTGTAGGTGGCCGCGCCTGCGCCGTACATATAGGCGCCGGTGGTGGCATTACCCACGGTCTGTGCATTACCCGCACGGAACTGGCGTTTGTCGAAGACGTTATCAATACCCGCCGTGACGCTGACATTTTTGGTCGCGGTGTAGGTGCCGCTCATGCCGACCACAGAATACGGGCTGACTTCATTCTTCTCACTGCCGGTGACGGCTTCACCCTTGTAGTTGTATTTCTTCGGCTTCTGACGGCCATACCAGGTCAGGGTAGATTGCAGAGAGAGATCTTCCGTCGCCTGCCAGCTCAGCGTGGAGTTGATGGTAAATTCCGGGATGATCGACAGATAATCGCCGGTCTCTTTGTTTTTACTTTCAATCATGTACGTGCCGTTGTTATTCCAGGAAACGGTGCTGCTGACCGGAATATTCAGCGTGCCCTCCAGCCCCTGAACCACGGCTTTCGGCACGTTTTCCCATTTATACACATCAGTTGTGCCGGTGGAGGACGTGCCGGTTGGCAGATAACCGGATTCGATTTTGTTGCGATAATCGTTGCGGAAATAGGTCACGCCCGCCTGATAACCGTTGCGGTGGAATTCCAGTCCGATCTCTTTGTTTACGCTGGTTTCCGCATCCAGATCTTTATTCCCCACCAGATAACAACCGCCGCCGCTGGCCGCACAACCCTGGCCTTTACTGTACAGCACGTAGTTCGGGTTGGTCTGATACAGGCTCGGCGCTTTATAGGCGCGGGCGATACCCATTTTCAGGGTGAAATCGTCGCCCAGTTCCTGAGACAGGTTCAGCGACGGGCTCCAGTTATTGCCGACAATGGAGTGATGGTCGAAACGCAGACCCGGCACCAGCATGGTGCTGTCGGTCAGCTCAATATTATCTTCGGCAAACAGCGAGAAAATCTCTGCCTGAGAATAGGGGCTGCGGTTGGTGCTGTCGGTACCGGCAATCGCGCCGCCGAGCATAGCCTGCGTGTTGGAAGACGGATCTTTCATCTTTTGCTGGTTCCATTCCGTGCCGAACGTCGCGGTTTGCGGCACGCCCAGTTCAAACGGAATACTGACTTCGCTGTGCGCCAGAATGTCGCCCAGAGCGATGGTGTTGAAGTCTTCGTCAGAGAAGATGCCTTCGGTACCGCCCGCCAGCCCTTCATCCATGCGCGAGTTACGGGTTTTTTCGTACTGCACGTAGTTGTTGGTGGTCACACCGTTATCCCACGCGCCTTTGTAGGTCACCGAGTAGGACTGGCGGTAAATGCGGTTAGTCTCTTCACCGTACATGCTTTTCACCAAATCACTGGTGTTGGTGTTCTGCGTGTCGCCTGCGTACAGGTTGCCCTGACGGCTGTTGGACACTTCAAATTCCAGCGACTGCATACGGGCAAAATCCCAGTGCAACAGGGCGTCGATATTCTTATCGATCACGCCTTCGCGACCTGCCGGAACGGTGTCGGCATAGGTGCCGGTACGCTCAGACTGATGACCCTCGTTGATGTACTGTGCGTCAGCCTGCGTTTTGCTGTAGCCACCGAACAGGCGGAAACTGAACTGATCGTTGAGCGGGCCGGAGAGGCTGAAATCGGTACGTTTGGTCGAGCCTTCGTCTTTATGTTGTGGTGCGTTCAGATAGGTATTCCAGGAACCGTGCCACTCCTGAGTGTCTTTTTTAGTGATGATGTTCACCACGCCACCCGCCGCGCCGTTACCGTAACGCGCCGCCGCCGGGCCGCGGATCACTTCGATGCGCTCGATCATATCGGGCGGAACCCAACTGGTGTCACCGCGGGTATCACGCTCACCGCGCCAGCCCTGGCGCACTGAGTTGCGGCTGTTCACCGGCTTACCGTCGATCAGGATTAAGGTATTTTCCGGGCCCATACCCCGGATGTCGATCTGGCGGTTATTACCGCGCTGGCCGCTGGTAGAGTTACCGGTCAGGTTTACGCCGGGCATGGTGCGGATAAGTTCGTTGATGTCGCGTGCCGGAGGGCGTTTTTGGATTTCATCAGAAGTGATGGTGGAAACGCCGGGAGCCTGAAGGTTTTGCTGTGCGGCGGTGACAACCAGTGTGTCGCTGGTGTCTTCCTGTGTTTCTGCGGTGTTCTGGCTGGCGTCTGTTGTGCGGGTTGTGGTGCTTTCTGCCGCGCTGACGGGCAAAGAAAGTGCTGATCCCAGCCCGATTAAGGTTGCCAGAGAATAGTGTGGTAGCCTGCTTTTCATAGTGGATTCTGCCCTGAAATCCATCCGTTCCTGCAAAACAGATTTAGTGAACAGGAGGATGGCCTGTTGTATGTGTATTTTTATCGTCCCGTTTACGGGCGGTAACACACTATTGCAAATGCAAACAATTATCAATACGATTCCCATTCATAATTTGCAGGGAGCAGGTCAATCATTCTGCAAATTATGCCTTCTCTCACTGCCAAAAGACTGTAAAGCGTAAACATGATGAAATCGCAGTTTCCGGAAAAACCCACCGCGCAGGCGATGTTAGCAAGCTCTCAGGCGGGAAGTGCTGAATGGTGGAAAGACATTAAAGCGCAGGGTTCACCCTTGATCGAACGGCTGAATGATGACGTATGCAACGTGACGTTCTTCTGGCGGGATCCGCAGGGCAGTGAGGCGACATCGGATTTCCAGCGGGTGTGGATCAACATCAACGGCATCACCGATCACCATCAGTCTTTACCGCCGCAAAGTCTGCAAAGACTTGCGGGAACCGATGTCTGGTCGCTGAGTATTACGCTGCGCTCCGGCTGGCGTGGCAGCTACAGTCTGATCCCGCGAACCGGGCCCGGCAGAGAGTTCCCGCAGGATCCCGATGCCTATACCGCCATGCTGGCTGCGCGGGAATGGTGGAAAGATATGTTCGCCCATGCGATTTATGACCCGCTGAATCCGAATCAGCCGTGGCCGGGGGCGAAATCTCACGCGCTGTCGCCTTTGCATATGCCCGACGCATTGCCGCAGCCTGCCTGGCGGGAGTTTGATCTCCACGGTGCCGCGTTGCCACAGAAACCGGCAAAGCTGCAAACCTATCAGTGGAACAGTGCGCGTCTGGGCAACCGGCGCAAGGTCTGGATCTACACCACCGGCGAAAGCCAGGATCCGGCATCGCGCCCGCTGGCGCTGTTGCTCGACGGCCAGTTCTGGGCGCAGCAGATGCCGGTCTGGCAGCCGCTGATGCAGCTGACGCAGGAAGGCACATTGCCGCAGGCCGTCTACGTGCTGATTGATGTGATCGATACACAGACCCGCAGCCGCGAACTGACCTGTAATGCAGATTTCTGGCTGGCCGTTCAGGAGGAGTTATTGCCCGCCGTGGCGACGCTCGCACCGCACAGCAGCGATGCGAACAAAACAGTGGTGGCGGGGCAGAGCTTTGGCGGGCTGTCAGCGTTGTACGCCGGTTTGCACTGGCCGCAGCGCTTCGGTCTGGTACTCAGTCAGTCCGGTTCTTTCTGGTGGCCGCGACGTAATAAATCGCAGCAGGATGAAAATCCTGACGAGGCGGATTTGTTACTGCGTGCGGTGAGTAACGGGCTGGGGGCTGTCAGCCATCTGAAAATTTTCATGGAAGCGGGCAGCAATGAACGACTGATTTATCAGGTGAATAATCAGATGGATGAGCTGCTGAGCCGCACCAAAAACAGCGTGCATTATCGCGTGGTCGATGCCGGTCACGACGCGCTGAGCTGGCGCGGCGGATTAGCCGATGGCCTTCAATACCTGTGGAACGAAGAGCCGTGCAGCACCGGAGATTCAACCGTTACCCAGCGGGATAATTAACGGTGTATGCGAAACCGGGCAGTCAATAATGGCGCAGCGCAGCCCGAAAACCTGTTCGATCAGTGCCGGTGTGACGATGTCTGCCGGTGCGCCCTCAGCCAGTATTTTTCCATCGCGCATGGCAATCAGATGCCCGGCGTAACGACATGCCTGATTCAGGTCGTGCAACACCACCACCAGCGTGCGGCCGTTTTCCTGATTCAGGCGACACATCAGTTCCATCAAATCAATCTGATGCGCGATATCCAGCCAGGTTGTCGGTTCATCCAGCAATAACAACGGCGTTTGTTGCGCCAGCACCATGGCTATCCACACCCGCTGGCGCTGTCCGCCGGAAAGTGAATTCACCGTGCTTTCCGCCAGTTCGAATACTCCCGTCGCGTGCATGGCGTCGTTCACCGCCAGCGTATCTTGCGCTGTCCAGCGGCTGAACAGGCTCTGATGCGGGTAACGCCCGCGGGCCACCAGATCCGCCACACTGATATCGCCCGGCGCCGTTGAACTTTGCGGCAGTAAACCCAGACGTTTCGCGACGTCTCTGGTGCCGTAATCACCGATCAGTTTGCCATCGAGAAATACCGTGCCGGACTGCGGCGGCATCAGGCGGCTGAGCGTGCGCAATAATGTGGATTTACCGCAGGCATTCGGCCCGATAATCACGGTGAGTTTTCCCTGAGGGATAGAGACGGAGAGTTCGCGGGCGACGATTTTTTTATCGTAACCCAGCGTCAGATCTTTCGCGTACAAAGGGGAAGAGTGTTCAGTATTCATGAGCGTCGCGACTCCCGGATCAGCAACCCAATCAGATAAATGCCGCCCAGACTGACGGTCAGCACGCCTACGGGTAACTGATAGGGCGTGAACAGCCGTTGTGCAGTGACATCGGCGGCGAGCAACAGCAGCGCGCCGGTCAGCGCCGCGAAAAATAAAGCGTGCTGCTGGCTGGCGCAAAGACGACGCGAAATTTGCGGTGACACCAGCGCAATAAAGGAAATTGGCCCGGCCAGCGCGGTGGCCGCGGCGGTCAACGCCACGCCCGCCAGCATCAGCAATAAACGTGAACGCGCTACCGGTACGCCCAGCGCACAGGCGGCATCATCGCCCATTTCGAGCAACCGCATCGGAGCGGATAAGCAACGCGCCAGCATGCAGGCGACGATAATCATCCCGGTCGCCGGCAGGCTTTTCTCCCATGTTATGCCATTGAGCGAACCAGCATTCCACAAGCCAGCCGTCAGCGCCGATTCCAGCGAGGCGTGAATAATCAGCCAGGTATTGACCGCAATCAGCAGCGCCCGTACGCCGATACCGACGATAATCAGGCGGAACGTTTCGATGCCCTGACGCCACGCCAGGGCGTATACCACCAGTGCGGTCACGACGCCGCCTGCCATCGCGCCGGGGAGAAGGTCGCCCGCAGCGCCATTGAACAACACGATAATCAGCAGAACGCCGGTATACGCGCCGGTGTTAAAACCGATAACGTCCGGACTTCCCAATGGATTGCGCAGCAGCGACTGAAAAATCGCGCCGCTGATGCCGAGTGCGGCACCGAGAATCATCGCCATCACCACGCGCGGCAGACGCCATTGCGTGACAATAATGCTCAGGTTTTTCGGCCCGTCGCCGAGCAGGGCGCTGACAACCTGCGACGGCGTCAGTGCCAGTGTTCCGCTACCCAGCGCGTAAACCGCCAGCAGGATCAGGCATAACACCAGTCCGCAGGCGGTCAGAAAGGGGCGCGACAGCAGCAAAGGTTTTTTCAGCGGGCGAGGTTCTGTAAGAGTCTGGCTCATGGTTAACCTCTGTGTAATCCACCGGGACGGCGTACCAGGAAAATAAGCACCGGCGCGCCGATAAAGGCGACCACCACGGAAACCCGCAATTCTCCGGTAACCAGAAAACGCCCGGCGATATCGGCTGCCAGCAACAGCGTCGGGGTTAACACCAGCGTCCACGGCAGCATCCAGCGCGGATCCGCACGACAGATCCAGCGCGCCATATGCGGCACCATCAGGCCGACAAAGGCGATGGGGCCGACAGCCGCTGTGGCGCTGCCGCACAACAACGTAATCGCCAGTAATCCCAGCAACTGCGTGGTGGCGATTTTGGTGCCGAGCGCCGTCGCCAGTTCGCTGCCCATCGACAGATTATTCAGGGAGCGGGCCATCAGTAAGCTCAGGGCAACAGCAAAAGTCACCGGCGGTGTGATGGTTTTAATCACGGTAATATTGCGGATATCCAGCGAGCCAGCCTGCCAGAATCGCAACTGATCGTAGACGGTCGGGTTGAGCAGGGAAATCCCCGAAGACATGCCTTCCAGCACAGCGCCGAGCGCGACGCCCGCCAGGGTCAGGCGTACCGGATCCAGCTTTCCGCGTCCCAGCGCGCCGATCATGGCGACCAGCAATGTTGCCAGCAAGGCACCGGCAAACGCGAACCACAAATAGTGGCTGACATCCGTTGCGCCAAAAAAGGCGATACCGATAACCACCGCGAAAGCCGCACCCGCATTAACGCCAAGAATACCGGGATCAGCCAGCGGATTGCGGGTGAGGATTTGCATCAGTGCGCCGGATAATCCGAGCGCCATCCCCGCCAGCAAACCGGCCAGCGTGCGCGGCACACGGGCATCGGTGACAATCACACAATCCGCCCCAGTGCACTGGCCGTTAAGCGCTGACATCACGGTGCCGAACGACAGCGATTTCTCGCCCAGCACCAGACTCAGCGCCATCATCAGGCAGAGCAAAAACAAGGCAACCAACAGCGCTGTGAGATTTTTTATTGAGCGGGACATCAGTGAGTTACGAACAGTTTTTCAAGCTGATTCAACATGTTGCTGGCGCTGTAATAATCGAGCCTGAACGTGTCGTCACCCATGGCATACACGTGCCCGGCCTGCACGGCAGGTAACTTCGCCAGAAAAGGATTGGTCAGCAGCCGTTGTGCATCAGGCTGACTGGCGGAAAATAACAGCAGCGTCTGGCCGTTCATCGCCTCCGGCATTTTCTCACCGGCAAGCTGGATGATGTCATGGCGTTTGCCCTGACTGTAACTGGCGGCGAAATTCAGCGGAACCGGCGCGAGAGTGAATCCTAACTGCCGGAGCAACTGACCTTGCGGTGACGCGGGCGTCCACAGATTGGCGCTTTTGCCATCTGATCCATAAACCAGCGCGGACACCGGCTGCGGTGGCAAATGTATCGCTTTTTTCAGATTGTCTTCACGGGCTGAAAACTGCGCGATAACCTTGGCGGCATCGGTTTCTTTACCCGTCGCCCGGCCTAATTCGGTGGCGAGTTCCTGCCAGCTTTTATCGTCGTAATTGACCACCATGACCGGCGCAATGGCCGACAGCTGATCATAGAGTTTCAGTGCGGAATCCCCGCCTGTGGCGGCAATAATGATGAGATCCGGTGCCTGTCCGGCAATGGCTTCAGCATTCGGTTCGCCGATATAAAGCCGCTGCACACCGCGTTGTTTCGCGACATCGCCCCACTGGCGGAAAAAGCCCTGAGCATCGGAAACCCGATTATTGGGCGCAGTCGCTCCGCTGGCGATGACCGGCGCATTAATCGCCAGCAATGTGCCGGTGACGGTGACGCTGGTGGAGACAATCCGCTGCGGCGGCTGTTGTAATGTGATGCTTCCCTTTGAGGTCATAACTTGCCGTGGCCAGCCTTCTGCGAAAGCCTGCGTGGCGACAAGCAGCGATAACAACAGCGCAACCATCCCTGAAAAACGGCGAAAACCAGCCCTTGTCATTGGATCCATTCCTGAATTTTTAATGTTAATGGTTATCATTATTATATGCAGGGCGAATGGGGTCAATGACGAGAGAGGCTCAATCCGTGTAAAAGTCAGGGGAAGACAGGTATTCACGCAACAAAAAAGCCACTCCGTATGAAGTGGCTTAATCGTTTGAATCTTAAGCTAAAATTTGGTGGCCCTTGCTGGACTTGAACCAGCGACCAAGCGATTATGAGTCGCGTGCTCTAACCAACTGAGCTAAAGGGCCGAGGTGCGGGATTATACGGTAAACTCTGCTTACAGGTCTATATGTCTTCGGTTTGTATGCGCGTTTTGTGCACAGTTTTAGTCTGTTGTGTTCACTGTGTTTTTTACCTATAACTCAGGTAAATACATCGTAAGGGAGAATAATGATTACAGATATTATCGCCCGGGATCTTTCTGTCGTGTTTTGCGGCATCAATCCTGGCTTATCCACTGCTCATCATGGTTTCCATTTTGCTAATGCCAATAACCGTTTCTGGAAGGTTATCTATCAGGCGGGTTTTACCGGGCGTTTACTTAAGCCTGAAGAAGAACAGCATTTGCTGGATACAGATTGCGGGATCACTATGCTGGTGGAACGTCCGACTGTTGAGGCAACGGAGCTGGTTCGCGATGAGTTGCGCGAAGGGGGCGCAGCGTTGACGGCAAAAATTGAATACTATCAGCCGCGTGCGCTGGCTGTTTTAGGCAAACAGGCATTCAGTAAAGCGTTTGGCATCAGTAAGGTGAACTGGGGACGTCAGGCGTTGAAAATCGGTGACACGGAAGTTTGGGTGCTGCCTAACCCAAGCGGCCTGAACCGGGCGACGCTGGATGAACTGGTATCCGCATACCGTGAACTATTCTTATCATTAGAAAACACAGCATAATCCCGTCACCTCCTCTTATTATTCCATCTGATATAAAATCTCGCCAGGATGATTATTTTATTAATAATCGTCTTGGTTTTGGTTGATTTACCAAATTATTTCGCTATTAAAGCAGCTTTATACTCTCTGAACCCCACCTGAATACATTTGCATATTTAATGTAAGAGGAATGCTTCCCCCGTGTGAATGCGCTCAACTGAACTAAAACTTATTCCATCGCCTCATTCGGGGTGAGCAGCAAAGTAGTCAGGCAGTTTGATTCTTCAGGAGCAGGAGATATGGCTAATGTTGAAACCGAAGAAAGACAGGAGAATCTGGAGGAATGGTTCGAACTATTTTCAGGACTACCGCTCCGGCATTCAGAAAGAGAAACAAGATTAATCAGCTTTTGTGAAAAAAACAGCGTCTGCATCATGTCGGTGATGCCCTGGATAGCATCGGAATTTGCTGAACATGGTGGTTTCGCCGGATTATTTCATTTTATTCATCTCCATGGAGGGAGAAAAATATACATGCCCAAAGAGGCAGAGAAGTTTTATCAGATCTACGGGATTAATATCCCGCAAAATAAATATAACAGAATTTATAAAAAAATTGATTCTTCTGGATATCTGGATACGCCATCCAACTGGGGGGTGTTTATCGCTATTCGCCGGGCAGCAATGCAAGTGGCGATGAAAGAAGATATTCCGGCAAAACTACTCACACAAACTTTTGGTATTACGATGAGAAGTATTCGGCTAATTAAATCACGTAACGCGTGTCTGTAAAGGAGGTCGAGGAAGTTAAGAGAAGGCAAAGACTACACACAATTATTTTCTCATTCATTTTAATATAAAAGGTAAATATTATGACTCAATATTCTGTCACTGTAGCAAATAACTCTGTAAATACCGGTGCAATTTGTATTTATCAAACCTCTCCGGATATCACCGATCCCAAAGTGATGTCACTGGCGTGGTTCTCCAAAGTGGCACATCCAAAAACCAAAGTGCAGTTTGACTGGGGAATTGATTACAGTTTTGTTTGGGATGAAACCGGTGTGCTGATCCCCGGTGTGAAATTCGATGCCTCTCAAACCCTTCCTGCCAGCCTGACGAACAATAATCAGGTGACGCTGAGCTATTCCGAGGGGGCGTTTGAATTCGAACAACAGACCACCGGCGGAAAGAACGGTACGTTGTATGTCACGAACGACAGCAGTTTACCGCTGAATCAGGCCTCTGTCGGGGTCGGTATGTCGGGGGCGGGTACCTTTGTTGTTCAGGCACAGCCGAACATCAACCTGACCTTCACACCGCATCCAACTTATTGGATCACTTTTGGTAATTATACGCCGGGTCAGGTGCTTGATATTGGTCAGATCACCAATAAGCAGCAGCTTGAGTTTGCGCCGAATACTTACAACCTGAGCGTTCAGCTGAAAAATGATAACACCTGGTCTGTTGGCTGAGTCATCAGTTTAATTTACTTACGGAGTAATATTATGATTCTTATCGTCTGTACTGATGATCCGGAACTGGAACAAATTGCCAGTGCTTCAATGGCAAAGTACCAGTCTGTTTTTAAATCGAGCTATAAAATATTTCATTCTGAGTTGCGGTTACTGGAACAGAATGAAAATCTGTTTATTATCTCCCACGGTGCTTTTCAGGGGGATAATGACCGGCCGGTCATCGGTGATAAAGCCCAGGCCTTTTATGTTAATGGTGATACGCTTTATTTAAACGTGAAAAGTATTTTCCCACCGGGTTATACGGGTAACGTTTATATTGATGCCTGCGAGTCAGCAGACAGTACGGAAGTTTTACTCAGTTTTGCTCAGACGTTTTATCTGGAATTGCATGCTGATTCGCCGGCCTCGAAAGTATTTGGTATTACCGGGGCCAGCAGCGGGCTTATTCCATTACCGGATAATACTGCCTGGGTTAATGTCAGTTTAGAAAACCAGTAATAAAAAAGCCCCGGCATTTCTGCCGGGGCTTTTCTGTTCGTGACTGACAACCAGAGAACGATTAATCGTCCAAGAAGCTGCGCAGCACTTCGGAGCGGCTTGGGTGGCGCAGTTTACGCAACGCTTTCGCTTCGATCTGACGGATACGTTCACGGGTAACGTCGAACTGTTTGCCCACTTCTTCAAGCGTGTGGTCAGTGTTCATATCGATACCGAAACGCATACGCAGAACTTTCGCTTCACGTGCGGTCAGGCCAGCCAGAACGTCATGTGTTGCAGAACGCAGGCTTTCAGAGGTTGCAGAATCCAGTGGCAGCTCGAGGGTGGTGTCCTCGATGAAATCACCCAGATGCGAATCTTCATCGTCGCCGATTGGCGTTTCCATGGAGATTGGCTCTTTCGCAATTTTCAGCACTTTGCGGATTTTGTCTTCCGGCATCAACATACGTTCAGCCAGCTCTTCCGGCGTCGGCTCGCGGCCCATCTCTTGCAGCATCTGACGGGAAATACGGTTGAGTTTGTTAATGGTCTCAATCATATGCACCGGGATACGGATGGTACGCGCCTGGTCGGCGATGGAGCGGGTGATAGCCTGACGGATCCACCAGGTCGCATAAGTTGAGAACTTATAACCACGGCGATATTCAAACTTATCAACGGCTTTCATCAGGCCGATGTTACCTTCCTGGATCAGGTCAAGGAACTGCAGACCACGGTTGGTGTATTTCTTCGCGATCGAAATAACCAGACGTAAGTTTGCTTCAACCATCTCTTTCTTCGCGCGACGGGCTTTCGCTTCGCCGATAGACATGCGACGGTTGATGTCTTTTACCTGTTCGATAGTCAGGCCAGTTTCTTCTTCGATCTGACGCAGCTTCATCAGGCCGCGCTGTACGTCTTCGGTGACTTCTTTCAGCTTCTCAGACCAGGGTTTACCCATTGCCAGAGCAGCATCAAACCAGGTATCGCTGGTTTCGTTACCGGCGAACAGATTGACGAAGTTTTTCTTCGGCATTTTGCACTGTTCAACGCACACTTTCATGATCAGACGTTCCTGAGCACGAACGCGATCCATCATGGAACGCATGCTGTTAACCAGGAAATCGAACTGTTTTGGCACTAAACGGAATTGTTTGAACACATCGGACAGCTTCAGGATTTCTTCTGCTGCGCTCTTGTGGCTACGGCCGTTTTTCTTGATGACCAGACGCGTCGCTTCATGCTGTTCACGCAGTTCGGTGAACTTCTGGCGAGCCAGTTCCGGGTCGATGCTGTTGTCGTCTTCAGCATCGTCGTCTTCATCTTCGTCTTCATCATCATCATCCTGCTCTTCGGTGGTCAGTTCAGAACCCACGTGAGTCGCAGTTGGTGCGATTTCTTCTTCGGCGTTAGGGTCAACAAAACCTGTGATCAAGTCAGACAGGCGGACTTCGCCAGCTTCTACACGGTCATATTGCTCTAACAAATAAGTGATAGCTTCAGGATATTCAGCAACGGAGCACTGAACCTGGTTGATACCGTCTTCGATACGTTTGGCGATGTCGATTTCGCCTTCACGGGTCAGCAACTCAACGGTACCCATCTCGCGCATATACATACGCACAGGGTCGGTGGTACGGCCAATTTCGGATTCAACGCTGGAAAGTACCTGCGCCGCCGCTTCTGCAGCGTCTTCGTCGGTATCAGGGCGGTTTTCGGCCAGCATCAAATCATCGGCGTCCGGTGCTTCTTCAAGTACCTGGATGCCCATGTCGTTAATCATCTGGATGATGTCTTCGATCTGGTCGGAATCGACGATATCTTCCGGCAGATGGTCATTGACCTCAGCATAGGTCAGATAGCCTTGCTCCTTACCACGGGTGACAAGTAGCTTAAGCTGTGACTGCGGGTTTTGCTCCATAAGACGGTATCCACACTTCAGAGTATTTGGGTTGGTGTCGGTCGGGTAACATCGCCAACAATAACGTTAGGGGCGTTTATTGTGCCGCGGCCCACCAGGGCGGCTCTGCGCAGGGCCGTGCCCCGCTTTATATCGGCACTTAAGCCGTTTTTTAGTAGTAACGCCTGACGCATTACTTTTTATGTTCTTGTTATTTAACTTGTTAACTCTTTCTCGCTAACACCTGATTCAGGGAACTGACTTCGGTCCGTTCCTCCGGACTCAGGCCATGCGTCCTGGCTTTTGCAATCAAAGTTTCAAGCCGTTGCTCTAAAATCGAGTCATACAGGCTGGCTAACGTGGCGCGAAATTCCTCCTCGACCATGTCCTCTACGATCATGTGGTTCCATGTCGCCAGAGTTTCAAGCTGCTGGTAGAACTTATTGTCGCGATAAAGTTCCAGTAACTGGCCCGTCGTCAGCCCCGGCTGGGCTAAGCAAGTGGTTACTAACTCGCTGAACAGATCCAGTCCTGGTTGCTTCGCTTGCTCCAAACCTTGCAGTGAGGGTATAAGTGTAGCCAGTTGTGGATTTTGTACCAGTAACCCTATAAGTATACGCATGGTTGTGCGTTTTAGCTGGGGCGCCTGATAGACATTGCTACTTTCTGCCTGTTTAGGCATCAGCTTTTCCAGCTGGCTGTCATCCAAAATACCGAGCTTATTCCCTAACTGCTGACGCAAATACATTCGTAACGTTTCACCGGGAACCTGGCGGATCAGCGGCAATGCCAGCATGCTCAATTTGGTCCGCCCGTCAGGGCTGCTCAAATCTACCTGCGGCAACAGCGAATCAAACAGGAAAGTGGACAGCGGCATCGCCTGTTCCATCCGTTGTTCGAACGCTTCTTTGCCTTCTTTACGCACCAGCGTGTCTGGATCTTCGCCGTCGGGTAAAAACATAAAACGCAGCTGGCGGCCATCATTAAGATACGGCAGTGCCGTTTCCAGTGCGCGCCATGCGGCTTCACGTCCCGCGCGGTCACCGTCGTAACAGCAAACGATGTTGTCTGTGCTGCGGAACATCAGCTGAATATGATCAGCGGTCGTGGACGTGCCCAATGAGGCAACGGCATAATCAATGCCGAACTGCGCCAGTGCGACGACATCCATATACCCTTCAACCACCAGCAAACGCGCTGGCGTCGGGTGCTTTAACTGTGCTTCATACAGGCCATACAACTGGCGGCCTTTATGGAAAATTTCGGTTTCCGGTGAGTTCAGGTATTTCGGCGTACCGTCACCGAGAACCCTGCCGCCAAAGGCAATTACGCGGCCACGTTTATCACGAATAGGAAACATCACCCGTTCGCGAAAACGATCATAGCTGCGGCCATTGTCATTGGTGACCAACATACCGGCATCAATCAGAGACGCTTTATCATCGGCATTTTTACCGAAACGCTTTAATGCGTTGTCCCAACCCGGTGGGGCGAAACCAATGGCGAAATGGCTGATGACGTCCTCACTTAAACCGCGCCGGGCAAGATATTCCCGTGCGGGAGCCCCTGCAGGCTGTTTAAGTGATTGCTGATAGAACTCGCTAAGCGGTGCCATCAACTGGTAGAGGCTTTGACGCTGATGACGCTCCATCTGGCTCGGACCGGTGCCTGCTTCGTACGGCACTTCCAAACCCTGCATTGTCGCCAGTTCCTCAATGCTTTCGACAAACTCAAGCCTGTCATAGTTCATCAGGAAATCGACGGCGTTGCCGTGGGCACCACAGCCGAAACAGTGATAAAACTGCTTATCGCCATTTACGGTAAATGAGGGTGTTTTCTCATGGTGGAAAGGGCAGCACGCGTGATAATTTTTACCCTGTTTCTTGAGCTTTACCCGAGCGTCGATCAAATCGACGATATCGATGCGAGCCAGCAAGTCATTGATAAATACGCGCGGAATTCTCCCAGCCATAAGCCCCTTACTCACTAGCCTATAAACGAGAACAAGCCGCGCATTCCTTTCGGAAAGCACGGCCTTCGTATGCTACTACGCAGTCTGCGCGTTCTTAATATTGCAAATCACGCGATTTGGGGTTGCCCCCGAAGATTAATACAGACGAGTGCGGCGTGCGTTTTCGCGAGCCAGTTTCTTGGCGTGGCGTTTTACTGCAGATGCTTTAGCGCGTTTACGTTCGGTAGTCGGTTTTTCATAGAATTCACGACGACGAACTTCTGCCAGAACACCTGCTTTTTCGCAGGAACGCTTGAAGCGACGCAGAGCTACGTCGAACGGCTCGTTTTCACGTACTTTAATTACAGGCATGTGCCTCTCACCTCGATAAAATCGGTTTGTTTGCTGATGTTGTACCAGCACATTTCAAAATGGTGCGGAATTTTACTCCAATTCGCGTCGTCTTGTAAAGCATAACGGCAAATTGAAACAGGCGCTTTCTGCAACCCTTCTGCAACATTGTGCGCTTGTTTTGCGTCGGGCGGCGATTATATACCAATCAATCAAAATTGCTCGACATTAATTGGCCTGCGAAGCGAGGAATTCCCACTCCGGTGCAGCACCCGCCGAAGCTTGTGTGCTAAACTGCGCGCCGCGAGTTAGCGCGAAAACATGATGGAAAGAGTGATGCGAGTACTGGGTATTGAAACGTCCTGCGATGAAACCGGAATTGCAGTTTATGACAGCGAAGCCGGTTTATTAGCCAACCAACTGTATAGTCAGGTAAAACTGCATGCAGATTACGGCGGTGTGGTGCCAGAACTGGCATCGCGTGACCATGTACGTAAAACAGTACCCTTGATTCAGGCTGCGCTGAAAGAAGCCGGGCTGACTGCTCAGGATATCGATGGCGTGGCGTACACCGCCGGCCCTGGTCTGGTCGGGGCGTTGCTGGTGGGCGCAACCATCGGGCGTTCTCTGGCATTTGCGTGGGACGTGCCTGCTGTGCCGGTGCATCACATGGAAGGCCATTTGCTGGCACCGATGCTGGAAGATAATCCGCCGGATTTCCCGTTTGTGGCGCTGCTGGTTTCCGGTGGACATACGCAGTTAATCAGCGTCACCGGAATTGGCGAATATACCTTGCTCGGCGAATCCATTGATGATGCTGCCGGTGAAGCCTTTGATAAAACAGCTAAATTGCTCGGCCTTGATTATCCGGGGGGGCCGTTACTGTCGAAAATGGCTTCTCAGGGCGTTGCCGGACGTTTTACCTTCCCGCGCCCGATGACAGACCGGCCGGGGCTGGATTTCAGTTTCTCCGGCCTCAAAACTTTCGCAGCGAATACCATTCGTGGCAATGACAGCGACCCGCAGACACATGCCGACATTGCCCGCGCTTTTGAAGATGCGGTGGTGGATACGCTGGCCATAAAATGCAAACGCGCATTGGATCAGACGGGTTTTAAACAGCTGGTAATGGCCGGTGGTGTCAGCGCGAACCGCACATTACGCGCCAAACTGTCTGAGGTGATGGCAAAACGTGGCGGTCAGGTATTTTATGCGCGCCCTGAATTCTGTACCGATAACGGTGCGATGATCGCGTATGCAGGCATGGTGCGGCTGAAAAGCGGTGCAACTCCTGATCTCGGTGTGACCGTTCGCCCGCGCTGGCCGTTAGCGGAGCTTCCGCCAGTCTGAGTGGGGCTGCGACTGCGTTGTTGCGTCGACCCGAAATGCTCATATACTCAAGTATGCTGCGCTTTCAGGTCTCCTGACGCCTTGTCTCGCTCCCGCTCAGTCAGGCTGAGCTGAAAAAAACCAATAAAAAACGACCCGCCTGAGGTCGTTTTTTTATGTCTGCAATCTGCATTTTACTGACTATTCGGTCTTATCTTCTTTCGCCGCTTTACGTTTTTTCTTCAGCCTATCCCAGATTTTTCCTTCCTGACCACGCCACAGGCGCTGAATATTGTCGTGATGACGCAACAGGATCAGACAGGAAAGCATGGCGACCGGGAAGGTGAACTCCGGTTTGAACCACCAGACATAAAATGGCGCAATCAGTGCGCTGACGATCGCACCCAGTGACGAATAGCCGCTCAGCAGCACGGTCAGCAGCCATGTGCCGGTCATCAGGCCGGTCAAGTCCCAGCCGATGGGGGCGATAGCACCAAACGCCGTGGCAACACCTTTGCCGCCTTTAAAGCGGAAAAAGACTGGATAGATATGGCCAAGACATGCCGCGATGGCCGTCAGGCCAAGATACATAGGCGGAATGTTCAGACGGTACGCCAGCCAGACCGGCAGCATGCCTTTGAGGACATCGAAAATCAGAACAGCGGCAGCGGCCAGACGGCCACCCAGGCGTAAAACGTTGGTGGCGCCGGGATTGCCTGAGCCCGCTGTGCGCGGATCGGGTAAACGGGCTACCCGGCAGACCAGAATAGCACTGGAAATCGAGCCGCAGAGGTAGGCGAAAATAATCATTCCAAGCGCGGTAGCACTCATAAAGCCGTTCCGTCTAATAAGGGTCGTTTTAATCGCAACATCCATGGATAATACGCATTTTCTGCTGGAAGTGGTATCCGGCTGGGCCAAAAACAGAGAATCACGTGATGGATATCGTATTTATTGAGCAACTAAATGTAATCACTACCATTGGCGCTTACGAATGGGAACAGACCATTAAACAGAAACTGGTATTCGATATCGAAATGGCCTGGGATAACCAAAAGTCCGCCGCCACTGACGATGTGAATGACTGTTTAAGCTATGCTGATGTCAGTGATGCGGTGATCGGGCATGTTTCTTCACAAAATTTTGCGCTGGTTGAACGCGTAGCGGAAGAGGTGGCGACATTGCTGCTGAGCCGGTTTAATTCTCCGTGGGTTCGGATTAAGCTCAGCAAACCGGGCGCTGTTGCTCAGGCAGCGAATGTCGGCGTGATTATCGAGCGTGGAAAGCGTTTTTAAATCCTGTTATGGATACAATTTAGAAAACGCTTGTCTATTGAATGTCATAAAGAAGCGTTAAAAGGAAAGTCCGGGTTGCCGGGTTTTCTTTACTGAAGCGGCTCAGCATGATGCCGCTTTTTTATTGTGTGTATTGTAAGCATATTTCCCATCAGCGGATCTTTTAAAGGGTAGGGTGCGATAATGATCGTCGAAAGTCATTCTTTGCTTGTTGCGGCTATTTTGGGGGTGGTTGAAGGACTCACCGAGTTTTTGCCTGTTTCTTCTACCGGTCATTTGATTATTGTCGGCAATCTTCTTGGCTTTACGGGAGATACCTCAAAATCATTTGAAGTGGTTATCCAGTTAGGTTCAATTCTGGCCGTGGTCGTGATGTTCTGGCGTCGTTTGTTCAACATGATAGGTTTGCATTTTGGTAAACCGCCGGTTCATGAAGGCTCAGGTTCTCGTCGTTTAAATTTATTGCATATTATTTTGGGGATGATTCCGGCAACGGTACTGGGGCTGCTTCTGCACTCTCAAATCAAAGCGTTGTTCGAGCCAAAATATGTCATGTATGCACTGGTGGTCGGCGGTATTTTGCTGATTGCTGCCGAGTTGCTGAAACCTAAAAAACCGCGTGCCGAGGGGCTGGATGATATCACCTACGTGCAGGCGTTTATGATTGGTGTTTTTCAGTGTCTGGCGCTCTGGCCCGGGTTCTCCCGCTCAGGGGCAACCATCAGTGGGGGGATGTTAATGGGGATCAGCCGTTTTGCGGCATCTGAGTTCTCTTTCCTGTTGGCGGTGCCGATGATGATGGGTGCGACGGCTCTGGATTTGTACAAGAGCTACAGCTTCCTGAATATGGCGGATTTACCGATGTTTGCCACAGGGTTTGTCTCTGCGTTCATTGTTGCGTTGATCGCGATTAAAACCTTCCTGGCTGTGATTAAACGCATTTCGTTTATCCCGTTTGCGATTTACCGTTTCTTCGTGGCAATTGCCGTGTATTTTGTGTTTATCGCCTGATTTTTGCTTCCCTGAGGCAATAATCCCTGAGGCAATAAAAAGCCCCGCACGGTGAATCACCGGCGGGGCTTTTCTTATGAATAAAGCCAGCGTTTAAATCGCCACGTCCTGAGTTTGTTTCCAGTCGACCAGCGCCTGAGTACGGCGTTTCTTCAGTTCATCACGGATAGCCATACCCTGGAAACCCGCATCCAGCACCTCTTTGTTTGAAACGCTGCTGGCGACTGCAAAGGCTTCACGCAGGTAATCGCCTTGCGGATAGGGATTATTTTCAAATGTCGTACGCCCGCGCGCATCGGCTTCACTGGTCATGATCATCTGCTCAAGACGCTGCGGTTTGCGCCAGACATCAATGGTATCGAACAGTTTTAACAAGGTTTCCGGACGCAGTTTATTGACGGTGTGGATCAGGTCATGGAACTCCGCGACCAGTTTCGCTAAATCACGAATGTGCGTCGGCACTTTCAGCCGCTGGCAGAGTTCCTCCACCAGTTTCACGCCCGCCGGGCCATGACCGTGATGGGCAGGCCAGAATTGCGGCGGCGTCAGAGCCTTACCCAAATCATGGCAAAGCGCCGAAAAACGCACATCGACGTCAGGCGTCAGGGTACTGGCGATTTTCAGCGTCATCAGCGTATGTATGCCGGTATCAATTTCCGGATGCCATTTCGCCGGTGCAGGCACGCCAAATAATGCATCGATTTCAGGAAACAGCACTTTCAGGGCGCCACAATCGCGCAGCACCTGGAAATAGACCTGCGGATCCTGCGTTTGTAACGCTTTCTCGGTTTCTTTCCACACACGTTCAGGTGTGAGGGCTTCCAGCTCACCGCTTTCCGCCATCTGTTGCATCAGCGCCTGCGTTTCCGGGGCGACCGTGAAATCTAAATGCGCGAAGCGTGCAGCAAAGCGGGCAACGCGCAGAACCCGCAGCGGATCTTCGCCGAAAGCATCGGAAACGTGGCGCAAAAGGCGTTGTTCGATATCACGCTGACCATGATAGGGATCGAAAAGTTCGCCATCGTTGCTTTTGGCGATGGCATTAATGGTCAGATCCCGACGCATCAGATCCTGTTCCAGCGTGACATCCGGTGCGGCATAACAGGTAAAGCCGTTATAACCGGAGCCAGATTTCCGCTCAGTACGGGCCAGCGCATATTCATCGTGAGTGACCGGATGCAGGAAGACCGGAAAATCTTTACCGACCTGCTGATAGCCATTTTCGAGCATATATTCAGGCGTCGCGCCCACTACCACCCAATCGTGTTCAGACACAGGCAGGTTTAATAAACTGTCTCGGACTGCGCCGCCGACCAGGTAAATCTCCACGCGATAACTCCTGAAATTAGCCAAAGGACTCTGTCTTCATCATAGCAAAGTTGCGCTGAAGATTTCCTGATTGATGGAAACACGAAAAGGCACCGAAGTGCCTTAGGGAAACAATCAGGATGCTGGACTGTCAGCTCATCCAGCGATCTTTTTTCCTGCGACGTGGGATGAGATGTGGCAACAGCAGGCCCAGCACCAGACCGACACCCGCGACACCGCCGCCATACATAAACCATTGTAAAATAATGGTTCTTTGTTTGTCGTCGAGCTGCACATTGACCGCGTCAACCTTCTTCTTCGCCACGATCAGCTGATTTTTCAAATCCTGATTTTCTTTCTTCAGGCCGTTGATGATGCCGTCACTGGAAGAGACTTTGGCCTGCATTTCTGCCGTGCGCTGGTTCCAGCTGGAATCAATATTGGTCAGCTTGTCGGTCAGCGTTTTCACCTGTTGTTCCAGATCCGGAACGCGGGTACGCAAGCTCGGCACATTGCTTAACTGATCAAGCGGGATCCAGGCTGTTTTACCTTTTGAATCAACAATCTCACCGTATTTCGTGCTGTCGTTGACACTGCGCAGGGTGACTTCTTCACCGGCATTCAGGGTGCCAACGATGCGATACTGATTACCTGGACCACTGTGGATATAGGTAATCAAATCGTCGGAGATATAGCGCTTCTCATCAGCGTGAGCGCCCCATGTCATGCTTAAACCAAGCAAAGCGAAACCAATTAGGCGTAATTTCTGCATTATTTCATCGTTTCTTTGTGAATTTAGGGAACGTGAAGTGTGGATCCGTTTTATCAGGATACGTCTTCTGGCAACCGCCACTGTCCGGCCATTGCACTCATATAAGTACTAAAAGTTGGAGACCGATAGTAAGGGCAACAGTGTGACGACGCAATGTATAAACCGGAATGAGAACTATCTTACAATCCCGCAACATGCGGCTTGCGCGCTGTGCTTATGATAGAATTGGCAGCGACGCGTTAATCCCTTTTGGCAGCAAAGAATCGGTGTGAAGACTCATATGACCGTAGAAATAGAATTAAAATTTATCGCCACCCCGGCCGCAATCGCCGAATTACCTTCGCAACTCGCTGGTTTTAACAGCGAGCACACCGCGCCTTCGAAACTGACCAACATCTATTTTGAGACTGCGGAAAACTATTTACGTTCGCATGACATGGGTCTGCGGATCCGTGGTTTTGACGATCAGTATGAAATGACCATCAAAACCGGTGGCAAAGTGGTGGGGGGGTTACATCAGCGCCCTGAATACAACGTTGAGCTGAAAAAGCCGGTGTTGAAACTGAGCGCGTTCCCGAAAGATATCTGGCCGGAAGGGTGCAAACCCGCTGCATTGCAGAAAGAACTCGCTCCGCTCTTCCGCACGGATTTCACCCGCGAGAAGTGGGTGATCACTTACGGCGAAAGCGAGATCGAACTTGGGTTAGATCAGGGCGAAGTGGTGGCTGGCGAATTAAACGAACCACTGGCTGAAATTGAACTTGAGCTGAAAAAAGGTAACACCGCTGATTTACTGGCGCTGGCGGCTGAAATTGGCGCGCACGGCGGCTTGCGGCAGGGTGGTTTCAGCAAGGCGGCTCGTGGTTATCATCTTGCAAAGGGCAATCCTGCCCGTGACATCAAACCGCTGCCGGTGTTTAAAGCGAAACCGAAAGCTACGGTTGAGCAGGCTATGTCTGCGATGTTCGAACTGGCGCTGGATCACTGGCAATATCATGAAGAATTGTGGGTTCGCGGCGACAAAACTGCGCGCCTGACAGTGTTACAGGCCGTGGAAACCGTGCGCCAGGTTCTGGTGCTGTTCGGCGGACTTGTGCCGCGTAAAGCCTCTTCTGAGCTGCGTACCTTACTTACTGATCTGGTGCCGGTTCTGGAACAGAAATCGGCGGATGCACAGGAAATCTGTTACAGCGCGGCATATCTGAAATGCAAGTTAGTGCTTACTTCCTGGCTGGCAACATCAGGGTGGGCGCCGTTTATTGATGACAAATCTGCGAAAAAAATGGACGGTTCCTTCAAGCGCTTTGCTGACATCATGCTCGGCCGCACTGCCGCCGATCTGAAAGAAGCCTTTGCACAGCCGCTGACGGAAGAAGGTTATCGTGACCAACTGGCGCGCCTTAAACGCCAGATCATTACCTTCCATTTGCTGGCCGGTGCTTACCCTGAAAAAGACGTTGCCGCGTATATTGCCGGCTGGGCCGATCTGCAACAGGCCATCGTTCAGCAGCAACACGCCTGGGAGGATTCGGCCCGTTCTCACGCGGTGATGATGGATGCTTTCTGGTTAAACGGACAACCTCGTTAATTGACTGATAAGCCTGGGCAAATTGCCCGGGCTTTTTTTGCAAGGAATCTGACTTCATGTTGCCACTTTCTTCTGTTTTGCAAAGCCATGCGCAGAGTTTGCTTGAACGCTGGCGTGAACATCCTGAAAACCTGCCCCTTCCCGATGATGCGCAACTGGCCGTGCTGAGCAGCAGTGAATTCGTAACGGACAGTTTGCTGGCTTTTCCGCACTGGTGGCATGAAATCGACCAAAATCCCCCCCAGGCGCAGGAGTGGCAACTTTACCGCCAGTGGCTGGAGGAATCGCTGACACAGGTGACCGATGAAGCCGGGCTGATGAAAGCGTTACGTCTGTTTCGTCGTCGTATTCTGACCCGCATTGCATGGTCACAGTCCGCGCAAACCAGTGAAGCGAAAGACACGCTTCATCAGTTGAGTGAACTGGCTGAACTGCTGATCGTCAGCGCCCGCGACTGGCTTTACGACGCCTGCTGTCGCGAGTTTGGTACGCCGGTCAATGCTGCTGGCGAACCGCAAAGAATGCTGATTCTCGGGATGGGTAAACTGGGCGGTGGCGAGCTGAATTTCTCCTCGGATATCGATCTGATTTTTGCCTATCCGGAAAATGGTCAGACCCGCGGCGGGCGACGTGAGCTGGATAATGCACAGTTCTTCACCCGTCTCGGCCAGCGGCTGATCAAAGTGCTGGATCAGCCCACCATCGACGGTTTTGTATATCGCGTGGACATGCGTTTGCGCCCGTTCGGCGACAGCGGCCCGCTGGTGATGAGCTTCCCGGCACTGGAGGATTATTATCAGGAACAGGGGCGTGACTGGGAGCGTTACGCGATGGTGAAAGCGCGTCTGATGGGCGGCGCGGAGGACATCAGCAGTCAGGAATTGCGCAAAATGCTGATGCCATTTGTCTTCCGCCGTTATATCGATTTCAGCGTGATCCAGTCCCTGCGTAACATGAAAGGCATGATCGCTCGTGAAGTTCGCCGCCGGGGTCTGAAAGACAACATCAAACTCGGCGCAGGCGGTATCCGTGAGATTGAATTTATCGTGCAGGTATTCCAGCTGATCCGTGGCGGGCGCGAACCGGCATTGCAGCAGCGTGCGTTGCTGCCAACGCTTCAGGCGCTGGAAAATCTGGGGCTGTTGCCGGTAGAACAGGTATTGCAGTTGCGTAACAGCTATCTGTTCCTGCGCCGTCTGGAAAATCTGTTGCAGGCAATAGCGGACGAGCAAACACAAACCTTACCGTCAGATGAACTGAATCAGGCGCGTCTGGCGTGGGGGATGAATTATGCTGGCTGGCCGCAGCTTCTGGATGCAGTGAATGCTCACATGCAGGCCGTGCGCTCGGTGTTTAACGAGCTGATTGGTGATGACACGCCAGATGCTGAAGATGATGTGCAACTCTCCCAGTTCAGCAGTTTATGGATTGATGCGCTTGAGCCTGCCGAGCTGGCGCCACTGGTGCCGCAACTTGACGAAAACGCGCAACGGCATGTTTTATATCAGATTGCTGATTTCCGCCGTGATGTAGATAAACGCACGATCGGGCCGCGTGGCCGCGACCAGCTGGATTTGCTGATGCCGCGTTTGCTGGCGCAGGTCTGTACCTATAAAAATGCCGATGTGACATTGCAGCGCCTGATGCAGTTGCTGCTCAATATCGTCACACGTACGACGTATATCGAGCTGCTGGTGGAATACCCCGGTGCGCTCAAACAGTTAATCCGCCTGTGCGCCGCTTCACCGATGGTCGCGAGCCAACTCGCCCGCCATCCTTTATTGCTCGATGAACTGCTCGACACACGCACGCTTTACCAGCCGGTGGAGCCGGGTGCGTACCGCGACGAACTGCGTCAGTATCTGATGCGGGTGCCGACGGAAGACGAAGAACAACAGCTTGAAGCGGTACGTCAGTTTAAGCAGGCACAGCATCTGCGCATCGCAGCCGGGGATATTTCCGGCGCATTGCCGGTGATGAAAGTCAGTGACCATTTAACCTACCTTGCGGAGGCCATTCTCGACGTTGTGGTGCAACAGGCGTGGGAACAGATGGTCGTAAAATACGGTCAGCCAGCGCATCTTCAGCACCGTGAAGGGCGCGGTTTTGCCGTGGTCGGTTACGGAAAACTCGGTGGCTGGGAGCTGGGTTACAGCTCGGATCTGGATCTGGTCTTCCTGCTCGACTGTGCGCCGGAGGTGATGACCGATGGCGAACGCAGCATTGACGGGCGTCAGTTTTATCTGCGGCTGGCGCAGCGCATCATGCATTTATTCAGCACCCGTACGTCGTCAGGCATTCTTTATGAGGTTGACCCGCGTCTGCGACCTTCCGGTGCCTCCGGCATGCTGGTCAGCACCATCGAAGCTTTTGCCGATTATCAGGCCAATGAAGCCTGGACATGGGAGCATCAGGCGCTGGTTCGCGCGCGCGTGGTTTACGGTGATCCGCAACTGACGCAGCAATTTAATGCCACGCGTCGCGACATTCTTTGCCGCCAGCGCGATGGTGAAGGACTGCGTAAGGAAGTCCGTGAAATGCGCGAGAAAATGTATGCCCATCTGGGCAGTAAAAAGGCCGACGAGTTCGATCTGAAAGCTGATCTGGGTGGCATTACGGATATTGAATTCATTGCACAATATCTGGTTCTGCGTTTCGCGCATGATGAGCCGAAGCTGACGCGCTGGTCTGATAATGTGAGGATTTTTGAGCTGATGGCGCAACACGACATCATGCCGGAAGAAGAGGCTCGAAATCTGACGCAGGCTTATGTCACGCTGCGCGATGAAATTCATCACCTCGCTTTGCAGGAACACAGCGGGAAAGTGGCCGCAGACAGTTTTGCGGCGGAGCGCGCGCAAATCCGCGCCAGCTGGGCGAACTGGCTGGGCTGAGGGTTTTTATTCGGGTAACAGGCGCTTGTGATATTATCCGGCGCATTGTATTTACCCGATTTGATTTATCTGTTTTGGAGTCTTGGGATGAAAGTGACTTTGCCTGATTTTCACCGCGCGGGTGTGCTGGTTGTCGGTGACGTAATGTTAGATCGCTACTGGTATGGCCCGACCAATCGTATTTCACCGGAAGCGCCGGTGCCGGTGGTGAAGGTCAATACCATCGAGGAACGTCCTGGCGGCGCGGCAAACGTGGCGATGAACATTTCGTCTCTCGGTGCTTCTTCGCGTCTGATCGGTCTGACCGGCGTTGACGATGCCGCCCGTGCCCTGAGTGAGCGTCTGGCGGAAGTGAAAGTAAACTGCGATTTCGTGGCGTTATCCACGCATCCGACCATCACTAAGCTGCGTATATTGTCCCGTAACCAGCAACTGATCCGCCTCGACTTTGAAGAAGGTTTTGAAGGTGTTGATCTCCAGCCGATGCTGACCAAAATCGAACAAGCTTTACCACAAAGTGGCGCACTGGTGCTGTCAGACTACGCCAAAGGTGCACTGACTGAAGTGCAGAAAATGATCCAGCTGGCGAGAAAAGCTGGCGTACCGGTGCTGGTTGATCCTAAAGGATCTGATTTCGAACGTTACCGTGGTGCGACTTTACTGACACCAAATCTGTCCGAATTCGAAGCCGTTGTCGGTCGTTGCAAAAACGAAGATGAAATTGTCGCCCGTGGTATGCAACTGATCGCTGATTTCGAACTTTCCGCGCTTCTGGTCACCCGTTCTGAACACGGCATGACCTTGTTACAACCAGGCAAAGCGCCATTCCATATGCCAACGCAGGCGCAGGAAGTGTATGACGTGACCGGCGCCGGTGACACGGTGATCGGTACGCTGGCCGCGGCTCTTGCCGCCGGTAATACGCTGGAAGAATCCTGCTTCCTGGCGAACGCAGCCGCCGGTGTGGTGGTGGGTAAACTCGGCACCTCAACCGTTTCGCCGGTTGAACTGGAAAATGCGATCGGCGGGCGTTCAGACGTTGGTTTTGGCGTGATGAACGAAGAACAGCTAAAAGCCGCCGTGGCGATGGCGCGTCAGCGCGGCGAGAAAGTCGTGATGACCAACGGCATCTTCGACATTCTGCATGCCGGACACGTTTCTTACCTGGCAAACGCCCGCAAACTGGGCGACCGCCTGATTGTCGCCGTTAACAGCGATGCTTCGACCAAACGCCTGAAAGGCGAAACCCGTCCGGTGAATGCGTTGCAAAACCGCATGATTGTGCTGGGCGCACTCGGTGCCGTGGACTGGGTGGTTTCTTTTGATGAAGACACCCCGCAGCGTTTGATCGCCGGGATCTTGCCTGATCTGCTGGTGAAAGGTGGCGACTATAAGCCTGAGCAAATCGCCGGTTGTCAGGAAGTCTGGGCGAATGGCGGCGAAGTCCGTGTGCTGAATTTTGAAGATGGTTTGTCCACTACCAAAATCATCAATCAGATCAAAGCGCAGGACTGATTTCCTCGGCGAAGATCATGTTATCTGCACTGAAGGGCTTATCTGATAAGCCCTTTTCTTTTTGATTTTTCAATCAATAACGCAAAACGGAAGTGGCTCTGTTGTGAGCGGATTAAAACAGGAACTGAGTCTGGCGCAGGGCGTCGGGCTGCTTTCAACCTCATTACTGGGGACTGGTGTCTTTGCGGTGCCTGCACTGGCGGCTCAGCTGGCACAAAATGACAGCCTGTGGGCGTGGCCGGTGCTGATCCTGTTGGTGTTTCCGATAGCCATCGGGTTTGCTGCGCTTGGGCGGCATTTCCCCAGCGCGGGCGGTGCAGCGCATTTTGTCGGCAAAGCTTTCGGGCCGCATATGGCGCGGGTCACCGGTTGGTTATTCCTGTCAGTTATTCCGGTCGGATTGCCCGCCGCATTGCATATTGCTGCCGGTTTCTGGCAGGCCGCCTTTGGCTGGAGCAGCATAAACCTGCTGCTGGTGCAGTTGGGTACGCTGTTTGTTATCTGGTTCCTCGGCACACGCAGTGCCGGGTCCAGTGCCAATATTCAAACGCTAATCGCTTGTCTGGTGATCGCGCTGGTGGTGGCAATCTGGTGGAAAGGGGATATTTCTCTGCCTGAAATTCCGCTGCCTTCGGTGCGTGACGTCTCACTATCGAACCTGTTTGACGCGCTGGCGGTGATGTTTTGGTGTTTTGTCGGGCTTGAGGCTTTCGCGCATCTGGCGACCGAATTCCGTCATCCGGAACGGGATTTCCCGCGCGCGTTGTTGATCGGCATGCTGGTGGCTGGCGCAGTTTACTGGGGATGTACGGTAGCGGTGCTGAAATTCCATGCCTGGGGAGAAGGGCGGGAAGCAGGCGCATCATTGCCGGGGATCGTCGTGCAGCTTTTCGGGCAAAAAGCACTGTGGGTTGCCTGCATCATTGGTTATCTGGCGTGTTTTGCCAGCGTCAATATTTACACCCAGAGTTTCGCCCGCCTGGTGTGGTCGCAGGCTCAGTTGAAACCAAAAAGTAAACTGGCGCAACTCTCAGCCCAGCAGGTGCCGGTGGCGGCGCTGAATCTGGTGGTGGGGTGCTGTGCCTTGTTTACGTTGCTGATTTACTGGCTGCACCTGCCGCTCGGCGCGCTGATCACTTACGCCAATGGGATTTTCATCCTGATTTATCTGTTATGTATGCTGGCGGGGATCCGGATCCTGGCTGGACGCTCGAAATGGATGGCGATGCTGGGCGCTGTATTGTGCTGCGGATTGCTGGCGATGGTCGGCTGGAAAGCGCTGTATGCAGTTGTGGTGTTTGCAGGATTGTGGTTGTTATTGCCACACGCCAAAACGGTACTTCATGTACGGTAACGCCGATTTCGCACAGCAAAAAGGCCTGCTGAGCAGGCCTTTTCTGATGATATCATTCGCAATAATCAGGCCGGATCCTGCGGCTTTTCCGTTTCAGTCAGCTTGCCTTCCAGCGCAGCAAGACGTTGTTCCAGTACAGCCAGTTTTTCACGGGTACGCAGTAAAACCTGGGTCTGAACGTCAAACTCTTCGCGATTGACTAAATCCATGCGGCTGAACTGCGCCTGCAATACCTGACGGATTTTCTTTTCGGCATCTTCACCAAACTCACGGATCCCTTTAGGCATAGATTCGTGAACCTGGCGGGCAATTTGTTCAATTTTTTTCGGGTCAATCATGTTATTTCCTTTTCTCGAAGGAGGTGCTTTTCCTTAGTGTAATCGCTGATGCTGTTTCTATAAACCTTCAGGGGCACTAATTGGACAAACCACAGGATTGCTCTGCTCATTTATTGGCGCTATAGTTGTTTTGCTTATTCTCAGGGCGGGGTGAAAGTCCCCACCGGCGGTAAACCACGGAATATCGGAAGGATCATAATCCCTTCCATGTGGAAGCCCGCGAGCGCTCAATCCTTCGGGGTTAGAGGTCAGCAGATCCGGTGTAATTCCGGGGCCGACGGTTAAAGTCCGGATGGGAGAGAGTAACGATTCAAGCCGGGCAAATATTGCCCGCTGCGTTATTTTTTATAACTGTAGCACGCCATCTGGCGGCTGCAGCTAGCCTCCTCAAGACGCCCTGATTCTGGTAATCCACATACAGAACATGAGGTTATTTTTACCATGAATCAGACCCTACTTTCCGAATTCGGTACATCAGCTGAACGCGTTGAGCGTGCTATTGACGCCATGCGTAACGGCGTGGGTGTGTTGGTGCTGGATGACGAAGATCGTGAAAACGAAGGCGATTTAATCTTTGCCGCTGAAAACATGACCGTTGAGCAAATGGCACTGACCATTCGCCACGGCAGCGGTATTGTGTGCCTGACCATGAACGAAGACAGCCGTAAAAAGCTGGATTTACCAATGATGGTTGAGAACAACTCCAGCCCGTTCCAGACGCCATTTACCGTGACTATTGAAGCGGTTGAAGGTGTGACTACCGGTGTTTCTGCTGCCGATCGTATCACCACTATTCGTGCAGCCATCAAAGATGGCGCGAAACCTTCTGACCTGAATCGTCCGGGGCATGTCTTCCCGCTGCGCGCGCAGGCCGGTGGTGTGCTGTCCCGTGGCGGTCACACTGAAGCGTCGGTTGATCTGGCGACGCTGGCAGGCCTGAAGCCTTTCGGCGTGCTGTGTGAACTGACTAATGACGACGGCAGTATGGCGCATGCGCCTGAAGTTATTGTCTTTGCCCGTCGGCATAATATGCCGGTAGTGACCATCGCCGATCTGGTGGCCTATCGTCAGGCGCAGACACGTCAGGCAAGCTAAGTAACGGGTTGTGCGTAACAGAAAAGGCCGCTTATGCGGCCTTTTTGCTTTTTATTGCTGCTTATTGCCAAAATGGGTCTTTGCAAAATAGACTCCTCCTGCCTTCTTTGATTTTTTTCATCAAATTTATTGAATATCTCCTTCATGGTTATCCGGCTGTCAGCGGTAATCAAAAAGAGTACCGTATGGTCATCACGCGGCAGGTGATTCACTGGCTGCTCTCTTTTATCTTGCGGTAAGGAATTCATGATGACGACTCAACGTATGCCCGCACTTTTCTTAGGCCACGGCAGCCCGATGAACGTGCTGGAGGACAATGTGTATACCCGTGCCTGGCATGCGCTGGGCGAAACACTACCGCGTCCAAAAGCGATTCTGGCCGTGTCAGCGCACTGGTTCACGCGCGGCACTGCAGTAACGGCAATGGAGAATCCGCGTACCATTCATGACTTTGGAGGGTTCCCGCAGGCGCTGTTTGATAAGCGCTATCCGGCACCCGGTTCACCGGCGCTGGCAAAACGTGTTCAGGAATTACTCAGCCCGGTAAATGTGATTTCCGATACCCACGAGTGGGGCTTCGACCACGGTACCTGGGGTGTGCTGATCAAGATGTATCCTGACGCGGATATTCCGGTGATCCAGTTGAGTATTGATGGCACGCAACCCCCTGAATTCCACTATGAATTAGGCAAGAAGCTCGCTGCTTTACGTGACGAAGGGGTAATGATTGTCGCCAGCGGTAACGTAGTTCATAACCTGCGGATGGTAAAATGGGACGGTAACGCCGAAGCTTATCCGTGGGCGACATCTTTCGAGACATATGTGAAAGATAATCTGAACTGGAAAGGTGAGGCGAAAGAGCATCCTCTGGTGAAATTTATGGAGCATGAAGGCGGCGCGTTATCCAATCCGTCTCCGGATCACTATCTGCCATTACTGTACGTTTTAGGGGCGTGGGATGGTGCTGAGCCAATCACGCAGCCAACGGACGGGATCGTAATGGGATCGCTTTCGATGCTTTCCGTTCAGGTAGGTTAATTTGGCGAATAAAAAGGATAATGAATTTATTCATTATCCTTTTTTAGTTTTTTTATCCGACAATAGTATGCGGATAGAAACGTGACAGATCCTGGGTGATCAGTGCTTTATCTTCGCGGATGCCGATCCCGCAAGGTTGATCGTTGACCAGCCAGCTGCCGATCAGCGTGTAACTGCCTTCAAACACCGGCAGCGGATGGAACTGCTGCACGATCATGCCTTCAGCGCCATACGGGCCATCAACGCGGGCCACTTCCTGGCCTTTCTCGATGACTTTAATGTTCGCGCCTTCGCGGGAAAACAGCGGCTTCACCACGTAGTGATCCAGTTCCGGATGCGGGTCTTCGGCAAAATAAGCCGGTAACAGGTTCGGGTGATCCGGGAACATTTCCCACAACAGCGGTAACAAGGCTTTATTCGACAGAATGGCTTTCCAGGCCGGTTCCAGCCAGCGAACACCGGCATCTTCCAGTTTGGTCGCGAAGACTTCGCGGAACATGAATTCCCACGGATACAGCTTGAACAGATTCGAAATCACCTGATTCTGCGTATCGGTGAATTGTCCGCGTTCTCCCAGCCCGATTTCCTCGATAAACAGGAATTCGCTGGCCAGTTCTGCTTCCAGCGCGCAGTCCTGCAAATATTGCACCGTACCGCGATCTTCTTCAGTGTCCTGACAGCAGGCGATGTGCAGCAACGAGAAACCATGCTGATTTTTCAGCTCGGCAAAACGCTCAATCAGCTTTTCCTGCAGACTGTTGTACTGATCAGCGTCTTGCGACAAATTGCCTGCCGCTATCTGATCTTCAAGCCATAGCCACTGGAAGAAAGCGGCTTCATACAAAGACGTCGGCGTATCGGCGTTATTTTCCAGCAGCTTCGGCGGATTGACGCCGTCATAGGCCAGATCCAGACGTGAATACAGCGAAGGCTGTTGCGTGCGCCATGAACTGCGGACAAATTCCCAGACATGTTTTGGGATCTGGAATTTCGCCATCAGTTTGTCGTCATTCACCACGCGCTCAACGACCTTCAGGCACATCTGATGAATCTCCGCTGTCGCGTCTTCGATCTCTTCGATCTGCGCCAGCGTGAACTGGTAATAAGCATCTTCACACCAGTAGGGTTCGCCATACATGGTGTGGAAGTTGAAGCCAAACTCCGTGGCTTTTTCGCGCCAGTCCGGGCGCTCGTTAATGGCTAAACGTTTCATCAGAGTCTCTTAGCCACCCATGCTGCGGCCAGGGCTGCGTGACGTGGCAGAAGAGCTGCGTTGCATTGACGTTTGTTTTGCCACGCTGTCGCCAAAACCGCCACGGGTGATGGTGTTGGTCACGGCAGGTTTAGGGGCCATCGCCGTTCTCGGAACGTTCATGGTCCGGCCGCCCGCAGTTGCCGGGCCGTAGTTTTTACCGGTCGCATCGACGAATTTACCGTTCGCCGGGCTGGCCGGGTTTTTTGAGCTGAATAATGGCTGTTGCGCGTAACCGCCACCGCTCATCATGCGGCCCATCATGTAACCTGCCATCAGCGGCATCCACATGCTGCCACCGCTGCTCTGGTTTTCAGCCGTCGCGACGCCAGACTGTGCCGGAGCCTGAGTACACTGGCCTTCGCCGAATTCAGCGATACAGTCTTCGCGGCTGGCATATTTTGGTGCGGTTTTAGCCGCTTCCTGTTTCGCTGCATCATACGCTGCGACACATTGCGCGCTGCCGGAAGGATTGGCTTTCGAGCAGTCATCAGCGTTCTGATACAGAGAAACGGTTTCGTCGGTTTTCTCGCAGCCGGCCAGCATAAAGACTGCGCTGACTGCCAGAGCGACAGGAGTGATTCGAGAGCTACGCCATGATTTACGGAAGGTAGCCAGGTTAACGCGTTGTGTCCGTTTCATCGTTCTTATCCCATGTGTAGGGCTTTTTTGCCCTTTCCCAGTAGGGCCTAAGAATAGGGGAAAGCGGCTGATTGTTAAAGCAGCGACAGGCAATTGTTACGAGACTTTACAGAGCGGCGTGACACAGGCAAAAAAAAGCAGCCTTTTCAGGCTGCCTTAGTCGAAACGCAGGGAAACTTTTCCGTATCAGTTCTGGAAAGGATTGCCGCTTTTCTTCGGTGTGGTCGTTGCTGTGGATGCGCTGGCTTGTTGAACGCGTGGTGCAGATGCAGCCGCGGTTTTGTTGCCGTAACCGTCTGCAGCGGCATCCTGATCTGGCGTTTCTGGCGCAACCTGATCGGGGGCTGTCGGAACAGGTTTACCCAAAGCACCGTTCAGTGCCAGCAGGTCGCTTTCGTTCAGCGTACCCAGTGCTGATTTAATGTTCAGCTGGTTAATCAGGTACGTGTAACGTGCGCTGGAAAGCTGTTGTTTGGCGTTGTACAGCGTGGTGGTGGCATCCAGCACATCAACGATTGTACGGGTACCGACCTGATAACCGGCTTCCATCGCATCTAAAGAACTCTGTGCAGAAACAACGGCTTGTTTATACGCGTTGATGCTGCTGATCGAGGCAGAGATGTTGTTGAAGGAAGAACGAACGGTTTGCACGACGCTGCGGTGTGCGCTTTCAAGCTGTTCGCTGGCACCCACGAAATTATACTGCGCCTGTTTCACCTGAGAGGTGACAGAACCGCCGCTGTACAATGGCAGGGAGAAGCTCAGACCAATTTTGTTCTGGCCTGCGTCAGCATCCTGATAGCTTGAAGAACCGCCGGTTTTGTCGCCGTGGTATTTGGTATTGCTGATACCGGTAGAGGCCGTCAGATCAACCGTTGGCATGTGGCCGGTTTCCGCATAGCGGATTTGCTCACGTGCCAGATCCTGTGACAGACGCGCAGACAGCAAGCTCAGGTTACGGCTTTCAGCTTCTTTCAACAGCGTGGCGACCGGTTGCGGACGCGTGGTGTTGAAGTTGTCGACATTCAGGGAAGACAGTTGCGGATAATACATACCGGTAACCTGACGCAGGGATTCCAGCGCGTTATCCAGGTTATTACGGGCAGTCACTTCGTTTGCCAATACGGTGTCGTATTGTGAACGGGCGTTCTGCACGTCGGTAATAGCCACCAGGCCCACGTTAAAACGCTGAGTGGTTTGATCCAGCTGACGATAAATAGCCTGTTTCTGCGCTTCGGTATACGAGAGTGAATCGATCGCACTCAGGACGTTGAAATAAGCCGTTGCGGAATTCAGGATCAGTGATTGTTGATCAGTCTGATAAGACACATCCTGAATACCGGCAGTTTTTTCCTGCAGCGTCAGGGCGCGCCATTTTGACATATCAAAGATGGTCTGCGTTAATTGCAGGCTGGCGCTGCCAACATCGCTGTTAACGCCATTCGCATCACGGTAGCCATTGGTATAATTGTAATCCGCACCTAATCCGAGTTGCGGTAATAAAGGACTGCGGCTTTCGTTAATTTTTTCGAATGCAGCATCCCGGTCAGCAGCAGATTTGCGCAGGTCCGGGTTACTTGTCCTGGCTTGCTGATAGACCTGCATCAGGTTTTCGGCCTGGCTTATCGTACTAAAGCCGCCCAGGCTGAGTCCGATGAGAAGGGGGAGCAGTTTCTTCATTTGCATTCCTTGTTGTGCAGCAATGTTGTTATGTATGGTGGCGCAGTCAAATTAACCAATAGACGCGGATTCTAGCAGAGTCAGGCTAGCGGGGCGGTTGGCTTAACGTGCCTTCCCGAGTGAATGAGCCTAAATCTATCACAAACAACCTTGATTATTATTAACGCATTTTCATCAAATTGACCTCAAAGGGCGATAAATTACCTTTATGAGGGATAAGGAAACATTCCATGTCTTCATTTAAACGGTCACCGGTTACTTTCGGCAAAGATGATGTAGAAATTATTGCACGTGAGACGCGATATAAAGGTTTTTTTTCTATTATTGCATATCGGTTTCGCCATCGGCTGTTTAATGGGGAAATGAGCGGCGAAGTCGTCCGTGAAGTCTTTGAGCGCGGTCATGCCGCCGTATTATTACCTTATGATCCGAAAAGGGATGAAGTCGTGCTGATCGAACAGATCCGCATCCCGGCTTTGGATTCCAGTGATACTCCTTGGCTTCTGGAGATGGTCGCCGGTATCATTGAAGAAGGCGAGACAGTTGAAGATGTTGCCCGCCGCGAAGCACTCGAGGAAGCGAACATTGTGGTGAAACGCTGCAAACCGGCTGTGAATTACCTGGCAAGTCCGGGCGGAACCAGCGAGCGTCTTTCCATTATGGTTGGTGAAGTCGATGCCTCGACGGCAGAAGGAATTCACGGTCTGGAAGCAGAGAATGAAGACATCCGGGTACATGTGGTTAGCCGTGAACAGGCTTACCGCTGGGTGGAAGAAGGAGCGATAGACAATGCGGCGTCAGTGATTGCCCTGCAATGGCTGCAGCTGCACCATGAATCCCTGAGAAAAGAGTGGGCCAACTAATGATTAAGCGCTATACCCCTGATTTCCCTGAAATGATGAGATTGTGCGAAACTAATTTTGCACAATTGCGCCGTTTGATGCCACGTACCGATGAACCTGGTGAAACTGTGGCATATCAGGTGAGTAGCGCAACGTATTGCCTGACGATCCTCGAATCAACGCGTTACACATCCCTGATAGAAATCAAACAGACCGCACCGGCGGTGAGTTACTGGAGCCTGCCTTCGCTCACCGTTCGCCTGTACCATGATGCGATGGTGGCCGAAGTGTGTGCGAGTCAGCAGATCTTTCGCTTTAAAGCACGCTATGATTATCCGAATAAAAAGTTGCATCAGCGTGATGAAAAGCATCAAATTAACCAGTTCCTTGCGGATTGGCTGCGTTATTGCCTTGCGCACGGAGCGATGGCAGTTCCGGTTTGTTAGACAGACTTCAACAACAAAGGAAACGATTTGGAAAGCCTGTTTACACTGCCTTTGGTGAATGGGGCCAAAGTCAGGATTCTACAGATTACTGATACCCATCTTTTTGCCGGTGAAGATGAAACGTTGTTAGGCGTGAATACGTTTAACAGCTATCGCGCGGTGCTGGACGCCATCAAAGCGCAGCAGCGTGAAGTCGATATTATCGCGGCAACAGGTGACCTGGCACAGGATCAGTCGGTGGAAGCCTACCATCAGTTTGCCCGCGGCATCAGCGAGCTGACCGCGCCCTGCGTCTGGCTGCCGGGCAATCATGATTTCCAGCCTGCCATGGTCAATGCCTTGCAGGATGCGGGGATCAGTCCTTCTAAACACGTTCTGCTCGGCGAACATTGGCAAATTATCCTGCTTGATACGCAGGTGTTCGGTGTGCCGCACGGCGAGCTGAGTGAATATCAGCTGGAATGGATGGAGCGCTGTCTGAATGCGTACCCCGATCGTTTCACTCTGCTGATGTTACATCATCATCCGCTGCCTTCTGGCTGCACATGGCTCGATCAGCACAGCCTGCGCAATGCGCATATGCTGGCGAACACCCTGGTAAATTACCCGAAAGTGAATACGCTTTTGTGCGGACATATTCATCAGGAGCTGGATCTCGACTGGTATGGCCGCCGTCTTTATGCCACGCCGTCAACCTGCGTACAGTTCAAACCGCATTGCACCAATTTCACGATTGATACCGTTGCGCCGGGCTGGCGCTACCTTGATTTGTATCCGGATGGCCGTGTGGAGACTGAAGTCTTCCGTCTGGAAACCAATGAGTTTCATCCTGACACGGAGTCGGACGGCTACGAATGAACACCTTACTTTACCTGCACGGATTCAACAGTTCTCCCAACTCGGCAAAAGCCACGGCGTTAAAAAACTGGCTGGCGGTTAATCATCCCCATATCGATATGGTTATCCCGCAATTACCGCCTTATCCGGCCGAGGCTGCCGAAGAACTCGAGAGTCTGGTGATCAGCAATGCAGGTAAAAAACTGGGGATTGTCGGCTCCTCGCTGGGCGGCTATTACGCTACCTGGTTGTCGCAATGTTTTGCCGTGCCGGCTGTGGTGGTGAACCCCGCCGTGAAGCCGTATGAGCTGCTGATCGACTTCCTGGGACAAAACGAGAACCCCTACACCGGCCAGCAATATGTGTTAGAGTCACGCCACGTTTACGATCTGAAAGTCATGCAGGTCGAACCGCTGGAGTCGCCGGATTTACTCTGGTTACTGCAACAAACGGGCGATGAAATTCTCGATTACCGTCAGGCTGTGGCGTACTACACCACCTGTCGCCAGACGGTCGAACCCGAGGGGAATCATGCATTTGTCGGCTTTGAACGCTATTTTTCGCCGATTGTAGATTTCCTGGAACTGGCCGCAGACTAACATCGTCAGGGTGACTTTTTCCCCCGGATTTATAGCGTCTGCTTGCTGCCAGAGCTTCCACCCGCCCACATACTGTATCGTTAGCCCACAAACCTATGAGCCACGAATAATCAACGATGAGCCAATCAACTTATAACGCGGATTCCATAGAGGTCCTCAGCGGACTCGAACCGGTGCGCCGCCGTCCGGGCATGTACACCGATACAACCCGGCCAAACCATCTCGGCCAGGAAGTTATTGATAACAGCGTGGATGAAGCATTAGCTGGCCACGCCAAACGCATCGAAGTGATCCTTCACGAAGACCAGTCTCTCGAAGTCATTGATGACGGTCGCGGCATGCCGGTGGATATCCACGCGGAAGAAGGCGTTCCGGCGGTCGAGCTGATCTTCTGCCGTCTGCACGCGGGCGGTAAATTCTCCAACAAAAATTACCAGTTCTCCGGCGGCCTGCATGGCGTGGGGATTTCGGTGGTTAACGCCTTATCAAAACGCGTCGAAGTGGCGGTAAAACGCGGTGGCGAAGTGTATGAAATGGCGTTTGAAAATGGCGATAAAGTGCAGGATCTGCACGTCACCGGTACCTGCGGCAAACGCAACACCGGAACCAGCGTTCATTTCTGGCCTGACGGCAGCTTTTTCGACAGCCCACGTTTTTCGGTCAGCCGCCTCAGCCATTTGCTGAAAGCGAAGGCCGTACTGTGTCCTGGCGTAGAAATCCTGTTCAAAGACAAAGTGAATAACACCGAGCAACGGTGGTGTTATGACGATGGTCTGACTGATTACCTGATGGAAGCGGTCAACGGCCTGATTACTCTGCCTGAAAAAGCGTTCGTCGGTAATTTTGCCGGTGATACTGAAGCTGTCGACTGGGCGCTGTTATGGCTGCCGGAAGGCGGTGAATTGCTGACCGAAAGCTACGTCAACCTGATCCCAACCATGCAGGGCGGTACACATGTTAACGGTCTGCGCCAGGGCCTGCTCGATGCCATGCGTGAGTTCTGCGAATACCGCAATATTCTGCCACGCGGCGTCAAGCTTTCTGCAGAAGATATCTGGGAACGTTGTGCGTATGTGCTGTCGGTAAAAATGCAGGATCCGCAATTCGCCGGCCAGACCAAAGAACGTTTGTCTTCGCGTCAGTGCGCGGCCTTCGTTTCCGGTGTGGTGAAAGATGCCTTCAGCCTGTGGCTGAACCAGAACGTTCAGGCGGCAGAACAGCTGGCGGAACTGTGCATTTCCAGTGCTCAGCGCCGTCTGCGTGCCGCAAAAAAAGTTGTGCGTAAGAAACTGACCAGCGGCCCTGCGCTGCCGGGCAAACTGGCTGACTGCACGTCACAAGATCTGAACATGACAGAATTGTTCCTGGTGGAAGGGGATTCCGCAGGCGGTTCTGCCAAACAGGCGCGTGATCGTGAATATCAGGCGATCATGCCGCTCAAAGGTAAGATCCTCAACACGTGGGAAGTCTCTTCTGATGAAGTGCTGGCCTCGCAGGAAGTGCACGACATTTCTGTGGCGATCGGTATCGATCCGGACAGTGAAGATCTGACGCAACTGCGTTACGGCAAAATCTGTATCCTGGCGGATGCGGACTCCGACGGCTTACACATCGCCACCTTGTTGTGCGCGCTGTTTGTCCGTCACTTCCGCTCCCTGGTGCGTGGCGGTCATGTGTATGTGGCAATGCCGCCTTTATACCGTATCGATCTGGGCAAAGAAGTGTTCTATGCGCTGGATGAGCAGGAAAAAGAAGGCGTGCTGGAGCAACTGAAACGTAAGAAAGGCAAGCCGAACGTGCAGCGTTTTAAAGGTCTGGGTGAAATGAACCCGCTGCAACTGCGCGAAACCACGCTCGATCCGAACACCCGTCGTCTGGTGCAACTGACCATCGATGAGGACGACATCGACCAGACGCTGCGCATGATGGATATGCTGCTGGCGAAGAAACGGTCTGAAGATCGCCGTAACTGGTTGCAGGAAAAAGGCGATACCGCCGAACTTGACGTCTGATCCTTTCGCCGTCGCCATAAAAAAATGCCGGACGCTTTGCAGCGCCGGCATTTTTGTTTCCGAATTTAGCGATGTTCAGAAAATCAGACTTTCTCAATAATGTGGATCACCACATCCAGCACGTCGGCTTTGATGTTTTCACGGTGCTTATCCATGTGCTCAGCCTGCTGATGCGCTTCGAGGTGCGCCAGGCTTTCCCAGTCTTCCAGCATGAAAATGGAATCAGGTACTGTTTTACGCCAGGGGATCTGGCCGTTGAAATCAACATATGGCTCATAACGATGACAGCCTTTCTCTGCCAGAACGCTGGGCAGAAGTGCTGTAATTTTTTCTATAACCGAATCGCGACGGCCTGGTTTTACTTTGATTTCAGCAATAACAGTGATCATAAAAACCTCTTTCCCGGGTGACCTTCAACCTTAGGCCTGACCGAATACATTTTCAAGGTGAGCACGATAGCGTGCGAAATCGCCTTCCACATCAGGTTGTTTGATCACGTCGTTACACATAAAGGTTGGCAATGTATCAAGGCCGATAAACTGGTTGGCTTTGTGCTGTGCCATGTATACGCCGTCAACGCCTACGCCGTGGAAGAACTGTTCTTTATCTTCGAACGCTTCCAGCGGTGCGTTCCAGGTCACAGACAGCATGTAGCATTTGCCGTGCAACAGGCCGCCGGAACCGTATTTTTTCGATTCATCAGAACGGGTACGTCCATCGCTGGCGTACAGTTTACCGTGGCCTTCTGTGAACACTTCATCGATGTATTTTTTCAGTGTCCATGGCATCCCCATCCACCAGCCCGGCTGCTGATAAATGATGGCGTCCGCCCACAGATAGCTTTCGATTTCGGTCTGCGCGTCGTAACCGTCTTCCAGAACAGTCACGCGCACGTCGTGGCCTTTGTCACGCAGAAAGCCGGTGGCGACGTCGGTCAGGCTGTTGTTCAGCGCGCCTTTGGAATGGGCAAAGGTCTTACCGGCGTTGATTATCAGGATGTTGCTCATGGTTTTTTCCTTATCGGGAATGCTTAAATTCTGGTGGTCAGGCTGTTACCACGTAGTGTACTGAACTCTGCATGGCAGAAAAATGTGATATTGCGCACAAGACTATTGACTCAGATGCAATAATTGAAGAAAGAACGCGGCAATTTAACCATTTTGTTGTGCAAAAACTGTTTAAAAATAAAGCATGAACACAGCAACTGTGACAGTCATACGGCAGATGATGTACTATCGCGAACATCATTGCCTCGCGGCAGCGGACATCGCGCGCCTGCGGGTGCAAGCTTCCTTAATTTCCAAAACGATAACGCCACGGGTCTGAGGATTAAACATCAATGAGCGAAATGACTCATGACGGAACAGAACGTTTAGCTCTGCACACGTTTACTGAGAACGCCTATCTCAACTATTCCATGTACGTCATCATGGACCGCGCGCTGCCGTTTATCGGTGACGGGCTCAAGCCGGTGCAGCGTCGTATTATTTACGCGATGTCCGAGCTGGGCCTGAGTAATAACGCCAAATTCAAAAAATCCGCGCGTACCGTCGGTGACGTGCTGGGTAAATATCATCCGCATGGCGACAGCGCCTGCTACGAAGCCATGGTGCTGATGGCGCAGCCATTCTCTTACCGCTATCCGCTGGTTGACGGGCAGGGAAACTGGGGCGCGCCGGATGACCCGAAATCCTTCGCCGCGATGCGTTATACCGAATCGCGCCTGTCAAAATATGCCGAAGTTCTGTTACGTGAATTAGGTCAGGGCACGGTTGATTATGTGCCGAACTTTGACGGCACCATGCAGGAGCCGAAAATGCTGCCTGCGCGTCTGCCGAATATTCTGCTTAACGGTACGACCGGCATCGCGGTCGGGATGGCGACCGATATTCCACCGCACAACATCCGTGAAGTGGCTGCCGCTGCGGTGGCATTACTTGAGAAACCGAACAGCTCGCTCGAAGATCTGCTGGAATTCGTACAGGGGCCTGATTTCCCGACAGAAGCTGAAATCATTACGCCGCGCAATGAAATTCGCAAAATGTACGAGTCGGGTAAAGGCTCGGTGCGCATGCGTGCGGTCTGGCACAAAGAAGACGGCAGTGCGGTGATCACTGCGCTACCGCATCAGGTTTCCGGCGCGAAAGTGCTGGAGCAAATTGCCAGCCAGATGCGTGCCAAAAAGCTGCCAATGGTTGAAGACCTGCGTGATGAATCAGATCATGAGAACCCGACCCGCCTGGTCGTCGTGCCGCGCTCCAACCGTATCGATCTGGATCAGGTGATGAATCACCTGTTTGCGACTACCGATCTGGAACGCAGCTACCGCATTAACATGAACATGATCGGTCTTGATCATCGTCCGCAGGTCAAAGGGCTGCTTGAGATCCTGACGGAGTGGCTGGCATACCGCCGCGATACCGTACGCCGTCGTCTGAACTTCCGCCTTGATAAAGTGCTGAAACGCCTGCATATCCTCGAAGGTTTGCTGACCGCGTTCCTTAATATCGATGAAGTGATCCACATCATCCGTACGGAAGATGAGCCGAAACCGGTACTGATGCAGCGTTTCGAACTGTCAGATACGCAAGCAGAAGCTATCCTTGAGTTGAAATTGCGCCATTTGGCGAAACTCGAAGAAACTAAAATCCGTGGTGAGCAGGATGAGCTGGCGAAAGAGCGCGATCAGTTGCAGGCATTGCTGGCGTCAGAACGTAAACTCAGCACGCTGATCCGCAAAGAGATTCAGGCAGATGCCGAAGCCTTTGGTGACGAGCGACGTTCGCCGATCACTGAGCGTGAAGAAGCCAGGGCGATGAGCGAGCACGATTTTATTCCGTCCGAGCCGGTGACCATCGTGTTGTCAGAGTCAGGCTGGGTGCGCAGCGCCAAAGGCCACGACATCGATGCTTCCGGCCTGAGTTACAAAGCCGGTGACAGTTTCCGCGCTGCGGCCAAAGGCAAGAGCAATCAGCCCGTGGTGTTTATGGACTCCACCGGCCGCAGTTATGCGCTCGATCCGACCACGCTGCCTTCTGCGCGCGGCCAGGGCGAACCGCTGACCGGTAAACTGACACCACCGCCGGGCGCAACCATCGAGCACGTACTGATGGCGGCGGACGACCAGAAACTGCTGATGGCATCAGATGCCGGTTATGGCTTCGTTTGTACTTTCAACGATTTAGTGGCCCGTAACCGTGCCGGTAAAGCGATGATTACCTTGCCGGATAACGCCAAAGCCTTCACGCCAATGGAACTTCATGGCAGTGACGATATGCTGTTGTCGATTACTGCAGCGGGACGTATGTTGCTGTTCCCGGTGGCGGATCTGCCACAGTTGTCGAAAGGCAAGGGTAACAAAATTGTTTCAATTCCGGCAGCGCAGGCGGCCAGTGGCGAAGATAAACTGGCGTGGTTGCTGGTTCTGCCACCGCAAACGTCGATCACGTTGCATGTCGGTAAACGTAAGCTGGTTCTCCGTCCGGAAGACCTGCAGAAATTCCGTGCCGAACGTGGCCGCAAAGGAACGCTTCTGCCGCGCGGGCTGCAACGTATCGATCGTGTTGAAGTCGATTCACCTGTTCGCATCAGCGGCGGTGACAGCGAAGAATAAGACCGCTGTTAATCGGCAAAAGTCAGGGCACATTTGTGCCCTGAAATCTTTCGATGGAATTCAGTGGCCTGAGACTGCCGCGCAGTGCAAAGATTTTACATTTGTATTAATAAAACCGTTGTGCCGTGTTGAATGAGGCTTGAGAATAGTTCACCGCACAGGGAGCGAAACTGCACAGGTTTCTTACCGGCTTCGGCTGTAGTTTTAAGAGGATGTTATGTTATTTATTTTGCGTCTGATTATCGTGGTGATTTACTCGATTCTGGTTAGTGTCTTTGGTTGCATCTACTGTCTTTTCAGTCCGCGGAACCCGAAACATGTGTCGACTTTCGGTAAGCTGTTTGGTCGTCTGGCACCGGTATTTGGTCTTCGTGTTGAAAAACGTATTCCTGCAGAAGCCGTGAATAATGGTAACTGTATTTATATTGCCAACCATCAAAACAATTACGACATGGTGACGGCTTCGTCCGTCGTCATGCCCGGTACGGTCACCGTGGGCAAAAAAAGCCTGGCCTGGATCCCGTTCTTTGGTCAGCTTTACTGGCTGACGGGCAACCTGCTGATTGACCGTGATAATCGCGCCAAAGCGCACGGTACTATTTCTCAGGTTGTGGCCCAGATTAAGAAAAAGAATCTGTCGATCTGGATGTTTCCGGAAGGTACCCGCAGCCGTGGTCGTGGCCTGATGCCATTCAAAACAGGCGCTTTCCATGCGGCGATTGCTGCCGGCGTGCCGATTGTGCCGATTTGTGTATCGAACACCAGCAACAAGGTGAAATTAAACCGCTGGTCTAACGGGCTGGTGATTGTCGAAATTTTGCCACCGATCGACACCAGTGGTTACACCAAAGAACGCCTGCGTGAATTGTCCGAGCATTGCCGTCAGATCATGGCGGACAAAATCGCCGAGCTGGATGCCGAAGTGGCACAGCGCGAAGCCGCCGCAAAAAAATAATACTATTTATAAATCCACTAAATAATTCGAGCTGCCAACGCACCCGCAGCCTGAAGTATGACGGGGATTCTTCCCGCTGCCATTGATGGCGGCGGCGTTCAATACAGTTTATGGTTCGTTTTCATGGAGAAGATATGTCACTCAGTCGTCGCTCGTTCCTGCAAGCCTCCGGCGTGGCTCTTGCCGCAGGTGCTCTGCCTTTAAAAGCAGAAGCGAGTGGTTCGCAACCGGCATTACCTGTTCCCCCGTTGCTTGAATCGCGCCGCGGGCAACCGCTGTTTCTGACGTTGCAGGCCGCGCACTGGTCATTCCTGGGTGGCGCAAAGGCACCGGTCTGGGGCATTAATGGCATGTACCTCGGTCCGACCGTCAAAGTGCACAGCGGCGATGACGTCAAACTTATTTACAGCAACCGGCTGGCTGAACCGGTTTCTATGACCGTCAGCGGCCTGCTTGAACCAGGAACGTTAACCGGTGGCGCAGCGCGTCTGATGCAGCCAGGCGTGGACTGGTCTCCGGTATTGCCTATTCGTCAGGCGGCGGCCACCTGCTGGTATCACGCCAATACCCCCAACCGCATGGCGCCACACGTTTATAACGGGCTGGCGGGGATGTGGATTGTTGAGGATGAAGTCAGCAAGAATCTGCCGTTACCGAATCACTACGGCGTGGATGATTTCCCGATTATCATTCAGGACAAGCGTCTGGATGGGTTCGGTGTGCCGCAATATGACACGCCAGCTTCAGGCGGGTTCTTCGGTGACACCATGCTGGTAAACGGTGTGCAAAGTCCTTATGTCGAGGTTTCGCGAGGCTGGGTGCGTCTGCGCCTGCTGAATGCATCGAATGCCCGCCGTTACGAACTGAGCATGACTGATAACCGCGCGTTTCACGTCGTGGCTTCCGATCTTGGTTTTCTGCCTGCGCCTATGACTGTTAAACGTCTGTCGCTCGGACCGGGAGAACGCCGCGAAGTGCTGGTGGATATGTCGCAGGGCGAAGAAGTGTCGATTACTGCCGGTGAAGCCGCAGGCGTGATGGACAGACTGCGTGGCCTGTTTGAACCCTCGAGCATTCTGGTGTCGACGATCGTGTTGACGCTGAAACCGACCGGCTTGTTGCCGCTGGTGACGGATAATCTGCCGATGCGTTTGCTGGCCGATCAGATCCTCTCCGGTAACGTTGTCCGCACCCGTGATTTGCGTCTCGGTGACAGTGAGCCGGGAATCAACGGCGCGATGTGGGATATCAACCGTATCGACCTGACTGCGCAACAGGGCACATGGGAACGCTGGACCGTTCATGCGGACATGCCGCAGACATTCCATGCAGAAGGCGTGTCCTTCCTGGTGAAAAGCGTCAACGGTGCGGCACCGCTGGTGGAAGATGCCGGATTCAAAGACACGGTCTGGGTGGATGGCGATGTCGAATTACTGGTGTATTTCAATCAGCCTTCCTATGAGCATTTCCCGTTTGTCTACCGCAGCGGAGCGCTGGAACTGGCTGACCGTGGTTCAGCGGGAAATATGCTGGTTCAGCCGTCGATGTAACGTTGTTCTGCTACATAAAAAACCCGCCATGGCGGGTTTTTGCGTTATGACATTGACTGAATGGCTTACAGGCCTTTTTCCGGATCCGGCCCCAGACGGTGCTCTTTATCCAGCTTGGTGACTTCCGCCAGTTCTTCCTTCTCCAGTTTAAAGTCAAACACGTCGAAGTTTTCACGAATACGTTTAGGTGTCACCGATTTCGGGATAACAATCAGTCCGTTATCCAGATGCCAGCGGATGACAATCTGCGCAGGTGTTTTGTCATATTTTTCTGCCAGTTTCTGGATCAGCGGCTGATCAAATACCCCTTCGCCGCCCTGCGCCAGCGGGCTCCAGGATTCAGTGGCGATGGTGTGGGTGGCATTCCAGGTGTGCAACTGGCGCTGTTGCATCAGCGGGTGTAACTCAATCTGATTCACAGCAGGGAAAATACCGGTTTCGTCTTTCAGCTTCTGTAAGTGTTGCAGCGGGAAATTACACACGCCGACACTTTTCGCCAACCCTTGCTCTTTGAGTTTCAGCAGGGCTTTCCAGGCATCGACGTAATGCCCCTGGGCCGGTTGTGGCCAGTGGATCAGGTACAAGTCGACATAATCAGTTTTCAGCTTTTTAAGGCTGGTTTCCAGCGCCTGTGGCGCGTTTAGCTGATCGTCATTCCACAGCTTAGTGGTAATAAACAGCTCTTCACGCGGAACAAGGTTAGCAGCAATTGCTTCGCCGACGCCTTCCTCATTTTTGTAGATGGCGGCGGTATCGATGTGGCGATAGCCGGTTTCAATCGCCGTTTTCACCGCACTGGTGGCTTCCTGATTACTGGCTTTCCATACGCCAAGTCCTAACTGAGGCATCAGATTGCCATCGTGAAGTTTGATGATGGGTTGCGTTGCCATGAGTTTCTCCTTTCAGGGCAGAGTGCCCGCCGGAATGCACGGGCACCGTGTAGGGATTGACGTTAAGTCTAGTTAACGAAACGGCATCTTGCTGAGCAGGCTACTTATTTTAAGTGTAAAAAATACCTAAGCATGCATATCCAGTACCACGCGGTAGCGCGCTTTCCCTTCATGCAGATGCTCCACCGCGTCATTGATTTTACTCAGCGGGAAGTGCTCAACCTGCGGGGTAATGCCATGACGGGCGCAGAACGCCAGCATGTCGGCAAGACGGGAAGGGGCACCGGTCGGTGAACCGGAAATTTCTGCCTGTTTGCTGATAAGCGCCATCACATGCAGCGGTACGGCTTCGGGCACCACCCCCACAAAGTGCAGACGGCCTTTGGGTGCCAGCGCGCCGAGAATGGCGTCCCAGTCCAGCGAGGCATTGGCGGTCACCATAATAAAGTCCAGCTGACCGGCGATTTTCTTCAGTTCTTCGCTGTCTCGGGTGGCGATAACGCGGTGCGCGCCAAGTGAAATCGCTTCGTCACGTTTAGCCAGTGATGACGTAAAGGCGGTGACTTCGCAGCCCCATGCATTCAGGAAGCGCAGCGCCATATGACCTAAACCGCCGATGCCAATCACACCGACGCGGTGAGTTGGCAGTACGCCAAACTGCAGCAGCGGGTTGAAGACGGTGATACCGCCACAGAACAGCGGACCGGCGCTGGTGATATCCACGCCTTCCGGCAGCGGGATCGCCCACGCCCAGTGGCTGCGGATGCGGTCAGCGAAGCCGCCGTGATGGCCGATGATGGTGGCTTCCACGTCATGACAAAGGTGCTGATCGCCGGACATACAAGGATGGCAATGCATGCAACTGCCACGGTTCCAGCCCACGCCGACAATCTGGCCGACTTTCAGCCCTTTGTTTTGCGCATGATTACCTATTTTGACGATTTTACCGACCACTTCATGGCCTGGTACGAACGGATACTGCGTGATACCCCAGTCATTATTGAGCATAGACAGATCTGAATGACAGACGCCGCAGTAATCAATCGCGACTTCAATTTCTTCATCGCCAATCGGACCTGCGTCGAAAGCAAATGCTTCCAGTGGCTGGTTCGGGCCGGCAGCGGCCCAGGCGTTAAAGGTGTTTTCAGCAGCAACAGGTGCAGACATACAATCCTCCGAACTTTCGGGTTAGACAAATAATGAATTGAAATAAGAAGTTATCAGAAAAATGAATCGGCGAACGAAGGTCGCTCACGATCAGCGAATCAAAAGTGCGTTCATACAGACTAGCAGTTCATCGCGTTTATGCAGGTGTGTCCCCCTGCGGAAGGCGACATTAACTGTAAGAGAAAATGCGCAACAGGATGATGCCCATTTCTGCGAGAGTCTTGCCTGATTCTGCTTCTCTCTGTAGGAACGTAGGGTGTTATGGCAAAATCAATGTCAGTTTAATGAATGTGTGGAGCGGAATGATGGAAAACGTGAACAGCCTGTGCACCCGCATGGCAGCCAGAGTCGCCCGGCTCAGCGGAGATAAAAACCTGATGCCGTCGGCGGTACCGCAGGTGACGCTGATGTACACCACGCGTTACCATCCGCGCCAGCCGGTTTTGTACAATCCCGGCATCGTGATCCTTTTTCAGGGACGCAAAGTCGGTTATCTGGGCAAGAAAACCTTTTCCTACGATCCGCACAATTATCTGATGCTGACCGTGCCGTTGCCTTTCGAATGTGAAACGTTCAGCAGCCCCGAAGAGCCGCTGGCCGGTATCCAGATCAGTATTGATAACCTGATGTTGCAGGATTTACTGATGGATATGGGCGACGAAAGCGTGGTGCGTCAGAAAGAACCTTCAACCGGTATCAACTCCGGCGTGCTGGATGGCGATATTCTGTGTGCCACAGAGCGTCTGCTGGATGTGATGGATAAACCGCTGCATGCCCGCATTCTGGGGCCGAAGATCATCCGCGAAATCCTGTTCTTTATTCTGACCAGCGAAAATGGCGGGGCGTTACAGGCGCTGGTCAACCGTCATACCCATTTCAGCCAGATTGCTAAATCCCTGCGCCGGATTGAAGCGCAGTACGCCGACAATCTTAGTGTGGAAGCGCTGGCCAGCGAAGTGAACATGAGTATTTCTGCGTTTCACCATAACTTCAAAGCCGTGACCAGCACGTCGCCACTGCAGTATCTGAAAACCTATCGCCTGCACCGCGCGCGTACGCTGATGATTTTTGATGGTGTGAAAGCCAGTGTGGCGGCACTGCAGGTCGGGTATGAAAGCGCGTCACAATTCAGTCGTGAATTTAAGCGCTATTTTGGCGTCACGCCGAGTGATGAGATGGCACGTCTGCGCGAAGGGAGTTCCGGTGTGCTTGCGTTAGCGGATGTGGCGTTTAAAGCCTGAACTGCGTGTTCAGGCCCGGCATTTGCGTTTCTTCCACACCACCACCAGTCCGCCAGCCAGCCCCATCACCAGCAACAGAACCGGTAAAATCATCAGCCCCGCCATGACCTGATCTTCATGGCGTTTAACCACCGGAATGTGGCTCAGCGCAAAACCGATGGTGATCACTCCGCCGACCCACAAAATGGCGCTCAGCCAGTTGAAGAACTGGAAGCGGGCATTGTTCAGACCGGAGATGCCCGCCATCGTCGGCAGCAGGGTGCGGATAAACGCCAGAAAACGGCCCACCAGTAAAGCCATCAGCCCGTGTTGGGTAAACATCTGATGTGCGCGCTGATGATAATGCGCCGGAAGCTGTAACAGCCAGCCTTTTACCAAGCGGGTATGTCCGAGCCAGCGCCCCTGAATATAGCTCAGCCAGCAGCCCAGGCTGGCAGCGGTCACCAGGATAATCAGGGTCGGGAAGAAGCTCATGACGCCTTTGGCGATAAGCGCGCCGGTCAGCAGCAATAAGCTGTCGCCGGGCAGGAAAGCGGCGGGAAGCAGCCCGTTTTCGAGAAAAAGCGTGGCGAACAGAACAGCGTAAATAACCCAGAGAAGTTTCGGGTCGGCGAGCATAATAAAATCATGTCGCCAGAGCGCATGAAAAATGTCGCAAATAACTGCCATATTCTGTCCTGTTTCTGTTCATTAAAAACTGTCACTTGCCAGTGTACCGCGATTTGCGCCGGAAGACGTTGATCTGAGGACACTGTGAAAAAGACAGAATGCTCCGGCGTAAATTTACCGGAGCTAAAAGTAGAGCTTACAGATTATTCTCATTTTGCGAACGAAAATACGTCACACACCTTACCGATCTGCGCGGTGTGTCGCAATCTGTGCGGTTCAGGATGTCGCAATCCGTTCAAAGGCTGTTGAAAGATCGGCGATCAGATCGTCACAGTTTTCCAGCCCGATATGTAATCTAACCAGCGTGCCGGTAAAGTCGACGGTTTCCGCCGGGCGGATAGCCTGAATTTCTTCCGGCTGATTGGCTAAAACCAGTGATTCAAAACCGCCCCAGGAATAGGCCATGCTGAAATGTGCGAAGTGATCGAGATAGTCGGAAAGTTGCTGTTTGCTCAGGCGCTGTTTCAGCACGAAAGAGAACAGGCCGCAACTGCCGGTGAAATCACGTTTCCAGAATTCATGGCCTTTGCTGCCGGGTAATGCCGGATGGTTGACCACCGCCACTTCCGGCCGCTCTGCCAGCCACCGCGCAATGCGGAGACTGCTTTCTGCATGCTGTTTCAGCCGCACGCCCATGGTGCGTAAACCGCGGCTGGCCACATACGCGGTATCAGCATCGACCATCTGGCCCATCAGATATGAGTGTTCCCGCAGTTGCTCCCAGCAACGTTCATTAGAAACGGCGGTGCCAATCATCGCATCAGAATGACCGACGATATATTTGGTGCCTGCCTGAATCGAAATATCGATATCGAATTCCAGCGCTTTAAACAGAATGCCCGCCGCCCATGTGTTGTCGATCATGATGACGATGTCCGGATTCACGGCCCGCACGGCTTTCACCATCGCCGGAATGTCCGGGACTTCCAGGGTGATTGAACCCGGCGATTCCAGGAACACCACTCTGGTGTTGGGTTGCATCAGCGAACCTAACCCCGCGCCGATATTGGCCGGAAAATAGGTGGTGGATACGCCGAGTTTTTTCAGCACTTTTTCGCAGAAATCCTGCGTCGGTTCGTAGGCTGAACCGGCCACCAGAATGTGGTCGCCACTGCTGACAAATGAGAGTACGGCGTTACTGACTGCCGCCGCGCCACAAGGATACAGCGCGCAACCTGCGCCGCCTTCCAGCTCCACCATCGCTTCCTGGAATGAGAAATGCGTCAGGGTGCCACGACGACCGTAAAATAGTTCGCCGTTGGCGCGGTTAGCGGTGGCGTGTTTTTTATCCGCCACGGTTTCAAACACCAGCGATGAGGCGCGCTGGATCACGGCATTCACTGAACCCTGCGTGAATTTCTTGTCCCGTCCGGCGCTGACCAGCGCGGTTTCAATTTTCTTAGACGACATAATCCGTATTTCACCCTGTTTTATAGCGCGGTGCTCTCTGCATCCGCCGATATGTCATTAACTTAACATGATGAATTTCAGGGATCAGGCTTTTGGCGGGTGGATGAGAAAATTTCAGCAGCACGGCCAAAAAAAAGCCCGTCGTCACGACGGGCAAGGGAGAAACGAGTTTTGGGCATCAGCCGGTATAAACGCCAAACAGTTTGGGCAGGAACAGCGAAATGGTCGGAATATAGGTCACCAGCATCAGCACCACGAACAGCACGCAGTAGAACGGCAGCATGGCTTTCACCACTTTTTCGATGCTCTGTTTACTCACCGCGCTGGCCACAAACAGCACCGAGCCGACCGGCGGGGTGATCAGGCCAATCCCCAGATTCACCAGCATGATCATGCCGAAATGCACCGGGTCGATGCCGAGCGATAACACCACCGGCAACAGCACCGGCGTCAGGATCAGGATGATCGGCGCCATGTCCATCAGTGTGCCGATCACCAGCAGCATGATGTTGATCCACATAAGGATCACGTACTTGTTGTCAGAGATCGAGGTGAAGAATTCGGTGATGCGCATCGGCAACTGCATGTAAGTCATGACTGCGCCAAAACTGGCGGCAAACCCTATCAGGATCATCACGATGCTGACGGTTTTCACCGTGCGATACATCAGTTTCGGTAGTTCGCTCCACTTGTAATCGCGGTAGATAAACATGGTGACGAAGAATGACCACAAACACGCGATCGCTGCGGATTCCGTCGCGGTAAATATCCCGCTGAGAATGCCGCCCATGATGATCACGATGGTCATCAGCCCCCACAGCGTGTCGATAAAAATCTTCAGCGCCTGGCGGAACGGCACGCGCTCACCTTTCGGGTAACCGCGTTTGTGAGCAAACACCACGCACATCACCATCAGCGTCAGGCTGAGCAGTAAACCGGGCAAAATACCGGCGATGAACAGCGCGGCAATCGACACCGTACCGCCGGTCGCCAGCGAGTAAATCACCGAGTTGTGGCTGGGTGGCGTCAGGATCGCCTGTACCGAGCCGCTGGCGGTTACCGCCGCCGCAAAGTCACGCGGATAGCCTTTCTTCTCCATTTCCGGGATCATCACCGACCCGATCGATGCGGTATCCGCCACGGAAGAACCGGAGATCGCGCCAAAAAATGTCGAGGCCACAATGTTCACCAGCGACAGCCCGCCGCGGATAAACCCGACAAAGATGTAGGCAAAACTGACCAGCCGGCGGGCGATCCCTCCCTCAGCCATGATCGCGCCCGCCAGAATAAAGAACGGGATCGCCAGCAGTGAAAATTTGTTCACGTCGTTGGTCAGTTGGATCATCAGCGCTTCAAACGGCAGGTCAATCCACCAGGCTCCTGCCAGCGCGCTCAGCCCGACGGCGTAAGCGACCGGCACGCCAATCGCCAGCATCACCGCCAGCGTTAACAACAAGATTAATGCATCCATAACAGGCTCCGGTCAGGCGTCAGAATTGCCCAGCATCACCACAGGCCGCTGATGTTGCGGGCCGGCAATGATCTGCTCAATGATGAATAACAACGTCAGTGCAGAACCTATAGGTAGCGGCAGATAGGTTTGTCCGGCGGTCAGCAGCGGGAATTCCGCCACCGGCTGTTGCCAGAGTTCACTGCACAATTGCAGGCTGTACCAGAAAATAAACACGCTGATGGCGAGCATCATCAGGTCAGCCAGCAGGGCAGAAAATTTTTTCAGCGCAGGTGGCAGGCGGTCAGTGACCATCGCAACGACGATGTGTGAACCAGCGCGGTAACTGACAGCGGCTCCGATAAAGGTGAATGTCACCATGCACATAATCGCGATCGGCTCCGGCCACGACAGGGCGCTGTTCATCACGTAACGGGCAAAGATCCCAACCGGGATCACCGCCACCATCAGCAGCAACGCGATGCCCGCGATCCACATCGCGCAGCGGTAAAGAATGTCCATCAGGGTGTGATAACTCGAAACCATAAATCCCCCGGCGAAAGATCAGAAAGAAGCAGCCCGCAGGCTGCCGGTGTCAGGGTTTACTTCACGTCAGCGATTTGCTGCATCAGATCCTGATGGTCTTTGCCGAATTCATCGCGCACGGATTGCGTGGCTTTGACATACGTCGCGGGGTCAATCTCATAGAATTTCACGCCGCCCGCTTTCATCGTGGCGAGGGCTTTCTCGTTATAGGCTTTCCACAGCTCGCGCTGTTCGTCCTGTGCTTCTTTCGCCAGTTTGAGGATTAACTGCTGGTCTTCCGGTTTCAGTTTGTCCCATTTCACTTTTGAATACAGGAACAGCTCCGGGATGATGAAATGGCGGCTGTAGGTATAGTTTTTCACTACCGGCAGGTAGTTATGGGCGACAAAGGTTGGCGGGTTGTTTTCGGTGCCGTCGATGACGCCGGTCTGCATGCCGCTGAACACTTCACTGACGCCCATCGCCACCGGATTGGCACCCATCGCTTTCAGCGTTGCCAGCGCAATCGGACTGCCCTGTACGCGGATTTTCATGCCGTGCAAATCTTCCGGTTTCACCACCGGTTTTTTGGTGATCAGGTTACGCGTCCCGCCATCCATCCAGCCGAGAAAAACCAGTCGCGAATTCGGGTTGTTGGTGATTTTATCGCCGATTTCTTTACCGATCTGACCGTCGAGCACTTTGTGCATATGGTCTTCGTCGCGGAAAATATAGGGCAGGGTGAAGACATTAATTTCTGGCAAAATCGAAGCAACCGGCGTCATCGACACACGGATGATATCCAGCGCACCGAGCTGCGCCTGTTCAATTTCCTGCTTTTCATCTCCCAGCACGCCGCCCGGAAACGTTTTAATTTCGAGGCGTCCGTCTGTTTGCTTTTGCAGTTTTTCGCCCATGTGCTGGACGGCGACCACGTTGGGATAGCCTTGCGGATGCACGTCGGCGGCTTTCAGCGTTTGTGCTGACACGCCATGCGTAAATAAGAGGGTCGCGGAACTCAGGCAAAGGCTGAGAAGTGCTTTTTGCATTTTCATCAGTTTGTCTCCAGGGTACTCGGTAAGGGAAAGATAAATGTAAACAAGTATCGAACAGGACGGGCGCAGAGGCGTTGCCGGTTCATTTTGAAAAATGTCTGAATAAGCTTTTAAATGATAGGGATGCATGACGTGCCGGTGTGAGGTCTTCGCCAGTGAATGCACCTTATCCTATTTTTTGTTGTGCGGTATTTGAGCGTTATCACAAACTCGTAACAAATGTAAAAAGCTGTTGCTTAATATTTAAAACATTGTTTTAACTTGAGTAATGAAGCTCAGATGATTGATTTACTGTGTGATTTTTTTTGAAAGTGTGACGGAGGTTAAATTGTTCAACCTTTGTACAAACAGGAAAAACCTTGTCATCTGTCAATGACACGTCGGGCGGCAGGCGGGACAATGTAAATAATAATGAGAACGACTATCAATTAGGCCTTTTTCTTTGATATCATTCGGCGTTATTCATTCCTTCTACACACTGATTCTGGCTGGAGGCGACGCGTGAAAACGGCTCGCAATAAGATGAAAGAGGCGACCTCATTACTGATGTCGTTAATGTTGGTTGCTGGTCTGAGCGGCAACGCGATGGCTGCACCTGCGACGCCGGCGGGACAAGCCGTCAATTCTGCAGCAACTCAACCTGCAACGGCTGACGCACCGGCGACCGGTGACGCAACGCCAGCTCCGGTGATGCAACCCGCGCCAGCAGAGACGGCACCCGTGATCCCAACCGATTTGTCTGTTATGGGCATGTACCATCACGCTGATGTGGTGGTGAAGACCGTCATGATCGGTCTGCTGCTGGCTTCTGTAGTCACCTGGGCATTGTTATTCAGCAAGGGTGCGGAAGTCTTCACGGGCAAACGCCGTATGCGCCGTGAATTTGATGCGTTGTCCTCCGTTCGTACGCTGGACGAAGCCGCCGAGCAGGCTGAAAGTTTCGCTGCCAGCAGCATCAGCGCGCAGATGATCCGCGATGCGCAGAACGAGCTGGAACTGTCTGCCGGATCGACTGACAACAACGGCATTAAAGAGCGTACCGGTTTTCGCCTTGAGCGCCGCGTCAGCGCCGCGGGTCGTTACATGGGCCGTGGCAACGGTATTCTGGCGACCATCGGGGCAATCTCTCCCTTCGTCGGTCTGTTCGGTACCGTGTGGGGCATCATGAACAGCTTCATCGGTATCGCACAGACGCAGACTACCAATCTGGCGGTCGTCGCACCGGGTATCGCCGAAGCCTTACTGGCCACGGCTGTGGGTCTGGTTGCAGCCATCCCTGCGGTGGTCATCTACAACATTTTCGCCCGTACCATCACCTCTTACCGTCATCAGGTAGGCGATGTGGCGGCGCAGATTATCCTGTTACAGGGCCGTGATTTGGATCTGGCTGCCAGCGAAGGCAATGCGCCACGCGGTCAGACAGGTCAGTTACGCGTAGGGTAAGAACAGATTATGGCTATTCGGTTAAACGACGATATCGACGAAAGTGGTGAAATGCATGACATCAACGTCACGCCTTTTATCGACGTCATGCTGGTATTGCTGATCATCTTCATGGTGGCGGCACCGCTGGCCACCGTAGATGTGCGGGTGGATTTACCGGCTTCGACGGCAAAACAGCAGCCGCGTCCGGAGAAACCGATCTTCCTGTCGGTGAAAGCTGACAAGCAACTGTTCCTCGGCGACACGCCCGTGAACAGCGATAATATGACCGCGATGCTGGATCAGCGTACTCAGGGTAACAAGCAGAGTACGATTTTCTTCCGCGCGGACAAAAGTGTCGATTACGAAACGCTGATGAGCGTGATGGATAACTTGCGTAAAGCCGGTTACCTGAAAGTCGGGCTGGTGGGTGCAGAACAAACCGGTGCCGCTGCGGCGCAGTAAGTTGTGAATTAAATCAGACGCACAAAAAAGGCCAGCATTGCTGGCCTTTCGTTTATCTGCAAAACGGTAACTCAGGTCACCGGCGCCGGGTTAAACACCGCCAGCGCATTATGGATGCCCCAGGTGTCTGACCAGGTTTTCTTGCGACCGCTGGCGATGTCCAGAATGAAATGGAACAGTTCCCAGCCCACATCCTCGATGGTGGCATCACCGGTCGCAATTGTCCCGGCATTGATATCCATCAGATCGTGCCAGCGGTTTGCCAGCGTGGTACGTGTTGCCATTTTAATCACCGGCACGGCAAGCAGGCCATATGGCGTACCGCGTCCGGTGGTGAATACCTGAACGGTAATACCGGAAGCCAGTTGCTGTGTCCCGCAGACGAAATCGCTGGCAGGTGTGGCGGCGTAAATCAGGCCTTTTTTGGTCGGACGTTGTCCCGGAGACAACACTTCTGAAATCGCACTGGTACCGGATTTAGCAATCGAACCCAGGGCTTTTTCAACCACGTTAGCCAGACCGCCTTTTTTGTTGCCCGGAGACGGGTTGGCGCTGCGGTCGGTCTGACCCAGCGACAGATAATTATCGTACCAGGCCATTTCTTCCAGCAGACGTTTACCCACGTCGACGTCCGCTGCACGCGGTGTCAGCAGATGGATAGCGTCGCGCACTTCTGTGACTTCTGAAAACATCACTGTTGCACCGCAGCGCACCAGCAAATCCGAAGCGTAACCGACTGCCGGGTTGGCGGTGACACCGGAGAAGGCATCACTGCCGCCGCATTGTGTGCCCACAACCAGATCGGAAGCCGGACAGGTTTCGCGCTGGCGGCGGTTCAGGCGTTCCAGATGAAATTGTGCGACCGTCAGGATATCGTCAACCATCGACTGGAAACCGACATGTTGCTCATCCTGCAAACGCACAATGTGCGTGTCATCGAGTGAAATCGCCTGCACATCCGGCGTGCCTTCCAGCAGGCGCTCGGGTTGCAGCTTCTCACAGCCCAGACCGACCACCATGACTTCGCCGCCAAAGTTCGGGTTCAGCGCCAGATTGTGGATGGTACGGATCGGGATAATGGCCGCAGGGGCGTTAATCGCCACACCGCAACCGTACAAATGATTCAGTGCCACGACACCGTCGACGTTGGGGAATTTCGGCAGCAAATCACGTTCAATGATTTTCACTACGTAATCCACTACGCCCGCCACGCAGTGCACACTGGTGGTGATTCCCAGCAGATTTTTGGTGCCGACGCTGCCGTCGGCATTGCGGTAGCCTTCAAAGGTATAGCCTTCGAGTGGTGGCAGCGCGGGTGGCACACGGGTGGCCAGCGGCAGGCTGTAAAGTTCAGGGGCGACCGGTAATTCCACCAGGGATTCATCAATCCAGCTGCCCTGCGCGATATCCCGTACGGCATAACCAATGACTTCTCCGTAACGAATAATATCGCCGCCTTTAGCAATGGGTTCTAACGCCACTTTATGGCCTTGCGGAATATGCTCAATTAATTCCAGACCATTCGCAAATCGGGTGCCGGCTTTTAAGCCGTTGTCATTCACAATAATCGCCACGTTATCGCTTTCATGAACTTTAATAAAAAGCGCTTCGGTAGCGTGTTCTTTATCTTTATTACGTGACATAACTGTCTCCGCGTTTATTAAACATCCCGGAAAAAAATTCCGGTAAATTATCTGAAGTTGACGCTCAATAATGTTCTTGTAAACATGCTCTGGTAATACAGGGTATGGCATCCATTATAAGGCAGTCTTCCGGCAACCTCATTGTGCAACTGACCAGCTTTTTGCCCGATGAACGTCATTCTGTGTGGCAGGTGACAGAATAAATGTGATGTAAATCACCCTTTGATTTGAGCGGTTATCGGTTCCACACAATCTGTGATTCTCCTCCCACACCGATGTGTGGATGCAAAAGAATAGTCACAATCAACGGGGCTATTCTTGGGCGAATGCACAGTGTTATTTCGTGGCCTCCTTTTTATACTGTATTGGCCCTCTGAAGGTGACGTTGAAAGTAATACAGGTAAATTTCAGGCGATCATAAATAAAGTGTTTATTGCCTGTTTCGAATTAAGACGCTGTGCGGCGAATAACCACAGGTGAACGAAAAACGTTATTTCAATAACGGTGAGCTCCCTGAAAAATTTTCGCATTATGACAATGAGGGGCACCATGAACATTCAATCTCAGTCCGGGACAATCGCGCAAAGTAAGGTACGGACTCATATCCGTTACTATATTTTGCTGATTATCTTTTTAATCACGGCGGTGAATTACGCTGACCGCGCCACGCTCTCTATCGCGGGAACCGAGGTCGCGCGTGAGCTGGGCCTGGATGCTGCCGACATGGGACAAATCTTTGCCGCGTTCGGCTGGGCTTATCTGATTATGCAATTGCCCGGCGGCTGGCTGCTGGACAGATTTGGCTCCAAAAAAGTGTACACCTACAGCCTGTTCTTCTGGTCGCTGTTCACCCTGTTGCAGGGTTTTGTGGGCTGGTTCCCGCTGGCGTACGGCGCACTGACGCTGTTCATGTTGCGTTTCATGCTCGGTTTCTCCGAAGCTCCATCGTTTCCGGCGAACGCCCGTATTGTGGCTGCCTGGTTCCCGACCACTGAACGCGGCACGGCTTCCGCGATTTTTAACTCCGCACAGTATTTCTCACTGGCACTGTTTTCGCCTTTGCTGGGCTGGCTGACTTATGCCTGGGGCTGGGAACATGTTTTCATCGTGATGGGCGTGCTGGGTTTTGTGCTGACGCTGGTGTGGATCAAATTCATTCACAACCCGCCGGAACATCCACATATTTCTAAAAGTGAGCTGGAGTATCTGACAGACGGCGGTGCCGTTGTTGATATCGACCACAAGAAAACGGACAGCGCGAAAAGTGGCCCGAAATGGAGCTACGTTCGTCAGATGCTGAGCAGCCGCATGATGCTTGGGATCTTCTTCGGACAGTATTTCATTAACAGTATTACGTGGTTCTTCCTGACCTGGTTCCCGATTTATCTGGTTCAGGAAAAGGGCATGTCTATTCTTAAAGTGGGGATGATTGCCGCAATTCCTGCGCTGTGTGGTTTTGCGGGCGGTGTGCTGGGGGGCGTGTTCTCAGATTTTCTGATCAGACGCGGCTACTCGCTGACCGTGGCGCGTAAAATTCCTATCGTGCTGGGCATGTTATTAGCCACCAGCATCATTTTGTGTAATTACACGGACAATAACGTACTGGTCGTCACCCTGATGGCGCTGGCGTTCTTCGGTAAAGGTTTCGGAGCGCTCGGCTGGCCGGTGATTGCGGATACTGCGCCAAAAGAAGTCATCGGCCTGTGCGGCGGCATCTTCAACGTGTTCGGTAACGTGGCCTCCATCGTGACGCCGCTGGTGATCGGCTACATCGTGAAAGGTCTGCATTCTTTCAATATGGCATTAATTTTTGTGGGCTGTTCAGCACTGATGGCGATGCTTTGCTATCTGCTGGTGGTCGGCGATATCAAACGTCTGGAACTTAAGAAATAGTAAATTGCGATGCGGGGTAATCCGGGCATCCCGGCTCTGCCCCCTTTTATGAGGTCAGATATGAGTAATCAAATGATTCCAAACCGGTTCCGCCAGGACTTATTGCAAGGGAAAACCCTGATTGGCTGTTGGTCAGCATTATCCAGCCCGATCTCAACCGAAGTGCTTGGCCTCGCAGGTTTTGACTGGCTGCTGCTCGACGGCGAACACGCGCCAAACGATGTTAGCACTTTTGTGCCGCAGCTGATGGCGCTGAAAGGCAGCCGCAGCGCGCCGGTAGTTCGTCCGCAATTCAACGATCCGGTGGTGATTAAACGTCTGCTGGATATCGGTTTCTACAATTTCCTGGTGCCGTTTGTGGAAACTCAGGAACAGGCTGAGCTGGCCGTTGCTTCTACCCGTTATCCGCCTGCCGGGATCCGCGGCGTTTCCGTTTCCCACCGCAGCAACATGTTCGGCACCGTGCCGGATTACTTCAACAGTATCAATGACAACATCGCGGTGATGGTGCAAATCGAAAGCCAGCAGGGCGTCGATAATCTGGACGCGATTGCTGCCGTTGATGGCATCGATGGCATTTTCGTCGGCCCGAGTGATCTGGCCGCAGGCATGGGGCATCTGGGCAACGCCGGACACCCGGACGTGCAGGCCGCTATCCGTCACATTTTTGCGCGTGCAAAAGCGCATGGCAAACCGAGCGGTATTCTGGCACCGGTTGAAGCGGATGCGCGCCGTTATCTGGAGTGGGGCGCGACCTTCGTGGCGGTTGGCAGTGATTTAGGCGTTTTCCGTGCAGGCACACAGGCGCTATGCGATCGTTTCACCCAGTGATCCGCTCTCATTACATCAATACAAAGAGGATACCCGAATGAAAATTGGCTTTATTGGTTTAGGCATCATGGGCAAGCCTATGAGCAAAAACCTGCTGAAAGCAGGTTACGAGCTGGTCGTTATGGACCGCAATCAGGATACCGTCGGCGAAATTGTCCAACTCGGCGCGACAGCCGCAGACACACCAAAAGCGGTGGCTGCGGTTTCTGATGTGATCATCACCATGCTGCCAAACTCGCCGCAAGTGAGAGACGTGGCGCTGGGCGAAAATGGTCTGATTGAAGGCGCTCGTCCGGGCACCATTTTCATCGACATGAGTTCTATCGCGCCGCTGGCAAGTCGTGAAATCAGTGAGGCGCTGGCCGCTAAACAAATCGCGATGCTCGATGCGCCGGTCTCCGGTGGTGAACCAAAAGCCATCGACGGCACCATGTCCGTGATGGTGGGTGGCGACAAAGCCGTGTTTGATAAATGCTATGAAATCATGAAATCCATGGCAGGTTCGGTGGTGCATACCGGTGATATTGGTGCGGGCAACGTGACCAAGCTGGCGAACCAGGTGATTGTGGCGCTGAACATTGCGGCGATGTCAGAAGCACTGGTGCTGGCAACCAAAGCGGGCGTGGATCCGGATCTGGTTTTCCAGGCAATTCGTGGTGGTCTGGCAGGCAGTACCGTGCTGGAAGCGAAAGCGCCGATGGTGATGGATCGCAACTTCAAACCGGGCTTCCGTATTGATTTACACATCAAAGATTTAGCGAACGCACTGGACACCTCACACAGCGTCGGCGCACAACTGCCTCTGACCTCGCTGGTCATGGAAATGATGCAGGCATTGAAAGCGGATGGTCACGGGCAATCTGACCATAGCGCTATTGCACGCTATTATGAAACCTTAGCGAAGGTTGAAGTTACCCGTTAGTCTGCGGCGGACGCGCGGCGCTGAATGAACACGGCTGGCGCGCGGCCCTTCAGGCAGGATGCAAAACTGACAGGACGCTTTTCCACATCGGCGCGTGCAGTTTATGAAGGTAATGACTTTATGAAAATAGTGATCGCACCGGATTCATACAAAGAAAGTTTGTCTGCTTTGGATGTGGCAAAAGCCATCGAGAGTGGGTTCCGTGAGATTTTCCCCGAGGCAGAGTACGTCAAGTTGCCGGTTGCCGATGGCGGCGAAGGCACGGTGGAGGCCATGGTGGCGGCTACCGGTGGGCGTGTGGTGAAGGTGAACGTCACCGGACCACTGGGCACCCCGCTTGAAGCGTTTTTTGGCCTTTCAGGTGATGAGAAAATCGCTTTCATCGAAATGGCGGCGGCCAGTGGGCTGGAAAGTGTTCCTCCGGCGCAACGTAATCCGCTGAAAACCACGTCGTATGGTACAGGGGAATTGATCCATTCTGCTCTCGGCCACGGCGTAAAACATTGCATTATCGGGATTGGCGGCAGTGCGACCAACGATGGTGGCGCTGGCATGATGCAGGCGCTGGGCGCGAAGTTGCTGACCAAAGATGGCAAATCTATTGGTCAGGGCGGAGGTGAGCTGGAAAAACTGCACCACATTGATATCAGCGGTTTGGATCCGCGAATTAAAACATGCCGCTTTGAAGTGGCCTGTGACGTCACGAATCCGCTGACCGGCAAGGACGGAGCTTCTGCCATCTTCGGCCCGCAAAAAGGGGCAACACCGGAGATGATCGAACAGCTCGACGGCTATCTGCATCATTACGCCCGGGTGATCAAACAGGATCTGGGTATCGACGTTGAGCATGTTCCCGGAGCCGGTGCTGCCGGTGGCATGGGAGCGGCACTTTACGGGTTCTGTCATGCCGAACTGCGCCAGGGCATTGAGATCGTCACCGATGCGCTGGGGTTGGATGAACTGGTGAAAGATGCCACGCTGGTGATTACCGGTGAAGGGCGGATTGACAGTCAGAGCATCAATGGCAAAGTGCCAATTGGTGTGGCACGGGTGGCTAAACGTTACAACAAGCCCGTGATTGGTATTGCCGGCAGTCTGACAAAAGATGTTGATGTCGTTTACGACCATGGTCTGGATGCTGTTTTCAGCGTGCTCTACAGCATTTGTACGCTCGATGATGCCCTGAAAAACGCCGCAGACAACTTGCGTAAATCAGCACGAAATATTGCCGCCACTATTAAGTTATCGCAAAAGCTTTAACCGACAGCACTCAGGATATAAAACCGGTGTTCAGGCCCAGCCTGCGCCGGTTTTTGTATTTTATTTCCCTCGGTTTTACGTTAGGTTTTAAAGACATTCGCCAATGAGAAAACACGTATGTCAGAGATCGATTTTTCACAGCAGCCGGTTAATACGCAAACGAAAGGGCTGGGGCCGCTGAGTGACGGTGCGCGCATGCGCGATATCCGTGAACAGGGCTGGAATATCCTGCGTGAAGACGTCAGCCTGCCGGTGGCGGTGCTGCTCGAAGAGAGAATCGAACACAACCTTTCCTGGATGCGTGAATTTATCCAGCGTTATCAGCTCAAACTGGCACCGCACGGCAAAACCACCATGAGCCCTGAGTTGTATCAGATGCAGCTGGAATTCGGCGCATGGGGCATCACGCTGGCAACGGCACCGCAGGTTAATGCCGCGTTCCGGCACGGTGTGCGCAAAGTGATCATGGCGAATCAGCTGGTGGGGAAAGGCAACATGGCGATCATTGCCGGGTTGCTGCGTGATGACCCGGCATTTGATTTTACCTGCATCGTGGATTCTGCTGAGAACGCCGATGCGCTCGGGCACTATTTTGCCAGCCAGCGGCAGAAACTGCGGGTGATGTTTGAGTACGGCATAACGGGCGGGCGCACCGGTATTCGCACCGAACAACAGGAAGCCGACGTACTGGCGGCGGTGAAGCGCTGGCCGCAGTCACTGGCGCTGGTCGGCGTCGAGCTTTATGAAGGCGTGAGCAATGATGAAGCGGTGATCCGCAGCTTCCTGCGTCACGTGATGACACGTACCGAAGCGCTGGCGCAGGCCGGAGAATTTGCTGAACCCCAGGTGATTTTGACCGGTGCAGGTTCCGCCTGGTTCGATGTGGTTGCCGAGGAACTGACGCGGGAAGAAACCCATCTCGATACAGAAAAACGCTACGTGCTGGATATCATTCTGCGTTCCGGTTGTTACGTGACACATGACGTTGGCGCGTATCAGGCGGCGCTGGAACGCATGCAAACCAGCAATCCGGTGGCGCGTGAAATGAACAGCAGTTTACAGCCAGCGTTGCAGGTCTGGGCAGCCGTGCAGTCGTTGCCGGAACCGGGCAGGGCCATTATTGCGTTCGGCAAACGTGATGCCGGTTATGATGCCGGATACCCGAAAGCGGCCGGACATTTTCGTCCGCGCAGCGCCACACAGGCCGGATACACCACGGTGGTGCCCGCGCCTGACGACTGGAAAGTATTCGCGATGATGGATCAGCATGCGTTTATGTCGATCCCGGAAGATGCGGATTTGAAAGTCGGCGACATGCTGGTGTTTGATATCTGCCATCCGTGCCTGACGTTCGACAAATGGCGTCAGTTATTGCTGGTGAATGAACAGTGGGATGTGACCGGCGCGGTGACGACCTGGTTCTGACGACACGAAAACGCCCGGACGATGCCGGGCATTAATCTTTTTAATGACTACCTCGGTAAATACGCCACTGCTGCGCGCTTCACGTTGTCAATTTCATCAAGGAGTTCAAACCATTCCGGTTCCAGCGTTTCCACGCTGACGCCCTGACGAAGCTGTTGTTCAATGTAGAAACACAGTCGTTTCAGACGGGGTACGCCGCTGTAGCTGCAACTGCCATGAAGCTTGTGGATCAGCGCCAGAATATCGTCGTCCGGTTCGCCACGCGTGACGGCTTCCACCCGTTCTGCCACCTGCGGCAGAAACTCCACCAGCATTTGCAGCAAATCCTGCGCCAGCGCGACTTTATTGGCTGACTGACTCAGTGCCAGTTGCCAGTCGAGTGTGCTGATCGGCGCGAGTGACTCGCTGGCCTGCAACGGTGAATCCAGCTGTGTCTGATGCTGATGATGGCGCGACAGAACATTTTTCAGCATGCTTTCATCAATGGGTTTAGACAGGTAATCGTCCATCCCCAGTTTCAGTAACTGTTCACGCTCGCCGCTCAGCGAGTGCGCGGTGACGGCCACCACCGGCGTTTTGGCATGGCGCGCCATCTGGTGGATGATTTCGCTGGCGCGAATGCCGTCGATATCCGGCATCTGAATATCCATCAGAATAATATCCAGATCGGTATGACGTGCGACATCGATGGCTTCTTCACCGCTGTGACAAAGCACGGTGGTTTCCACCAGTTCTTCCAGCAAGGCGCCAATCAGTTTGAGGTTTGCCGGATTGTCATCCACCGCCATGGCGGTCAGCGGCAGACGCGAGGTTTTATCTTCGTCGTTACCGATCACCCTGACGGAAGCCTGTTGTTCATGTAACAACAGCGGCAGCAGGCGGATACTCGACATCGGTTTAATCAGACAGGCCTGAACGCCACGCCTTTTCAATTCTTCGGCATCCACCTGGAACTGACTCGGCAGCGCCAGCAGAAGGTGCTGTGTCATGCCCAGCACTTTCTGCAATTTACCCTCGTAGTCCGCCAGAACCTGATCCGGTTTGACCGGAATGCTGCACAACATGATGTCGTACCATGGCTCAGGAAGCGCAGCCAGCGTGGTGCGATGTGTGATATCCAGCGGGGTGGCCTGCAGGATTTCCATCGTGGCTTTCGCCGCCGCCGGATTGGCTTCAACATAGGCCAGACGTTTGCCTTCAAGATGATTCATGGAAACCGGCGTGATATGACGGTTTTCATTCAGCTCGAGCGTGACGTGGAACCAGAAGGTCGAACCGCGGTTCAGCTGGCTGTAGAAACTGATGTCTCCGCCCATTTCTTTCACCAGACGCTGGGTGATCACCAGCCCTAATCCGGTGCCGCCATGTCGGCGCGAAATGCTGGCATCAGCCTGACGGAAAGCCTGGAACAATTGCGACTGCTGACGTTCGGAAATCCCGATGCCGGTATCGTGGATCTGCACTTCCAGTTCCACCTGCAAATTGTTCTGCGAACGCAGCTCGACATTGATATCGATGTTGCCGGTTTCAGTAAATTTAATCGCATTTCCCAGCAAGTTAGTCACCACTTGCTGCATGCGCATTGGATCGCCCAGCACGTTTTCCGGCACGTTGTTGTGGACGTTCAGCGTCAGTTCCAGACCTTTATCATGCGCGGTGTGCGCCAGCAAAATAACCACTTCATCGAGCATTTCACGCAGCGAGAACGGAATATGCTCGAGCACCAGTTTGCCAGCTTCCAGCTTGGAGAAATCCAGCACGTCATTAATGATGGTTAACAGGTGATTCGCGGAGCGCTCAATGGTTTGCAGATAGTCCGCCTGCGTTGGCGAAAGCGGTGTTTTCAGTGTCTGGCGGGTAAAGCCGATCACGCCGTTGAGCGGTGTTCGCAGCTCGTGGGACATGTTCGCCAGGAATTCAGATTTGATACGCGCCGCTTCCTGGGCACGTTTCTTCGCCAGATCCAGCTCGACGTTTTGGATTTCCATCTGCTCGAGCGTTTCGCGCAGGTCTGACGTTGCCTGATCGATATTCTGCTGCACTTCTTCGTGGTAGGCCGTCAGCGACATCGCCATCGAGTTAATGCCGTTTTTTAGCATGCTCAGTTCGCCCGGCATGTTGCCTTCCACGCGGCTGTCGAGCTGCCCGCGGCGGATGCGGTCAACGGTATTCACCATGTTACGGATCGGCCCTGTCACGTCGCGCATCAGGCGGTAAGCGAACAGTGTGGCGATACCCAGACACAGCAATAACAGCATGGTGGATACGAATGCTTCCTGATATTGCGCCAGTTTTACCGAACGTAAATCCAGTTCAATGGCGATATAACCCAGCCGGTTGTCCGGCGAGGCACTGAAGGTTTCGTCATCCGCTTCCGTATGGTTTTCAGCCTGAATGGGCGTGCGCAGGATCAGCACATCGCCGGAACGGGTTTTCGTCAGCTCGCGCGGAATGTCTTCGATGCGTTTTACCTGCAACGGACTGTCATCATGCTGGCTGGTCGAACTGGCAAACAGTTTGTTCTCGCCATCAAACACACTGATGCTGCGTACAATATCTGAGTGATTACGGTGCAGACGGCTGATCAGCCGTTTCACCGGTTCGCGTTCCCGGAACGTCATGCCATATTCGCTTGCGACTGCCAGAGGCTCGATAATACTGGCTCCGGCTTCTGTCAGCTGGTTCTGCAACTCGTTGTAGCGGTGCACCACAAAGAAGGTGCTGAGCAGCAAACCGATCATTAATGTCGGTGCCAGGATCAGGATCATCATCCGTGCGCGAAGGCTATATTTGGTCATGAGGTTCCAATGTGGGAGAATTAGCTAAAGTAAGCTTAATAAACCAGCGTGTAATCGACAATAATGGCTCAATTCTACTCTCCGAACCGTCGCGTGACGACCCGGCAAACGATAACTGTGACCGCCACCGACCTTGATACTTTCGGGCAAGGTGTGGCACGCCACAATGGCAAAGCCGTATTTGTCAGTGGTTTACTGCCCGGCGAACAGGCAGAAGTCACTTTAACAGAAGATAAAAGCAAGTACGCCAAAGGTAAGCTGAAGCGTTTGCTGACCACCAGCGACGATCGGGTAAAACCGCTGTGTCCGCACTATTCCACTTGCGGCGGGTGTCAACAGCAGCACGCCAGCGAGGCACTGCAACAGCGCAGTAAATCAGCGGCGTTATTACGCCTGATTTCCCGCGAAACCGGTATTCTGGCAGATCCGCTGCCAGTGATTGCCGGTCCGCAATACGGTTACCGCCGTCGTGCGCGTCTGGGATTGCAAATTGCGGGCGTTAAACCGGGGCGTAAAGCCGGTGCCGTCAGCGGCCCGCTGGTGATGGGGTTCCGTCAGGAAGGCTCCAACGATCTGGTGGCCATCACTAAATGTCCTGTTCTGCGGCCTGAACTGGAGCAACTGCTGGTGCCGGTGCAGGAATGTTTGTCGTCATTATCGGCGGCGAAACGCCTCGGGCATCTGGAAATGGTGCTGGCGGATAACGGCCCGCTGTTGGTGCTGCGTCATCTTGATCCGCTCAGTGAAGCCGATCGTGCGCGCCTGACGGCGTTTGCGGCGCAACATCAGTTAACGATTTTTCTGGCGCCTGACAGCGAGACTCTGGAGCCTTTGTGCGGCGAACCCCCTTATTATCAGATTGATGGTTTGAATCTGAAATTTGGCCCGCGCGATTTTATTCAGGTGAATGATGCCGTTAACCAGCAAATGGTGGCGCAGGCCCTGGACTGGCTGGAACTGACGCCGGAAGATCGCGTGCTGGATTTGTTCTGCGGGATGGGGAATTTCACCCTTCCGCTGGCAAAAAGAGCTAACCAGGTTGTCGGCGTCGAAGGTGTTGCTACACTGGTGGCGAATGGGCAAGATAATGCCCGGAATAATGGATTAGAGAATGTGTCCTTCTTCCATGAGAATCTGGAAGATGATGTCAGTAAACAACCCTGGGCGGCACAAGGTTTCAATAAAATCTTGCTGGACCCGGCCCGGGGTGGCGCTGCTGGCGTGATGACGCATATTGTTAAGCTTGCCCCGGCGCGTGTGGTGTATGTGTCATGCAACCCCACAACATTGGCGCGGGACAGTAAAATTTTGTTGGAGGCGGGTTATCGTTTGGCCGGGGTGCGTATGCTGGATATGTTCCCGCACACCGGTCACCTTGAATCGATGGCTCTGTTTATCAACCCGTCTGACACAGGTGTTGTGTCAGAAACGTAGGGAGAGGGTATGGTTGCGGTAAGAAGTGCACATCTGAACACGGCTGGCGAGTTCGCGCTCGACGACTGGATCAATAGTTTAGGACTGTCCAGCCAGCAATCATGTGAGCGTTTAGCCGAAACCTGGCGCTACTGCGAGCAACAAACGCAGGGCCATCCTGACGCCTCGCTGCTGCTATGGCGCGGTCTGGAGATGGTTGAAATCCTCTCGACCCTCAGCATGGATAACGACAGTATGCGTGCGGCGCTGCTGTTCCCGCTGGTTGATGACGGCATCATTGATGAAGACACCCTGACCCAACAGTTCGGTAAAGCCATTACTGATCTGGTACATGGCGTGCGTGATATGGATGCCATCCGCCAGCTGAAAGCCACGCAAAACGATTCCATGGCTTCCGAGCAGGTGGACAACGTCCGCCGCATGCTGCTGGCGATGGTGGAAGATTTCCGCTGCGTGGTGCTGAAACTGGCTGAACGTATCGCTCATCTGCGCGAAGTGAAAGATGCGCCGGAAGAAGAGCGCGTACTGGCGGCCAAAGAATGTACCAATATTTATGCGCCGCTGGCTAACCGTCTGGGTATTGGCCAGTTGAAATGGGAGCTGGAAGATTTCTGCTTCCGTTATCTGCATCCTGACGAATACAAACGCATTGCCAAACTGTTGCATGAACGCCGTATCGACCGTGAGCAGTACATCGACGATTTTGTGTCGACCGTTAAAAATGCGATGGCCGAAGAGGGCATCAAAGTTGATGTTTACGGCCGTCCCAAGCATATCTACAGCATCTGGCGCAAGATGCAGAAAAAATCCCTGTCCTTCGACGAACTCTTCGACGTGCGTGCCGTGCGTATTGTGGTGGAGCGTTTACAGGATTGTTACGCCGCGTTAGGGATTGTGCACACTCATTTCCGCCATCTGCCTGATGAGTTCGACGATTATGTCGCCAACCCGAAACCGAACGGTTATCAGTCGATTCACACTGTGGTGCTGGGGCCGCGTGGGAAAACGCTGGAAGTGCAGATCCGCACGCGTCAGATGCATGAAGATGCTGAGCTGGGCGTCGCGGCGCACTGGAAATACAAGGAAGGCACCGCTGTGGTCGGTGGCCGCAGCGGGGGCTACGAAGGTCGTATTGCCTGGCTGCGAAAACTTATCGCGTGGCAGGAAGAAATGGCCGATTCGGGCGAAATGCTCGACGAAGTGCGCAGCCAGGTGTTCGACGATCGCGTCTACGTGTTTACGCCAAAAGGCGACGTGATCGACCTGCCGATGGGCTCCACGCCGCTCGACTTTGCGTATCACATCCACAGTGATGTGGGGCACCGGTGTATCGGGGCGAAAATTGGCGGCCGCATCGTGCCGTTCACCTATCAGCTGCATATGGGCGATCAGATTGAAATCATCACCCAGAAGCATGCGAACCCAAGCCGCGACTGGCTGAACCCAAGTCTGGGTTACGTCACGACCAGCCGCGGGCGCTCGAAAATTCAAAACTGGTTCCGTAAACAGGATCGCGATAAGAACATTATTGCCGGTAAACAAATCCTCGATGACGAGCTGGACAGACTGGATATCAGCATCAAAGATGCCGAGAAACTGCTGCTGCCGCGCTACAACGTCAACTCGCTGGATGAAGTGCTGGCCGCAATCGGTAACGGCGATATCCGTCTGAATCAGATGGTGAACTTCCTGCAATCGCAGCTGAAAAAGCCGAGTGCGGAAGAGCTGGATAAAGAAGCTTTGCGCCAGCTGACGCAGAAAACCACGCCGCCACCGACCCGTACCAAAGACAATGGCCGCGTGGTGGTTGAAGGTGTCGGTAATCTGATGCACCACATTGCGCGCTGTTGTCAGCCGATCCCGGGCGACGAAATCGTCGGTTACATCACTCAGGGCCGCGGGATTTCCATCCACCGTGCCGACTGTGATCAACTGGAAGATTTACGTTCGAATGCGCCGGAACGTGTGGTCGATGCCGTATGGGGCGAAAGTTACTCCAGCGGGTATTCACTGGTGGTACGTGTGGTGGCTAACGACCGCAGCGGCCTGCTGCGTGATATCACCACGATTCTTGCCAATGAAAAAGTGAACGTACTCGGTGTTGCCAGCCGCAGCGACACACGCCAGCAACTGGCGACCATCGACATGGATATCGAAATCTACAACCCGCAGGTGTTGGGACGTGTGATTGCCAAACTGAACCAGTTGCCGGATGTAATTGAAGCCAAGCGGCTTCACGGCAGCTGATCAAACGCTTATAAGGCCCGCCAGTCGGGCCTTTTCTTTTATGTTTTTGACTCATCTCTTTTAAAACGGACAGATCCTATGACCGACTCTTCTTTACAACGCCTGCTCACCATTATGAAAACCCTGCGCGACCCAGAAGCGGGCTGCCCGTGGGATAAAGAGCAAACTTTCGAGACGATTGCCCCGTACACGCTGGAAGAAACCTACGAAGTACTGGATGCCATCGCCCGCAAAGATTACGACGATGTGCGCGACGAACTGGGTGATCTGCTGTTTCAGGTGGTGTTTTACGCGCAGATGGGCAGCGAACAAGGGCTGTTTGAGTTTGACGATATCTGCAATGCTATTTCGGACAAATTAGAGCGCCGCCATCCGCAAATCTTTGGGCAGGAAGCGGCCTGGTCGAAAGACGCCAGCAGTCAGGATGTGCTGGTCAAATGGGAAGCGCGTAAGGCGCAGGAGCGGGCAGAGAAATCCCTGCATTCGGCACTCGATGACATTCCTTCCGCGTTGCCTGCGCTGATGAAAGCACACAAAATTCAGAAACGTTGTTCGAATGTCGGGTTCGACTGGACCACCCTCGGGCCGGTGCTCGACAAAGTCTACGAAGAGATCGACGAAGTGATGTTTGAAGCGCGTCAGGCAGTGATCGATGAAGAAAAGCTCGGCGAGGAAATCGGCGACCTGCTGTTCGCGACGGTTAATCTTTCCCGCCATTTAGGCCACAAAGCGGAAGATGCGTTGCAGGCGGCCAACCGCAAGTTTGAGCGCCGTTTCAGGCAGGTCGAGGAAATTATCCGTGGAAAAGGCTTAAACATGGAAGATGCTACACTTGAACAGATGGAAGACGCCTGGCAGCAGGTGAAAAAGCAGGAAGGCTGAGTTAGCTCTCCGACTTTGATCGGAAACAAGATCTGAATCTGCTGAAACGGTTAAGCTCAATGTCATTCAGTGCTTAACCGGCTGATCTGAGAGCAGTAAAGTCCAACAAATTGAAATCTAAGATGTTTTAGTGCGTCATGCGAACAACACAGCACTTTTTACAAGCTAACTGTTTGTTTTTGAAAGAATGAAAGAACAGCGCTGGCAGGGTTAACCCTTCTGAACTGACGGTAAGGAAAACGATGATGGACAGCAAAACGTTTATTTGTGGCGCACACAAGGTTCCGGTATACTGTTTTCCCGTCTTGGTTACTCCATCATCTTTAAACCTAACCTCTCAGGTTCAGCATGACAACTAATTATATTTTTGTGACCGGCGGGGTCGTATCCTCTCTGGGTAAAGGCATTGCCGCAGCCTCTCTGGCGGCTATTCTCGAAGCCCGTGGCCTCAACGTGACCATCATGAAACTGGACCCGTATATCAACGTGGATCCGGGTACGATGAGCCCAACTCAACATGGCGAAGTCTTCGTGACCGAAGATGGCGCTGAAACCGATCTCGATCTGGGTCACTACGAGCGCTTCATCCGCACCAAGATGACTCGTCGCAACAACTTCACCACTGGCCGTATTTATTCCGACGTGCTGCGCAAAGAGCGCCGTGGCGACTATCTCGGCGCAACCATCCAGGTTATCCCGCACATCACCAACAACATTAAAGAACGCATCATTGAAGGCGGCGAAGGCCACGATGTCGTGCTGGTTGAAATTGGCGGTACTGTCGGTGATATCGAATCCCTGCCGTTCCTGGAAGCGATTCGTCAGATGGCAGTTGAAGTGGGCCGTGAGCATACGCTGTATATGCACCTGACACTGGTGCCTTACATGGCGGCAGCCGGTGAAGTGAAAACCAAACCGACCCAGCATTCTGTAAAAGAACTGCTGTCTATCGGTATCCAGCCGGACGTGCTGATTTGCCGTTCTGACCGCGCAGTGCCTGCCAACGAACGCGCGAAAATTGCGTTGTTCTGTAACGTGCCGGAAAAAGCGGTTATCTCCCTTAAAGACGTTGATTCTATTTATAAAATCCCGGCCCTATTGAAATCTCAGGGTCTGGACGACTATATTTGTAAACGTTTCAGCATCAACGCACCGGAAGCCAACTTGTCCGAATGGGAACAGGTTGTTTACGAAGAAGCCAATCCGGGCGGTGAAGTGACTATCGGCATGGTCGGTAAGTACATTGAGCTGCCAGATGCTTATAAATCTGTGATTGAAGCGCTCAAACACGGCGGCCTGAAAAATCGTCTGACCGTGAACATTAAACTTATCGATTCTCAGGATGTCGAAACCCGTGGTGTCGAGGTGCTGAAAGGCCTGGACGCGATCCTTATCCCGGGTGGCTTCGGCTACCGTGGTGTGGAAGGGAAAGTGGCAACGGCGCGTTATGCACGTGAAAATAACATTCCTTATCTGGGCATTTGTCTGGGTATGCAGGTTGCGCTGATTGAGTTCGCCCGTAACGTTGCGGGTATGGAGAACGCCAACTCCACCGAATTTGTGCCAGACTGTAAGTTCCCGGTGGTTGCACTCATCACCGAATGGCGCGATGAAGAAGGTAACGTCGAAGTACGTTCCGAAGACAGTGATTTAGGCGGCACCATGCGTGTGGGCGGACAGCAATGTCACCTGAACGACGGTAGCCTGGTTCGTGAGATGTACGGCGAGCCGACAATAGTTGAACGCCATCGTCACCGTTACGAAGTGAACAATATGCTGCTCAAACAAATCGAAGCCGCAGGTTTACGCGTAGCCGGTCGCTCTGGCGATAAGCAACTGGTGGAAATCATCGAGCTGCCTAACCATCCGTGGTTTGTCGCTTGTCAGTTCCATCCAGAATTTACGTCAACGCCGCGTGATGGTCATCCGTTGTTTGCAGGCTTCGTGAAGGCTGCCGGTGAGTATCAGAAGCGTCAGGTAAAATAAAATACCGGGGAAGAGATGCGCCATTGGCGCATCTCTTGTCTGAAGCTTTAGTTAACTTGTACTGAGGAAATCTTAATGTCTAAAATCGTTAAAGTTATCGGCCGTGAAATCATCGACTCCCGTGGTAACCCGACCGTAGAAGCTGAAGTTCATCTGGAAGGTGGTTTTGTTGGTCTGGCTGCTGCGCCATCTGGTGCTTCTACCGGTTCCCGCGAAGCGCTGGAACTGCGTGACGGTGACAAATCCCGTTTCCTGGGCAAAGGCGTACTGAAAGCCGTTGCTGCGGTTAACGGTCCTATCGCTCAGGCTGTAACCGGTAAAGACGCGAAAGATCAGGCTAACATCGACAAGATCATGATCGATCTGGACGGTACTGAGAACAAATCTAAGTTCGGTGCTAACGCGATTCTGGCTGTTTCCCTGGCTGCTGCTAAAGCGGCTGCGGCTTCTAAAGGTCTGCCACTGTACGCACACATCGCAGAACTGAACGGCACCCCGGGCAAATACTCTATGCCACTGCCTATGATGAACATCATCAACGGCGGCGAACACGCTGATAACAACGTTGATATTCAAGAGTTCATGATCCAGCCTGTTGGCGCTAAAACGCTGAAAGAAGCTATCCGCATGGGTTCTGAAGTGTTCCACACCCTGGCTAAAGTGCTGAAATCTAAAGGCATGGGTACTGCTGTTGGTGACGAAGGTGGCTACGCGCCAAACCTGGGTTCTAACGCAGAAGCGCTGGCTGTCATCGCTGAAGCGGTTAAAGCAGCAGGCTACGAACTGGGTAAAGACATCACTCTGGCGATGGACTGTGCGGCATCTGAGTTCTACAAAGATGGCAAATACGTTCTGGCTGGCGAAGGCAACAAAGCATTCACTTCTGAAGAGTTCACTCACTTCCTGGAAGACCTGACTAAACAGTACCCAATCGTTTCTATCGAAGACGGTCTGGACGAGTCTGACTGGACTGGCTTTGCTTACCAGACTAAAGTTCTGGGCGACAAAATCCAGCTGGTAGGTGACGATCTGTTCGTCACCAACACCAAGATCCTGAAAGAAGGTATCGACAAAGGCATCGTTAACTCCATCCTGATCAAATTCAACCAGATCGGTTCTCTGACCGAAACTCTGGCTGCGATCAAAATGGCGAAAGACGCTGGCTACACTGCCGTTATCTCTCACCGTTCAGGCGAAACTGAAGATGCGACCATCGCTGACCTGGCTGTGGGTACCGCTGCTGGCCAGATCAAAACCGGTTCTATGAGCCGTTCTGACCGTGTTGCTAAATACAACCAGCTGATCCGTATCGAAGAAGCGCTGGCGGCTGCGGGTACTCCTGCTCCGTTCAACGGTCTGAAAGAAGTTAAAGGTCAGTAATTACTGCCCCGTAACGCTTTCATAAAAACCCGCTCCGGCGGGTTTTTTTATGTCTGCAATTCAGGGAGATCGTTAAGATCTCCGTCTTACAGCAATAAAGAAAGCGTGGCACTCGCGCTGTGTTCGCTGGCTTGCAAATAATCCGGGGAGTGCGTTAACAGCTGATTGATCAGTAATTCCACCAGCAGCATCCCGCCGACTTTGGACGTCAGTAAACCCGCCGTCAGCGGACCTTCGGGTTTGGCGGCCACCAGTAAAATATCGGCCAGTGAGGAAAGCGGGCTGCGCAACGTATTGCTGATACCGATGACTGTGGTGCCCTGACGCTTCGCCAGCGCGGCGGCGTGCAACACATCTTTAGTGGAACCTGAGCTGGAAACCACGACCACAATATCCTGACTATCCAGGCTCACAGCATTCATCGCCGCGCGGTGCATATCAGCGAAACATTGCGACGCTTTGCCCAGACGCAGCAGCTTGTAACCCAGATAATCCGCCACGATAGCGCTGGCTGCAACACCATACACCTGAACGGAACGCGCGTTATGAATGCGAAACGCGGCGTCCGCCAGCACCTGCCGATCGAGCAGTTTTCCGGTATCACGCAGGGCAGTGATGCTGTCTTCGATCAGCGTCTGAACGTCGTCATTCCCTTCAGCGGACGGCAATGTCGGATTTTGTCGCGTCTCAAGCGCGAGACCCATCTTAAATTCGGTAAACCCTTTGCAACCGAGCTGGCGGCAAAGCCGCGTGACGCTGGCTTCACTGGTATCACTCTCACGCGCCAGTTCAGTGATGGTCAGGTAAAGCACACGCTGCGGCTGTTCCAGCACAAAACTGCCCAGCTTGTGCAGCGTCGGACTGTAATTCTCCAGTCCCTGACGCATTCGCAGTAACAGCGTGCCTGTTTCCTTGGTCTGACTCACTCGGCTCTCCTCAGAATAATTGACCTGACTAGTTTGGCTGATGTGACGCAGTTAACGCCAGAAGAATTCCATATGGATAACGTCGCACATTTGATGGTAATTATTATTTTAATTATATAGTGTGGTGAAAATAATTATCACAACAACACAACGCGGAGTCATCTCATGTCAATATTCAATGGTTCAGGGGGCGGGGCGTGGTTCGAAAGAGCCCAGAAGTTTGGCAAGTCTTTCATGTTGCCTATCGCTATTTTGCCCGCAGCCGGATTGCTGCTGGGTATTGGCGGGGCGCTTTCCAACCCCAATACCTTAACGGCATATCCGTTTCTGAATATTCCGGCCTTGCAGGCGATTTTCACCGTCATGGCCAGTGCCGGATCGATCGTCTTTGCCAATCTGGCGGTGTTGTTTGCCGTCGGGGTCGCCGTCGGGCTGGCACGCAGTGATAAAGGAACCGCAGGCTTGTCCGCGCTGCTCGGATACCTGGTGATGAACGCCACCATCAACGCCATCCTGATCCTCAAAGGGCAACTGGTGACCACCAATCTCAGTGCCGCCGGGCAGGGAATGGCGCTCGGCATTCAGACGCTGGAAACCGGCGTGTTTGGCGGCGTGGTAATCGGTCTTGTGACGTGGTGGCTCCATCAGCGCTACAACAAAATCGAATTGCCGCAGTTTCTCGGGTTTTTTGGCGGTTCCCGCTTTGTACCGATCATCTCCTCCGTTGCGGCCATCGTGGTCGGGGCGTTGATGTTCTTCATCTGGCCACATTTCCAGAAATTGATTTTTGGCATGGGCGGGCTGGTGGATGCGACGGGATACCTCGGCACCTTCATTTACGGTTTTGTGCTACGTATGCTCGGCCCGTTCGGCCTGCATCATATTTTCTATCTGCCTTTCTGGACCACCGCACTCGGCGGCAGCGAAGTGATTAACGGGCATCTGGTGGAAGGCACGCAGCGGATCTTCTTCGCCCAGCTTGCAGACCCTAATACGCAGCAGTTTTATATCGGCACTTCACGGTTTATGTCCGGGCGCTTCATTACCATGATGTTTGGTCTGGTGGGTGCGTGTCTGGCGATGTACCACACGGCGCGGCCTGAGAATAAAAAACGCGTCGCCGGGTTGCTGCTTTCGGCGGCACTGACCTCCTTCCTGACCGGGATCACCGAACCTATTGAGTTCTCGTTCCTGTTTGTCGCGCCGATGCTGTATGTCCTGCATGCGGTATTCGACGGTCTGGCGTTTATGATTGCCCACATTTTGCAGATCACCATCGGACAAACTTTCTCCGGCGGCTTTATCGATTTCATTCTGTTTGGGGTTTTACAGGGTGAAAGCAAAACGCACTGGATGTACGTCCCGCTGGTCGGCGTGCCGTGGTTTGCCCTTTATTACTTCTCTTTCCGCTACCTGATCAGGCGCTTCAACCTGAAAACGCCGGGGCGTGATGAGGCTGAAATTCAGCAGGATAACGTCGTGACCGATCGCGCCGGACTGATTATCGAAGCACTCGGCGGCGCGACCAATATCGCGGAGCTGGATTGCTGCGCAACGCGTTTGCGCATCAGCGTTCATCAGGCTAGCGAAGTGAATGAAAACAAGCTGAAGTCGAGCGGTGCACGCGCCGTGCTGATCCGCGGAAACGGTATTCAGGTGATCTACGGACCGCATGTCACGATTATTAAAAATGAAATTGAGGAGATGTTGGGAGTATGAATCAGTCAATGTTAACGACCGTCAGGGGACAGTTGATCGTGTCCTGTCAGGCGCTGGATGACGAACCGCTGCACAGCGATTTTATTATGAGCCGTATGGCACTGGCCGCTATGCAGGGCGGTGCCGCGGGGATCCGCGCGAACAGTGTTGCTGATGTAAAAGCCATTCGCGCCACCGTTCCGCTGCCGGTTATCGGGATCATCAAACGTGATTACCCCACAAGCGATGTCTATATCACGGCAACCCTGAAAGAAGTCCGTGAGCTGATGACTGTTGCGCCGGACATGATCGCGATGGATGCCACGTTCCATCAGCGTCCGGGGGAATTGCAACTTGCGGCGCTGCTACATCGTATCCGTGAGGAGTTCCCGTCCCTGTTGCTGATGGCGGATATCGCGACCTTAGAAGAAGCGCAAAACGCGCAGGCTTTAGGTTTTGATTGTATCGGGACAACATTGCACGGCTATACTCAGGAGACGCAGGGCAGCAAACTCTGGCATGACGACTTCGCTTTCCTGCGTCAGGTGCTGGCGCAGTGCACGACGCCGGTCATTGCCGAGGGAAACGTGGATACCCCAGAAATGGCGGCGCGATGTTTAGCGCTGGGGGCGCATTCCGTTGTGGTCGGCGGGGCAATTACCCGCCCGCAGCAGATCACGCAACGCTTTACTGACGCCATCCGCTCTTTGCGCTGATAAACATTTTTGCACACACTCCCGCTGCGCCCTGTATTTGGCGCAGCGCCTGCGATCTGCGATAATGCGCGCTGATTTTTTTTAGAGATGACTGAGAAACCGATGCAGTACCCGATTAATGAGATGTTCGAAACCCTGCAAGGGGAAGGCTATTTTACCGGCGTGCCGGCGATTTTCGTTCGCCTGCAAGGCTGTCCTGTGGGTTGCAGCTGGTGCGATACCAAACACACCTGGGATAAAATTGCCGATCGGGAAGTCGATATGCAGCGCATTCTGGTCAAAACCGAAGAGAGTGATGCCTGGGGTAACGCCACCTCAGAACAACTGCTCGAGGTTATCGCGCAGCAAGGTTACACCGCGCGTCATGTGGTGATCACCGGCGGCGAGCCATGTATTTACGATCTGACTGAACTGACATCATTACTGGAAAAGAGCGGCTTCAGTTGCCAGATTGAAACCAGCGGCACGCACGAAGTCCGTTGCTCGGTGAATACCTGGGTGACGGTTTCCCCGAAAGTGAATATGCGTGGCGGTTACGACATTGTGCCGCAGGCACTGAAACGGGCCGATGAAGTGAAACATCCGGTGGCGCGTCAGCGGGATATCGACGCTCTGGATGCCCTGCTGGAAACCCTGACTGACAGCAAAGCGCGGATTATTGCCCTGCAGCCAATCAGTCAAAAAGAAGAAGCCACCAGACTGTGCATTGCGACCTGCATTGCAAGAAACTGGCGGCTTTCAATGCAGACACATAAGTATCTCAACATTGCATAAGAGATATGCTGAGTTAACCTTTATATACGCAACCCGCGGTGCAGGTTTCTTTCACGCGCACGGCGCTGAGCAGTGGCAGCTTAGGTTTCATCTCGTTCCAGATCCACGCGGCCAGCACTTCGCTGGTCGGGTTTTCTAAGCCCGGAATGTCGTTCAGATTATAGTGATCGAGACGATCCAGAGTCGGATTAAACGCAGCTTTCAGTTCGGCGAAATCCATCACCCAGCCGGTATGCGGATCCACTTCACCGGTGATTTCTAAACGGACGGTGAAAGAGTGGCCGTGCAACCGTCCGCACTTATGCCCGGCGGGCACATGCGGTAAATGGTGGGCGGCTTCAAACTGAAAATCTTTAAATAATGTGGTGGTCATGAGGCATGTCTCGTTGCTCGAAAAAACGCGGCATAGTACCGGAATACCGGCTTACGTGCCATGACTTAACTGCGCTTTTCTTCACCAAATCCTGACTTTTACTCTCTTTACTCCGCCCGCATTGCTGGCATACAGTGAGCCGGTAGAAACTAACTTGTTGAGATAGTGAATGATTACTGTGCTTCGTTGCGCTGTTCTGGCGTTGTTGTTCTCGGCTGGTGTTCAGGCAGAGACCACTGCCACCCCTCAGCAGTCCGTCCCCGCTGCGGCTAAACCGGTTCAACCCGCGGTTAAAGCCTCTCCGGTTGCCAAAACTCCGGTCAGTAAAGCACCTCTGGTTTTCCCACCGGGATCCGGTGTGATGCATATTGCACTGGCACCGGGTAAAAAGCCGCTGGAAGTTTTCACCTACCAACCGGCCGGTGCGGATGAGACTACGCCGGTGGTGATGGTGATGACCGGCGTGGACCGTAACGCCGCGACTTACCGCAATGACTGGATGACCGTTGCCGATCAGTATCATTTGCGCGTGGTCGTGCCGCATTTCAGTGAGCAGGATTTTCCCGGCGCCGCAGGCTATAACCTCGGTAATCTGACCGACAGCAAAACCCATCACCGTTTGCCGAAATCGCAGTGGGCGTTCAGCATTGTCGATAACTTGTTTACGACGCTGCAAAAGCAGGGCGTCACCAGCCAGAAACAATACTATTTATTTGGAAACAGCGCGGGCTGCCAGTTTGTACATCGCATGCTGACGCTGTTGCCTGAGCCGAATGTGAAAGCCGCGGTCTGTGCGGCGGCAGGCTGGTGGACATTACCGGATACCGATCAGCGCTGGCCTTATGGTTTACGCGAAGCGCCGGTGGCGGTCAGCCAGCAGCAACTGAATGATTACTTTGCCAAACCGGTGCTGATTGCCGTGGGGGCTGAAGACGACGATCCGGAAAACCGCCTGCTGCGCAAATCCAAGCAGGCGATGGCGCAGGGGACAAACCGTCTGGAGCGCGCCGAGAGTTATTTCACCACTTCCCAGCAACGCGCTGAACAGAACAACACACCGTTTAACTGGCACTTTATGGACCTGTCAGATGTTGGCCACAGTGGCAGTAAAATGTCAGTATTTGCCGCCGGACAGTTCGCCTGGTTTGAACAGCACAACGCTTTTCATCTTTAAAATCGTCACGCTTAGCTGAATCCTGAAAAATATTCATCACCCCGCTCCGGCGGGGTTTTTCTTTATGTATCCGGCACTTTGCAAAGAGCCTGCTCGCAGTGAGGTAAATTTTTTAGCGATTTCAGTAGGATAAAAATCATGCCTTACCAGTTTTTCAGATAGACCTTACCTCTAAATCCTCTTAGTCATTTTGGTTATTTATTATTTCCATCACTTCTTTAATTGTTATTATCCTGCTCGTTAACCTACATCCTCTGAAAGGTTTTTCCCGCGCGAACATATACTGTAAAAAGCGCCGGAGGCCGGATTGATGACTTGCTTTTGCATAAGGGAATTCGTACCGCGATGACGACTCAGGCTCCTCCAACTTCACTGCTCCCGCTGACCCCCGAGCAAATGGCCCGCCTTCAATCGGCGATTGGTGATTATTCACCGACTCAGATGGCCTGGCTGTCAGGGTATTTCTGGGGCATGGTTAATCAGCAACCGGGTGCGGTGGCAGCTCCTGCTCCGGTACAGAATGCCGCGTCAGTCACTCTGATTTCCGCCTCGCAAACGGGTAACGCCCGCCGTGTTGCCGAGCAACTGCGTGATGACCTGATCGCCGCGAAAATTAACGTCAATCTGGTGAATGCCGGTGACTATAAATTCAAACAAATTGGTCAGGAAAAGCTGCTGCTGATCGTGGCCTCTACGCAGGGCGAAGGCGAACAGGCTGAAGAAGCCGTCGCGTTGCACAAATTCCTGCAATCCAAAAAAGCCCCGCAAATGAAAGACACGGCTTTTGCGGTGTTTGCGCTGGGTGATACCTCTTACGAATTCTTCTGTCAGGCAGGTAAAGATTTCGATACCCGTCTGGGCGAGCTGGGTGCAGAACGTCTGTTAGACCGCGTTGATGCCGATGTGGAATATAAAGAAGCCGCCGAAAACTGGCGTAAGCGTATTGTCGATGTGCTGAAACAGCGCGTACCGGCTGACACCGGGGCGCAGGCGGCTCCGACGCTGGCAGGCAGTGTGAATCAGGTCGACAGCAGCCCTTACACCAAAGAAGCGCCGCTGACCGCGACACTTTCCGTTAACCAGAAAATTACCGGCCGCGATTCTGATAAAGACGTGCGTCATCTGGAAATCGAACTCGGTGATTCCGGCCTGCGTTACCAGCCGGGCGATGCGCTGGGGATCTGGTTTGAAAACGATCCGCAACTGGTGCAGGAAATCGTTGAACTGCTGTGGCTGAAAGGTGATGAAATTGTCGAGGTGAACGATAAAAAATTGCCGCTTTCAGAAGCGCTGCAACATCACATCGAACTGACCCAAAACACCACGCCGATTATCGAAAAATATGCCGCGCTGTGCCGCGATGAACACCTGACCGGTCTGCTGGCTGACAAGCCTGCGCTGCAGCAATACGCCCAGACCGTGCCGTTTGCTGACATGGTACGCCGCGCACCGACTGAGCTGGATGCCCAGCAACTGGTGGATTTACTGCGTCCGCTGACGCCGCGTCTGTATTCGATTGCCTCCTCGCAGGCTGAAACTGAAACAGAAGTCCATATTACTGTTGGCGTGGTGCGTTATGACATCGATGGTCGACCGCGCTCTGGTGGCGCGTCCGGCTTCCTGGCCGATCGTCTGGAAGAAGACGGCGAGGTGAAAGTCTTCATCGAGCATAACGACAACTTCCGTCTGCCAGCGAATCCGGAGACGCCGGTCATTATGATAGGACCCGGTACCGGCATTGCGCCATTCCGCGCCTTCATTCAGCAGCGTGATAACGACGGCGCCACCGGCAAAAACTGGCTGTTCTTCGGCAACCCGCACTTTACCGATGATTTCCTGTATCAGGTCGAGTGGCAGCGTTACGTGAAAGACGGCTTGCTGACCCATATCTCTCTGGCATGGTCACGCGACCAGGCGGAAAAAGTATATGTACAGGACAAGTTGCGTGAGCAGGGCGCTGAAGTCTGGCAGTGGTTGCAGGAAGGCGCGCACGTGTATGTCTGTGGCGATGCCAACCGTATGGCGAAAGACGTAGAACAGGCGTTACTGGAAATCATCGCGAAATATGGCGAAATGGATCTGGAAACGGCCGACGAATATCTCAGTGAATTACGTCTTGATCGCCGTTACCAGCGCGACGTCTACTAATGCCCTGCATCCTTCTAATTGCAGGGGCGTTGGCTTCCTTCAGTCACCCGAATCACTGACTTGAGTCAGCTCATCGGGATTCCTTCAGTTGCCGCCTACCTGCAACTCGAATGATTTTGGGCATAAAGTTATGAGTGAAAAAATTATGAGCAACAAGTTGTGGAGTGAACTCAATCCCGGTCCGGGCCCGCTGATCGTCGATGCCCCGCTGGCTGACGCCGAACGCCTGAAGAAGGAAAGTAATTTCCTGCGCGGCACCATCACTGAGGATTTAAAAGACGGTCTGACCGGTGGCTTCAACGGAGATAACTTCCTGTTGATCCGCTTCCACGGCATGTATCAGCAGGATGACCGTGATATCCGTGCGGAACGCGCTGAGCAAAAGCTGGAACCGCGTCATGCCATGATGTTGCGTTGCCGTTTGCCGGGCGGCGTGATGACGCCTGCGCAGTGGCTGGGCATCGACAAATTTGCTGAAGACAGCACGCTGTACGGCAGCATCCGTATTACTAACCGTCAGACTTTCCAGTTCCACGGCATTCTGAAACCGAACGTAAAACCGGTGCATCAGTTGCTGAATAAACTTGGTCTGGATGCACTGGCTACGGCTAACGACGTTAACCGTAACGTGTTGTGTACCTCGAATCCGGTGGAGTCTGAACTGCATCAGGAAGCGTATCAGTGGGCGAAGAAAATCTCCGAACACTTGCTGCCGCGTACCCGCGCTTACGCCGAAGTGTGGCTGGATCAGGAAAAAGTCGAAACCACCGACGAAGAGCCGATTCTGGGGGCGACCTATCTGCCACGTAAGTTCAAAACCACCGTGGTGATCCCGCCGCAAAATGACGTGGATCTTCACGCCAACGACCTGAACTTTGTGGCGATTGCCGATAACGGCAAACTGGTCGGCTTCAACGTGCTGGTCGGCGGCGGGCTTTCTATCGCCCACGGTGATAAAGCCACTTACGCACGAACTGCCAGCGAGCTGGGCTTTATTCCGCTGGAGAACACGCTGGCTGTTGCCGAAGCCGTGGTGACCACGCAGCGCGACTGGGGTAACCGTACCAACCGTAAAAACGCCAAAACCAAATACACGCTGGAACGCGTCGGCGTGCCGGTATTCAAAGCCGAAGTTGAAAAACGTGCAGGCATTCAGTTTGGTGATATTCGTCCTTACGAATTTACCGGTCGCGGCGATCGTATCGGCTGGGTAAAAGGCATCGACAAACAATGGCATCTGACGTTGTTTATCGAAAATGGCCGTATTCTCGATTATCCGGGCAAGCCGCTGAAAACCGGACTGGCAGAAATTGCTAAGATCCATAAAGGTGATTTCAGGCTTACTGCTAACCAGAACCTGATCGTGGCCGGTGTCGCTGAAAAAGACAAAGACGCGATTGAAACCCTGGCGCGTAATCACGGCCTGATTGACGACGGTGTCACCGAGCAACGTAAAAACTCGATGGCCTGCGTGTCTTATCCGACCTGCCCGCTGGCGATGGCGGAAGCGGAACGTTTCCTGCCTGAGTTTGTGACCAAAGTAGAAGGCATCATGCACGGCCACGGCGTAGGCGATGAACACATCGTTCTGCGTGTGACCGGTTGCCCGAACGGTTGTGGGCGTGCGCTGCTGGCCGAAATTGGTCTGGTGGGGAAAGCGATGAACCGCTACAACCTGCACCTTGGCGGTAACCGCGCCGGAACACGTATTCCGCGCATGTACCGCGAAAATATTTCTGATGCAGAGATCCTGGGCATCATTGACGAACTGGTCGGACGCTGGTCGAAAGAGCGTGAGAACGGTGAAGGCTTTGGCGACTTTGTGATCCGCGCAGGGATCATTAAGCCCGTGCTGGATCCGGCACGTGACTTTTATGATTAAGAGCGATAACCGACAGGAGGCGATATGAGTTTGCTGAACCTTACTCTGGCTGAACTGAATGAACTGCCGAAGTCCGGACAATCCATGGCGCTGGCGGAAATTAACGTCAGCCTCGAAAAATTGTCCGCGCAGGAGCGTGTGCAATGGGCGCTGGAAAATATGCCCGGTGAATTCGCGCTGTCTTCCAGCTTCGGCATTCAGGCGGCGGTCTGTCTGCACTTAGTCACACAGCAGAAACCGGACATTCCGGTGATCCTGACCGATACCGGCTATCTGTTCCCGGAAACCTATCAGTTCATCGATACATTAACCGAACAGCTGAACCTGAATCTGCAGGTATTCCGCGCTGAACATTCGGCAGCCTGGCAGGAAGCGCGTTACGGCAAACTGTGGGAGCAGGGCGTCGAGGGCATCGAGAAATATAATCACATCAATAAAGTCGAGCCGATGAATCGGGCGATTCAGACGCTCGGCGTGCAGACCTGGTTCGCCGGTCTGCGTCGTGAGCAATCAGGCAGCCGTGCGCATCTGCCGGTGCTGGCGGTGCAACGTGGTGTGTTTAAAATCCTGCCGATTATCGACTGGGATAACCGTCAGATCTTCCGTTATCTGCAAGACAACGGCCTGAGTTATCACCCGCTGTGGGATCAGGGCTATCTTTCCGTCGGTGACACGCACACCACGAAAAAATGGGAAGAAGGCATGAAGGAAGAAGACACGCGCTTTTTTGGACTGAAACGCGAATGCGGCCTCCATGAATAAATCCCCGTCATACTTCGGGTTGCAGATGCGTTGGCTGCGCGCTCTTACCCCGGTCACATAGTAATCTATGCTCCCGGGGATGCGTTCACTTGCCGCCTTCCTGCAATCCGAATTATTTAGGGGATTCCTGTAATTAACGTCTCAACTCCCCATATTTAATCAGGCGTGTTTCGCCGGTTTCGCCAGATCCTTCAGCAACGGGAATAACACTTTCACCGTATCGCGGGAACGTTTTTCAATGCGTCCCGGCAGGGCTTTATCCAGATACTGCAGATTATCGAACTGGCTCTGATAACGCGTGGTACCCAGCGGGAAGTGGCTGGTGATCGCGCGTTGCTGGAGGCCGTCTTTCTTACCCAGCGCATAGTTAGTCGCCGTCACGTTCAGCAGCGGCAGCCGTGCGTCATCCAGCGCTTTTATGCCATCGCAGCAATGTACGCCTTCGTGGCTTTCTGCCGGAATACCCAGACTGTGCGCAATATTCAGCGCCCGTATGCGGGTGAGTTTCGCCACGGCCACGGAAGTATTCGCGCCGCTGTTGAAATACAACCGGTCACCGGTGATCAGCGAATTCAGGTTGATCACCAGCAGCGTATTTTTCTTCTCTTCAGCACTCATGCGGTTCACAAAGTCTTCCGCGCCTTTAGCACCGGTTTCTTCCGCACTCAGCGCCACGAAACGCAAGCTGTAGTGCGTCGGGATGGCCTGCATGCGTTCGGCCAGCTCAAGCATCACACTGACGCCGGAAGCGTTGTCATCGACCCCCTGCAGCGTCAGGCCGCCGAGATTATGGTTGGTATCACTGTCGCTTTGCGGCACATAGGTATCGAAATGCGCCATCACGATGATTTGCTGCGGCACTTCTCCTGCACGTGCGGCAATCACCGACGTGGCGTGAATATTTTGCCAGTTCTTTTTGCCCGCATTGCTGGTGTAAAGATAGCGGGTATCGAAGCCACGTAAATCGCTCGTATATCCTAATTTATTGAACTGCTGATTCAGATAATCCGCGGCGATCAGTTCTGCCGGGCTGCCGGCCATGCGTCCGGGAAAATAGGTGGCGATATGGCGAATTTGCTGACTGGCGATCATCCCCACCGGCGGAAGCGGGGCGGACGCCGCCATCGCATGACCCATACAGACACAGCTCAGGCTCAGCGCCAGCAGCGTCCGCTTCATGCGTAAAAAAGAAAACATAGCCAAAAATCCTTATTTGCTGGTCAATATGACCGGAAGGCAATCAAACAACAGGCCGCGTGTGGCGGTCTTTCTGGGGCGTACAGTATGCGATTGTCTGTGCGATTAGACAATTTCCCGTTATCCCAAACCGCTCTTTTTGCCGGGCTATATTCCATTTAGTAACTAATCATTCCTTTTCGTCATTTCAGATCAATTATTGCCTGCACGTATAGTTTGTTTATTAACTCTGACAATCATTAAAGGCTTTTGTGGACTATCTACCAATATTTGCCGACCTCAAACAACGCCCTGTGCTGGTCGTGGGAGGTGGCGAAGTCGCTGCTCGCAAAATTGATCTCCTCCTGCGGGCAGGTGCGCAAGTACGGATAGTCGCACAGGCACTTTCTCCCGAGCTGGAACAACGCAGACAGGCCGCAGAAGTTAGCTGGTCGGCACAGGCATTTCTGCCGGAACAGCTCGACGATGTTTTTCTGGTGATTGCCGCCACCGACGACGCCGCGTTAAATGCTGAGGTTTTTGAACAGGCCAACCGCCGTCATGTTCTGGCTAACGTGGTTGACGATCAGCCGAAGTGCTCGTTCATTTTCCCTTCTATTGTCGACCGTTCGCCGATTGTGGTCGCGATTTCTTCCAGCGGTAAAGCGCCGGTACTCGCCAGAATGTTGCGCGAGAAGCTGGAAACTCTACTGCCGGGCAGCCTGGGGCAAATGGCCGATATCGCCGGACGCTGGCGCGACAATGTGAAAGCACAGTTCAGTTCAATGCGTGCGCGTCGCCGTTTCTGGGAACAACTGTTTGCCGGACGCTTTGCCAGCCTCGCTTCTGCGGGAAAGCTCGCAGAAGCAGAACAGGCGCTGCAACAACAGTTAGAAAACGCGGAAGACATCTCGCATAGCGGGAATGTCACGCTGGTCGGTGCCGGGCCCGGTGATGCAGGATTGCTCACCCTTCGCGGGCTGCAGGTGATGCAGCAGGCCGATGTCGTGCTTTACGACTATCTGGTCAGCGAAGACGTGCTGGATTTAGTGCGCCGCGATGCGGACAAGATTTGTGTGGGTAAACGTGCGGGCAGCCATTCTGTCGCGCAGGAAGACACTAACCGTCTGCTGGTCGAACTGGCGCAGCAGGGGAAAAAAGTCGTGCGCCTCAAAGGCGGTGATCCGTTTATTTTCGGACGCGGCGGCGAAGAATTACAGGCGGTGCAGGCGGCAGGCATTCCTTTCCAGGTGGTGCCGGGTGTTACCGCGGCTGCCGGTGCGACAGCCTATGCAGGTATTCCGCTGACGCACCGCGATTACGCGCAGAGTGTGATATTCGTGACCGGGCATTGCCGTCCGGAAAACAACGGCGTGCAGTGGGAGACCCTCGCGAAAGGCCAGCAGACATTGGCGATTTATATGGGCACGCTTAAAGCTGCCGAAATCAGCCAGCAACTGATCGCTCATGGTCGCGCAGCGCATACGCCCGTTGCGGTCATCGGACGGGGAACGCGTTCTGATCAGCAGGTGCTGACCGGAACACTCGATAATCTTGAACATCTGGCTCAGCAGGCGCCGGCGCCGGCGTTACTGGTGATTGGTGAAGTGGTATCACTTCATCAGCAACTGGCCTGGTTTGGGCATCATCCTGAGACTGACGGCACCCAACGCCCGTCGGTTGTGAATTTGGCTTAAAGGATCTGTTATGGACGAAAAACGACTGACTCATTTGCGGCAACTGGAGGCGGAGAGTATCCATATCATCCGTGAAGTGGCTGCTGAATTCGCCAACCCGGTGATGATGTACTCCATCGGGAAAGATTCCTCGGTGATGTTGCATCTGGCGCGCAAAGCTTTCTTCCCGGGCACCTTGCCGTTCCCGCTGCTGCATGTGGATACCGGCTGGAAATTCCGCGAAATGTACGACTTCCGTGACCGCACGGCGAAGAATTACGGTTTTGAGCTGCTGGTGCATAAAAACCCGGAAGGTGTGGCAATGGGCATCAACCCGTTTGTGCACGGCAGTGCCAAACATACTGACATCATGAAAACTGAAGGTCTGAAGCAGGCGCTGAATAAATATGGCTTTGATGCCGCTTTCGGCGGTGCACGCCGTGACGAAGAAAAATCCCGTGCCAAAGAGCGTATCTATTCGTTCCGTGACCGCTTCCACCGCTGGGATCCAAAAAACCAGCGTCCTGAACTGTGGCACAATTACAACGGCCAGATTAACAAAGGCGAAAGCATCCGCGTATTCCCGCTCTCTAACTGGACTGAGCTGGATATCTGGCAGTACATCTATCTGGAAAATATCGAGATCGTTCCGTTGTATCTGGCCGCGCCGCGTCCGGTGCTGGAGCGCGACGGTATGCTGCTGATGGTTGATGATGATCGTATTGATCTGCAACCGGGCGAAGTGATCGAGAAGAAAATGGTGCGCTTCCGCACATTAGGCTGCTGGCCGTTGACCGGTGCTGTTGAATCTGAGGCACAAACGTTGCCGGAGATCATCGAAGAGATGCTGGTATCGACCACCAGTGAACGTCAGGGACGCGCGATCGACCGTGATCAGGCCGGTTCGATGGAACTGAAAAAGCGTCAAGGATACTTCTGAGGAGCCGCAGCTAATGAATAACGCAATTGCACAACAAATCGCGGAGCAGGGTGGCGTTGAAGCTTACCTGCACGCTCAGCAACACAAAAGCCTGCTGCGCTTTCTGACCTGCGGCAGCGTCGATGACGGCAAAAGCACCCTGATCGGGCGCCTGCTGCATGACACCCGTCAGATCTACGAAGATCAGCTGTCTTCTCTGCATAACGACAGTAAACGTCACGGCACCCAGGGCGAGAAACTGGATCTGGCACTGCTGGTGGATGGCTTACAGGCCGAACGCGAACAGGGCATTACTATCGATGTGGCTTACCGTTATTTCTCTACCGAGAAACGTAAGTTCATCATTGCGGACACGCCGGGGCACGAACAGTACACCCGCAATATGGCGACCGGTGCATCGACCTGTGATCTGGCGATCCTGTTGATCGACGCCCGTAAAGGCGTGCTGGATCAAACCCGTCGCCACAGCTTTATTGCGACCTTGCTCGGGATCCGTCACCTGGTGGTTGCCGTCAACAAAATGGATCTGGTGGATTACAGCGAAGCGGTATTCGAGCAGTTTAAACAGGATTATCTGGATTTCGCGCAGCAACTGCCGACCGATCTGGACATCAAATTTGTGCCGCTTTCCGCGCTGGAAGGCGACAACGTTGCCACACCAAGCGAGAAAATGAACTGGTACACCGGCCCGACGTTGCTCGACGTGCTGGAAACGGTAAACATTATTAACATTCGTGAACAGCAACCGATGCGCTTCCCGGTGCAGTACGTTAACCGCCCGAATCTTGATTTCCGTGGCTATGCGGGAACGCTGGCATCCGGTTCTGTCCGTGTCGGTCAGAAGGTGAAAGTATTGCCATCCGGTGTGGAATCTACCGTGGCACGCATTGTGACCTTTGACGGTGATTTGCAGGAAGCCTGGGCGGGCGACGCGATTACGCTGGTGCTGGCCGATGAGCGTGATATCAGCCGTGGCGACACGCTGGTCGATGCAGAAGAAACGGTTAAACCGGTACAGAATGCCAAAGTCGACGTGGTGTGGATGGCCGAGCAGCCACTGAGCGTCGGGCAGAGTTACGACATCAAAGTCGGCGGCAAGAAAGCCCGTGCGCGTGTGGAAAATATCGAATATCAGGTGGAAATTAACTCGCTGACGCAGCGTGTGGTAGAAAACCTGCCACTGAATGGTATCGGACTGGTGGAACTGGCCTTCGACGAACCACTGGTGCTGGATAACTATCAGAGCAACGCGGTGACCGGCGGCATGATCTTTATCGATCGGCTGACCAACGTTACCGTGGGTGCTGGTCTGGTACGTGAAGCCATTGAACAGGTATATCAGGAATCGGATAAATACAGCGCATTTGAGCTGGAACTGAACAGCCTGGTTCGACGTCACTTCCCGCACTGGGGTGCGCGTGACCTGCTGGGTGGCAAATAAGATGGCGTCACAAGACAGCACTTTTTTAAAAGATGAGAATGTTGTCTGGCATCCGCACACGGTGACTCGTGCGGATCGCGAAAAGCAACATGGCCATCGTGGTGCGGTGCTGTGGTTCACCGGGCTTTCTGGCTCGGGGAAATCCACAGTGGCCGGTGCGCTTGAACAGGCGCTGTATGCGCAGGGCGTCAGCACTTATCTGCTCGATGGCGATAATGTCCGTCACGGACTGTGCCGTGATCTGGGCTTCACCGACGACGACCGGCGTGAAAACATCCGTCGTGTAGGTGAAGTGGCGAAACTGATGGTGGATGCCGGGCAGGTCGTGCTGACGGCGTTCATTTCACCTCACCGCGCCGAGCGTGAAATGGTGCGTGATTTGCTGGAAGATGGTCAGTTTATTGAAGTGTTTGTGGATACGCCGCTGGCTATCTGTGAGGCTCGTGATCCGAAAGGTTTGTATAAAAAAGCCCGTGCGGGTGAACTGAAAAACTTCACCGGTATTGACTCAGAATATCAGCCGCCGGAAACCCCGGATGTGCATCTTGATGGTGAACAATTGGTAACACAATTGGTGCCTCAATTATTAGAAGTGATGCGCCAGCGCGCTATTATCAATCCCTGAATGTTGCCGGCCAAACGTCACAGAGCGTGCCGGTTTACACTGAAATACAGGGATCATCTATGCAGGCGTTATTTAGCAGACTTGTCAGTCGGAACCGCGTGGATCGCACCGGGGAAATTACCCCCCGGACACGCGTGCCGATACCGGAAACCGACAGTGCAGACACCGAAGATCCTTCCTACTCCATGCAGGGCGGATTCATCGGGTTTGTCTTCTACTGGCTGGCGTTCGCGATCCCTTTTCTGGTTTATGGTTCCAACACCCTGTTTTTCCTGCTCTACACCTGGCCGTTCTTCCTGGCGCTGATGCCCGTTTCCGTCCTGATAGGCATTGCGTTCAGCACGTTCTTTGGCGGTGGCTGGTTTAAAACCTCTCTGGCCAGCGCGGTCTGCGTTATCGGCATGTTCTGGACAGTCTTCTCTTTCCTGTCTGGCTGGTGACTTTTCCTGGCGGTTTTCGCTGCAAATTCCCTTCACGATGTAACCCATTGTGTCATTCTCACCCTTAATTGCGTGCGTAAGTCTGATTCTCACCGGCTTTACCACTGCCACAGTGGAGTCAGAGGGAAAGTTGTGGGATGATTGTCCAGCTTTTTTAGGGGGCGGGGATGGGCAAACTAACACTGCTATTACTGATTTTACTTGGCTGGCTACAGTATTCGCTGTGGCTGGGTAAGAATGGTATTCACGATTATGTACGTGTAAACGATGACGTTCAGGTGCAACAAGTTAATAACGGCAAACTGAAATCACGTAATGATCAACTTTTCGCAGAAATCGACGATTTAAACGGCGGTCAGGAAGCGATCGAAGAACGCGCACGCAATGAACTGGGCATGATTAAACCCGGCGAGACTTTTTATCGTCTGGTGCCTGACAACAAACGTGCGCCTGGTAGCACCGTTTCGCAAAACAACCTGAATCAATAGCCATGAGCCATATCGCAGTTTCCCTTCCAGAGGTTATTGCCGTGTTACCGGCTGCCGGCATTGGCAGCCGTATGCAGGCAGAATGCCCCAAGCAATATCTTTCTATTGGCGGTAAGACGCTGATAGAACACTCAATTTGCGCTTTGCTGCAAAGCGGCAAAGTCAGTCAGGTTATCGTGGCATTAAGCCCGCACGATACGCAATTCGAACAACTTCCCATTGCCCGTGATCCGCGTATTCGCGTGGTTGCAGGCGGTGCGGAACGTGCTGAGTCGGTGATGGCCGGGCTGGATGTTGCCGGAGACAGCGGCTGGGTGTTAGTACATGATGCGGCGCGTCCGTGTCTGCATCCTGACGATCTCCATAATCTGCTGGCGATTGCCACCACCAGTAAAGTGGGCGGGATCCTTGCCGCCCCCGTGCGCGACACGATGAAGCGTGGTGAACCGGGTCTTACAGCGATTGCACATACGGTCGATCGTCAGGACCTGTGGCATGCACTGACGCCGCAATTTTTCCCGCTCGAATTACTGAAAACCTGCCTGCGCCGTGCACTCAATGAAGGTGCGGTGATCACAGATGAAGCCTCGGCAATGGAATATTGCGGTTTTCATCCTATGCTGATCCCGGCACGGGCCGATAATATTAAAGTCACCCGACCAGAAGATCTGGCGCTGGCTGAATTCTATTTAACCCGCTTATCCCAGGAGGAGAACGCATAATGCGTATCGGTCACGGTTTTGATGTACATAAATTTGGCGGCGAAGGCCCGCTGGTGATCGGTGGTGTGCGTATCCCTTATCCGCAGGGTTTACTGGCGCATTCAGATGGTGATGTTGCCCTGCACGCGGCTACTGACGCACTGCTTGGTGCCGCTGCGCTGGGAGATATAGGTAAACTTTTCCCGGACACTGACCCGGCCTTCAAAGGTGCTGACAGCCGCGAACTGCTGCGCGAAGCCTGGCGCCGTATCCGTGCAAAAGGCTACAAGCTGGGCAATATGGATATCACGATCATTGCACAGGCACCGAAAATGGCTCCGCACATCCCGCAGATGCGCGTGTTTCTGGCAGAAGATCTGCAATGTCATATGGATGACGTCAACGTGAAAGCCACGACAACCGAACAGCTGGGCTTTACCGGCCGTGGCGAAGGTATTGCCTGCGAAGCCGTTGCTTTGCTGATTAAGGAATGATGTTGTGGAAGATTACCGCATGATAGATATGTCCCGTCTCACCTGGTTGCTGGGCGAGCCTGTTGCCACCGGCCTGCTGAAAGCCAATCCCGAAGACTTTATTGTCGAAGAGGATCTGGGTTTTGAGCCGGATGGCGAAGGTGAACATCTGTTGGTGCGGATCCGCAAAAATGGCTGTAACACGCAGTTTGTCGCGGAGCAACTGGCGAGATTTGCCAAAGTGCATCCGCGCGATGTCAGTTATGCCGGTCTCAAAGACCGCCATGCCGTTACCGAACAATGGTTTTGCCTGCATCTGCCGGGCAAGACTGATCCCGATTTAAGCCAGTTTGATCTCGAAGGCTGCGAAGTTGTCCGCGCCTCACGCCATCGCAAAAAGATGCGTATCGGTACGCTGAAAGGCAACGCGTTTACGCTGGTGCTGCGTCAGGTAAGCGATATGGCTGATGTCGAGGCGCGTCTGGAAAAAATCACCCAACAGGGCGTACCGAACTATTTCGGCACTCAGCGTTTTGGCCGTGGTGGCAATAATCTGGTGCAGGCGAAGCGCTGGGCAACCAATGAAGCCCGTCCGAAAGAACGCGCAAAGCGCAGTTTTTATCTTTCCGCCAGTCGTAGTGCGATGTTCAATATCGTCGCCAGCCAGCGTCTTGCCGCGGGGACCGTGCGTCTGCCGATGCTGGGTGATGCCCTGCAACTGAGTGGCCGTGGCAGTTGGTTTGTGGCGAAAGCCGAAGAGTTTGAATCGCTGCTACCGCGCGTTGAAAACGGTGAATTGCTGGTAACCGCACCGTTGCCGGGAGATGGCCCGCTGGGCACACTCGAAGACGCTGAAGCCTATGAGCTGGCCTGTCTGAATGGTCAGGAGGATTTACTGTCGCTGCTTAAACGTGAGAGGGTCGAACCGGCACGTCGTGCCATCATGCTGCAACCTTTGCAGATGCAATGGCAGCGCTGGGATGATGTTACTCTGGAACTCAAATTCTGGTTACCGGCCGGCAGTTATGCCACCAGCGTGGTGCGTGAACTGATGAATCTGGATGAAAGTGATGCGGATATTACTGAGTAACGACGACGGCGTACTGGCTCCGGGCATACAGGCGCTGGCGTCAGCACTGCGTGAATTTGCTGACGTGACGCTGGTGGCCCCTGATCGTAACCGCAGCGGCGCATCTAATGCGTTGACGCTGGACGGCCCGTTGCGTATTCAGTCTTACCCTAACGGTGATACCGCCGTAATTAACGGTACGCCGACCGATTGTGTGTATCTTGGCGTGAATACGCTGATGCGCCCTAAGCCAGATATAGTGGTCTCTGGCATCAATGCGGGGCCGAATCTGGGTGACGACGTCATCTATTCCGGTACGGTTGCCGCCGCGATGGAAGGCCGCCATCTGGGCTTTCCCGCGCTGGCGGTCTCACTGGACGGCCATCAGCATTATGACACGGCGGCGATCATCACCTGTCGGATCCTCAGGGCTCTGGCGCGTGAGCCTTTGCGTACTGGCAAAATTCTGAATATTAACGTCCCGGATTTGCCACTTTCGCAGATCAAGGGGATCAAGGTGACGCGTTGCGGTAGCCGTCATCCGGCCGAGCAGGTATTTTGTCAGCAGGACCCGCGTGGTCAGGACTTGTACTGGATTGGCCCGCCGGGGGATAAATTTGATGTCGCACCTGATACTGATTTTGCTGCTGTCGCGCAAGGTTATGTTTCAGTGACGCCACTTCAGGTGGATTTAACCGCCTATGCGGCTCAGGATGTCGTGGTCTCATGGTTGGAAAAGGCCGGGGTGAGCGCGAATGGTGAATAAACCGATGTACAACCTGCTGGAACAACTTCGCCAGCAGGGCATTCATGATGAAAAACTGTTGCATGCCATAGAATCTGTGCCGCGTGAGCGTTTCGTGGATGAGGCATTTCAGCATAAAGCTTACGAAAACACTGCGTTGCCTATTGGCTCCGGTCAGACCATTTCTCAGCCTTATACCGTGGCGAGAATGACCGAGCTGCTGCGCCTTGAGCCCACTTCACGCGTGCTGGAAATTGGCACCGGGTCAGGCTATCAGACTGCGATTCTGGCACACCTGGTTGAACATGTTTTCTCGGTTGAGCGCATCAAAGGGTTGCAGTGGCAGGCCAAAAGACGCCTCAAGCAACTCGATTTGCATAATGTCTCCACCCGTCATGGTGACGGCTGGCAGGGCTGGCCTTCGCGTGGCCCGTTCGATGCCATTATTGTCACTGCTGCACCTCCTGAAATACCTCAAGATCTACTGCAACAACTCGATGATGGCGGCGTATTAATTCTGCCCGTGGGCGAAGAAAATCAAACATTGCAACGGGTCACACGACGTGGTGATGAGTTTGTTGCAGAGACTATCGAAGCCGTTCGTTTTGTCCCGCTGGTGAAAGGCGAGCTCGCCTGAAACCGGTGATAAGCCGATCCCTGCAGGACTAACCTCTTAAAATTTAAATACAACTGTTATATGGTGCTGTACTGGCGATGTTGATAGCATCCACTACAGTTTTTTATGGCACAGCGGCATTTGGGCAAAGGCCTGAATGGGCATGTTGCCTGCCCGCACCGTGTCTGATGACACGAAAAGCGCCAGCTGGCGCGGTGTGCGAGGTTAAAGAGATATTCTGAGATTGCCGTAACGGGGGAAATATGAGCACGGGAAGCCCAATAAAAACACTAAGCCGCATTGTAATGTGTACTTTTATCAGTGCCTGGATGGCGGGATGTACGAACAATTCAACGACATCTGCACCCATCAGCAGCGTTAATGGCGGCGGTGGCAGTGGCAATAGTAGTCAGAATACTCTGAATTCCACTCCGCAAATGGCGCCTGCTGTCGGCCCTGGCGGACACATTGTGTACAACCGCAGCTATAACTCAATCCCTAAGGGAAGTTACAGTGGCAGCACCTATCAGGTGAAGCGTGGCGACACACTGTTTTATATTGCATGGATCACGGGCAATGACTTCCGCGACCTGGCCGCGCGCAATAATATCCCAGAGCCATACAGCCTCGAAGTTGGCCAGACAATCCAGATAAATAACGTCTCTTCCGCAGCAAGTACCGGGGGTGCGATAGCGGTCACAGATGCCACAAATGGCGGTGTTCCGAAAGTTCCAACCGGGGGCATGCTCACAGGTTCTGTGGTTGCATCTCAACCAACTACCACGTATTCTGATTCTTCTGGTAAACAGAATGTAGGCAAGATGTTGCCTTCATCAGGTGCAGTTACTACCACCACAACACCTGTTGCTGTAGCCAGCACTCCCGTCGCCACATCTACAAATAATGGCGGTCCGGTTTCCTCCTGGAAATGGCCGACTGACGGGAAAATTATCGATAATTTCTCAGCTTCTGAAGGGGGAAATAAGGGGATCGATATTGCTGGTTCGCGTGGACAGTCTGTCGTAGCAACCGCCTCGGGGCGTGTGGTCTACGCCGGTAATGCTCTTCGCGGTTACGGTAATCTAATCATCATCAAACACAATGATGATTACCTGAGCGCCTATGCACATAACGATACAATGCTGGTCCGGGAACAACAAGAAGTGCAGGCGGGTCAAAAAATAGCGACTATGGGTAGCACCGGAACCAGTTCAGTAAGATTGCATTTTGAAATTCGTTACAAGGGGAAATCCGTAAACCCGCTGCGTTATCTTCCGCAGCGATAAATCGGGGCAGAGCATCGATTCTGCCCTCGGGACCACGGGTAGGAGCAGCTTATGAGTCAGAATACGCTGAAAGTTAACGAGTTACATGATGATGTAGATTTCGATGAGAACAGCGCTGAAGCCTTTGACGAGAAAGCAATAGTCGAAGAGACTGCCGACAACGATGCTGAAGAAGAATTGTTGTCGCAGACTGTAAGCCAACGAGTGCTGGATGCCACTCAACTGTACCTCGGTGAAATCGGTTATTCCCCTCTGCTTACCGCAGAAGAGGAAGTTTATTTCGCACGACGCGCGCTGCGGGGAGATGTTCCTTCCCGCCGCCGTATGATTGAAAGTAATCTGCGTTTGGTGGTTAAAATTGCCCGCCGCTACAGTAACCGCGGTCTGGCACTGCTGGATTTGATCGAGGAAGGTAACCTGGGTCTGATCCGTGCGGTTGAAAAATTCGACCCTGAGCGCGGCTTCCGTTTCTCTACCTATGCAACATGGTGGATCCGTCAGACAATCGAACGGGCGATTATGAATCAAACCCGTACTATTCGTCTGCCGATTCATATCGTTAAAGAACTGAACGTTTACCTGCGTACCGCACGTGAACTTGCACATAAACTGGACCATGAACCGAGCGCTGAAGAGATTGCTGAGCAACTCGACAAACCGGTACATGACGTCAGCCGTATGTTGCGCCTGAATGAACGCATCACTTCTGTAGACACCCCATTGGGTGGTGACTCAGAGAAAGCGTTGTTAGATATTCTGGCGGATGAAAAAGACAACGGCCCGGAAGACACCACACAAGACGACGATATGAAACAGAGTATCGTGAAGTGGTTATTCGAGTTGAATGCAAAACAGCGTGAAGTGCTGGCGCGTCGTTTTGGCCTGTTAGGCTATGAAGCGGCAACGCTGGAAGATGTGGGCCGCGAAATCGGTCTGACACGTGAACGTGTTCGTCAGATTCAGGTAGAAGGTTTGCGTCGCCTGCGTGAAATCCTGCAGGGGCAAGGACTGAGTATCGAAGCACTTTTCCGTGAGTAAATAACTCACAGGCAATTGCCACAATATGCAGCATCCAATAAAAACGGTGGGTTAATCCCCACCGTTTTTTTATGCATCCGGTTCAGTTCAGCGGACGTTTACACCATATCTTTCAGACGATAGATCCATTCCAGCGCCTGACGTGGCGATAACGAATCTGCATCCAGTGACTCCAGTGCCTCAACTGCCGGAGATACTTCTTCGGTCAGTAAAGCCAGTTGCGGACCGTCAACTTTGCTGGCGGCAGCGTTGTTCGACAACGTTTCCAGCTCTTTCAGTTTCTGACGGGCGCGCTTAATCACATCACGTGGCACACCAGCCAGTGCGGCAACGGCCAGACCATAACTCTTGCTGGCGGCGCCATCCTGTACGCTGTGCATAAACGCGATAGTGTCGCCGTGTTCGATAGCATCCAGATGCACGTTGACGGTGCCTTCCATTTTTTCCGGCAGGGTGGTCAGCTCGAAATAATGGGTGGCGAACAACGTCATGGCTTTAATACGGCTGGCAAGGTTTTCCGCACATGCCCATGCCAGCGACAAACCATCGTACGTTGATGTCCCGCGCCCGATTTCATCCATCAGCACCAGGCTGTTTTCCGTCGCGTTATGCAGGATATTGGCAGTTTCAGTCATTTCCACCATAAAGGTTGAACGTCCGGAAGCCAGATCGTCCGCGGCACCGACACGGGTGAAGATGCGATCCACCGGCCCGATGACAGCGGCTTCCGCCGGTACATAGCTGCCGATATGCGCCATCAGAACAATCAGTGCTGCCTGGCGCATATAGGTACTTTTACCGCCCATGTTCGGACCGGTGATAATAAGCATCCGTCGCGCCGGGGACATGTTCAGCGGGTTAGAAATAAACGGTTCACTTAGCACCTGCTCAACCACCGGATGGCGGCCGCCGGTAATATTAATGCCTGGTTTTTCACTCATGGTCGGACAGGCGTAATTCAGTGTGTACGCGCGTTCCGCCAGATTACTCAGCACATCCAGTTCGGCCAGTGCACTGGCGCTTTGCTGTAATGCAGACAGGTGCGGCATCAGCAGGTCGAACAGCTCTTCATACAGCGCTTTTTCCAGAGACAGGGCTTTGCCTTTGGAGGTCAGTACTTTGTCTTCGTATTCTTTCAGCTCAGGAATGATGTAGCGTTCGGCATTTTTCAGCGTCTGGCGACGGACGTAATGAATCGGCACCAGATGGCTCTGCCCACGGCTGACCTGAATGTAATAACCGTGAACGCCGTTGAAACCGACTTTCAGCGTATCCAGCCCCAACTTTTCACGTTCGCGGATCTCCAGACGATCGAGATAATCCGTCGCGCCGTCTGCCAGCGCACGCCATTCATCCAGCTCAGCGTTGTAACCCGGTGCGATTACGCCACCGTCACGCACCAGAACCGGCGGGCTTTCGATCACAGCGCGTTCAAGCAGTTCCACCAGTTCGGTAAAGTCACCGGTTTGCTCCACCAGCGTTTTCACATGAGCGGCTTCGGTTCCCTGCAAGATCTCGCGGATTTCCGGCAGTTGCTGCATGGCATGACGCATACGGGCCAGATCACGCGGACGTGCGCTGCGCAGTGCCAGACGTGCCAGAATACGCTCGAGGTCGCCGACCTGACGCAGCACCGGCTGTAAATCGGCGGTGATATCCTGTAACGCACCAATCGCCTGCTGACGATGCGTCAGCAGTTTGATATCGCGGCTCGGCATGTGGATCCAGCGCTTGAGCATGCGGCTGCCCATCGGCGTTACGGCCTGATCCAGCACTGCCGCCAGCGTGTTCTCTACACCACCCGCCAGATTTTGCGTCAGCTCAAGATTACGGCGCGTGGCCGCATCCATAATAATCCCATCCTGCTGGCGCTCCATGGTGACGCCACGGATATGCGGCAGCGCAGTGCGCTGGGTATCTTTTACGTATTGCAGCAGACAACCGGCAGCACGCAGCGCCTGAGCAGCCTGCTCAACGCCGAAGCCGCTCAGATCGCGGGTGCCGAATTGCAGGTTGAGCTGCTGTTTCGCGGTTTCCAGCTCGAATTCCCACATCGGACGGCGGCGCAGGCCACGGCGGGAGGAAATCAGCGACATGGCTTCAAAGCTTTCCGGGTAGAGTAATTCCGCCGGATTGGTGCGCTGTAATTCGGCTGCCATGGTTTCCAGATCGTCAGGCTGTGCGACGCGGAAACGGCCGGAACTGATATCCAGCGTGGCATAACCAAACCCGCGCCCGTCCTGCCAGATAGCCGCCAGCAGGTTATCATGACGCTCGCTGAGCAACGCTTCGTCACTGACGGTGCCCGGCGTGACGATGCGTACCACTTTGCGTTCAACCGGCCCTTTACTTAGGGCCGGGTCGCCAATTTGTTCAGCAATCGCGACGGATTCCCCTAGCTGGACCAGTTTCGCCAGATAACCTTCTACCGCATGATAAGGCACGCCCGCCATCGGGATCGGCTCACCGGCAGAAGCGCCGCGTTTGGTCAGGGAGATATCCATCAGCTGAGATGCGCGTTTCGCATCGTCATAAAACAGTTCGTAAAAGTCACCCATGCGATAGAACAGCAGAACTTCCGGGTTCTCAGCTTTCAGACGCAGATACTGCTGCATCATTGGTGTGTGGGCATCCAGGTTTACATTATTTGTCATAGACTTAATCTTTTTAATCCATTTTTCGACGCGATGGGTTTAAGGATTTTTTCTGTTGCGTATCTTAGCCCAGCGGGCAAGAAGCTGTCACAACTAAAAATGGAAAGCATCGCGCAAACCAGACATGTAACACCCCCTTCGTTTGCAGAGCGTAAAGGTCAGGGGATTTGAACATGTTGCAACGGGCGTAATAATAGAGTTTTTATTTTTTTGAGAATAATAATAAGGGGGTGATAATAATAAAAAACGTGCCGTTATATTAATGGGTTAGTTGTTCGTAATATTATTAATAATAAGTATATAAAATGAATTAAGTGTGGATATGAATGTTTTACTCCTCTGCTAGGGTGATGGCTGTTCCCGGATGACCTTATTAATACGGGATTTTCCACGCTATTTATCCATCTTTGCGGAGAAGTATTATGCAATTGCAATTTAAATTAAACATGATCAACGATGCCTGGTATCCCACTCTCGATTTGAATGAGATTAAATCAACGTCTGGCGGCGCGGTTGATATTAAAGAAAAGTTAGTGATCGTATTTTCAGCACCCGGAAAAATAACTGCCGGTGATATTAATGTCGAAACCAATCCGTGGAAACCGCTCGGCACGAAAGTGGAATCCACGGAAGTTGGCGGCGGGATTTTTGATGTCAAAGTGACGATTGAGCCGACCGATGGACAGCCTGTGGGCGATGCCATTCAGAAAATTCATATGGGGCTGAACGTCTCCTCTGCGGATTCGCCTGCCTGGTCTGATTTCCGCGAAACCTTTGCGCTGGCCGCTGATGAAGAACCGGGTGTTACCGGTGAATTGTCGGTCAGTTGTCCGCCGTTGCCTGCCGGGCTGACAAATGCCGCACTCGAACTGCGTCTGGTGCGCGGCGATAAAACATTGCGCGTTTTGCCAGAGTTTGGTCACGTCTCTAAATTTTCCGTCAATGCGGGGAATTACAGTGTCTTTGCAGCAGAATTAAGCACGGAAGACGGTACTGTCCGCGTGCCTGTCAATCTCGGACAGACAGAAATCACCATTGATAAAGGCCGTACCACCTCGCTGGCCGTCACTTTCGGCGCTGTGGATCGCAGTACGACCATTGATGTTGCATTGAATTTCTCAGGCATTGCCGGTTTGCGCGATGAAGAGCTGACGCTGATTTGCAGCGAGAACGGCACAGATAAACTGAGCCTGCCGGTACGCTCCGGCCAGCAATATCGTCTGGAACATTTACCTGCTACCGGCCGCTTTGAAATCCGTATTGCCGATTTACGTCTGAACAATATTCATTATCTGTTTGATGATTACGACGGTCAGTTCGACGGCCAGTATCACAGCATTAACTTCACTCAGGCGCAGGTCAGCCAGCGTGGTGATTCACAGCCAAATGCTGCGAAGCTGACGGTCAGTGTGAAAGCGGAAAGCGCGGTCAGTAAATCCATTTCCCTGCGACTGACAGACAATTCCGCCACACCTCGTCAGTACCGCTTCGATGCGATTGCCGCGCAAAATGGCAGCATTGAGCAGCCAGTTCTGGTTGTGCCGGGTTCTTATACCGTGGTCTCGGGAACCTTTATTCACAACGGCATCGTACATTACGTGGATGTCAGCCCTCAGCCGTTACTGGTCAGCGCGAATGCACCGGCACAGCTGAATGTGACGATTGTCAAAGGGGCGAATCTGCACGTGAAAGGTTTCCCTGAGTTCCTCACCTTTGGTGCCTGCGCCAATATGGTGCCGACTAACGTGGATGATTTTGCCGCGGCGCGTGTGTCTTCAATTTTCAAATATTCCGGTGATGACGGCATGGGCGATGCGGGCGATTATCTGTCACCGTCTAAAGAACCGACGCTGCAAATTATTAAAATGGCACGGGACGTCTCCGCCAAACTGAATGAACCCGTGTTGCCGCTGATGGTGTCTTACACCTGTAACTTATCATTGGGTGATGTGCCGAATATTATTGCTGATCCGGTACGCCATAAATTCAGCTTCGCCAACTTTATTCAGTCGTTGCAAATGGCGCAATCCCAGCAGGATGCGGAACATCCGGTACCAGCCGGGTATATTGTGAATCCGGATTATCTCGGCGAATGCCAGAAATACGGTTTCCTGCCAACGTATGAAATTCCGGTTCGTCAGCCTCTGAGCGAAGCACTTGCCCACCACAATGTGAATGTGCAGGTTCCGGCAGGCATCACCAATACCCTGAAAGGCTATATCCGGGCGGTAAACTGGCTGACGCGCGTGGTTGCGCCAGACGTCGTACTCGGCTGGCAGGTCAACCTGTGGGGAGTGGCAGGTTCGCAGTGGATTTATAAAGATTTCGTCTACGATGATGTTTTTGATGCCGCTGACGGGCAACATAAAAAAATGACGGTTGATCCGTTCACTGCGGGCAGACTGACGGCGCAATATGCATTGCTGGTCGGCGTGTTTGATGACATCGAATATATCCGTGCAGACGGTTCTCCTGACGTGGCGAAGGGCGCTGATTTTATGGCCGCTGACCGTTATGAGGCTGATGACTTCACTATCCGTTCATATGCCAATGGTTATTGTTATTCGCCATACGAATGGGAGCGTACGTTCGATTTCTGCGCATCCTTAAGTCGCCACCTGCGTCAACCGGTTCTGCCATGGCAGATCCCGGCCAGCCATCTGCCAACTTCCGCAGATGAGGTTAATGCTGATTTCAACACCCAGAACTGGGGCAGCGGCGGCAGCTACCTGATGGGGCATTCCGAAATTGGTGCCTCGGTGGATGCCATCCATGAACGCCTTCTGCCGCTGAAATTCGATGCCGCTTATGCCTCAATGATGGGCCACGACACCCGGGAACTGTTCTCCCGGCATTCATGGGATCTTTCCACACCTAAGTATCTGGATTTCCCGTCACGCGGTATTTTCCATGTCCACCTGGGCGGCGGAGCGACGACCGGGGTGATCAGCGGCGTGGGTGATGCCAGCAGCTGGATGCGCAACAAGCTGAAAGCTTATCGTGATAATCCGGTGAAATTTGAGGAAAGCAGTACGCTTAAATCAGGCAGCCAGTGGCGTTCCAAGACGCCGTCGGTGAAATAATTACGCAGTATTTTTAACACGTGCGGGTCCGTTACAGCGGGCCCGTCACTTAGAATTTTTGTACCTTGTAAAGACGATGATTTTCAGTTTTTTCGGCTTTAATAATGCTCTACCATATCCGCACCTCTTTTATTGCATGGTTACGGATATCCGATGCGCCACCTGGCAGTCATTCTTCCCCTGGTTCTTACACTTTCTGCATGTAGCAGTAATAAGCCCGCACCTCAACCTGAAGGCCCGCGAAATCCTTTTTCCGATGGAAGAAATGCCAGCGCGAATACGGTTCCCGCTGGTGGTTTTCTGCTGCAGGCTGAGCACACCGGTGCCGTCCAGACCGGTGATTTCGCCTATGATCCGGCCATGAACCAGTTTGTTGACAAAATGGTGCGCGAGCACGGATTTGACCGTCAGCAATTGCATGATGTCCTGTCGCAAACCAAACGTCTGGGATTTGTATTACGACTGATGGATCAGCAGGCGCCATCTGGCCCGCCATCTACCGTGCCGAATGGCGCATGGAACCGCTATCGCAGCAAATTCATTACGCCGGATAACGTGCAAAACGGCGTAGTGTTCTGGAATCAGTATCAGGATGCGTTACAGCGTGCGGAACAGGTTTACGGCGTGCCGCCGGAAATCATTGTCGGGATTATCGGTGTGGAAACCCGCTGGGGACGCGTAATGGGTAAAACCCGCATAATCGATGCGCTGGCGACCTTATCCTTTGCTTATCCGCGCCGGGCAGAATATTTCTCCGGCGAGCTGGAAACCTTCCTGCTGATGTCCCGCCGTGAAGGCGATGATCCGCTGAGTTTACGTGGTTCCTTTGCGGGCGCGATGGGCTACGGCCAGTTTATGCCATCCTCTTATAAGGACTACGCCGTAGACTTTAACGGTGATGGTCATGCCAACCTGTGGGATCCGATTGATGCCATCGGCAGTGTCGCCAATTATTTCAAGGCACACGGCTGGACGAAAGGCGCACCGATTGCGGTGCCGGCAGCAGGCCAGGCGCCTCTGCTGGAGAATGGCTTCAAAACCAAGTATCCGCTGTATACGCTCAAAGCAGCGGGGCTTAGCCCGCTGGGTTCACTGGGCAATTATCAGGAAGCCAGCTTGCTGCGCCTTGATATGGGCACTAATTACCAGTACTGGTACGGATTGCCGAATTTCTACACCATCACCCGCTACAACCACAGCGTGCATTATGCGATGGCGGTATGGCAACTGGGTGAAGCGGTGAAAGCCGCGCGCTAACGCCGGTGAGTTAATCTTTCATGAGGGCCGCAGATTGTGGCCCTTCTTTTTCTTTTTATTCCAATTCTGAATACATCGCGCAAAACGCTTCGACGGGACTCACAGACCGGAAGAGAAATGCTAACATCGGGTCAGTTTCAGATGACCCGCCAGGAGGGAGTATGAGCGAAAAACGTTTACATGAACTGAGTGTGGAAATCGGGGCGGCGCTGAAAGCGAAGGGATGGTGGGTAACCTGTGCGGAATCCTGTACCGGTGGCCTGATTGCCAAAGCGATTACCGATATTGCCGGAAGCTCCGCCTGGTTTGACCGCGGATTTGTCACTTACAGTAACGCGGCCAAGCATGAATTGCTGGGCGTTTCTGAAAGCACGCTTGAGCAATATGGCGCAGTGAGTGAGCAGGTGGTGCATGAAATGGCACTGGGCGTGTTACATGCGGCGGGTGCTGATGTGGCGGTTTCGGTCAGCGGTATCGCCGGCCCTGACGGAGGTTCTGCAGAAAAACCTGTCGGCACTGTCTGGTTTGGATTTGCCGGAAAAGACGGACGGGTTCTGACCGCGAAACAGCAGTTTTCCGGCGATCGCGAAGCAGTGCGTTTGCAAGCTGCTGTTTTTTCGTTACAAACTGCATTGCGTGAGTTTATTAAAAATTAGGCTTGATACTGTATGAGCATACAGTATAATTACTGCCAATTACCTGTACATAAATTATATTCAGTGATGCAGGCGGGATGTTCCCCTGTATCAGACGAGGAGTAAAAATGGCTATTGATGAGAACAAGCAAAAAGCGTTAGCTGCAGCACTGGGCCAGATTGAAAAGCAATTCGGTAAAGGCTCCATCATGCGTCTGGGTGAAGATCGCTCCATGGACGTCGAAACGATCTCTACCGGCTCTTTGTCTTTGGATATCGCGTTAGGTGCTGGCGGCTTGCCAATGGGCCGTATCGTTGAAATTTATGGTCCGGAATCCTCCGGTAAAACCACGCTGACTCTGCAGGTTATCGCTGCTGCACAGCGTGAAGGCAAAACCTGTGCGTTCATCGATGCAGAACACGCGCTGGACCCTATCTACGCTAAAAAACTGGGCGTCGATATCGATAACCTGCTGTGTTCTCAGCCAGATACCGGTGAACAGGCTCTGGAAATCTGTGATGCGCTGACCCGTTCAGGCGCCGTTGACGTTATCATCGTTGACTCCGTTGCCGCACTGACGCCAAAAGCTGAAATCGAAGGCGAAATTGGTGACTCTCACATGGGCCTCGCAGCTCGTATGATGAGCCAGGCGATGCGTAAGCTTGCGGGTAACCTGAAAAACGCCAATACCCTGCTGATCTTCATCAACCAGATCCGTATGAAAATCGGTGTGATGTTCGGTAACCCGGAAACCACCACCGGCGGTAACGCCCTGAAATTCTATGCCTCTGTACGTCTGGATATCCGTCGTATCGGCGCTATCAAAGAAGGTGATGTGGTTGTCGGTAGTGAAACACGTGTGAAAGTCGTGAAGAACAAAATCGCCGCACCATTTAAACAAGCTGAATTCCAGATCCTGTACGGCGAAGGTATCAACATCAACGGCGAACTGATCGACCTGGGCGTTAAGCACAAACTGATCGAGAAAGCGGGTGCATGGTACAGTTACAACGGCGAGAAGATTGGTCAGGGTAAAGCGAACTCTTGTAACTACCTCAAAGAAAACCCGAAAGTTGCTGCTGAACTGGACAAAAAACTGCGTGATATGCTACTGAGCGGCACCGGTGAATTGAGCGTTGCGACTACTGCTGAAGACGCTGACGACAACATGGAAACCAGCGAAGAGTTTTAATTTCGCGGTTGTCTGACAAAGACATTTGAAGGGCAGGGGACTTTGTCCGCTACTTTCAACAGTCGTTAAAATGCCAGTCTGGTTTCCAGACTGGCATTTTGCATATCAGGGGGAAATCTTATGCCCGATGAAAAAATACTTAATGAAAAAATCGTCGACCTGAAAAAATTGCTGGAAGACGTTGCGCAAAACAGTGAGTCCACGCTGTTTGAGCCGCAGAAAAAAGACGGTGATGCAGCGAAAATCAACACGCTGATTAACCGCGCTATGCGCCTGCTTTCTCAGCGTGATCACGGCGAAACCGAGTTGCGCCGCAAGTTGCTTATTCCACCGATGCCTTTTGTTAAACCTCAGAATAAGAAAAACAGCTGGTCATCACGTAAAAAAGCGGAGCAAAATGCGTTTGTTGACGAAGAGGTGGTGAGAGCTAAACCTCAGCCGCGGCCAGTGCCAGAAGAAATTGCGGAAGAACATGTGCAGGCGGTGATTGACTACTGCTATCAGCATCACTGGCTCGATGATGCCAAATTTGCCAGCCGTTATATTTCCGGTCGCAGTAACAAAGGTTACGGTGCGCAGCGCATCCGTTCGGAATTACTGCAAAAAGGTGTCGATAAAGAAATCATTACAGTGGCGCTGGAAAACACTGAGGTAGACTGGTGCGTTCTGGCACGGGATTTGGCCGTCAGGAAATTTGGTGAAAATTTACCGACTGACTGGAAAGAAAAATCAAAAGTTCTGCGTTATTTGCTCTACCGGGGCTTCTTTCAGGAAGAAATACAGTCTATTTATCGCGATTTTGACGATTGACCGCATACGGTATTTTACTTCCCCGCGCAGAAATTTTATCTTATCCGCACTTTTTCGTTCGTGAGCTGAACAGATTGCTGCCATATGCAGCGTTATCCGGCTCAAGAGCCGTTCTTCCAGCATGATTCCGGGACATTTATGAGCAAGAGCACCGCTGAGATCCGTCAAGCGTTTCTCGATTTCTTCCATAGTAAGGGACACAACATTGTTTCAAGCAGTTCGCTTGTCCCGACAAACGATCCGACACTGTTGTTTACCAATGCCGGGATGAACCAATTTAAAGATGTTTTCCTCGGTCTGGATAAGCGTGATTACAACCGCGCCACCACATCTCAGCGTTGCGTCCGTGCAGGTGGTAAGCACAATGACCTCGAAAACGTCGGTTATACTGCACGTCACCACACCTTCTTTGAAATGCTGGGTAACTTCAGCTTCGGTGATTACTTCAAACACGATGCCATCAACTACGCCTGGGAACTACTGACCGGCGAAAACTGGTTTAATCTGCCGAAAGAGAAGTTGTGGGTCACCGTCTATGAGACTGATGACGAAGCCTTCGAAATCTGGGAAAAAGAAGTCGGCGTTCCAAAAGAACGTATTATCCGCATTGGCGATAATAAAGGCGGCGCATTTGCTTCTGATAACTTCTGGCAGATGGGCGATACCGGCCCTTGCGGCCCTTGTACCGAGATTTTCTATGATCATGGCGATCACATCTGGGGCGGTCCTCCGGGTTCTGCTGAAGAAGATGGCGACCGTTATATCGAGATCTGGAACCTGGTGTTCATGCAGTTCAACCGTCAGGCTGACGGCACCATGCTGCCACTGCCAAAACCATCCGTAGATACCGGGATGGGGCTTGAGCGTATCACTGCGGTTATGCAACATGTGAACTCAAACTACGACATCGACTTGTTCCAGAAACTGATCGCTGCGGTGGCAGAAGTCACTGGCGCGACCGATTTGAGCAACAAATCCCTGCGCGTTATTGCTGACCATATCCGTTCATGCGCATTCCTGATTGCAGATGGCGTTATCCCGTCGAATGAAAACCGTGGCTATGTGTTGCGCCGTATCATTCGCCGTGCTATCCGTCACGGCAACATACTGGGCGCGAAAGACACGTTCTTCTACAAACTGGTTGCTCCGCTGATTGAAGTGATGGGGCCGGCTGCGACAGAACTGAAAGAACAGCAGGCGATGGTTGAGCAACTGCTGAAAACCGAAGAAGAACAGTTTGCCCGTACTCTGGAGCGCGGACTGGCGTTGCTGGACGAAGAATTGTCCGCTCTGAAAGGCGACACTCTGGACGGCGAAATTGCTTTCCGTCTGTACGACACCTTTGGTTTCCCGCTGGATCTGACTGCTGACGTTTGCCGTGAACGTAATCTGAAAGTGGATGAAGCCGGTTTCGAAAAAGCGATGGATGTTCAACGTCGCCGTGCACGTGAGTCCAGCGGTTTCAGCGCGGACTACAACAGCATGGTGCGTGTTGACGGCGTGACTCAGTTCTCAGGCTACGAACATTTGCAGCGCCATTCCAAAGTCGTGGCGCTGTTTGTCGATGGGCAGCCAGTGAATGATATTCAGGCTGGCGTTAATGCTATCGTGGTTCTGGATGACACGCCGTTCTACGGTGAATCTGGTGGACAGGTTGGCGATAAAGGCATTCTGAAAACGACTACTGGCGTATTCTCTGTTTCTGATACCCAGAAATATGGAAAAGCGATCGGTCATCAGGGCGCACTGAGCGCAGGTAAACTGAGTATCGGCGACAGCGTCGAAGCAGAAGTTGATGTCGCCCGCCGTGACCGCATCCGTCTGAACCACTCGGCAACGCACTTGCTGCATGCCGCGCTGCGTCAGGTGCTGGGAAAGCACGTGGCTCAGAAAGGATCTCTGGTTAACGACAACTATCTGCGTTTCGACTTCTCACATTTTGAAGCAATGAAACCAGAGGAAATTCGCCAGGTAGAAGATCTGGTGAATGCCCAAATTCGTCGCAACTTGCCGATTCAGACCACCATCATGGATCTGGACGAAGCGAAAGAAAAAGGTGCAATGGCGCTGTTTGGTGAGAAATACGAAGACAGCGTTCGTGTGCTGAGCATGGGCGATTTCTCTACCGAATTGTGTGGCGGTACGCACGCCAGTCGTACCGGCGATATCGGCCTGTTCCGTATTCAGAGTGAATCCGGTACTGCAGCAGGTGTTCGTCGTATTGAAGGGATCACCGGTGAAAACGCGATTAATGCCCTGCATCAGCAAAGTGATTTGCTGCAGGATGTCGCGCATCTGGTTAAAGGGGATGTGAGCAGCATCACCGATAAAATTCGTTCTTTGGTTGAGCGTTCACGTACGCTGGAAAAAGAACTTCAGCAGGTGAAAGGTCAGCAAGCCGCGCAGGAAAGTGCATCACTGTCCAGCCAGGCGAAAGAAGTGAAAGGCGTTAAACTGTTGGTTCGTCAATTGGATAACGTAGAGCCTAAAATGCTGCGTACAATGGTTGATGACCTGAAAAATCAGTTAGGATCAGTGATTATTGTCCTGGCAACCATTGCCGATGACAAAGTCAGCCTGATTGCAGGTGTCACAAAGGATCTGACCGATCGTGTTAAAGCCGGTGAGCTGATTGCTTCTGTGGCACAGCAGGTCGGTGGCAAAGGTGGTGGTCGTCCTGATATGGCGCAGGCTGGCGGCAGCGATGTACAGGCATTGCCTGCCGCGCTGGCGACTGTTGAAGCCTGGGTTGAAGCTAAGCTGTAATAAGAAATAAATAGCTAACCATGAAAACGTCATAATGTATTGTGCTGTATGGCGTTTTCAGTCTTAATGGCAATGTAAGCTTCGCGATTAAAGTCGCGACAATGACGATATCGGCTAAACTTAAAGTACTCATGGCTGAAGTTGCAGGCTGCTTACATTTTATGTAGGGGTCATGGCTTACGTTTTACCCGCTTATGATCGATAATGGCCGGGAAACTGAGAGACCCGACTCTTTTAATTATTCAAGGAGCAAAGAATGCTTATTCTAACTCGCCGAGTTGGTGAAACCCTCATGATTGGCGATGAGGTTACTGTTACCGTATTAGGTGTTAAAGGTAATCAGGTGCGCATTGGTGTGAATGCGCCGAAAGAGGTCTCTGTTCACCGTGAAGAGATTTATCAGCGTATTCAGGCTGAAAAGTCACAGCAGACGAGTTACTGATTTACGAGGCGTCTCGCTAATGGCGAGGCGCTGAACCTCTTTTGTGTGTGTTATCCCTTATTCTTCCCTCGTTTTCCTGCGTTTTAGTTTTTAATTTCTTCCTGTGTCTTATCTCCTGAATTGTCTTTTTCTAAAAATGAAGGCGTTTTTTACGCGTTCGCGGCCTGTTATTGTGTTCAAACTGCGCAGGTTGCGCGTGAAATGTCCAAACGGGTGATTGTTAGGAAAAAAGGGTTTGACTTATAAGGGCCAGAAAGTAATATGTGCGCCACGCAGTGCCGATGAGCTTGAACAAAGTTAGTCAGCACACTCGCAAGAGGCGTATGGTGAGGTGGCCGAGAGGCTGAAGGCGCTCCCCTGCTAAGGGAGTATGCGGTCAAAAGCTGCATCCGGGGTTCGAATCCCCGCCTCACCGCCATTTAAAATGCACCCATAGCTCAGCTGGATAGAGTACTCGGCTACGAACCGAGCGGTCGGAAGTTCGAATCTTCCTGGGTGCACCATACTTTCCTGAATGTATGTTGATTTGCAATCAAATGAGCGTGAAGGGCAAAAGCGAAAGCTGATGCAGTACGGTAAAATGGTCAGGTAAATCTGCAGTAAGAATCAAAATGCACCCATAGCTCAGCTGGATAGAGTACTCGGCTACGAACCGAGCGGTCGGAAGTTCGAATCTTCCTGGGTGCACCATTCTTTTAGCAATTTCCGAAATAAAATCTGTAGTAACCCAATGCACCCATAGCTCAGCTGGATAGAGTACTCGGCTACGAACCGAGCGGTCGGAAGTTCGAATCTTCCTGGGTGCACCATATTCTAAACGTGTTTGAGCGACGACTTTCGTATAGGGTCCTCCGGCATGAAGGTAGCAAGAAGGAAGATAACGTTGCTTTAGCAACGGCCCGCAGGGCGAGGCCTAGCCGAGTCATCTTCCTGGGTGCACCATATTTTGTGTATGTTGAAGCGATTTTTGTCTTTCAGCATTAGAAAACCCGCTTCGGCGGGTTTTTTGTTTTCTGGATTTCACGTCTGTATCTCACTCTTCTTTTTCATTTTCCTGATCTTTCTGACGTGTTCTGATGTGCTGTGCGCGTGGACAAAATGCGACTTTCTAAAGACTTTGCGATAAAGTAGTTTTCCTGTTTTTTCGTGATCATGGAGCATCCGATGTACGATCGATACGAAGGGCTAATATTTGATATGGATGGCACCATATTGGATACCGAACCTACGCACCGTAAGGCATGGCATCAGGTCTTGACCAAATACAGCATGCGGTATGATGTCGACTCCATGGTCGCTCTGAATGGCTCTCCAACCTGGCGCATCGCCAAGTTTGTTATAGACAGTAATAATGTTGAGATGGACCCCCATCTTCTTGCTGCTGAGAAAACGGCTGCCGTGCAGGAAATGTTGCTCGATACCGTACGTCCTCTGCCGCTGATTGATGTCGTGAAGGCTTATCATGGCCGGCGTCCAATGGCGGTAGGAACAGGAAGTGAGCACTGGATGGCGGATGCACTCTTACGGCATTTAGGGTTGCGCGATTGCTTTGATGTGATTGTGGGGGCCAATGACGTGAAGAATCACAAACCTGCACCGGACACTTTTTTGCGTTGTGCGGAGCTGATTGGCGTGCCTCCTGAAAAATGTGTCGTCTTTGAAGATGCAGATTTCGGTATTGAGGCAGCAAAACGCGCCAATATGGATTTTGTGGACGTGCGTACGCTGTGAGCAGCTCCCTGGCGCTGGCTTCCTTATTCGGCAGCAGCTTTTTAAGTGCCACATTATTGCCTGGAAATTCAGAAGTCTTATTAGTGGCTTTATTGTCAGCTGGCAGCGCAATGCCAGCGGCACTGGTTTTGTCTGCATCAGTTGGCAATACCTTAGGTGGCATAACCAACGTCATCATCGGACGCTTTTTGCCGCAGCTTAAGCCTCAACGTGGACTCAATGTTGCACAGGGCTGGCTGAAGCGCTTCGGACCTGCGGCGTTATTGCTGAGCTGGTTGCCGGTGATTGGTGATGTGTTATGCGTATTAGCAGGTTGGCTGCGAATGCCGTGGGGTCCTGTCGTCTTTTTCATGTTTATCGGAAAAGCAGTGCGTTACATCCTTTTGACTTTTGTAACGCTGGAGGGGCTCTCATGGTTCGGTTAGATTGGCATCAGCTATCAATTATGGTCACATCTATGCAGATTCAGTATGCTTGCAAATTAATGGTTTCACCAAACGGGAGGTCAATTTGATCCCGGATGTATCTCAGGCGCTTTCCTGGCTGGAAGCCCACCCTCAGGCATTAAAAGGTATTCGTCGTGGTATCGAGCGTGAAACGCTTCGGGTTAATCCTGACGGTTCATTAGCGACTACGGGCCACCCGGAATCTTTAGGTGCGGCTCTGACGCATCGCTGGATCACCACCGATTTTGCTGAAGCCTTATTAGAATTTATTACGCCCGTCGATGACAATATTGAACATCTGATGGCGTTTCTCCGTGACATTCATCGTCATGTGGCCCGTGAGCTTGGTGACGAGCGTATGTGGCCGTTCAGCATGCCCTGCTTTATCGAATCCGGACAGGATATCGAACTGGCGCAATATGGTTCGTCGAACATCGGGCGTTTAAAGACACTTTATCGCGAAGGCCTGAAAAACCGCTATGGCGCGCTGATGCAGGTAATTTCCGGCATCCATTACAATTTCTCGCTGCCGATGACGTTTTGGCAGGAGCGGTTGGGCGTGACTGATACGGAAAGCGGGAAAGAGGCGATCTCTGCAGGTTATTTCAAACTCATCCGTAACTATTACCGTTTCGGTTGGGTGATCCCGTATCTGTTTGGGGCTTCGCCTGCAATCTGTTCCTCATTCCTCAAAGGACGTGAAACGGATCTGCCTTTCGAATATACCGAAGGGGGATTGTGTTATCTGCCTTATGCGACATCACTGCGTCTGAGTGATTTAGGGTATACCAATAAGTCACAGAGCAATCTGGGCATCACTTTTAATGATCTGAACACCTACGTTCAGGGCGTGAAGAAAGCGATCCGCACACCGTCTGCTGAATATGCGGAAATGGGTGTGAAAAAAGACGGGAACTATCTTCAGCTGAACACCAATGTGTTACAGATTGAGAACGAACTTTATGCGCCAATCCGTCCTAAACGGGTCACCAAATCGGGTGAAACACCTTCGGATGCGCTGATGCGCAGCGGGATCGAATATATTGAAGTCCGCTCGCTGGACGTCAACCCGTTCTCTCCGGTGGGGATTGATGCAACCCAGGCGCGTTTCCTGGATCTGTTTTTGGTATGGTGTGCTTTAGCGGATGCGCCGGAAATGAACAGCGATGAGCTGCTTTGTACGCGTAAAAACTGGAACCGTGTGATCCTCGAAGGACGTAAACCAGGCCAGACGATTGGTATCGGGTGTAACGATGAACGTCAGCCGTTAGCCAGCGTTGGCAATGCGTTGTTTGCTGATCTGAATCGGGTGGCTCAGATCATGGATAACCAAAACGGTGATCATCTCTATCAGGATGTTTGTAAAGAGCTGGTTGCTGCGTTTGATGATCCTGAACTGACTTACTCTGCCCGCATCCTCAAGGATCTGAAACAGCAGGGCGTCGGTAACCTCGGGCTGGAACTGGCAGAAAAATATCGTCAGATGCTGGTGAGTGAACCGCTGGAAGTGTTGGATGAAAGCGCTCTGATGGCTGAACAGGATGGTTCATGGCAGCGTCAGCGCACACTGGAAGCCAGTGATAAGCTAAGCTTTGAAGAATACCTGGCTGCGAATGCAGGCAGTAGCAATGAGTAGAAAAGAAAAAGGCCACAATTAATGTGGCCAAATAAACATCTCTGTTTACAGGGATGATGATAACAAATGCGCGTCTTTCACTAATTAAGACCCGCATGCTGGGAAAAGGTTTCCTGAGTTCGTAAAAAAAATTAATTTATTTAGGAGAGGTGACGATATGCCACTGTTGGATAGCTTTACCGTAGACCATACCCGTATGGCAGCACCTGCTGTTCGCGTCGCAAAAACCATGAAAACCCCGCACGGGGACACGATCACTGTGTTCGATCTGCGTTTCTGCCGCCCGAATATTGAAGTGATGCCGGAACGTGGTATCCACACGCTCGAACACCTGTTCGCGGGTTTCATGCGTAATCATCTGAACGGTAACGGTGTTGAAATCATTGATATTTCTCCGATGGGTTGCCGTACCGGTTTTTACATGAGCCTGATTGGTGTGCCGGAAGAGCAACGGGTTGCTGACTCCTGGAAAGCAGCGATGGCTGACGTTCTGAAAGTGAAAGAGCAGCGCCAGATCCCGGAGCTGAATGAATACCAGTGCGGGACTTACGAAATGCATTCCCTGAAAGAAGCCCAGGAAATTGCACAGCACATTCTCGATCATGATGTTGTTGTGAACCGTAACGATGATCTGGCTCTGCCAAAAGAGAAATTGTCCGAACTGCACATCTAGTTTTTAGTTTGTGCTGATGACAAAAAAGACGCGAAATTCGCGTCTTTTTTATGTCTGAAATTCAGAGGATTAGCGCTGATTCACACTGCTTTGCAACGGTTGTAACGGACGGACCTGCACCTGTTTGATCATGTTGTCCTGAACATCCAGGATCTCAACTTCATAGTCCTCAATGCGCAGATTAGTACCGATTGTCGGGATCTCTTCCAGCACTTCCAGCAGCATGCCGTTGATAGTTCTCGCTTCTTCGGCTGGCAGATGCCAGTTAAAGGCTTTATTCAGTTCCCGCACGTTCGCGCTGCCTTCGATCAGTACTGAACCATCACTTTGCGGCGTGACTTCTTCTGCCAGCGTTGGCGACATCGACGTCGTGAAATCACCGACGATTTCTTCGAGGATATCCTCAACCGTTACCAGCCCCTGAATATCACCGTATTCATCAACCACGATGCCCACTTTCTTTTTATTCCGCTGGAATTTTACCAGCTGAATATTCAGCGGCGTGCCCTCCGGAATATAGTAAATCTCGTCAGCGGCGCGCAGCAGATTTTCTTTGGTGAACTCTTTTTTCTCGGTCATCAGGCGATAAGCTTCGCGCAAACGTAGCATCCCAATAGCGTCGTCGAGTGAGTCTCGGTAAAGCACAATACGGCCATGAGGTGAGTGGGTAAGCTGACGAATAATCGATTTCCAGTCGTCATTGATATCAATACCGACGATTTCATTGCGCGGAACCATGATGTCATCAACAGAGACTTTCTCAAGATCAAGCACGGAAAGCAGCATGTCCTGATTCCGGCGCGAGATATTCGAGCGTGACTCGTTCACGATGGAACGCAGCTCTTCTTTACTGACGGCGTCACTGAGGCTTGTGGTGGTTTTGATACCAAACATTCTCATCAGCAAACGCGAGAGACTGTTAAGGATCCACACCAGCGGCATCATAATGGTTTGCAGCGGACGCAACAAAATGCTGCTCGGAAACGCGATGCGTTCAGGATTCAGGGCGGCAAATGTTTTAGGCAGCACTTCTGCAAACAGCAGTACGACAAATGTCAGTACACCCGTGGCAATCGCTACACCGGCATCGCCGTAAAGACGGATGCCCACAATGGTTGCCAGAGCGGAAGCAAGGATGTTGACCAGGTTGTTACCGATAAGTACCAGACTGATCAGCTGGTCCGGGCGTTTTAACAGCTTTTCGACGCGACGCGCCGCGCGGTTACCCTGTTTAGCCAGGTGACGTAACCGGTAACGGTTGAGTGTCATCATACCGGTTTCGGAGGCTGAAAAATAAGCCGAAACCACCACCATGATGATCAATGTGATGATCAGGGTTGTTGTTGAGACGTGCTCCAACGGGTATTCCTTTTAATTAATGAACCATGATTTGCTGGATCAGGCGACTGCCAAAATAGGCAAGAGTAAGCAGGATGGCGCCCGCCATGCTGAACCATACCACGCGACGGCCACGCCAGCCTTCGTGATAATGGCCCCACAGCAGAACGATATAAACAAACCATGCCAGTATCGATAAGACAGCCTTGTCGATATTCTCTGGGCTGAACAGGTTGTTCAGATAAAGTAATCCGGTGCACAACGTCAGCGTCAGTAAAATGACGCCAATCTGAGTGATGTGAAAAAGTTTGCGTTCAATACTCATTAACGGCGGCATATCAGCCGTAAACGTCAGGCGTTTATTCTTTAGCTGATAATCCAGCCACGCCAGTTGCAACGCGTAAAGGGCGGCAATCATCAGCGTGGCATAAGAGAATAATGCCAGGCCGATATGTACCAGTAAGCCTTTGCTTTCTTCAAGATGCGTGATGAATTCGCCAGGAAGAAACGTCACGAACGCCAGATTGATCAGCGAAAAGCTGTAAACAATTGGCAAAACAAACCAGCCGCGATTGCGCGAGGCTACGATGGTCATCACCGTTCCGATGATTAAACTGACCACCGAGCCGATATTGACCAGGCTGAGGTTCTGGCCGGTGCTGACGTCGAAAATACGTTGCTGCAATGCGACAGCGTGGCAAACAAGTGCCACCACAACGGAAATCAGTGCTAAACGCCGGTATGCGCTGTTCTTCCGGATGATGCTCGGAATAATCAGTGCAAGGCTGAGCAGATAGGCCAACATGGCGACGAGAGCAAAAACTGACATAGCGTTTCGGTAGCATCGAAAAGTGAATGAGAACCGCAGTATAACGTTACCCGCGTCACGCTCCAACCTATCTGAGATGCCAAAGCAGAGATCGTCCGCGCTTCGTGTTATAATCCCGCAATTACGTCGCAAAAGCGGCCTGTCATTACGTTGAGCAAGAGACGATGTTTGAGAATTTAAGCGATCGATTGTCGCGCACACTGCGCAATATCAGCGGCCGCGGGCGGCTGACCGAAGAAAATATCAAAGAGACATTACGTGAAGTGCGTATGGCCTTACTGGAAGCGGATGTTGCGCTGCCGGTCGTACGCGACTTCATCAACCGGGTGAAGGAAAGCGCTGTTGGCCATGAGGTCAATAAGAGTCTGACGCCGGGGCAGGAATTCGTCAAAATTGTCCAGAAAGAACTGGAAACTGCGATGGGCGAGGCTAACACCGAGCTTAACTTAGCGGCGCAGCCTCCGGCCGTGGTTCTTATGGCGGGTTTACAAGGTGCTGGTAAAACAACCAGCGTCGGTAAACTGGCGAAATTCCTGAAAGAAAAGAAAAAGAAAAAAGTACTGGTGGTGTCCGCCGACGTTTATCGCCCTGCGGCGATCAAACAGCTGGAAACCCTGGCGCAGCAAGTTGAAGTGGATTTCTTCCCGTCTGATGCACAGGAGAAGCCGGTTGATATCGTTAGCCGCGCCCTGCAGCAGGCGAAACTGAAATTCTACGACGTGCTGATTGTCGATACCGCCGGTCGTTTACACGTCGACGAAGCGATGATGGACGAAATCAAACAGGTACATGCCGCGATTAATCCGGTTGAAACCCTGTTTGTGGTCGATGCTATGACCGGTCAGGATGCCGCGAATACCGCGAAAGCGTTTAATGAGGCCCTGTCGCTGACCGGTGTGATCCTGACAAAAGTCGACGGTGATGCCCGCGGCGGTGCTGCGCTGTCGATTCGTCACATCACCGGCAAGCCGATTAAATTCCTGGGTATGGGTGAAAAAACCGATGCGCTGGAGCCGTTTCATCCGGATCGTATTGCCTCCCGTATTCTGGGTATGGGCGACGTTCTCTCTCTTATCGAAGATATTGAGAGCAAAGTTGACCGCGCGCAGGCTGAAAAACTGGCCAGCAAACTCAAGAAAGGCGACGGCTTTGACCTGACCGATTTTCTCGAGCAGCTCAAGCAAATGCGTAATATGGGCGGCATGGCGAGTATGATGAGCAAACTGCCGGGTGTCGGTCAGTTGCCGGATAACGTCAAATCCCAGATGGATGACAAAGTGCTGGTGCGGATGGAAGCGATCATCAACTCGATGACGCTGAAAGAGCGCGCTAAGCCAGAAATTATTAAAGGTTCCCGTAAGCGTCGTATCGCGATGGGTTCCGGCATGCAGGTGCAGGACGTCAACCGCTTACTTAAGCAGTTCGACGATATGCAGCGCATGATGAAGAAAATGAAGAGTGGCGGCATGGCGAAAATGATGCGTGGCATGAAAGGTATGATGCCACCAGGTTTCCCTGGCCGTTAATCGACGTCACTGCCTATATATCAGCCATATAGGTGGCTCATGCAAAATGGTGGCTAAGGTTTCTACGCTTTAGATTGCTTTTTGCGCCAAAATGAGTAAAATTTTCGGGCTTTTTATATTGCAACCAGACCCCGTTCCCCGATGGGGTCTGGTTGTTTTATTAACTAAAGAGGATGTTATGGTAACAATTCGTTTAGCACGTGGCGGCGCAAAAAAGCGTCCGTTTTATCAAGTAGTAGTGACCGACAGCCGCAACGCTCGTGACGGTCGTTTCATCGAACGCGTAGGTTTCTTCAACCCATTGGCTTCTGGCCAGGCTGAAGCACTGCGTATGGATCTGGACCGTGTTGCCCATTGGGTTGGTCTGGGTGCTACCGTTTCTGATCGCGTTTCTGCGCTGATCAAAGACGCTAAGAAAGCGGCTTAATCTGTCGCGGTGGTGGCAATGAGCAAGCAATCCAATCCAGTGGTACCCGCTGAGCCGCTAGTTCTTGGCAAAATGGGTTCAACGTACGGCATTCGTGGTTGGCTCAGAGTGTTTTCATCCACCGAAGACGCTGAAAGCATCTTTGACTACCAGCCCTGGTTTATCCAGCGTGCCGGTAAGTGGCAAGTTGTCGAGCTGGAAGGCTGGAAACGCCACACTCAGGACCTGATTATCAAAGTCAAAGGCGTTGATGATCGGGATGCCGCGAATCTTCTGACTAATTGCGAAATTGTCGTCGATTCAAAGCAACTGCCTCCACTGGAAGACGGTGACTACTACTGGAAAGACCTTTTCGGTTGCCAGGTAGTGACAACTTCCGGTTACGAACTGGGCAAAATCATCGATATGATGGAAACCGGTTCTAACGATGTGATGGTAGTTAAAGCCAACCTGAAAGATGCCTTCGGACTCAAGGAGCGGTTGATTCCGTTCCTCGATGGGCAGGTTATCAAGAAAGTCGATCTCGCTACTCGCACTGTTGAAGTAGATTGGGATCCTGGTTTTTGACCTCCGTAGTGTTTACTGATGTAAACAACGTCTGGTTGAGTGGTCAAACATTTGGAAGGGGTAGGCTATGTGGATTGGTATAATTAGCCTGTTTCCTGAAATGTTCCGCGCAATTACGGATTACGGGGTAACTGGCCGGGCAGTTAAGAATGGCCTGTTGAGCGTAAATTGCTGGAGTCCTCGTGACTTCGCATACGATCGACATCGTACCGTGGATGAGCGCCCTTATGGCGGTGGTCCCGGGATGCTGATGATGGTGCAACCCTTACGGGAAGCTATTCATGCAGCAAAAGCAGCGGCAGGCGAAGGTGTGAAGGTGATTTATCTTTCACCTCAGGGGCGCAAACTGGATCAAACCGGTGTTTGCGAGCTGGCGGCCCATCAGAAAATTATTCTGGTTTGTGGCCGTTATGAAGGGATCGATGAGCGCATAATTAAAACCGAAATTGATGAAGAATGGTCAATTGGCGATTATGTTCTTAGCGGTGGAGAGTTGCCGGCAATGACTCTGATTGATTCAGTTTCCCGCTTTATACCGGGCGTTCTGGGTCGTCAGGCTTCAGCAGAAGAAGATTCTTTCGCTGACGGATTGTTGGATTGTCCCCATTATACCCGCCCTGAAGTGTTGGAAGGCATGGAGGTACCGCCAGTTTTACTGTCGGGCAACCACGCTGATATACGTCGCTGGCGCCTGAAACAGTCGCTGGGTCGAACCTGGCTTAGAAGACCTGAACTTCTGGAAAACCTAGCTCTGACTGACGAGCAAGAGGTGTTGCTGAGAGAGTTCCAAAAGGAACATCGGCTCAGTCAACAAAACTATGAAGGGAACGCCAAAGCATAACGCGAGGCCGTCCCGATATATCAGTTTACCTAGGGTAAGAGACATATTATGAGCAATATCATTAAACAAATCGAACAAGAGCAGATGAAGCAAGACGTACCTGCATTCCGTCCAGGTGATTCTCTGGAAATTAAGGTATGGGTCGTTGAAGGTTCTAAAAAGCGTCTGCAGGCATTCGAGGGCGTGGTTATCGCTATTCGTAACCGCGGTCTGCACTCTGCATTCACTGTTCGCAAAATTTCTAACGGCGAAGGTGTTGAGCGTGTATTCCAGACTCACTCCCCGGTAATCGACAGCATTACTGTTAAACGTCGTGGCGCCGTTCGTAAAGCTAAACTGTACTACCTGCGTGAGCGTACTGGTAAGTCTGCTCGTATTAAAGAGCGTCTTAACTAAGGTATCGCTAACGCGACATCTACTAGTTAATATAGAACAAGGGGTTAGCCATCGGCTAACCCCTTTTTTTTTCCATCAGTGACTACAAAATGGCTACGCAGAGGCAGGTTGGCTACCCGGTTTTGAGATAACCCGGGCGACCGATTCATGCGTCGCAAAAGTACAACTGCATTTGATATTCTGGCACTGATGATAGCGTTCCTTGGTCGATTCACTCAGATAGCGGCTCGAACGTGTATGGGCTACTTTTCCGCAAAGTGGACAATGCATCATAAAAACCTCCGGCATAACAGGTAAGCGATGAGGTAATTATGAACTCATAACTTGCAAAAGCAAGTTATAATTGCAAAATTGATGACTGATAAGTGATATCTGCAATATAAAGTTTCAGAATCAATTTGGTAGTAAAACCTTTCTCATTAATCTCATGCAGAGCGGAATCAATCACCCAGCGCTGACTGTCGATCACGTCTTTAAACCCTTGCACATTGACCGGAGATTGCGCACTCAAATCAGCACGTCCCAGGGCCAGCCGTATGCTGAATGTTGCGGCATCATTCTGAATCTGATTGAACACTGAATCCGCAGCCCGCTTAGCAGTCTCTTCGTCAGGAAATATTTTGCCCAGTTCAAGAACATTGGTCCCGGATCCCGCGATGTAACTGGCAGGCTGGGTTTCTTTGCCTTCTGCGGGCGAACGCTTGAGAGCAACATTGCTGGTGGTCGCCGTTTTGAGATCATGCCACTGCGCCTTCACACCATCGTATGCTTTCTTATCGATCATCTGATAGTTGTGGTTATCGCCGTCGCTGCGGACAATGGTTTTCCAGGGGATTGCTTGTCCGGAAGAGGTTCGACCGGTGCCTGCTTTAAAAAATAAAATTGCGCCGTTTTTAACCGTTACCTGCGCACCATAGCGTTGTGCCAGCCGGGTGAGAAAGTAGCCGTCCGTTTCGCTGGTCTGGTCAATATGCGGGATCTTAACGCTATCAAGTTCCTGCGGGATTACTGGCAGATCTAATTTATTCCGGCTTGAAATGATTCTGACAATCGCGCCGAGCGTGTAATCATCGTAAGACTGGCTGATTTTGTTATCAAAGGAACCGCGGAAATCTGCGCTGCGGGCAACCACTCCTATTTTGTCCGGAGAGCCGGAATGAGTGACTGTATCGACCGTGAAATAGCCGCAGTCATAGAGCGCCTGTTTCGACCACCCCAGATGCAGATGTAAAACGGTGCCGCGAACGGGCATTTGCAATTGCCCGTCGCTGTCATCGAAGGTTAAATTCAAGGTGTCTGCGGTAAAACCGCTGTTATCCGTGACAGATAAACTGATGATCCGAGCAGAGATATTTTCTTCCAGCACCTTATTTTTTATCGTCAGCGTGAATGCGGGTGCGATGCGAGCCCCCACGGGTAACTGAAGATCAGTAAGCATGATCAGACTCCGCTGGCGAAATTGTTGAGTGCCGAACTGGCCTTGTTATATAAGCCCTCGGCCTGAGTCAGCAGATCGCCGAACATGGCGGCCTGCGATTCATCGACGCGCGTCAGATTGAGCGTGAAATTGATGCTTCGCGCCTGGCCGCTGGAAGTAAACTCGGCATTGTCATTGGCTATACTTTTGATAACGAACATGCCGTAAATCGTGCCACTGCCTTCAATGAGCGGCCATGCCCGCCCTGAATCGGCCATGCTCTGCAGTGCCTGCAAATAGCGCATGCCGCCGGTCATTTCAGGCAATAATTGCCCGGTGATTTTTATCGTTTCCTCACCCAGCCCGAGAAACTGCGAGACCGGACGCTGTCCGAAACGCGCGTTCGCCCCCCAGCCATAGTTCACCTGACGGTTCGTATTCTGATAGGGCAGCGTGCTCAACTTAAACACAAATAAACCCAGTGACATCATCATGAGTAAATCCCTCCGTTGTTGTACTGGCTGAGGAGATTGTTGGTATTGTTCCATTCCCGCTGGTTAATGGAATCCTCGATCCAGGCTCTGACCTGGCTATGATCCGTCTCCGGGGTAGCTGTGAAACTTAAATTTACCGTCGTTGCCCGGTTATCCGTCAGGTTGTTGGCCACGCTGCTTTTAGCTGGCTGATACAGGTTCAGCGCACCGCCGGTTGGGGAGATGCCATCTAATGGCGGTGTTGAGATATCCGGGCGTTCAGCGGGTTCACTGTCACCAAAAATGGAGTCCCATCCTTTTTTCGCCCAGCTAAAGACTTCGCCGATTTGAGAGACGGCTTTATTCAGCGTGACGAAAATCTCTGCGATCGCTTCTCCGACCTCTTTGCCGATATCAGTGAAGCCGCTCAGGGTGTCCTGAGTGAAGTGGATTGGCTCAAACAAATCCGTAATCCATCCCAGCGCGGTTCTGAACGGTGTAAACGCGCCACTTATTGGCCCCATTGCCGCAGTAAATCCGTCAATCACTCCGCCGACAAAGGCACTGATCGGTTCCCAAAGTTTCACTACGGCGATACCGATCCCGGCAATCAGTGCGATGACGGGCAGAAGTGGCAGCCCGATGGCCGTGAACGCTGCGGCAATCATGCCACCGGTACCGGTAAAAATAGTCCCAAGTAAACCGGCTCCCGCCATCAGCATACTGATGCCGCTGAGTACTGGCGCGATGACCATGCCGAGCGCACCCATACCGCCGACAATGCCCGTGATGCCTAATGCCAGACCGAGCAGGGAATTCACCAGCATGGGATTATCGGTGATCCAGGTATTGATCGTGCCCAGCCAGCTGGTAGCCGTTTGCGTCAGTTCACGCAGGGCGGCACTTTGTCCGTCAAAAAGATTGATACGGATAGTGTCCCAGGTGGCAAATAGCTTAGTGATATCGCCATCCAGATTGTCGCCTTTCACGGTCACCGCCATCTGCGCAGCAGGCGTTGCGCCATTCAGTGCCGCCGGTGTTTGTTCCAGAACCTGATCGGCATTCATTCCGCCTTTCGCTAATGCCTGCTGTCTGGCGACAACCTCCGCCGGCGAATGGCCGGAAGCCGCCATCGAAAGACTTTGCTGACGCAGAGCGGCAACGTGCGGATCGTCATTTTTCAGTCCGAGGACCGACTGCACTTCAGCCAGCCCGGCCTCCAGATCTGCACCCGGTTTGAGAAAAGTTTGCGCCAGCGCCAGTTTCGGTTGTGCAAAGGAAAGGGCTGATGAGCTGATATTTTTTAACTGGCCAATTTTCAGTTCGCGATTTTTAAACTGTTGCGCGATCTCCAGCCCTTTCTGTTCCATTTGCATCGGGCGTTGCTGCCGCAACTTTTCTGCCGACTGGCTGGCCACCGCCTTTTTCAGGCCGGAAAATGCCTGCGTTTCGGTTTTGCTGTCCGGGGCGAAAAGCGACTTTTCAAACTGAAGGGAAGCATCAGTGATGTCTTCTGAGACGACGCTGAATAATGTCTTCCCGGGCAGCATCAGCAGGTTTTCTCTGACCTTGTCGGTTTCGGCCCTGAAGGCGGCCAGATCCTGATTTATTTTTTCCAGCGTGTGAGGTAACTGTTCGAGATTACTCATCTGTTTTTACTCCGCTGCGTTGCAGTGCCTTATGTCGCCAGTTCAGCAGATCGGTGAGTGACATACCGTCCATCTCGGACGGCGGCCAGTGAAATATCACCGCGATATCTGCCATCAGGTCATCCACGGTGAGGCGGGGCGCAATACTTACGCCACCGGTTTCGGCGATAAAAAACCTATCACCTTACCTGCCAGCGCGATCAGATCGGGAAGCTCCAGGCGTGAGCATTCTTCTTTGGTCAGATTCGGATACGTGATGCGCGGCAAAATAGTGATCAGCGCGTCCACATCGGCGTTCGCCAGCGCCGCGAGGCCGATACCCCGCAGGCTACCGGCTGTGGGTTTAGTCACCTGAACTTCAGTGATTTCCATTTCACCGCGTTTTAGCGGAACATCCAAAATCACGGTGTTGTCGTTGATATCAGTGAGATTCATACGTTTTCCTGCTTAAATCGGAAATCAAGCCGGCAAAAGCTGCCGGCTCAGGGAAGGGATTACAAGCCGAGCGCGGTGCGGTGTTCCGCCAGACGGTCAACGCCGTTGACGACTTCCACCATATTGACGGTGTCGATCTCAATCAGTTCTTTGCCGTCGATGGTCAGTTTGAAATACGTACACTGGGTGGTGACTTTGGTTTCAGTGTCTTCACCCTGTTTGTACTCGCCGAAATCAAACTCTTTGTGACGGCCACGCATCATCACTTCGACTGCGGAGACATCACCGGTGTCGTCCCGTTGCAATGAACCGGCAAACCGCAGCGGAATGTCTGATGTGCTGCCCCATTGTTGCAGAACCAGCTCATCCAGACCGCCGATGGACCATTCCAGCGTCAGCGCGTCGTCATCCAACCCGAAGTCCACCGCGACCGAACCGCTCATGCCGCCGCCACGATAGTTTTGCAGTTTACGGGTGAGTTTCGGCAGCGTCAGTGAGGAGACCAGACCGAGGTAGCTATTCCCGTCATTAAACAGGTTCAGGTATTTCAATTTCTTAGGAAGTGCCATGAGTTTTTGTCTCCTTAGCTGTTTACGGACGCGGCAAAGTTCACCAGGTAAGAGTCGGTGATACGCTGGCGCAGGGTCAGATCTTCCAGTGGAGGAACCGGAGTGTAGTCGTAATCGATATACAACTTACCGGCCTTCAGAGTTTCAGCGGTGTTCGCGGTTTCGTCATACCAGCAGTCGCCGTCAATGATGTAACCCGCTGATTTCATTTCGCGCATTTTGGCTTTGATGCCGTCAATCATGTCGCGCACCAGTGTCGGGGTCATTGGTTTATCGACCGCCCACATGTGCGCTTCGGCCATTGTATCGGCCAGAACCTGCGCTGTACGGGTGTAGTTTTCGAACAGGAACAGTGTGTCATCGCTGCAGGTCCGGTTGCCCCAGAAACGGAAACCGTCTTTGCGCACCAGTGTTGTCACACAGGCTTCGTTCAGCAAATCGGCATCAGTGCCGGTCGCCTGCAAATCCCAGAAGACGCTGGCTGAAAGGCCGGTCACCCCGTTCACGCCGACGTTTGACAGGGTTTTATGCCAGCCAGTGTCCTGGTCAATTTTGGCGCGTAAACCCAGAGCGCGAGCGGTGGCATAAGCGATATCCGACTGGCTGGTGGCGGTATTCCAGTTAACAAAGTCCGGCCAGATCAGCATCAGTTCGCGCTGACTGAAGTTTTCGCGGTATTTAATCGCATCGGGAATCGTTTTTGCGCCATAGACGCCGACATAACCAAAGGCACGCAGTTGCTGGCAAACACCTGCCAGCGCGGTTGCGACTGCCTGATTATCCAGACCAGGAACGCCGAGAATGCGTGGTTTAACGCCAAGCTCAGCCTGAGCAGAAAGCAGCGCTTTCATGCCGGTATAACGGCCATTGGCATCAGAACCGCCGATGATATTACTGGTGGTCTCAGCCTCATCTTCGCCCGTGGCAACACGCACCACGACCGTGACCGGTTTACACTGGTCAGCAATCGCCAGAAGCGCTGAGCGCAACGTGCCGCTGGTGCCTGCTTTACCGCTGGCGGCCAGAACGTCAGTGATCAGAACCGGGGTATTCAAAGGGAAAACAGTCGCATCCGCATCTTCTGCGGTACAAACCATGCCGATAATTGCTGTGGAAACGGTGGAAATAACGCGGGTGCCGTCGTTGATTTCGACAATACGCACGCCGTGATGATAATCAGCCATCAGGGTGACTCTCTCTGTTGTGGGTGGTGAAGCAAGGATGCCGGTTCGCAACAGAAAGCGCATTTGATCAGGGGCGTGGGGGCGGTGGCACAACAGAGGGGGAATAAAAAAGGAGATAAGTTATTTTATCTCCTTAAAAACATGACATTAATTGATATTTTTACTTTCAGAATCTGAAGGTAAGAAAAAGTTTAGGCTGCACGAACTATGTAATTGAACGCAATGCTGCGTGGACGGTTTTCATTAGCAGTTGGGACAACTCGGGATGCGTCAAAATAGAAATCGTCGTTGCGATTAACTTTAGTGGCAGTTGTAGGTTCATTTGCGTCTTTGGCACCAGAATCATAAAAAGCACCACTGAAACTGTCAAATGACACGCCTGTTGTACCACTAACCATACCTGTAATATTTCGTATCGCATCACCTTGATTGCTCAATATTGTTCGTCCCGCATCAACTCCCCTTCCATCGTCCCAGCCACGAATAAATTCGCCTCGTAAATCAGGCAACAAGCCCAGTGGGTAAACAGCGGCTAGTTTTGGATACTTTGCCTTATCAAATGCCGCGCCATTACATTTTAACCAACCGGCTGGCGGTGTTGCTGTCGGCCAGGGAAGGGGGATACCAACAGGTATTTCATATTGTGGATGAGGCGAAGCTGCCGCCAGGTGAGCAGCCATAAGACTGTCTGCATAGGCCTTAACCTCAATGACTTTATCATCGACATATTTGCGTGTTGCCAGTACCACAGACGGATCAATTTTCAGCGTTATCGCGTCAGTGCTGTTTACCACTAAAATCATACGTACGGTTTGAGTGCGGCCGCTGCCTTCCTGTAACAGGGGTTTATAGGTTTCAGGGCAGTTGGCGATAGCAATCAGCGTATTGTCCTGATCAAATAAGCCAATTTCTCGGATCCAGAATCCGCCCTGATCCTCAGGGATAATTTGTTCGGCGATAATCTGATTAGTATTTGCCGGATCAACACTCAGTGAATTGAGCGCCGCCCGGCGTTTCTCACCAATTAACTGAGTTTGAGCCGGGTCGGGTGTTGGCAAAATACCGCCGCCATCACCGACAGCCATTTGCGTCAGACTTAGTTGTGTACCCAGCGCGGTAGCATTGGCCAGTTTCGCTGCACCCAGATTGGTCAGCAACGCATAATATTTAGCTGTCATAATTAACTCTCAGGTTGTCGATTAAATGAATGGCTGAACCGGTATAGACAGAGCCGGATGCAGTAATGGTTTCAGGGAAATAGGGATAAACCGTCAGTTCTTCGCCGTCGTAAGTCGCTGCGGCGATATAAAAATCACCGGTGACGTCCAGATTGATGGAGAGCCCGATCAGATGACGGCTACAGGGTTTGGCATCGGTGATCAGGCGTTCGAGTTCCTGGTACATTTCTTCCGTAATGCCCGTTTCAAGTACGCCGACATCAAGGCGAAAAGTGCCCGGAACATCGTGGGTCTGCCACCATTCGGTGACGCGAATTAAATATCCCAGCGGTTCAACGACCCGTCGCAATGCGCCGATGGTGCCTTTGTGTTTATGAACGAACCAGGCGGCGAGAACGGCAGAGCGTTTCGCCGGTTCGGTCCAGTTTTCATCCCAGCGATCGACCGAAAATGCCCAGGCAAGATAAGGCAGCAACTCCAGCGGGCAGGTATCAGGATCCCAGAGTTCATGCAGAGGAACGCTGAGATTACCGATTTGCGACAGCGCCTGTGCGGCCGCAACTTCAAGCTGAGTAGAACCCGAGGGTAACAGGCGATCACTCATCCGAGCCTCCCACTGTCAGTGAGTAACCGGTACAAAGTGACGCCTGAGTTTTATCAAGCACGATGTCTGCTAGCGGTGATGACAGTTCGACCCGCTGAACGCCCTCAACGTGCAAAGCGGCATAAATTGCAGAAAGCCGGATATCACGGCCTAGCCGACTTTGCGTATTGATATACGTTTTTAACTGCGCTTCAGAGGCCGCGCGAACAGGCTCAATTTCAGGTGTGGGCAAGACATACAGCACGGCATCAATCTGATAAGGCACAATCTCAGCTGCCTGTACTGTGACGCGATCGGCAACCGGTCGGACATCTTCATCGTTCAGGGCTTTCTCCACGGCAATGAGCAAATCACTGGAGGCAACGCCGTCGTTATCACGTGACAAAATAGTGACGGTCACTTCAGCGGGCGACGGGCTGATTGCCGATGCATCCGCAATGCGCCCGTCTGCCGAGCGCGCATGATATTCGTAAGCGCCGGTCGGGCCGGCCACGCTCAACCCTTCGAACGCCTGAGGGATGCGCAGACGTAAATCACTATCGGCTTCCAGAATGGCAGCCGTTGGCGGGATGGTGGTGTTATCCGCTGGCTGTAAAACCAGGCGCTGAACATTAAAATTCGCCGCCAGCTGATCCAGATCGCTTCCCGTCGCATACGCCACCATCACGGCGCGGGCGGATTCGTTCACCCGCTGGCGCAGGATCAGTTCGCGGTAGGCATTCTCCTGCAACAGCTTGACCAGCGGTTCGGATTCCAGCGTCAGTGTCCGGCTGACAGCTTCTTGTTGGTCTGCCGGGTAAAGCGAAATCAGCGTCGTTTTACGTTCTTCAAGCAGGCTTTCATAATCCAGTTCTTCGACCACATCAGGGGGCGGTAACTGGCTCAAATCGATCGTTGCCATAAGTGTCAGCTCACAGGAATATTCAGGGAAAAATCCGTTGCCGTGTCGTTACGGCTTCCGGTCAGTTCCACCACCATCTTGCCGGTGTAATCGGTCTCGAAAGTGATGGCATTCAGTGAAATGCGGGGTTCCCACTGCAACAATGCGGTGTAGCAAATTGCCATCATCTGCAGTTGTAGTGCGCCGTTTTGCGGCTGGTCGATCAACTCAGAAAGTAACGAACCGTAATTGCGGCGCATCACTCTGGAACCGACCGGTGTATTCAAAATGTCGCTCACGGACTGGCGGATATGGTCGAGATCTTCGATAGCCATACCGCTGTTTCTGTTCATCCCCAGGTACTTGGGATTGCTCATTGCGGGCCTCCTGTCTGACCGCCGCCGGTCTGAACACCGCTGTGGCGGTGAGTGTGCACAACGATGCCGTTGGATGTCAGGCTGCCGCCGCTGTGGGTTAAGTTGCCGGTCAGCGTGCCGCCTTGTTTCACTTCGAGAGATCTGGTGGTCAGTTTGCTGGTGCAAACTACTTCCGGCGTGTCGAGCGTGATGCGGGTGCTGGCGGTACAGCGGATTTCGGGTGCGGTCACCTCAACCTTTTGCGCTGCGTTAATCACGGCGGTTTTAATTCCCGTCACTTTCAGAGCGCTTTGTGCCGGTTCGTATTCAAAAACTGCGCCGTCCGGGAAGGCCAGATGAAAGGCGTCCGGCGAGGCAGATGGGGCGGGCGAAGCATCAGAGAATACTGCCGGTAACACGAATGCCGTATTAAGCTCGCCGCCCATCGAGAGCAGCAAAACCTGTTCACCGACGGAGGGCGCCCACCAGCTGCGCGTACGTCCGGCGCGATGCGTCATCCACGGCAGCCAGGCTGTCACGTTGCTGCCCGTTTTGACGCGGCAGCGGGCGTTGGCAAGATCCAGTTCGGAGACTTTGCCGATGCGTACCAGATTGCCAATCAGCCGCATTATGTCGTTGAGTTGAAGAGTCGTATTCATGGGATAAAGGATGCCGTTTCAGAGGGTTGAGCGACAACCGGTGACCGTTCGCCAGCGGCTGACACAACAAAGTTTATCGGGTTACACCGTCCAGCTGCTGATCAGTTCGCCGTTGAGATAAACCTGACGCGGCAGCGCCACATTTTCTGGCAGTGGCGGTTCCGGGAGATGAGTGATGGTGCGCACCTCATCCTTGTCACTTACCTGGACGCGCTCTGTCAGTTGCAGCACCAGAACGAGGCTTCGTTCCTGCTGAGTGAAGGTAAAATCATTTAGCCGATGCAAGGCGTTGCCGAGAATTTCAGGCTGATTAACCTGCAGCCAGTCGAGAACGGTGACCACGGCCAGATCGACCAGCGTTTCGCTGATCGCTTCATCCGTAATCGTCACTGTCAGCGGATAGCGATATTCAAAAGACAGCGACGGTGCCGACGTGGCCACCACGTTGCCGGCGCCGGTAGTCAGGGCCAGTTTTTCCGGTGCGGCAGTAAGCTGAGGGATTTGTTCAGTCAGCCGTTGTTGCAACTGAATCGGTTTTTGCATGTTGTGCCTCCTGACACTTTTTGATGGCTTCGATTTGTAAGCCGCAATCCATCAGCGCGGACTCCAGCTGAAGAATGTCGGTACTCAGATCTTCATTGGTGGCCGGTTTGCTGGCCGGAATAGGGCATGAGCTGACCGCCGGACAGCCAACGTAAATAATCGCTGGCGGAGCTGAAGGCGGGACGCTGGTGCAACCGGCTGATATCAGCAGGCAGACTGCTGTCAGCCCACTGACGGGTTTGCGGATCATCATGGAGGCTCCTCTGCCTTTGTTGCTCACGGCTTTGCATCACTTGCCGGGCGGTGTTCAGGTCTTCGCGTAACGCCAGTTCAGCTTGCTCGCGCTGGCGCATTTGCTGGTTCAGTGTGGCGATCAACTGCTCGCGTTGTTGTAACTGTGTAATCAGGGCATCGCGTTGCTGACTGGCATTGTTGAGGTCGTGCTGTAATGAGCGATTGGAAAGCAACAGGATGGCGACCAGTAAAACCATCCCCGCCAGAAGTGCTGTTAACAGACGCATTCAGACTCCTTTCAGGCAGAGAGTACGTTCGGCATTTCGCCTGCGTTCCAGACCCCGGTTGCGTTCACCATTAACGAAAACCCAGCGCGGCAACTGGTCGCAGGCTTGTTGCCACTGCTGCTGGTTGATGAAAAACGCCAGTGTTGATTTACAGGCGGCACCGGTGCCGACGTTAAAACTGAAGGACACCACGGCATCAAAAACCGGTTGCGGCATGATCACCGGCATACATTTTTTTACGGCGCGCTCTGTCTGCTGAATATCCCCCAGCAGGTTTTCAGCGGCCTGATGTTCGGTGACTTCCTGTGCCGGTTTAACGCCGGCCGTATGACCGATGCCGCTGGTCCATACGCCAGCGCTGCATTGATAGGGTTGCAGCTGACAGCCTTCAAAATCGGTGATCAACCGCAGACCCTCTTCTGACACCTGCAAAGAGCTGTAGCCTGGCAGTGCTGCTATCAGCCCCAGGACCACGGCGGCACTACAGCGTTTAAGAGTTGAGGTTTTCATAGTCGTCTTTGCTCAGGCCTTTACGTGCCAGCAACTGATAGCTTTTGCGCCGGTAGTACCAGTTGATCAAAAACGTGCCGACGCCAACTGCTGAGCCGACCAGAAAGGCGACGTCCTGCGATGTCAGACTGGCGAGCCAGGTCAGCGAAGTGGCGATGAAATAGGCGCAGCCTGAACTGATGCGCTCCGTATTCAGTCCCATAATTTGATCGTTTCCTGAACCGGTTGTTCTGCAATGTCGGGCATAAAGACGGCTGTGCCGTGAGGTAATAACGGGCCTAAATCCGCGATGCCAATATTGGCGGCATACACTTTTTCGACGACGAGTGCCGTGCGGTTGTAATAGCGCCAGCAAAGAGAATCGAGGGTATCGCCCTGTTCTGCATAGACTTTCATGAACTTTCTCCACAAGTGAGTGAAATCGTCAGGAGGTGAGTTCAGTCTGCGCAATAGCACGCCGGGCGGCAATCTGAGTGGGATGTGAAACGGCTGGCACAACAGGTAAGCAGACAGCGAAGAGGGGGAAAGGGCGGGGCGCTTAGTCCGGAGGGAAACCGGTCGGGCAAGCGCCAGTAATGTTGGCTACTACCGCCGCAGGATCTGGCAATCAGTGGGTGTCGTCAGTGCTCCCGTTGCAATACACAACGTCCTGGTTCTCGTCAGTCAGCGCCTGGCTGGCCAGCTCTGAGATCAGTGACATCACGACCAGAAATTCTTTTGGATTGCATTGCGCCGTCTGCGAAATGTCTGCGATCAATTGTATCCTGGACAACGTTAACTGTTGTTTAGTCAGGTTTTCCATTTTCTCCCCTCGCCAGATACTGTGTTTATATACAGTATTCTTTAATTGATCTGATACGTCAACAGCCAGAGTATTTTAAAATTTATAATCCATTGAATTTATGTATGAATTTTTATTGGCGCGGTTTTTGTATCAATGACTGACTTTGTCCGGCGGGAGGCGATCCACAGTTATTGACAGAACTCCAAGGTATACGAATCTTCGATATTTCCGTATAAGAAGGCCGGTGACGGACAATCCGCCACTGTGTAGTGTGTGTCAGAAAAATATGAGAGATGCCCAGATGAGGGGCATAAATGCCGATGACTTTATTGCGGGGCTCGTCGTAGGCATTTTTCTCCTCGCTGAGTTGACGGGCAACGCGAACCGTTTGCGCTTTGCGGGGAATGTGAATACCACCTTGTGCCTGAATATAACGGGCGAAATCACCTTCATCGGCAGCGCTGCGCACGTTTTCAACCCGTGCGTCAAAACGGCTGGTCAGATTCTGGTAGCGGATCCGCCTGCATTCGCGCCAGGCGCCGACCGAGGGGGTACCGATGGCGTGGAATTGTGGGATCCGCCACGTCGAGGCCCAGGAGGTGACCGCAGTGGCGATATCTGTCAGCAAGCGTCCTGAGTCAAAATCGGTTTCGCCATCGAGCGCGTATCCATCGATATTCTTGGCGACGTATTTCGCGATATAGCCGGCTGCGCCACCCCGGTTTAGCGGCTTGCAATTGAAACGTGACTCAGCGGCACCCGGTTCATCCGAATCTTCTTCAAGAGCATAACGGCGCATAACCTCTGTCACTTTTTGCTGCTGATGCTGCGGTGTGAACAACATCATGTGCCAGTGCGGCGTGCCGTCATGATGCGGTTCGACGACGCGCACGCCGTAAACTTTCAGGTTCCGGTCTTTAAAAGTGGTACGGATTTTTGCCCAGACAGCCACCAGATAACGCTGCGCATCTTTGGGGGTAAACGCGTGCTGATCCCATTTCTGGTTAAAAACGGGTGATGAACCGGTGCCAGTCGTTTTTAGCGGATGGTATTTTGACGGCGTGGTCAGCGTGATAAACAGGCCGCAGTCCCGCTGCTGGTCAGCAACATCTTCGACACCGGCGATCAGTGTCATCAGTTCCATACGACGAAGTTTGGGATTGGAAATGCTGGCCAATACGGTATCCAGCAAACTCAGCGTTTCACCGGATTCAACATTTTCGAGCTGGCACTGTTTCAGGTAGTTGATGGCGGATAAGCGGCGTGATACTACGTCACGGATGGCGTTTTTACTGGCATAAGGCGATGTCGCGCGGCTGACATAACCGCAGGCAATCATCAGGGATTCCCGCCACAAACGCTGTTTTGAACGCAGCTGTTTTTCCCACCATTCGCCGCTGACCAGACGTGAAATGCTGGCGACAGCCGAATGCGTTGTCATATGGCCTTTTTGCCATTTCTGCCAGTAAAGAGGTTGTACGCGGCAGGAACGTGCCATCGCGGCGACATGCCCGTAAATTTCCTGCTGTGTGCTGTCGCGCAACAAAATGCCGGGTTCGTCAGGACGGTTTTTCAGCCAGCATTCACAGTGATATTCATAGGCATCCTGCATTTGCACGGCAAGTTTGTTGGCCAGCCTTCTCAGACCGTCATCATTAAGATCGGGCAAGCGGTTAAACATTTCTTCTTCAGTGAGTAGCTTTTGCGAGATTTGACGATTCAGTGTGTTTCGCGCATTTACCAGCTTAATACGCGGCCATACGCGTTGCGTGAAAACTGTCATCAGGAAATGAAACGCCACGCGCACTCCTTTAGTTTCCAGTAAAAATGTATACCGCTGATATAACGGCGTGCGCACGCAACGGGGCAGTGCTGCCAGCTGAGAAAGGGCCGTTTGCTGGCGCTGACAAAAGTCACGGGTCAGTGGTTTTTCCAGCGGGCTGCTGAGCGCTGCGCGGGGGGCATTCCACCACCAGGTACCCGCAAAATATTGCCCTGATGTCCGGTTAAATGCAGGTGGGGGCGAAGGGATTGTTCTGCCTCTGATATTCTCTGACATACATTTATTCCGAAAAATAAAATAGAAAAACCTCTCCGGAAATAATATTATTTCCAGCGTGATGATTAATTTAAATAATATTAATTAGACTTTTTATACGGGGCGGTAATTCTTTCTTTTAATCTCCTCAATTTCCTGACATTCAATACATCGCTGTACACCGGGGATGATTTTCCTGCGTGGCTCCGCAATCGGAGAATCACAATCCACGCAGAAGAAGGCCGACAGTGAAGGCCGGGTACGGGTTGCCTGCGTAATCTGCGCTTCGAGGATTTTTAACTGATACTCCTGCGATTCATCTATCCAGTCTGCCATCAGTAAAGTTCTCCTTTAAATATCGCCGTGAAGTGGCGAAGTGATAATAATGCCTGCATTATTTTCATTTTTTCCTCATTATTTAATTGTGAATATGTCAGTAAGGTATGATGGCGTTTAAGACCGGCGTGAAAACATAATGTGAGTTTCCATTTTTCAGGAGCCTGATCATAAATAACCTCAACCTGATTCTTACTCTGAACGAAATAAGTTTCTTTCAGATGAGCGATATGGCGCAGGCCGGTCTGGCGCTGCTGCTCTGTTCCTAAAAACATCGCGTCTCCTTATTTCTCCACGACGCCGTAAATTTGGTATCATGGTCGTCTGTCGGTACATTACATAATCAATCTAAACTTGCATTTGCGAGTTGTCAAGATGATATTTACAGATTCAGGGGTTTTCGCCAGATGCAATTAGATGAACTTGAAGGTGGAAAAGCTGTTCTGACGCGTATGCTTCAGGCTTACGGCTTTAGCATGCAGAAGGAACTGGGGGATCTGTATGGATTATCATCTGGCACGATAAGTACCTGGGTAAGAAGAGATTATTTCCCCGGTGATGTGGTCGTGGCCTGTGCACTGGATACCGGCGTCTCGTTGCGCTGGCTGGCAACGGGCAAAGGCGTGATGCAGGATGCAAGCTCTTCGGCTGCCGTGGCGTCAGGTGAAATCCGCCAGCTTAAAAAATTGAGATTGCGCGGCGGGGAGCTTGAGGAGGAAGGCCTCTGGACGGTTGACCCTTCGCTGCTGGACGATTCGCTGGCGCAGCCTGCGTATATCGTGAAAGGCAATCATTCATGGATTATCGATCTGGGCAGCACACATCCCGGCAATGGTCGCTGGCTGTTGGACATTGATGGTGATCTGGACGTTTATGATGTGGCCCGTATTCCTGGTAACCGTCTGAGCGTGACGCGTCAGGAAAGCCATTTCGAGTGTGGCGTGGATGAAGTGACTGCTTTAGGGCAGGTATTTATTACCCTGGATCGTAATCTGTAAATTTCGTCTCCTCAGCAGCTCCCTGTTGCTGAGGGCATTTCTGACGTTGTTCTCCTTCCCTCCCCTGAAATTCCTTTTTCACCGCTGACAAACCGTGTGTAATATTTACGGTACATCCTTTTCGTCTGATTCGCTTTTTATGTAAAGTTAACTTTCCATTGCTCGCATATCAATGGTGAAATGGTAATGTTAAGTTTACAACTAAGGCTTGCTAAGTTTACGTGCTGTGTTAATGTTGTCCGCAGATGCCGCCGTGGCAGCCCATTTTCCTTATAACGGAACACGATCATGCAAAAAGACGCCCTGAATAATGTTCATATCACTGCTGAACAAATCCTTATCACTCCTGAAGAGCTGAAAAACCGTTTTCCTTTAAGCGTTAGCGACGAAAACAGTATTTCCGAAGCACGTAAAACCATCGCGGATATCGTCCATGGTCGTGATCCTCGTCTTCTGGTGGTGTGTGGCCCTTGTTCAATTCATGACGTGGATGCGGCGCTGGATTACGCGCGTCACCTGAAAACACTGGCGGCCGAACTCAGCGATCGTTTGTACATCGTGATGCGTGTTTACTTTGAAAAACCGCGGACCACTGTCGGCTGGAAAGGGTTAATTAACGATCCGCACATGGACGGCACGTTTGATGTGGAGGCGGGTCTGCACATTGCCCGTGATTTGCTGCTGCAACTGGTCGGCATGGGGTTACCGCTGGCAACAGAAGCGCTGGATCCCAACAGTCCGCAATACTTAGGTGATCTGTTCAGCTGGTCAGCAATCGGTGCGCGTACGACCGAATCTCAGACTCACCGCGAAATGGCGTCTGGTCTGTCAATGCCTGTGGGCTTCAAGAACGGGACTGACGGCAGCCTGGGTACGGCGATCAATGCGATGCGTGCTGCAGAAATGGCGCACCGCTTTGTGGGGATCAATCAGGCTGGTCAGGTTTGCCTGTTGCAGACTCAGGGCAACCCGGACGGGCATGTGATTTTGCGCGGCGGCAAAATGCCAAACTACAGCGAGCAGGACGTTCAGGCCTGTGAAAAACAGATGGCCGATGCGGGACTCCGTCCTTCCTTGATGATAGATTGCAGTCACGGTAACTCAAACAAAGACTATCGTCGCCAGCCTGTCGTGGCTCAGTCTGTCATCGATCAGATTAAAGCCGGTAACCGCTCTATCACGGGGCTGATGCTGGAAAGTCATCTGAACGAAGGCAGCCAGTCTTCTGAACAACCGCGTTCAGAAATGAAATACGGTGTGTCTGTTACGGATGCCTGCATTAACTGGGAAACCACGGAAAACCTGCTGCGCACGATGCATCAGGAACTGGGCGACGCGCTGGCGGCACGAATCGCAGGAGAGTAAGTTTTTATGGTGGCAGAACTTAACGCGTTGCGCGATCAGATCGACGACGTTGATAAAGCGTTGTTAGATCTCTTATCACGGCGTCTTGCGCTGGTGGCAGAAGTCGGGGAAGTCAAAAGTCGTTATGGTTTGCCGATTTATGTCCCTGAACGGGAAGCGGCAATGCTGGCTTCACGCCGTCAGGAAGCGCAGAACCTCGGTGTTCCGCCCGATCTGATTGAAGATGTATTGCGCCGCGTGATGCGTGAGTCCTACTCAAGCGAAAACGATAAAGGCTTCAAAACATTGCATCCGGCATTGCGCCCGGTGGTAATTATTGGCGGAAACGGGCAGATGGGGCGCTTGTTCACTCGTTTGCTTGAACTTTCCGGTTATCAGGTAAAAGTGCTGGAGCAGGAGGACTGGCCGCAGGCAGAAACATTACTGGCGGATGCCGGAATGGTGATTGTCAGCGTACCGATCCATCTGACTGAAGAAGTGATCGCACGTCTGCCAAAACTGCCGGATGACTGTATTCTGGTGGATCTGGCGTCAGTGAAAAATCGTCCGCTGCAGGCGATGCTGGCGGTGCATGAAGGTCCGGTGCTTGGCTTGCATCCTATGTTTGGGCCGGATGTCAGCAGCCTGGCAAAACAGGTTGTGGTGTACTGCGATGGTCGTGAACCTCAGGCCTATCAGTGGTTGCTGGAGCAGTTACAGGTCTGGGGTGCTCGCCTGCATAAAATCAGTGCGGTCGAGCACGACCAGAACATGGCGTTCATTCAGGCGTTACGCCACTTTGCAACGTTTGCTTATGGCATGCATTTATCAGAAGAAAACGTTGAAATCGAACAGTTGCTGGCTCTGTCTTCACCGATCTATCGCCTCGAACTGGCGATGGTTGGTCGCTTGTTTGCACAGGATCCACAGCTTTACGCTGATATTATTATGTCGTCAGAAAGTAATCTGGCGCTGATCAAACGTTACTATCAGCGTTTTGGCGATGCACTTGCTCTGCTGGAAACGGGTGATAAACAGGCGTTTATCGATAAGTTCAGGCAGGTTGAGCACTGGTTCGGTGATTATGCACCGCGTTTCCTGAAAGAAAGTGGTGCGTTACTCCGTCAGGCCAACGACAACCGCAAGTAAGCTTTTCGGAAATGCTGTCTGTAAATGAAAAGAAGGGCGTTGCAGTTGTATGCAGCGCCCTTTTTGTTTGTGGAAAATTACAGGTCGACGGAAACGACGTTTTCGCTTGGATAACAGCCGAGAACTTTCAGCGAGCGTGTGATTGGAGCCAGATCCTTCAGCGCCTTTTTCATCTCTTCTGAACGCAGGTTTGCCTGCACATCGATATAAAACATCTCTTCCCACGGATTACCGTTGATCGGACGTGATTCCAGCTTGGTCATGATGATGCCCTGATCACGCAGCACCAGAAGCGCGTTCACCAGCGCCCCCGCTTGCTGGCCAGTGGCCATAATCAGCGTGGTTTTAGCCGGAACCTGGTCTGTCACTTCAATGGCTTTGCGCGCCAGAATAATGAAGCGGGTGATGTTTTCCTGCTGGTTCGCCAGGTTGTGTTCGAGCACCTGCAATTTGTACAATGCACCACCGGCTTCGCTGCCCAGCGCAGCCACGTGCGGAGAGTTGGCTGCCGCCACTTTTTCCATCGCCGCCGCAGTGCTTTCGCAGTATTCAATTTTCCAGTGAGGGAAGCGGTTAATGAACTGGCTGCATTGCTGGAAGGGTTGCGGATGGCTGTAAACCGTCTGAATCTGCGACAAATCCGTGTCTGCCGCCACCAGAACGCAATGATCGATAGGGTTTGTCAGCTCGCCCACAATTGACAAACTGGTGTGTTGCAGCAGGTCATAAACGTCATTGATTGAGCCGGAACTGGTATTTTCAATCGGCAATACCGCGTAATCAGCCTGGCCGGTTTCAACCTGAGAAAAGATATCCTGGAATTTCTGGCAGCCACATTCGATGAACTGGTCGAAATGACGTGCGGCAAACTGACGGGCAGCGAGATGTGAATATGAACCTTTCGGACCGAGGAAAGCGATGCGGGCTGAATCAGAAGAGGTTTTATTCAGATGTTGCTGCAGGAGTGCCTGCTGTGTGAGAACGGAATCTTCAATGATTAGCTGATAAACGCGGGTGATGTAATGGCCGTCCAGCCCCTGTTTTTTCCCTTCCTGAATCAGTGTGTTAATCAGTTCTGCTTCGCGTTCTTTATCGCGGATAGGGCGGTGAGAGTGCATTTTGGATTGCGCGACCTCAATCGCCATCGTACGTCGTTCTGCCAGCAGGGCCAGCAATTTCAGGTCTAATGCGCTGATGCGTTCGCGCAGAGCCAGTAATGAGTTCTCGGTCATGTTATTACCCTTTTAGATGTTCTTTCTTTCAGCAAAATGTGTGAAACGCAGGCATAAAAAAAGCCCCCTTTTCAGGAGGCTTTGTTGTTCGTCTTCGCATTCATTCTTTCGCGACGAAACGCCTCCCAATCAGGGGAAGGTAAAAAAGAATGCGAAGAAAAACAGACGGGTATTCATGTATACGTTGTTTCCATAAGTTTGATCAGAGTCTTAAAGTAACCGCTGGGTTTTCCCTGTGTCAATAAGATTCCTTCAGACACAAAAAACGCGCCCCTCAGAGCGCGTTGTTACTGACATGCCGGATAACCCGGTTATTCCTCTTCTTCCTGCACCGGTTCCAGATTGAGTTCTTTGACGCCGGACTCTGCACGGCGGGCCTCACCTTTATGCTGCGCTTTATTGAGCTGGCGCTCGAGTTTGGTCGTCATTTCGTTAATCGCAGCGTACATATCATCGTGCGTAGCACTGGCAACCAGTTTTCCGTTTGGTGTACTGATGGTCGCATCGGCGACAAATCCCTGAGGTTCTTTCGACAGGATTATGTGTGGGTTAATGAGCTGAGTTTGCCATTTATCCAGTTTTTTCAGACGCCCTTCGATGTGTTCACGAATCGCGGGGGTGATGTCCATTTGTTTACTGGTAATGTTGACTGTCATATAACTTACCTCTCTTCTTTCCGTCTCCGATGAATCCAACATACCAGCCTTTTTTACGAAATGCGTCCCTAAACTCGCGGTTTTTTGTCACTTTTTGTCAATGTTGAAGTTTATGTGACTCAGGGTAATTAATGGCCGGAAAGGCCTTGAGACTTCATTCAGGAGCAGGCATGATTGATAGGATCAGTACGTTATTCTTTCCTGTGTTTCTGCAATTATCCCCTAAAAAGAGCCAAAAAAAACGGCAGCCTGAGCTACCGTTTGTCCACGGACATGTAAAATTATGCTGCGCTGTTGGCGGCAATAATTTTCGCGACTTTATCAGCCTGAGTGTTCAGCTGCAGTTCACGGTAGGCGTTTTCCATCAACGGCAGCGCATCATGCGTTGCTTTCGTATCCGGATAATCTTTCAGCATTTGTTCTACACGGTTAACGACAGCGACGTAAGCACCGCGTTTAGTGTAGTATTGCACCACTGACAGCTCGTATTTCGCCAAACGATCTTTCAGGAATACCAAACGTTTAGTCGCGTCAGTGGCGTACTGGCTGTTTGGATACGTGTGGATCAACTGGCTGAAATCACGGAATGCTGCACGTGCATGCTGTGGATCACGGTCTGAACGATCAACACCGAAAAATCCTTGCAGGGCACTGTCATCCAACGCCATATCCGTTAAACCACGCATATACATGACGTAGTCGATATTCGGATGTGTTGGGTTCAGACGCATAAAGCGATCAATAGAAGCCTGAGCCATAGGCAAGTCAGCAGACTTGTAATAGGCATAAATCAGATCTAACTGAACTTGCTGCGAGTAAGGCCCAAACGGATAGCGGTTATCCAGCGCTTCTAATTGCGCAATAGCGCCTTTAAAGTTACCGTCCTGCAGCTTTTGCTGGGCAGTGGCATAAAGGACGTTAGGCGGGTTATCGGGAACCGTTTCTTTGGAACTGGAGCAACCGACCAGCGCCAGGCTCAACGTGGCTGCTGCCACCAGATATTTCACACGCGTCATGACGTTTTGATTATCCTCAGGTGTTATTCTGGGAGACTGTCCGTTAAGCTCCCGACAAAGACCAGCTACAATAGCACATTATTTTAAACGGCATCGCCGTGAAAACCCAACGTTAACCAAGAAGCTGCATATGGCACAACAAGTACAACTCACCGCAACGGTGGCCGAATCTCAACTCGGTCAACGGTTAGATCAGGCTTTGGCCGAATTGTTCCCTGATTATTCAAGATCTCGCATAAAAGATTGGATCCTTGAAGACAGGGTCACGGTCAATGGCAAAAAAGTGACCAAACCAAAAGAAAAAGTGTTGGGTGGCGAGGCTATCGCAATCGATGCGCAAATTGAAGAAGAAGCGCGTTGGCTGCCACAAGATATCGCTTTAGATATCGTGTATGAAGATACTGATATTTTAGTCATCAATAAACCCCGTGATCTGGTTGTTCATCCGGGCGCCGGGAATCCTGATGGCACGGTACTGAATGCGCTGCTGCATTATTATCCTGCAATTATTGATGTACCGCGCTGCGGCATCGTGCATCGCCTGGATAAAGATACCACCGGTCTGATGGTGGTGGCGAAGTCGGTGCCTGCACAAACGCACCTGGTGACCGCACTTCAGGCCCGCGAAATTACCCGCGAATATGAAGCCGTGGCGATTGGTACAATGACGGCAGGCGGCACAGTGAATGAGCCGATTGCGCGCCATTCCACCAAGCGTACGCATATGGCGGTTCATCCGACTGGCAAACCGGCGACGACACACTATCGCATCATGGAGCATTTCCGTGCTCATACGCGTCTGCGCTTGCGTCTGGAGTCCGGTCGTACACACCAGATCCGCGTGCATATGGCGCACATTAACCATCCTTTGTTAGGCGATCAACTGTATGGTGGCCGTCCACGTCTGCCAAAAGGTGCTTCAGAACCGTTCATTAATATGCTGCGCGGATTCGATCGTCAGGCTCTTCACGCTACCATGCTGCGTCTTTATCATCCGGTCACTGGTATTCAGATGGAATGGCATGCGCCACTTCCGCAGGATATGGTTGACCTGATCAATGCGCTTAAAGCGGATACCGAAGAGTTCAAGGACCAGATGAACTGGTAATGAGCGTGCTTATCCAGCCTCAGTGGCCGCAACCGGCATCGGTGCGGTCATGTGCGACAACCCGCGAAGGAGGTGTCAGTTTGCCTCCTTTCGGTTCGCTTAACCTTGGCGATCATGTCGGAGATTTACCTGAACATGTCGCCTTGAACCGTCAGCGTATAATCGAACTTGGCGGGCTTCCTGCTGCACCACACTGGCTGGAGCAGGTTCATGGGATCGACGTTGTTCGTTTGACGGCGCAAACCCCCCTTATTCCGACACAGATTGCCGATGCGGCCTATACCCGCGAGCCAGGCGTTGTCTGTGCAGCAATGACAGCCGATTGTTTACCGGTTCTGTTTTGCAGTAAAAACGGCGATGAAGTCGCTGCAGCGCATGCGGGCTGGCGTGGTTTGTGTGCAGGCGTGTTGGAAAATACGGTTGCCTGCTTTGAGGCGGCTCCCGCAGAAATCATGGCGTGGATGGGACCGACAATTGGTCCTGCGCATTTTGAAGTTGGCGGCGAAGTTCGCGAAGCCTTTATGGCTGTTGACTCTGCCGTATCCGTCGCTTTCAGACCTGCAGGTGCCAAATTCATGGCCGACATTTACCAGCTTGCACGGTTTCGCTTGCAAGCTGCGGGTATCACCGCCCTCTACGGCGGTGAATATTGCACTGTGACAGACAGCAACAAATTTTACTCTTACCGGCGCGACGGAATTACCGGACGGCTGGCAAGTTTAATTTGGCTGATATAACCTATCGAATCAAGACGATCCATCACGCATAACAGCTGTCCTCTGAATATACTGCCAAGATAACCTTGAAAACGTGAGGGTTGACCTCATCTAATCTCCAGTAGCAATTTTGTTCAGTATTGGAGGTGTTATGCGTCTGGATCGTCTTACCAGCAAATTCCAGCTTGCCCTCGCGGATGCCCAGTCACTCGCGCTCGGGCGCGACAATCAATTTATCGAACCTGTTCACCTGATGAGTGCTTTGCTTACTCAGGAAGGCGGAACCGTACGTCCTTTATTAACGGCGGCTGGGATAGATACCCAGAAACTGCGCACGGACGTTGATCAGGCTTTGGGGCGTTTGCCGCAAGTTGAAGGTACCGGCGGTGATGTTCAACCATCCCATGAGCTGGTACGTGTTTTAAATCTTTGTGACAAGCTGGCACAACAACGTGCCGATACTTTCATCTCTTCAGAACTGTTTGTTCTGGCCGTGATGAAAGACCGCGGCTCTTTAACGGATCTGTTAAAAGCCAGCGGTGCAACGGCCGAGAAAATCACAGCGGCTATCGATCAAATGCGTGGGGGTGAGAAAGTGGATGACCAGAATGCCGAAGACCAGCGTCAGGCATTAAAAAAATTCACTATCGATCTGACCGAACGTGCCGAGCAGGGCAAACTGGATCCGGTCATCGGTCGTGATGAAGAAATTCGCCGGACTATTCAGGTTCTGCAACGTCGTACCAAAAATAACCCGGTGCTGATTGGTGAGCCAGGTGTCGGTAAAACCGCGATTGCGGAAGGACTGGCACAGCGCATCATTAATGGTGAAGTGCCGGAAGGTCTGAAAAATAAACGTGTGCTTTCATTAGACATGGGTGCATTGGTTGCCGGTGCCAAGTATCGCGGTGAATTTGAAGAACGTCTGAAAGGCGTGCTGAGTGATCTGGCTAAACAGGAAGGCAACGTCATTCTGTTTATCGACGAATTGCATACCATGGTCGGTGCGGGTAAAGCCGATGGCGCAATGGATGCCGGCAATATGCTGAAACCGGCTCTGGCGCGTGGTGAACTTCACTGTGTAGGTGCGACGACATTAAATGAATATCGTCAGTTCATCGAGAAAGATGCGGCGTTAGAGCGTCGTTTCCAGAAAGTGTTTGTTGCCGAGCCTTCTGTTGAAGACACCATCGCTATCTTGCGTGGTCTGAAAGAACGCTATGAGCTGCATCACCATGTACAGATTACTGACCCGGCTATCGTTGCAGCAGCCACATTGTCGCACCGTTATATCTCGGATCGTCAGTTACCGGATAAAGCAATCGACCTTATAGATGAAGCGGCATCCAGCATTCGTATGCAGATGGACTCTAAACCGGAGTCTCTGGACCGTCTCGATCGCCGTATTATCCAGCTCAAACTGGAACAGCAGGCGCTGAAAAAAGAGTCTGATGATGCCAGTGTGAAACGTCTGGAAATGCTGGAAACCGAACTGAGCCAGAAAGAGCGTGAATATTCTGAGCTGGAAGAAGAGTGGAAAGCTGAGAAAGCATCCCTGACCGGCACGCAGAATATTAAAGCCGAGCTGGAGCAGGCAAAGATTACGCTTGAACAGGCTCGCCGCGTTGGCGATCTGGGCCGTATGTCAGAATTGCAGTACGGTAAAATCCCGGAACTGGAAAAACAGCTGGCAGCGGCAACTCAGGCAGACGGTAAAACCATGAAGCTGCTGCGCAACCGTGTGACAGATGTGGAAATTGCCGACGTGCTGGCGCGCTGGACCGGTATTCCGGTTGCCCGGATGCTTGAAAGTGAACGTGAAAAACTGCTGCGTATGGAAGAAGAACTTCATAACCGCGTGATTGGCCAGAACGAGGCGGTAGAAGCAGTATCGAATGCCATTCGTCGTAGCCGCGCAGGATTGTCAGATCCAAACCGTCCGATCGGGTCATTCCTGTTCCTCGGTCCGACCGGTGTGGGTAAAACAGAGCTGTGTAAAGCGCTGGCGACATTCCTGTTTAACAGCGATGACGCGATGGTTCGCATCGATATGTCAGAGTTTATGGAAAAACACTCCGTTTCACGTCTGGTCGGTGCGCCTCCGGGTTATGTCGGTTATGAGGAAGGGGGTTACCTGACCGAAGCGGTTCGTCGTCGTCCTTACTCTGTCATCTTGTTAGATGAAGTTGAGAAGGCGCACCCGGATGTCTTCAACATCTTATTGCAGGTGCTGGATGACGGCCGTTTAACTGACGGGCAGGGGAGAACAGTTGATTTCCGCAACACGGTTGTCATCATGACCTCTAACCTGGGCTCTGACATTATTCAGCAGCACTTCGGTGAGGCCAGCTATGCGCAGATGAAAGCGTCGGTAATGGAAGTGGTCACACACAGCTTCCGTCCGGAATTCATCAACCGTATAGATGAAGTGGTTGTGTTCCATCCGCTGGGTCATGGGCATATCAAGAATATCGCCAAGATCCAGCTGGCACGTTTGTATAAACGCTTAGAAGAACACGGCTACACGGCAACGCTGACCGATGCGGCGCTGGAACTGCTGGGTAACACAGGATTTGACCCGGTTTATGGTGCGCGTCCATTGAAACGTGCCATCCAGCAGGAGATTGAGAACCCGCTGGCTCAGCAAATCTTGTCTGGCAAGCTGATCCCAGGCAAACCAATTACTGTCGATGTGGAAGATGATCACATCATCGCAAGACAGTAAATAGATAAGTAGCGGCCTTATAACGGGCTCCGGAGTCATTCGGAGCCCGTTTTTTATGCATTACTTGTGTATTACTTATTCATTTGGTGGATTTATGAACGCTTGGTAAGAAAAGTGAAATTAGCCCTTGCGGCCTGCTGAGAACTCCCTATAATGCCGCTCCATCGACAGGGAACAACGTGAACAACATCACGAAGTGACCGGGTCGGAAA
>NZ_JQJR01000008.1:0-327546 GCF_000745615.1 Rahnella sp. WP5 | reverse complement strand
AAGCGAAATATTTGCTGGCACTGGAAGAGCGAAAATCGCCCTTACTGATGCCGTAAAAAACTTGTCGAATGTCTCAGGGCGTGAAGCGGACGTTGCTAACATCAGGAGGTCCATAGCGAACAGGTATTTTGCCGCGAGAACCATCACTAAACCAAGCGAGCGTCGCCCCGACAAAGGGGCAACGCTCTGAAGCGTTAAAGGTATGGGGCTCTTCCAGAAACTGAATTGAGATTCGGGGGTTGATTGGAAAGACGGAGATTTCAGAAGTCACTCAAACGTTGAAAGCCACCGTATAGGCGGCTTAAATTCAAGGATTAGTAGCCAACGCCACGCACGCCACCCGCAGCCCGGATGGATTCGCCCGTTACCCAATGTGAGTCTGCAGATGCGAGAAAAACGGCGACGGGTGCGATATCGGTGGGTTCGCCGAAGCGACCCAATGGTGTTCCTGCAAGCAGCTTCACCCCGAGTTCTCCCGCGAAATTTCCGTCGGTTGCCGGTGTATTGGTATGACCAGGCAAAATTGAGTTTACGCGAATGCCGCGTGGTCCTAGCTCACGAGCCAGCGCAAATGTCATTGTGTCGACCGCCCCTTTGGTTGCTGAATAGACACTAGAGGCAAGGTAAGGGTCGGTGCTCAGAATGGAACTAATGTTTATGATGCTACCACCCGCATCACCAAAATGTTTTACCGCCTCCCTGATTGCCAGAAAGTAGCCCAAAACATTGACGTTGAATTGCTTGTGGAACGCATCTTCCGTCATATCGGAGATCATTTCGAATACGGCGACGCCAGCATTGTTGACCAAAACGTCCAGCTTGCCATGGTCCGCCTTAACCTTGTCAAACAAACGGACGACGTCTGCCGACTTGCTCATATCCGCTTGCACGGCAAATGCTTTTCCTCCCGCAGCCTCTATTGACGCGACGACGGTGTTGGCACTCTTTTCGCTACTGGCATAGTTCACGATGACAGTGGCACCCTCTGCTCCGAGTGCGTTTGCAATGCCAGCGCCAATACCGCTTGACGCGCCCGTTACAACGGCGACTTTTCCAGGTAACTTCATTTGGTAACCTCTTGTTTAACGTATGTGCCTGAGGCGAATCACCTCGGTTGACAAGCGTTATCTTAAGGCGGTCACTCGCTCATATGCGTGCCTGTTCTTCGCATATCGTTGCCTATTCTTCTCGTTTGATTGCAGCGCAGAAGCGTTGGCGTATATTGGACGACATGACTGATACAATGAACGAATTGCGCGACTTAGTGATGCGTGCTGAAAATGAATGGACCGCTACCGGTATTCCCCGTGTAAAGATGGTCAGAGCAGAGGCTTGCTCGGACCAGGTGTATGAACCGATGCTCCATCTGGTCTTACAGGGCACTAAAAACCTGTCCATTGGCAATCAGGTTCTTTGGTTCGAACCAGCGTCCTATACGCTTATCCCAATCGACGTACCGGCTATAGGACAGATTCATTCTGATGCCCCGAACCGGCCTTTTCTGGCTGTTGGCTTGACTTTAGACCCTGTGGTTATCGCGACTATGTTCGGTGACCTTTGCGATACCCGGCCAACCCTGCGTGAACCCGATTTCTCGGCTACTGCCGCGTCCCCGGAAATGATGGACGCCTGGCTCCGGATGATGCGGCTAGTTGATCGCCCGGACGAAGCGGGGATTTTGGCACCGATGATCGAACGGGAAATACTCTTTCGGGTTTTTCAAGGTCCACACGGCAATATGCTCAGGCAAATCGCGCATGCTGATAGTGGATTGTCACAGGTTCGTCGGGCGATCGACTGGATACGCGTGCACTTTACCGAACCTTTCCTCGTGGAAGATCTGGCGGCTCTGGCTGGGATGAGCGTTGCCGCTTTGTATCGCCATTTCAAAGCAGTTACCGCCATGACGCCGATCCAGTACCAGAAAAAGCTTAGACTTTTGAAGGCTCGGCGGCAGCTCATATTCGAGCCAGACGCAGCGGCTGCTGTGGCCTTCTCCGTCGGTTATGAAAGTGCCTCCCAGTTCAGCCGGGAATATGCGCGCATGTTTGGCATGCCACCCGTACGTGATGTGGCCCGATTCAAAACCCCGATAGTTTGAAACATGTTGATTAGGTTTTATGGGTGAAGTTTATGTGCTCCGCAGTGACACCGTAGCCTGCACTTTACTCATCCTCCTCTTTTACGCAGCCCTTGCAGTAATGCCTGTGTCGCACCAGAAGACTTTCCGGATGGCGAACAGACAAGACAAAATTCACGGTGTATAGAAGGTGTCACCGGCACCACGCACAGGCCTCGCAATTCAGCTGGCAGGGCAGATTCAGGAATCAGCGTCACACCCATGCCTTCACGCACCAGCATGCAGGCGCTGACCCAATCCCGTACTTTTACGCGTACATCAGAGAGCTGCAAGCCTGCCTGCTTTCTTTTCCATCGAACTGAATCGCTGGCCTGTATTAACGGCGTATATGGCAAATATCAATGCGCGTCCTGCCGTGCAGGCTGCCTTATTTGCAGAAGCATCTCAATAAGCCCGATAAAGCTTATGGCGGACGCAAATGTCTGACAGATGCAAAGCAAAAGGTCCGCTTCCCGCTGCCCAGTGACATCCTTTTTGTGGGGCGTTTAGTGCCAGAGCGGACGTTACAGCTAAACTTGTGTCAGCCCGCCATCCACACAAATTTCAGCTCCCGCTATATAACTGCTTTCATCACTCGCCAGGAACAGTACAGCGTTTGCAACTTCTTCAGGTTTGCCCATCCTTGCTAAGGGTATTGCGCGGGTTAATTCATTGCGTACCTCCGCAGAGGCAGCCAGCATCATATCGGTATCGATAGGGCCTGGAGCGACCACATTAATGCGAATGCCTCGTGCGGATAATTCACGTGTCCACGTACGCGCAAAAGAACGCAGTGCCGCCTTGCTGGCGCTGTAAACACCATATCCCTGAGTTCCTATGACATCTGCAATCGAACCTATTAACACCACGCTTGCACCCGCTTTCATGAGCGGAAGTGCGGCCTGAAGACCAAAAAGCGGTGAGCGAACATTCAGGCCGAAAATTTGATCAAAATGCGCCGGGGTTATCTTTTCGAGAGTCGAGTACTCCGACATTCCGGCATTAATCACCAGCACGTCAATCTGGCCTGACGCCGACTTAACGGTCTCTATTATGCGGGTCAGTTCGCTTATCTGGCTGACATCCGCACGTAGCGCCTTTACGTTGCCCGCAATTGACTGGGTTGCTGCTTTTAACTCTTCATCCCGCCGCGATGTGAACCAGGTTGTCGCACCTTCGCTGGCAAATCGCTGACTAATGGCAAGGCCAATGCCTTTTGCTCCGCCCAGTACCAGGGCCACTTTGTTGTCTAATCTTCTCATCTGCTTACTCCTGTTCGAAGGGAAAAGAGATGATATAATTTTTATACTAAATAACAATTACGCACTTTACTTATACTAAGTATCCCGGAGTATATCGCTATGACACAGATTGATAGCAGTGACTTAAGAGATGTAGGAAAAACCCGTCCTGTTCTTGAGAACATCACTAATAAATGGTCGATTTTAATTCTCACGGTGCTTTGCTCTAAACCCTCCCGCTTTAATGAACTCCGCCGCCGGTTAGATGGGATCACTCACAAAGCATTGTCCGATGCGCTTAAGCGTCTCGAACGTAACGGGCTGGTCTATCGAAAGGTGCTTCCTACTTCGCCGGTGAGTGTGGAATACAGTCTTACCGCTTTGGCACAGACGCTACAGCAACCGTTTATTGCATTGTACGAATGGGCACTGGAGCATGGAGCAGAAATGGAACGGGCCCAGGAGGTGTATGACACGTCCCGGGTGAAAGAGATTTAGAACTCTGCGGCCAGCGCGAGACTTTCGCGGGCAGAACGGGGGAATCTGGTCGCGTTACAGCTTCAGGAAGCCCCGGTACGGTGGAGCAGGTTTGACAGACAGCATTTGCCCGGAGGTCTCTTGAGGCCTGATGCATTCAGGCCGGAACAATAATTGCGCATTCAGGGGGGTAATAAACGACAGGAGATCGCCTCATCCGCGGCCAACCCCAGCGAGCGTGGCTTTTCGCGCCAAAGGCGATATCACATCATTAAAAATGATTAAATGTCATGACTCAGCCTGCAATAAGTTAATCATTAATAGCCGGTGAGTGGTTTTTATATCGTTCAATTAACAGATGTAAAATCCCCATTGCACCGTGCGCATAAAAATAGACTTCAATAAAAGTAGTAAGGAACTTATGCCACCCGATAATTTTATCCGCTAAATCAGATTCAACAGTATTGAGTAAGAACCATAATCCACCCGATATGGCTACGCATAATAACGCCAGAACACCAAGCCCCTGAATAGTACTGGCAATGCCACCGGAATGGGCTTCAGGTAAGCGATATTTCATCAGCGTATTGATATCCTGTTTAATACCCTCAAAATCCAGCTTAGCCCAGGCAAAATAGTAAGTAAAACCTCTCTGGGTCATCATCCAGCCAAGCATCAGGAAGCCACAGATAATCAGCCCTGACCCGGAAATTACATGCACCCAGGTTATCACGCTGTCCAGGCCATGCCCGGCAAGCGCTTCAGTTTCAGTAAAGTTGGAGTTGATAATTTGTGAAAGTATTAAAAGTGCCACAACGATGTGCAGGGCACGAAAAAAAGGGGCGTACTCATGGGGTAACATATTCCAAATTCGTGATTTCATAGCGATTGCCTTAATGGATTGATCGACATTCTGAATCTTACGAAAGAATTATTAGCTTAACCTTAATTTTAAAATTATTTGCCAACACGTTCTCATTCCGTCAACGTGGCAATAAATATTGGGAAGTGATAACTATTATTATTACCATCGGCATTTTGGCTTATTAACTGAACCCATGGCCAAACGCATTTTGCCGGGATTATTTATGCTATCTGGCAAATAACGCCCCCCTGTTGCTGCAATTTCAGCCTGACGACATTATTTCCTCATGCATACCCTTAACCTGCCTTTTATGCGAATCCCTCCGGCAGATTTTTGTGTCTGAGGGTGAAACCCTGATAAATCATGATTAATTAGCAGAAATTAATCTATCGAAGGCGGTCTTTAAGGTTGTCGGTTGAGAATATACGATATATTCTTAGTGCTTAATTATTCGCCGGATCACCGCCATGACGACTGCCAGACCCTTGCTCGACGTTCGCCACCTCGCCATTCATACCGATGCCGGATTACCGCTGGTCAAACCGCTTTCCCTGCAGGTGAATTGCCGTGAAATGGTGGCGCTGGTGGGGGAATCCGGTTCCGGTAAAACGCTGAGTTCGCTGGCGCTGATGGGATTGCTGCCGCCGGGTGTGAGTATGACGGGCGGTGAAATCTGGCTGGCTGATAAACAGATTGCCAGCCCGCAGGGCGCGTTTGACATGGCTGTGCGCGGTAAACGGCTGGGGATGATTTTTCAGGAACCGATGACCAGCATGAATCCGGTGCTGAAAGTCGGTGAACAGATAGCTGAAGTGCTGGTGCGCCATCTGGGATTGGGCTGGAAACAGGCGCACCGTGAGACCATCGCTTTGCTGGATCGGGTCGGCATCCAGAATCCTGAGCAACGGGCGAAACAGTATATCCACCAGCTTTCCGGCGGCATGCGCCAGCGGGTCATGATTGCCAGCGCCATCAGTTGTAAGCCGTCGCTGCTGATTGCCGATGAGCCGACCACTGCGCTGGATGTCACCATTCAGGCACAGATTCTGGCGTTGCTGCTGGAATTGCAGCAGGAAATGGAGATGGGCGTGCTGCTGATCACCCACGACCTGAGCGTGGTGGCGCGTTACGCTGACCGCGCTTACGTCATGCATCAGGGAAATCTGGTGGAAGCAGGGCCGGTGGCAACACTGCTGACCGATCCGCAGGAACCTTACACCCGCAAACTGATCGCCGCTTCCCAGCCCGAACCGCGTCCGTTCAGCGCAGAAATCAGCGCGGCATCGCCGCTGGTGCGTTTGCGCGAACTGACCAAAAGCTATCCGCAGGCGCAGCGTTTACCTTTCATGCCGGCAAAACGGCAAACGGTGCTTTTCCCGACGTCGCTGGATATCCGTCGCGGCGAAATTCTGGGGCTGATCGGCGAATCCGGTTCGGGGAAAACCACGCTGGGGCGGGCGATCATTGGCCTGACGGAAACTGACAGCGGTGATATCGAATTTGATGGCGTTTCCCTGACCCGTGCCAGTCACGTCACGCGGCAGAAAATGCGCAGCCGCGCACAGATAATTTTTCAGGATCCGTACGCCAGTCTGAACCCTAAAATGACCATCGGTGAGCAAATTGCTGAGCCGCTTCGTGTCTGGAAATTGCGTCCTGCCGCGCAGATTCAGGCGCGGGTAGATGAATTACTCACGCTGGTGGGGCTGGAAGCGCACCACGCCAGCCGGTTGCCCGGCGCATTTTCCGGTGGTCAGCGTCAGCGCGTGGCGATTGCCCGTGCGCTGGCGTTAGAGCCGGAACTGCTGGTGGCGGATGAAGCCGTGTCGGCGTTAGATCTCTCAGTTCGCGGGCAGATCCTGGCATTGCTGGATGAGCTCCGGCGACAACTCGGCCTGACCGTGCTGTTTATCAGCCATGATCTCGCTGCGGTAAAACAGGTGTGTGACCGCGTGGTGGTGCTTTATCACGGTAACATTGTGGAAAGCGGACTTACCGCACAGGTGCTGGGCGCACCGCAGCACGCGTATACGCAAACTTTACTGGCGGCAGCGCCGGATATCAGGCAGGCGTTACAACTGCGCAACGTCAGTTAAAACCCGTCAGCAGGGGCAGTTCAGGATGTTCCGCCCATTCATGCCAGGAGCCAACATAAATGGCCAGTTGCCTGTAACCCGCCAGTTGCAGGGCGGTGAATACCGTGGCGGCACGTGCGCCCCGGTGACAATAAATAATGATCCGCCGGTCGGGATGCAGTCCGGCTTTCTCCGCGCGATGGCGGATTTCTCCGGCATCCTGAAACGCGCCGTTATGCACCACATCCTCCCAGAACAGCAATCTTGCACCGGGAATTCTTCCTGCCCGGTGACAGCATTCATGCGCAAATTCACCGCTGAATTCGGACGGACGCCGGGCGTCCAGAATCTGTGCGCCTGACGCCTGTGCCGCAAGCACTTCCGCCCGCGTGGCCGTCAGTGCTTTGCGCTGTGTGATGTCCGCGCTGATACCTGCACGGTAATCCGGATTTTCTGCGCTTATCACTGCGCTGTTGCCGGTTCCCGGCATCAGCTCGCCGCCTGCGCGTTGCCAGGCATCCAGCCCGCCATCGAGCACCAGCGGCTGGCCGATGCCGCCGCACAGCGCAAACCACGCACCGCGCGGGGAGCGCATACCGACCTGCTGTTCAAAGAAAACAGGTGTGACGTTGTCACGGATGTCCAGCGACTGCCAGGCACGCTGAAAGGCATTGAACAGGCTGTTCACACCGGCTTCAGTGCTGTCGGGAATAAAGTAATCATAAACATTCAGATGATGCGCGCCCGGCAGGGTTGCGGCCTGCCACTGAGCGATCTCACGCACATCAATCAGCGCGAACTGTTCGCCATTTTTTTTGCGTTCACGCAGCTCTGCGGCGCTGATAATGATGCGCGGCAGGGGGAAAGCAGAGTAATCAGGCAAGGTAAAATGACTCCGGAAAAAACGGTAACAGCGTGCCGGTTCCCCGCTGCTGCGCGAGTGCGAGCACGCGGGCCGCCAGGGCGATGTCGAAAACGTTGAGGCCAAACGAGGAGAAATACACACTGTCATCCGGCGCAGGCCGCCAGCCATCGAGCAGCAGATTGCTTAAATCGGCGTCAACGCGGTTCGGCGAAAACTGTCCGGCGCGGTACATCTGGAAAAGGCTTTTGGCGCTGGTTTCGCAGAAATCTCCCCACAAATCGACCACCACTTTTGTGGCGAGGGCAATCGCCTCAAACGCGACTTCGTGATAACCCACCTGAATAACCAGCCTTCCGGGGCGGATTGCCTCCGCGCCCAGCAGCGGTTCGGCGGCGCTGGTGCAGGTGATTACGGCGTCGATGTCTTGTGCGCAGGCGTGCGGTAAACCGGTGATTCGGACCAGCGGCCACGGCAGGTTGTCGCTGTCTGGGACAAAAGCAGATGCGCTGCGGCTCCACCAGCTGACCTGTTGCAGGTCCGGGAAAAGCTGACGCAGCATATCGAGATGCGCCGTGGCCTGCACGCCGGTGCCGAGCAGCAGAACGCGCTGTACGGGACGCGGTGCGGCATGGCGTAACGCCAGCGCCGAGACGGCAGCGGTGCGGGCGGCAGTCAGCGCGGCGCTTTCCACCAGCCCGAGTGGCAGACCGTTATCTGCGCGGTTAATCAGCGTCATCGCCATCGCCTGCGGCAGCCCGTCGTGGACATCGGGGCGATGTGCCGTCCATTTCACGCCAGCGGCATTGAAACGTCCGCCTACGCAGGCGGGCAGCGCGTAGGCTTTTCCCCGCGCACCGGCAAGACTGACGTGGGTTTCCGCTGGCATCTGCGTCTGTTGCTGGCGCATTAAGGTGACAACGTCACGTACATCATCCAGCGCGGCCTGCGCCTGCGTACCGCCGAGCGCCATGACATCCCGCTGATTCAGATAGCGAAAACCCTGCGTCATCTCAGTGCTCCAGCAAGGTCTGCGCAAAGGGATACAGCGCCGGTGAGCCGCCACAGTGCACGAAAATCACCCGTGAACCGGCGCTGATTTTGCCTTGCTCCACCAGACTGATCAGCCCGTGCATGGCTTTGCCGGTGTAGACCGGATCCAGCAGCAAACCTTCGGCCTGCGCAACGCGGTAGATGGCATCAATGCCGCCGTCAGACGGCACGCCGTAGGCGGTGCCGACAAATTCGTCTTCAATCCAGATATCGTCAGGCGTCCAGTGTTGTGGCCATTCCAGCAAATCAGCACAATCCTGCGCCATGGCGGAAATTCGAGTCCGGAACCATTCCGCTTTGGCGCTGACGCTGATACCCACGATTTTGGTGTCCGGCCAGTATTTACGTGCGCCGACATACAGCCCGGCCAGCGTACCGCCGGAACCGGTCGGCGCGACAATCACGTCAGGCGGCAACTGATGACGTTCTTTAAGCTGGGCGTCCATTTCTTCGATAGCGCGCACATAACCCAGCGCACCGAGCGGCGTGGCGCCGCCGAGCGGGATAATCAGCGCTTTTTCACCGCGTTCCTGTGCCGCGTCGGCATGGGCATTCATCGCCCCTTCAATCTGGGTGAAATAGCCGTCAGGGTCGAGAAACTCCAGCTCCGCGCCGAACAGCTTATCGAGCAAAAGATTGCCCTGATAGGTTTCCGGCTGATGGCCGCGCAGCACCAGCACCGGTTTCATGCCGAACTTACGCGCCGCAGCCGCCACCATCCGGGCGTGGTTGGACTGATGCCCGCCGGTGGTGATAACCACATTGACCTGCTTGCGGCAGGCATCGGCCATCAGATATTCCAGTTTGCGGACTTTATTACCGCCGCCGCCGAAGCCGGTGTAATCATCACGTTTGATATCCAGCGTGATGCCGAGTGAGTCGCCGAGTGTGCTCAGGCGTTCGAGCGGTGTGGGGAAGAATCCCAGTGAAACACGTTCAAAATCATCTGCTTGTTTCATCATATTTTTCCTGGTGATTATCTTTTAAAACATTCCCGGATGTTGACGCAAAGCCTCGCCGGATTATTCCGGCAAAGCAGAAAAAGGGGTGTCGCGGGCGTAAAAACGGATCCAGTCGGTGACGGATTGCTGAAAGCGTTCCAGCCCGCGCAGGGTGACAAATTCATTCACGCCGTGCGCATTGCCGCCGTGGCCGAGGCCGCCAATCAGAAAGGCCGGTGCGATGCGGGCAAAGGTATACGCCGGTGCGCAGCCGGGTGCCCACGGCCAGACCTGCGGTTGCGCGCCCTGAGCCTGATAGCTGGCGAGCAGGGCATCGACGCCGGGGCTGTTGCGCGGGAAACGGTGGCCGGGGTAACTGTCGTCCAGCTCAAGTTCCACGCCGTCGAATTCCGCCCGGCTGAGCGTCTGACGGATTGCCGCCAGCAGGTTTTCACCGTCAATGCCCGGCGGTACGCGCAGCGCGAGTTCCGCGCTGGCGCTGTGCGGGATCACGCCCCGCGCCTGTTGCGGAACACTGCAGATTTCTGAAATGTTGAGCACCGCGCCGTTGATCAGTTGTTGCAGGCAGGCCAGCGTATCGCCGCTGACCGATAATTTTTCACTGCGGCGAAAGTGCAGTTCATCGCTGATGCTGAACTGTTGCGCCAGGGTATGCAGCAGCCGGTTTGCCGGTTCATCCACCGTCTGACGGGCGATGACGCCGCTGTTTTCGGCGGGTGCAATGGCATGAAGGGCATGAACCAGCCGCCAGACGGGATTGGCAATCCAGTTGGCGTTACTGGCATGGATAGCCGCGTGAGGGCCACCCCATGCGCCGCCCCTGACCCGTAAACGGCCGCCGCTCAGTCCGCTGAAACCGAGATACACGCGAGGTGCGCCGCCGCCGTATTCACACAGCGAGGGGAAAAACACCGCCCCGGCGGACGGCACCGGACAGGGTTCCTGCGCCAGATAACGCCGCAACCGGCCACTGCCCGTTTCTTCCTCGCCTTCGAGAATGATCTCGAGATTAACGTCCGGCCCGCCTGCGTCGCACAGCGATTTTATCGCCATCAGCATGCCTGCCAGTGGCCCTTTATTGTTCTCTGCGCCGCGTGCGATATACACCGCACCGGTGCCCGGCCATTCGGCAATACCGCCGGTGAAGGGCGGGAATTCCCAGCCTTCGTCCGTGGCGGGCATCACGTCGTACATGTTGTACAGCACCAGCGTTTTTGCCGCCTGACGCTCAATGCGCATGTGCACCAGCGGCGGCGTGTTGTCGTCGTTCTGCTGGCTGACCGGCAATACCGGCACGCCGTGCAGATTCTGGCGGATCCAGTCTTCCAGCCACTGTGCCAGTTCGCGCTGCTGGCTGATCTGGCCGGAAACACTGGCGAACGGCGTCATCGCCTTGAGTAAATCGAGCGTCGGTTGCAGTGCCGGGGGAACGGGATGTGTCACAGGCGGATCCTCGGATTGAGTACCACATAGAGCAAATCGATAATCAGGTTAATGCCGACAAACACCAGCGCGGCGAGCAGCACAATGGCCTGTACCAGCGGAAAATCGCGGTTCTGGATCGCCTGAACGGCGAGGCGACCAATACCCGGCCAGGCAAAAATGATTTCGGTCACCAGCGCACCGCCAAGCAGCGAGGCGAAATACATTCCCTGCACGGTAATGACCGGGATCAGCGCATTGCGTAAACCGTGGCGAACCACAATCCGCCAGCGGCTCAGCCCTTTGGCGCGGGCGGTACGGATGTAATCTTGTTGCAGAACGTCAATCAGGCTGGCGCGGATCAGCCGCGCAATGGCGCTCATGTAATACGCGCCGAGGCTGATGGCAGGCATCACCAGCTGACTGGCGCTGCCATAACCGCCGGACGGCAACCAGCGCAGGTTCAGGCTGAAGGCGATGATCAGCAGCAGGCCAAGCCAGAACACTGGCACCGCCTGACCGCTGAAGGCCAGCAGGCGTGAGACCAGATCCCATAGTGTGTTCTGATATAACGCGCTGACGATGCCGAGCAGCAAACCGGCGACGGTGCTCCAGAGCAATGCGGTAATGGCCAGCAGCAGGGTGGCGGGAACGCGCTGGCCGATGAGTTCGGTGACCGGCTGGCTGTAGCGCAGTGATTCGCCCAGATCGCCCTGTAAAACACCGGTCAGATAATGCCAGTACTGCCACGTCAGTGAACGGTCAAAGCCCATGCTGTGGCGGAAATTGTCGATTTCCTGCTGGCTGGAGCCTGGCGGCATCATGACCGCAGCCGGATCGCCGGTCAGGTGCAGGCTGTAAAAAATCAGCAGCGACACGCCAAACATCACCAGCACTGACTGCCCGAGGCGTTGCAAGATATAACGCAGCATATCAGTCGAGCCTCGTGTGGGTTTTACGCAGCAGGCTGTCGCCGAGCAGGTTGCAGCCAATCACCAGTGCGGCAATCACCAGCCCCGGATACAGCACCAGCCACTGTGCGAGCAGCATATAAGAACGGCCTTCGCCGATCAGATTACCGAGCGTCGGCGTCGGCGGCTGAATGCCCATGCCGAGAAAACCAATCGAGGCTTCCAGCACGATCAGGCGCGGAATATCCAGCGTCAGCAGCACGATCAGCGGGGTCATCAGACTGGGCAGCACATGGCGCAGCAAAATGCGCGGGGTGGAAAATCCCATGGCTTTGACCGATTCGATAAATTCCAGCTCGCGGATTTCCAGTGTTTTGGCACGGGCGACACGGGCATAAATCGCCCAACTGGTCACGCCCATGATCACAATAATATTGGTGAGTGACGCGCCGAACAGCGCCATCACCAGCAGGATCAGCAGGATGAACGGCACCGCCAGCTGGATGTCCATCAGGCGCATGATCAGCGCGTCGAGCCAGCCGCCGGTATAACCGGCAATCATGCCCAGCGCCGAGCCCGTCACCGCCGCAATTAACGCTGCCAGCAACACCACCATCAGCGAAAGCCGCGTACCGGATAAAATACGCGACAGCAAATCGCGCCCCAGTTGATCGGTGCCCAGCAGATGATGGCCGCCCGGCGAGGAAAAGGCCGCAGCCAGATCATTGGTCAGCGGATCCGGCAGGGGCAGCCACGGCGCCAGCAGCGCCGGGACAATCACCAGTAGCAGCAACAGTCCGCCGAGGAGCCCGTCGCCGTAAAACCGGCTGCGGGATTTCCTTTGCAGGGTTGTACGCAGTGAAATCATTTCATCCTCAGGTCAAACAGCGGGATCCGCGAATCGGCGCGGCCGGTGAAGGTCACGTTGTCGGCACTGGCATACAGGGAATCTTCTTTGTACAGCGGAATAAGCGGTTGCTGACTGGCAACAACCTGCTGTATCTGCTGCAAAATCTTCTCACGTTTGGCCGGGTCGACCGTGGTACGGCTGCTGTTCAGCAGGGCATCCAGTTCAGGCGAGTTCACCGTAGAATACGGCTCGCCGGAGTGCAGGATCGGATAAAGCGCGGCATCGGCGTCCAGCGTCTGTGTTGATCCCCACGCCAGCATGTACATCGGTGCCTGTTTCTGCGCCGCGACCTGCTGGGTATAGACCGACCATTCCGGCACTTCGAGTTGTGCTTTCACGCCGATGGCTGCCAGATCCTGCACAATCGCCTGGGCGACGTCTGCACTGGCAATATAACGGCGGGGCGCCTGGAAGCGCAGGGTGAAGCCTTGCGGATAGCCCGCTTCTGCCAGTAACGCTTTGGCTTTGGCGATGTCCTGCGCCGGTGCAGGGATCGCCTCATAGCCAAAATCTTTCGGTCCGGCCATGGTGCCGGTCGGCGTGCCGAAACCGTGCAGTAAATCGCGGGTATAGGCCGTGCGGTTCAGCGCCAGTGATAATGCCTGACGGACGCGCACATCATTCAGCGGTTTCTGGTCGTTCTTCAGTCCGAGGTAAATGGTCAGTCCGCCATTTTTTACCTGTTCGAGATGCACGCCCGGTTTATTTTTCAGCGCTGGCACCAGATCGGCCGGTACGCCATCAACCAGTTGTACTTCGCCGGTCAGCAGGGCGGTGATGCGCCCGGTGGCCTCCGGGATCGGACGCCAGGTGACGGTATCGATGGCGGGCTTGCCGCGCCAGTAACCCGGATTGGCCTGCATCACCACTTTTTCATCGGGAATAAATGCGGTGAGGGTATACGCGCCGGAACCCACCGGTTTGCGGGCAAATTCCGCAGCACCGACCTTGGTGACATACGCCGGTGGCACAATATAGGTCGGGTAGCGACTCATGCGGGTTGGCAGCAGCGGGTCGGGGCCGGTGGTGTGGATTTTCACCTGATAATCGCCGGTAACTTCCACGGATTTGATGGTGCGGATATACGAAATGGTCGGCGCGTGATTCGCAGGATCCAGAATACGGTCGATAGAGAATTTCACCGCCTGCGCATTGACCGGCTCGCCGTCGCTGAACTTCACACCCTGACGCAGGGTGAACTCCCAGGTGGTATCATCGGGTGATTTCCAGCTTGTCGCCAGCCCCGGTTGCAACTGCATATTGGCGTCGCGCAGCACCAGCGTATCAAAGAGGTTATCCACCAGTGTGGCAGACTCTTTCAGGAAACCCGGGTCCATCGCCGTGGCGGAAGCTGGCTGGGCGATCACCAGTTCAGAGGCGAAAGCAGCCGGTGTTGTCAGGCTGATAAGCAGAGCCAGTGAAGCCGGTTTAAAGGCAGGTATTCTCATTACGGTCATTCCCAAAGTGAAGCCGCCAGAAGAGTTGACGGAATTAACGTGAAGGTTGTGCGTCACAAAAACGGTCAATCAGTATTCAATTCCTAAATACATGATATATCCTATATAATGTATTTTTGGCAAGCTACAGATTAAACCGCAAAAGAAAAGCCATTATTTTGCTAAAGGAAAACGTCAGATGTTTGAGATGGAAAAAGCGCAGCGTGTCAGCCTTACCATGCAGGTGGAGGCCAAACTGAAAGGGGCATTAATTGTCGGCGTACTCAAACCGGGCGCGCGGCTGGTGACCAAAGAAATTGCTGAAAAACTGGGCACCAGCGTGACGCCGGTGCGCGAAGCGTTGCTGCGTCTGGTGTCGGCGGGCGCGCTTGATGCGACGCCTGCACAGGCTTTTCTGGTGCCTAAAATTGCGCTGGCGCGGTATCAGGAAATCACCCTTATCCGCAAAAATCTTGAAGGGCTGGCGGTATCGCAAGCCTGCGGGCAGATCACTGCGCAACACCTCGCTTTACTGAAAACGCTGAATACCCGATTTATGGCGGCGAAAGTGGAAAATAACGTTGAGGACGCTTTAGAGGCTAACCGGGAGTTTCGTTTCACTCTGTATGAAATGGCCGCGATGCCCACGCTGACCGCGCTGATTGAGCAGTTGTGGGTGCAGATTGGTCCGTGTTTTAACTATCTTTATCCGCAGTCACCGCATATGGCGCAGGGCCAGCATAATTACGATCAACTGCTGGTGGCGCTGGAAGCGGGCGACGCTAAACGCTGCGTGAAGCTTATCCACAAATCGATTGATGACGGCGCAGCCATTCTCGGTAAGCATTATTTTCTACAGGAGTGACGGGCGGTTGCCGGGAGTCAGGAGGAATTGCCAGACTGCAACACGCAGTCTGGCAGAGTCGTTCATCAGAACATCAGCACCATCCACGGATAGGCAATCAGCATCATGCCGCCGAGGAAAATCGCGCCGAAGATGGTACCAAGGCGCCAGTAGTCTTTGGTTGGCAGATAGCCGCTACCGTAATAAATCGGGCTCGGGCCGGTGCCGTACGGGGTGATGATCCCCATCACGCCCAGCGAGGTCACCATCATCAGACAGTAAACCGGCATATTGATGCCCGGAATAGCCGCCGCAATGGTCAGCATCGCCGGTAACAGCGCGGTGGTATGCGCCGTGGTACTGGCGAACAGGTAGTGCAGCAGGAAGAACGCAATCAGCAGCATAACTGCCGCGACCTGCGGGTCGAATCCGTCGAGTAACTGACCGCCTTCTTTACCCAGCCAGGCAATAAAACCAACGCGGGCCAGACCATCCGCCAGCGCGACCAGCGTCGCAAACCACGCAAAGGTGTTCCAGGCCGGTTTATTACTGGTGATATCGTTCCAGTTCAGCACGCCGGTCCACAGCATCAGCACCACGACCAGCAACGCAGCCAGCGCGGGTTCAATCCACGCAGCGGCAAAAATCCACATCAGCAGCGCAGAACACACAAAGATCAGCAGCAGGATTTCGTTACGCGACAGCTTACCCAGTTTGTCGAGTTCGCTTTTCGCCCAGCGCGGCACCTCGTCATTAATCTTCACTTCCGGCGGATAGAACCAGTAGGCCAGCAAAGGCATGGTCAGGATCAGCAGCACCCCCAGCGGCAGGAACGCCAGGAACCACATACCCCAGGAAATCGTAAAGCCGGTGATACTTTTCACCAGCGCCAGTGCCAGCAGGTTCGGGGCCAGCGCCGACAGGAACATCGAACTGGTGATACAGGCGGCGGTAATCGCCACCCACATCAGATAAGAGCCGATTTTGCGCGCACTCGGGTCATTGGGTTTGGAGCCGTATAACGGCGGCAGGTTGGCGATGATCGGGTAAATGGTTCCGCCGCTGCGTGCGGTATTGGACGGCGTGAAAGGTGCCAGCAACAGATCCGCAAAGGTAATGGCGTAACCTAATGTCAGGCTGCGACGGCCAAGATATTTCACCAGAATCAGCGCCAGACGGCGACCAAACTGCGTTTTATCATATCCGGCGGCAAACATAAACGCGCCAAAAATCAGCCAGACCGTCGAGTTGCCGAAGCCGCTCACCGCCCATTTGAACGCCTCGGCGGGCATTTTAAATTTCGGGTTGGCGATTTCGGCCGGACTGAATAACAGCCACTGACTGAAGAGGGCGATCACCACCACGCCGGTCAGGCCGATCACGGCGCCGGGCAAGGGCTCGAAAATCAGGCCGACAATCACGCCGACAAAGATGGCGAAGAAATGCCACGCATAGGGTTCAAGCCCGGCGGGGACCGGCGTCAGCAGTAAAAGCACCGCCACCAGCACCGGCAGGAACAACATAATCAGACGTTTTTTTAGTCCCCCGGAGGCCGGATCGGCCTTGCCGGGAACATTCAATGTCGATGTGGGTTTCATAAATTTTGTCTGCCCGTAATTGAGTGTGAGCGTTACGCCACGGTTATCAAAGTTGGTGTTCTGATTCGGAAAACCATTAATTTTTTTCGATCTTAAATGCGTTAAGCGGTACGCAATGACAGCGGGTCCACTGTGACGAAATTAAGATATTACTTTTATTCTTAGCCTGAATGACGCAATACATTCACTTATATCAATACGGTATCATTACAATAAGTGTGGTTATTTATTTATCGAAATAATCCGTTTAAGTGAATGTAGAGTAAATTTGCGTAAACGCCAGTTGTTGCAGTCAACTCTATGATTTTGAAGGTGAGATTTTTTATGTTATTCTAATGTTGATTTTTGTCAACTCATCATTAACAATTGAAGGTGGCATGGGTTTCTGTGTCGGATAAATAAACAACTCCTGTTTCCAGCACGTTTATAACGCCAATTTCATCGCCTGATGCAAATAAATTAGCTAACAGATTTCTATATTCGCCTGCTTCGGATTGCTTAATTAAACGTAGTTTTTTTACGGTAAGTAATGCGGCCATGGAAAAATTCAAGACTTACAGATTTCGGAGTTGATCATAATGAATAAGCTGACACCGGTACTGAATCCGCTCACGCTGCCAAACGGTGCGGTACTGAAAAACCGTCTGCTGATGGCCCCGATGACTACCTGCACCGGCTTTTATGACGGTACCGTCACCAGTGAACTGGTGGAGTATTACCGTGACCGTGCTGGCAGCATCGGTACAATCATCGTCGAATGTTGCTTTATTGATCGCATGGGCCCGGCGTTTCCGGGTGCTATCGCTATCGACAGCGATAACAAAATTGCCGGTCTGAAGAAAATTGCCGATGCCATTAAATCCAAAGGCTCGAAAGCGATTTTACAGATTTACCACGGCGGCAGAATGGTGGAACCGGAGCTGATCGGCGGCCGTACGCCTGTCGCCCCAAGCGCCATCGCTGCACCCCGTGAAGGCGCGACCCGGCCAAAAGAACTGACCGGCGAAGAAGTGGAAACCATGATCACCAAATTTGGTGATGCCGTTAACCGCGCCATTAAAGCCGGTTTCGATGGTGTGGAAATCCACGGCGCAAACACCTATCTGATCCAGCAATTTTACTCGCCGAACTCCAACCAGCGCACCGACCAATGGGGCGGAGACCGCGACAAACGCGCCCGTTTCCCGCTGGAAGTGCTCGACATCACCCACAAAATGGCGGAGCGCTTTGCCGACGCCTCCTTTATTATCGGCTACCGTTTTTCGCCGGAAGAGCTGGAAGTGCCGGGCATCCGTTTTGACGACACGATGTATCTGCTGGAAAAACTCGCTGCGCGCGGGCTGGACTATGTGCATTTCTCGGTCGGACAACTGTTGCGTCCCTCTATCGTCGATACGCAGGACCCGACGCCGCTGATCACTAAATTCCGTGCCATGCGCTCTGAAACACTGGCGAAAGTGCCGGTGATTGGCGTCGGCGGCGTGATCAACAAAGCTGATGCCGAAAAAGGGCTGGAATACGGTTTTGATCTGATCGCGGTGGGTAAAGCCTGTATTGCTTATCCGGACTGGGCTGACCGCATCGTCAATAACGATCATCTTGAGCTGTTTATCGACAGCCATAAACGCGAAGAACTGAACATCCCTGAACCGCTGTGGCGCTTCTCTCTGGTTGACGCCATGATCCGCGACACCAGCGTCACCGGCCGTAAATACAAAGCCGGGGTGTATCAGGAGAAAGTCGAAGCCGAAGCGCTGAAACTGAAAATCAGCGTCACGCTCGACACTGACCGTATTACCGATATCGCGCTGGTGAAAGACGACTCGCTGGACGTCGATTTCACGACCACTTTCGAAAGCCTGCGTACGCGCATGCTGGTCGCCAACAGCCCGCATGTCGATGCCATCACCGGTGCGACCACCCAGAGTGAGGCGCTGAAAAAAGCCGTTTCCCGCGCGCTGGCAACTTCCAGCAAAGAACACGTCATTGAAGAAGGCGGCAACCCGCAGGCACCGCAAAACTACGATGTCGTGGTGATCGGCAGCGGCGGCGCAGGGCTGGCTGCAGCGATTCAGGCGCACGACGAAGGCGCGCATGTGGTCATTATCGAGAAGATGCCCACTATCGGCGGCAATACCATCAAAGCCTCCGTCGGGATGAACGCCGCAGAAACCCGTTTCCAGAAACTGAAAGGCATCGAAGACAGCAAAGACCTGTTCTATGAAGAAACGCTGAAAGGCGGCAAGTTCAAAAACAACCCGGTGCTGCTGAGAGAGTTTGTGGAACTGGCACCGGAAGCCGTCGAATGGCTGGCGGCGAAAGAGATTGAACTGAATGACATCACCATCACCGGCGGGATGAGTATCGACCGAACACACCGTCCGGCGGATCGTTCCGCCGTTGGTGGTTTCCTGATCAGCGGCCTGGTGAAAAATATCAACAAGCGCGATATCGAAGTGCTGCTTGAAACCTCCGTCGCCGAAATCCTGTCCGAAAACGGCGTGGTGACCGGCGTGAAAGTGGTGGATGAATATAATGACAGCCGCATTCTGAATGCGAAAAGCGTGATTGTCGCCACCGGCGGTTTCAGTGCTAACCGCGAGATGGTGGTGAAATATCGCCCGGAACTGGACGGTTTTGTGACCACCAACCATGCCGGTGCGACCGGCAGCGGGATTGCCTTGCTACAGAAACTGGGCGCGGACACGGTGGATATGGGTGAAATCCAGATCCACCCGACGGTGGAACAGACCACGTCTTATCTGATTTCCGAAGCCATTCGCGGCGGCGGTGCGATCCTGATCAGCCAGGCCGGAAAGCGTTTCTATAACGAGATGGAAACCCGCGATAAAGTCTCGGCTGAAATCATCGCCTTACCGGAGAAAAGTGCGTGGGTGATCTTCGATGAACAGGTGCGGTCGAATAACAGAGCGGCTGACGAGTATATCGCCAAAGGCTTTGTGATAAGCGCGCCAACGCCGGAGAAACTGGCAGTAAAACTCAATATGGATCCTCGCACGTTGTCGGAAACCCTCCTGCGCTACAATCTGTTTGTGGTGGAGAAAAAGGACGAAGACTTTGGCCGTACCACTGCGCTGCGCCATCCGCTCAATCAGGGGCCGTTCTTTGCCATCCGCATCGCGCCGGGCGTGCATCACACCATGGGCGGTGTGACCATCAACCCGGATACCGCCGTGCTTGATGCGCAAAAACAGGTGATCACCGGTGCCTGGGCCGCAGGCGAAGTGGTCGGCGGCATCCATGGCGCAAACCGCATCGGCGGTAACGCTGTCGCCGATATCATTATCTTCGGCATTCTCGCCGGTAAGAATGCGGCGGCGCTGGCGAAGCGGTAAGCGACAGAAGGTTAATGCTTTAAAATGAAAAACCCACGTGTGAGCGTGGGTTTTTTTATGGGTTACGATAAGCTGAAAAGTTTAACATCATAATCTGCATAAATTGATAAAAATATTTAATAGAAATCTTGTATTTGTTTACCTCAAGGTTTTGCGCTATAACTTCTGCAATTATAAAATATTAATCAGGGACTCTTTCTGGCAGGGTTATTATACCTGGAGTCCCTCAATCAGTCTGTCATAATATACTGTGATAGCATGGGGGTATATGAGTAAACGCAGCGATATTACCAATTCCATGATAGGGAATGTACGTGGTAAAGGTTTAGTCTACACTAATGTTCTTGGCTGGATAGATATGGGGCATGCGCGGGGAACAGATGCCCGTAAACTTAAAGAAATTCTTTTTAAAGAAAAAGGGGTAAGATATTTCCGGGAGCTAAACGAATGGTATTTTCCTGTCGATTATTACCAGGAAATGTATGCTCCAGTTCATAAAAGTTCGCGTACAAATCTTTGGGCTGGTATTCACGCCCCTTTAATGGTGCGCTCATGTCTTAGTGACAACCTGAAAAAACGCATTGCTTTAACCATTATGATGAAAACAGCATGGAGATTTGAAGCGTTTCAGGATTCCTCACTAATCAAATGGCGGACTGACAGTGGTTTCAGTTGCGAAGATCTGGTATCAGATTTAGTTGGTTTTTATCGAGTGTTTGGTGAAGGAATAGACCCTTTGATTTTGTCGCAACCAACAGATATTGTTTATAGCCTGTCTATTTGGGATCACTATGGACCAGTAGGACGCCACAAAAATACAGCATTCAGACCTCTGCTATTCCCAAAACCATCACCCGGAAAAAAAACAATGCCGAGGTTAGGATTTCTTCCTTCATGGTTAGATTATATCAAGCCTTTAAATGATTTATCGAGCTGGTATTTATCTAATCGTTATCTAAACAGACCCGTGAAAAATATGTTTGATGATAAAAATAAACTTAATGGAAACGTGTACTTGTCCCTCAGAAAGGGGTTCCAAAAAAATACAGAACTCAAAATGCCTTCACATTACCCTATTTTTCCTCATCATCCGAGGTCCCCAGACTATTTTTACATTGGCGGTGATAACCCCATGCCGATCTGGTGAGTCAATTAAAGTGTATGCAGAGGGTTATATGCAAAAAATAGTTAAGTGGTCCGGATGTTTTATAGCAATATTAGTTATGATATTTATGTGCCATATAGTATTAAGCTTGTATTTGTTTGGTTATATTTCTGATGGAAGAGAATATCGCAAATCAAATTGGGTTGATTATTATTATCTTACGCCTGATGTTATTAAAAATGCGCCTGAAATTTCCAGTGATGCTATTTATTATGTGCAAGGTGGTGATGAAAATACCTTCTTAGAGGAAAAGGTCACCTGGACTCAGGTAAAAGATGTTCCACAGGCAGTGAAAGTACTGAAAACCTATTTAGTTGAAAGTGGTATTGATGTTGAAGCACGTTATAACATTGGTGAGCGATACTTTATTATTCCTTATGAGGATAAAGTGAGTCTGTTGATAAATACTTGCATGAAAAATTGCTGACAACGAGATCAGAAATTTTGTCGTTTCAGCCGAAAGCCTCCCGCACCGCCTGAATAAAACTGCGGATCTTCACGGTCTGTCGCAGACCGGCGGGTGTGAGGATATGCATGGGTCTTGACGGCCCGTCGTAATCAGGTAATACCTGCACCAGCCGTCCGGCGTTGATCTCTTCGCGCAGCACATCTTCCGGCCCCAGCGTCACGCCGTATCCGCTGACGGCGGCGTGCAGCAGTGCGCGCCAGTCATTCGAGCGCAGACGGCCCTGCGGATGGATTTCCTGCATTCTGCCTTCCTGGTAAAATTGCCAGCGGCAGGGGGCCTGTGGCGACCAGATTCCGTAAACCAGACAGGAATGCGTCGCCAGTTCCGCCGGGGTTTCCGGTGCGCCATTTTGTGCAAGATAGCCCGGCGAGGCACAGGCAATCAGCCGGTATGGCCGCAGCGGATAAGCAATCATCTGGCTGTCACTCAGTTCGCCAATGCGCAGGATCACCTCGTAGCCTTCCTCGACCGGATCGACCATGCGATCGCTGAGCGTCAGTTCAATCTGCGTCTCCGGATACTGCGCCAGATACTGTGTAATGAATGGCGCCAGTGACGACGTTCCGAAGGTGACCGGCGCATTCACCCGTAACGTGCCGGAAGGTGTGACTTTCATCTCCAGCGCGATAGCATCCGCCGCTTCGGCTTCTAAAAGTACGATTTTACAGCGTTCATAATAGCTGCGTCCGATGTCTGTCAGGTGCTGACGCCGCGTCGTGCGGTTGATCAGTGCCGTCCCCAGCCGCGATTCCAGTCGGGCGATATGTTTGGCCACCATCTGCGGGGAAATACGCAATGCTTCTGCTGCTGCCGCGAAAGAACCCAGATCAGCGGTTCTGACGAACACGTTCATGCTGGTTAAGCGATCCATGATTCCCTCTTGTTTGTTGTTTGTTTATGTCTGTGGTGGTGATTTATCAATGTTCAGTGTGGAATTATTCTTACCCTATCGACAACAAAATGAAAGGTAAGAATCATGAAAATAGGCATTTTGGGTGCAGGGTTCGTAGGCCGGGCGGTGGCAAAACTGGCGATCAAAGCCGGACATCAGGTGATGCTGAGTAATTCTCGCGGTCCTCAGACGTTGTTCAGCCTGAAGCCGATGATCGGTTGTGAAATCGGTACCGCGACGCAAGCGGCTGCTTTTGGCGATATCGTGGTGATTGCCGTGCCGCTGACGGCTATCGGACAACTGCCCGTGGCGGAGATTGCCGGAAAACCGGTCATCGATGCCGTAAATTATTACCCTGAACGTGACGGTCAGGTGGCAGAACTGGACGATCAGACAACGACTACCAGCGAATATCTCGCGGGCTTCCTGCCGCATTCAGAAATCACCAAAGCATTCAATGCGATTCAGATGACCGATCTCGAAAACGACGGTTTACCCGCTGGCGACCCGCAACGTCGCGCTCTGCCCGTAGCCGGTGATGATGCGGAAACGAAAAAGGCGGTGATCGCGCTGTATGACGCCTTTGGCTTTGACGCCGTCGATGCAGGCGCTCTTTCCGAAGGCTGGCGCTTCCAGCGCGGCATGCCGTCTTATTGTGTGCGGATGACGCAAAGTGAATTACGGGAAGTGCTGGAAGGCGCAGTAAGGCCGGAACCTGCGAGAAGATAAAAGGGCGGTTTTACCCCTCAAAAATTTTAAATGTGCTTAGGCTGAGATAACGTTTGAAACCCTCTCCCAACTTCCCCCTTCACAGGGGGAAGCGTTGATCAAGCATCAGCGAGTTTGGCTTTTCTTCTGCTTTTAAACCCCCTCCGGCACCCACGCGCCCTGCAATTTCACCTGCGGGAAGCCTGCTGTCAGAATGCGCAATTCGGCATCGCGCGGAGTGTTGTCGCCCTGGCCCTGAATGCTGACGATGTCCTGCGGGCAGGCGGAGAAGGCGACGTAGCAGTCCATTTCGGCGCGCAGGATAATGTAGTCGCCAGGGCGCGTCACCACCGGCAAGGTTTTCAGGGTGCGGCCATCCGGCTGAACCTGAATGTTCATGAAGATGTTGAACGAGGCCAGATTGCCGTGCGGCAGTGTTACGCCCAGTTCCGCCATGCCTTCAAACAGGTTGTCGTGGCAGTTGCGGTGCGGTTCGGTGCAGCCGAGTAACTCGTAACGACGCGCATCGCACGCGGCCATAAAGGTGTCGTGCACGCCGGGTGAGATGTCGGCGACCAGCGTCAGAATCGGGTGGCGCTGGCTGGTGATAAAGCTGTCACCGACCTGCGGATTCAGCCGCTGGTTCCAGACACGGGTGGCTTCCATACACATATATTCACTGACGTCTTCGGCGTTATACGCCCAGCAATCCACCACCTGGGTGCCGTACAAATTCACCACCTGCACGGCTTCGCCTTTCGCCAGACGCACGGCTTTACCGTGGCGGGCGGCAATCAACTGGATGTCACGATGCTCAAATTCAGCCGACATTTTTTTCTCCTGATTAATGTTGCATGCTGCGACGGTAGCGCGTCATGCGAAATTCAATATGGCGCGCCAGCCAGTCAATCAGACTGTTCAGCACCCAGTAACACAGCGCGACCGTGAGATAAATCTCCAGCGGCGCGTAAGTCTCAGAAATCGCCTGTTTGGCGGCGTACATAAACTCCTGCACCGATACAATCGACAGCAGGGCGGAGTCTTTAATCAGGCCGATCATCAGCCCCACCAGTGGCGATAACATCTGCGGCAGCGTTTGTGGCAACACCACGTCGCGAAGTTGTTCCGTGCGGCTCAGCCCTAAAACACGACAGGCTTCCCACTGGCCGCGCGGTAACATCTCAATCGCCGAGCGTACGACCTGCGCGATATACGGCGCGTAATACAACGTCAGTGCCAGCACGCCGACCTGCGGCGAGGTAAAGGTGATGTCGTATTCCGGCAGGACGAAATAGAGCAGATAAATAACGATCAGCAGCGGAAGCGCCAGCGTCAGGCTGGTGTAAAGATGCAGCAACCGTTGCCAGAATGGCGGGGCACGCATCAGCGCGACGGCCATCAGCGTGCCCCATAACAGCGAGCAGATCGCCGCAATGGCACAGAGTTTTAACGTGGCAATCATGCCTGCGCCGAGCGACGGTAATGCGGTAAGAATTGCCTGCCAGTCCATTACGCCATCCTCCGTTTGGCTTCCAGATGCCGTACCGCGCTGATCAGCGGCAGGGCGATCAGCAGATACCCGGCTGACACCAGCAGCAGCACCTGAGTGGCGTCGTAAGTGCGGGCGATAACGATTTGTCCGGCATAGGTCAGTTCGGTCAGCGCCACCACGGACGCCAGCGGCGTAGTCTTCAGCAAAATCGTAAACTCGTTCACCAGCATCGGCAGGCTGGCGCGGATCACCTGCGGGTTGATCACATACCACCACGTCAGCCAGCGGTTCAGCCCCAGCGTGCGCGCCGCTTCACGTTGTCCGCGGGTCACCAGACTCTGATTAACCCGCAAGATTTCCGCGACGTAAGCGCCGCTGTTCAGGCCAATCGCCAGCACCGCCGCCAGCATTGGCTGACCGCCGAGGCCGAGACGCGGCAGGGTGAAGAACACCACAAAGAGCTGCACGATAGCCGGTGTGCCACGCATCAGGCTGACATACAACCGCCCGGTGACGCGCCACAGCCAGGCATTGCGTAGCTGGATAAAGCAGATGATTTGCCCGCACACCAGGCTCAGCAGCGCCGCCAGTACGGTAAGTGTCAGCGTCATCAGCAGGCCATGGCCTAATTCGGGAAGTGCTGCAATCACCTGGTCATCCAGCCCCAACATGCGTTATTCCTCGTCAAATGCTGACAGATTTTCCGCGACCGAAAGCTTCAGCGGCGCGGGTTTATCGTTGCCTTCAATACCGGTGCAGCAGGCAGAAACCACAAAGACGGTATCGGCCACCACGCGACAGGTAATGCTGTCGCCCGGCTGCGTGCGGTTGGTTTCCGGCAAAATATCACCTTCTCGCGTCAGCCGGACGTGCATGAACAGATTGATGGGATCCGGCAGTTTCGGCACATTCATGCCCAGCCGTGCCAGTTCACTTTTTACCGACTCAATGCAGCCATCCCCCTGATAACCACGCTCAGCCAGCCATGCGGTGGTCGAACCCGGCAGCAGCAGGTCATGGCGTTTTACGCTGTCCTTCCCCAGCACCATTACCGGACGACGGCGGTTATTCACCAGACGCATCCCAGAACCCAGCAGATAGCTGTTGCTGAATACGCGGGTGTGATGAACCGACAGCCAGACGGCAGGGTCGCTCAGGCTGAAGCCAAACAGTGAGGCCACCGCGCCTTCGCCCGCTGCCGTGATGCGCAACAGTTGCCCGCGCAGCACGCGAATGGAGCCCGTCTCACCGGCTTTAATATCCACCGGCCCGGCCAGCGGACGGACTTCACTTTCGGCCCAGGCCTCACGCATTAACAGCATGCTGAATCTCCCCGTGGTAATGATTGCTGACCTGAATATCAACCGGCGTGACCTGCAAACCGTTGCCGGGAATGATGTCCTGCGGGCAGGACGACACCGCGCAAATCAGGTCACACAGCGCTTCAAAGACAATACAGTCACCGGCTTTACTGTTCGGGTCAGTGACTTCCATGCGGCCATCGGCGGTGACCGGCCCGTTCTGGAACAGGTTGAACGGTTCCGGCAGGCTGAAATAGGTCACACCGTGTGCCTTCATGCCATCAAGCAGGTTATCGACGCAGTTGCGATGGCCTTCAACACCGAAATCGATACTGAAACGCGTGCGGTCGCAGGCCGGAACATTGGCGTCATGAATACCAATGGTGTCGGCGATGATGCGCAACATCGGGCGGTTTTCACTCGACCACAGCGCATCTCCGGGTTTGAAGAACAGCGAGCGCAGATGCTGACGCGTATGCACCGGCGACAGTTTTTCATTCAGGTCAGCGGCATTCACGGCCACAAAATCGGCGGCCTGCTGACCTTCGGCATCAATGACGGTAATAAATTGCCCTTTGTTCACGGTAAAGGTTTTGCCGTGACCGGCGGGCACCGTCAGCAGGGATTGGCACATAACTTACTCCTGAGGAATGAAATCGCTGGCGGGCACGGTAAAGGTGGTGCCGAGATACTGTTTTTGCAGCGTGGTGAGTTCGCCGTCTTTCTGCATCGCCAAAATATGATCGCTGATGGCTTTGTTCAGGCGGGTGTCGTCTTTACGTGTTGCCCACGCCATCCACTGTGACGGGCCAGCTTCGCCAACCTGAGCCACTTTGTTCGGGTATTTTTTAACGATCGGTGCGAGCACCGAAATGTCGTCAAACACGAAATCGGCGCGTTTAGTCATCAGCGTGCTGACGGTCTGATCCAGCGTATCCACGCTGATGATGGTGATCGGCTTCTTGCCTTCTTTGGTCAGCGTTTCGTTAAAGCCCTTGAGCAACTGTTCCGGCACGCTGGCGCTTTTCACGGCTCCGCTCAGGCCAGACAACTGTTCCGGCGACAACGTTTTGCCGCTGAATTTTTTCACATCGGCCTCGCGCACCAGCACACCATTGACGGTTTTGCTGTAAGGCACCGTGAACAGCACTTTTTTGGCGCGTTCGGCGGTGACGTTAAGGGAAGAACCTTCGGCATTGAATGAGCCGGAGATCAGGCCGGGCAGAATGCCGCTGAACGCGGTTTTCTGAAACTCCAGTTTCACGCCGAGGTCTTTGGCGAAAGATTGCATGATCGCCACGCTGTAGCCGGTGATCTCGCCTTTATCGTTGGTGAATTCATAAGGCGGGAAGGTCGGGTCGATGCCGACGGTGATTTTACCGCTGCTTTTGATGTCTGACAGCGTATCAGCTTGTGCGGTGCCAGCCGCGCCAGCCGTGATTAAAGCGGCGATCAGCAATGCTATTTTTTTCATTATGGTGATTCCCTGGTGTTGGTGAAATGTCACTGACCACAGAGCAGTTTCCATGCCACTTTTTTAATCAGTCGCAGCCTGAATATGACGGGAAACATTTTTTTCTTCCATAATCAATGAGAAACAAATGTTTCTTATTTTAATATTTATATTTCTAGGGTTTCATCGGGAGGAATGAAAAAGCGGCGAAAAAATCCGCCGATGCACTGATTTGGGGATAAGTGTTCAGCCGTTGCGCCAGTGCGGCGCATTACTCCAGTTCTTCGAGGCTCTGGTGCAGGGTTTCGATGGTGGCGAGATGGTAGCTGCCGGTTTTACCCATGCGACGGGCGACCAGTGAACAGAGCAGGTTACAGACGCCGGAAAGCGCCACGGTGCTGTCGAAAATCAGATTAACGTCGGTATGACAGCGCAAGACCCAGTTGGCATATTTCGCCGGTTTACCCGCCAGCACATCGGAGATATACAGCATCGGCACCTGCATGTCAGCCAGGGCACTCATGGCGGTTTCCAGTGCAGGCATACGACGGCGCAGCCCGACGCAGATCACCACATCCTGCGGACCAAGCGCTGCCAGATGTTCTGCCAGCGAATCACCGGCGCGCGGCAGCAGGCGTACGTCGGGGTGAACGTGGATTAGGTCGCGGTAAATCAGCATGGCGATGGTCTGACTGTGACGCCAGCCCATCACCACCACACGTTTCGCGTTGGCAATGGCCTCCACGCAGGCTTCAAGCTGGTCGTCTTCCAGTAAACGGAACGTGTTCACCAGGCTGGAGACCTCTTTTTCCAGATGATTTTGTATCAGCGTGCCCAGGGGCGAAGCGCTGGGTGCGGCCTGAAGATACAGAGGCGAGCCGCTGTTTTGCATTTCACGCGCCTGACGGCGGGCAGCATCGTAACTTTCATAACCGATATGGCGAAAGAATCGCGTGGCAGTCGCTTTGGATACGCCCGCGCTCTGCGCCAGTTCAGTCGCGGTATTCATCGCCAGCTGGCCCGGCGCGGCTAACAGGACGTCGGCTAAACGTTGTTCGTGCAACGAAAGCTGATCCCATTGCTGCCGGATACGGCTTTCCAGCGATGCCGTTTTTGCGCTCATGAATGATCCCCGGAAAGAAAAAACTCATCCTGCACAGAACGTGCCGGATTGTCATGCACAATCTTTATCGCGGTATTGACAGTGCACCGGGGATGATGGTTGTATTATACAACTATCAGTCAAAATCCCGGGTAAACGCATGCCAGACCACGCCTTAATCGAAGAAATCCGTTCCTCCTCGCGCCTTATGGTACGCGAGCTGGGTTTTATGAACGCCACGCTGGCGGCCACAGAATATTCACCTTCTGCCGTACACAGCCTGGTGGAAATTGAAAATCAGGGCGCCATGACCGCCGCGCAACTGGTGCAGATCCTCGGGCTGGAAAAATCCAGCGTCAGCCGCATGCTTGCCCGTTTGCTGGCAGCGGGTGAACTGCAGGAAGTGCCGTCGGAAAATGATGCCAGAGTGAAACAACTGATACTGACGGAAAAGGGCATGCAGACGGTCGGGCGGATCAATGAGTACGGTGCGATGCGCGTGATCAAGGCGCTGGAAAATCTGGATGCTACGCAGCAACAGGCCGTCGCAAAAGGCCTGACGGCGTATGCCCGCGCCCTTGAACGTTGTCGCGACGGGGACCCGGTCGCGCCCCAACACAACATTGAAATCGTCACGGGATATCAGCCGGGCATGATTGGCCGGATTGCGGAAATGCACGGCACGTATTACGCCAGTAATTACAATTTCGGGCATTTCTTCGAGGGAAAGGTTGCCAGCGGACTGGCAGAGTTCTGCGGGCGTTTGCATGAACCCTGCAACCAGGTCTGGCTGGCGGTCAGCAACGGGCGGGTGGTCGGTTCAGTGGCTATCGATGGTCAGGATCTGGGAAATAACGAAGCCCATCTGCGCTGGTTTATTCTTGATGACCGCTGCCGGGGAACGGGCATGGGCAGAAAACTGCTCAGTGAAGCGATAGCGTTTTGCGACGGGCGCGGATTCGACGCTGTTCAGCTCTGGACCTTCAGCGGCCTTCATGCTGCGCGACGTCTGTATGAATCCTTTGGTTTCGAACTGCTGAAAGAATGGCAGGGCGACCAGTGGGGCATGACGATGACCGAACAACAGTTCACCCGCCGGTCACCGCTTCATTCCGCTGTGACCTTTTCAGCTTCAGTTAAAGGCGATTTTATTGATTTATGAATATTTGCTGCAGGAACCGGTTTTCCGAGGAAATAGCCCTGACCAATATCACAGCCGAGTTCCTGTAAAATAATCAGCTGACTTTTATATTCAATGCCTTCAGCAACCACTTTTACGTTGAGGGCGTTGGCAAGGGAGAGAATAGAGCAAACAATCTTATTTTGTTTCTCATTAGTCTGGAATGTATCAATAAAACTTTTATCAATTTTTAATGTATCAAAGGGAAAGTCACAGAGCTGAGAAAGGCTTGAGTATCCGGTGCCAAAATCATCAAGAGCAATTTTAACGCCTGCGTCACGGAGTCTTTTAAGTGTATATCTGGCCAGATGTCTGTTGCTAAACAGCGCGCTTTCCGTGACTTCAATTTCCAGTTGTTCTGGCGGGAAACCCACATCATCAAGAATACCTATGATTCTTGATTTAAGATTTTTGTCACATAAAAGTAAAGGTGAAAGATTAAAGGACAACCGTTTGTCGGATGGCCATTTTAGCGCTTCAAGACATGCCTCCCGTAAGAGATATTCTGTCAGTTCTGTTATTGCTCCGGTGTCTTCAGCAAGCGCAATGAACTTCGACGGCGGGATGAACTTTCCCGCCGAGATTTCCCATCGGGCAAGGGCTTCAAAGCCTATGATTTTTTCTGATTTTAGATCCACTAAGGGCTGATAATGACTCACAAAAACTTTGTTTTTCAAGGCTGATTTAAAATCACGTTCCAGTTGTGCCATGGATAATAAAGATTCTTCCATGCTCGCAGAGAATGCCCTGATCTGCTCTCTGCCGGCTTTTTTAGCAACATGCATTGCACAATCGGATTGTTGAATCACTTTCTTAAGATCGCACGAATCTTCCGGGGATCGTGAAATACCAATATTGGCAGAAATATTAAAGGTAAATCCATCCAGATTAACCGGTGAACACAGGCTACGCATAACGCGCCCGGACAGTGAGGTCAGGTCGGTTTTGTCAATATTGGGTCTCAGGACAAGAAAATCATCGGCGGCTAATTTATAAACACAGCCAGGGAAAATATTCAGCAGTCTTTCTGCTACGATCTTAAATATCTCATCATGATAGTCATGACCGAAAATATCATTAATATCCTTCAGTCTGTTTATTTCAATGGTGAACACACCAAAACTACTTTTGTTTTCGTGGTTATATTGTGCAATGGTGGAGTTGAGTATGATTGTATTCGGTAGCCCTGTTACCGGATCATGGCATTCAACCCAATGAAAATTCTTTTCAGCTTCCATTCTCCTTGCTATTTCCTTTTCCATTGCTTTTATTTTTACAAAGGAAAAAATAAGCCCAAGAAAACCCGTTATATTCAGGGCGATGAAAACTTCATCTAAATTATAGACTTCATATGCCTTAAAAAAATAATAGAAAACTTCATTCATATTAAAATAAAGGGAAAATAAATAGGTTGCTATGAGTATCCCTATCCATACATAAAGCTCGACTTTTGCCTTATTGCGAAGCTTCTTTAACATATGCAACCTCAAAATAAGTTAACAGAGTCAGTAAAATCATTTATCTGCATGTGTTATCGGCACTCTGATGGGGCTATTTAGCCCGGATAAGGTTTTTTTTAAATAATGGGGCTACTTATTATGATTTTTGCGGGGGTGATCACTCTGGGCAACGGCACAGCGGAAAACTTTTATCGTCCGTAAATGACCTTATAAGCGTGAAGTCAGGGGGATTTATGATAATAAAATCAGGATGTCATCAGTAAGGTACGTCTGTGTTTAGGGTATGAAGGCCACCGGCCGGACAGGGCCGGTGGCCTGATATTACTTGATTTCGGTGACGAAGTTTTCACGGCTGCGGCGAACTTTCTTCAGGTTCACCAGCCAGTCGCCTTCGTGGGCACGATAGCCCAGCGGCAGGATCACGACGCTGCGCAGGTTTTTGTCTTTCAGGCCCAGGATTTCATCCACGGCAGCAGGATCAAACCCTTCCATTGGCGTCGCATCCACTTCTTCAAACGCGGCGGCGATCAGCGCGGCGCCCAGACCGATATAGGCCTGACGTGCAGCGGCCTGATAATTCGCTTCGGTACCGCGTTCAGCGACAATGTTCAGCAGTTTCTGGCGGTAGTTTTCCCAGCCTTCGTTTTTAAAACCGCGAACCTCGTTGGTCAGGTCGAACATCATGTTCACGCGTTCTGGCGTGATGTCATCCCATGCCGCGAACACCAGCAGGTGAGAACAGTCGGTGACCTGCGCCTGATCCCAGGCAACGGTGCGGATTTTTGCGCGGATATCCGGATTAGTGACTACCAGCAGTTCGAAGGGTTGCAGACCGCTTGAGGTCGGTGCCAGACGCACGGCCTCAATAATATTTTCAATCTTTTCAGCCGGAACCGTTTTGGCCGCATCAAACATCTTGGTTGCGTATCGCCATGCCAGTTTTTCGTTTAAGGTCGTCATCTTTTTTTCCTGAAGGATAAATTTGGAAGCGGGGGATTGCCTGTGACAATTATTCCCAAATAGCCGCCCGATAATCGCATGAACCGAATCCGGGAGTTTATACTTTTGAGCCTTGATAAAGACCGCCGTCAGTGAAAATTTGCAGGGTTAGCACACAGTTGTCAGCCGCTGGCGAAAAAATAAACTCAACGCTATCCCTGTAAACAGGCTACTATGAATCTAATTGCCCGCTGAGGGTGACTCATCTTTTCGGCCTCCCTGTCCTTTACCCATTTTCTTATCAAGTGAACTCTCATCGCAGCTCAGGCAACTGCCTTATCGGGTCCGCCTAAGGTATGCTGACATGAAAAATGCTGTGATTAACTGGTTCAAAATTAAAAGAGCACCCCCTGTTATTAGCCATACCCGGCGTCATCGCGCCAGCGCACTGGCGCACCCCGTACCGATCAGCGCCGAGCTTTTCTCCGCAGATCAGATGGAACGGTTCGGCGGCAAACTCGCACTCTCCCACAAACTCTCCGGCAAAAAACTTCCTTACTACCTGCTAAAGCGCCTCGACGATAACGAAAAGGTTTTAACGCGCAGTTGCCTGATCCTCAGCAGTGGAGAAAAAGCAGGCATTACCCCGGCCGGTGAATGGTTACTCGATAACTTCTATCTGATCGAAGAACAAATCCGCCTGGTGCGCCAGCTGTTACCGAAAAACTTTGGCAAGGGGTTGCCTTCACTGGGTTTACCGCATTCCTGCCCGCGCATTTATGACATTGCGACCGAGGTTGTCAGCCACAGCGACGGCCTGTGGGACATCAAAACCCTGACCCGTTTTCTCTCGACTTATCAGAGTGTGCGCCCGCTGACGCTCGGGGAGTTATGGGCCTTTCCGGGTATGCTGCGTCTGGCGCTGATCGAGAATTTACGCCGGGTCAGTATTGAAGTGGCGAATGCGCAGCAGGAACGTAATCTGGCCGATTTCTGGGTCAATAAATTGCAGGACAGCGCGGAAAACGATCCCGCCAGTCAGATCATCGTGATTGCTGATATGGCGCGCACCAATCCGCCGCGTAGCAGCGCTTTCGTGGCCGAACTGGTGCGTCGGTTGCAGGGGCACGGTTCGATGCTGGCGCTGCCGCTGACCTGGGTAGAGCAGCGGCTGAGTGAAGTCGGGCTGACCCAGCGTGAAGTGATCGATAAATTTAATCAGCAGCTTGCTGCCAGCCAGCTTTCTGTCAGCAACAGCATTATGGGTTTGCGGCAGTTGACCGAAATGGACTGGGCAGAATTCGCCGAAAACCTCAGCGTGGTGGAGAAAGTCCTGCGTGAGGATCCGGCCGGTATTTATGCCTCCATGCACTTTGATACCCGCGATAACTACCGCCATCAGATTGAACAGTTGTCGCGCCATTCCCTGCACGATGAGGCGTTTGTCGCCAGCCGTGCGGTGGCGCTGGCGCAACAGGCAACGGATTCCTTTCAGCAACAACATGTCGGTTACTATCTGATTGATGCCGGGCGCAAGACGCTGGAGAAAGATTTGCAGGTGAGGTTTTCACTGCAAACCCGCATCCGCAGCCGCCTCAGCCAGACACCGCTGCTTTCGTGGCTCGGCAGCCTGCTGCTGCTGACCACCGCCATCACCGCCGAGGTGCTATATCACACCGTGCATCCCGGCATGCACTGGGCGTGGTGGCTGTTACTGGGGCCGGTAGTGCTGGTCGCCAGCCAGTTTGCGCTGAATTTGCTCAGTGAAATCACCACCCGTAGCCGCACACCGCAACCGCTGCCCCGACTGGAATTCGTCGGCGGCATCCCGGAACACGCCAGCACCCTGGTAGTGATCCCCTGTCTGCTGGGTAGCCGGAAAAATATTGATGCACTGATCAGCAGCCTCGAAGTCTGTTATCTCGGCAATGTTCTGTCACACCTGAATTTTGCGCTGCTCACCGATTTTCACGACAACCCTGAACAGCACAACGAGGACAACGATGCGTTGCTGAGCTACGCCACGCAGCAGATCCAGACCCTCAACCGACGCTATACCGACGCACAGGGGCCGTTATTTACGTTGTTGCATCGCGACAGTGAAATGAATGCGGCGCAGAGCGTGTGGATGGGATATGAGCGCAAACGCGGCAAACTGAATGCGCTGAACCGCTGGTTGCGCGGCGAAGGTGAGCCGTTCTCCCGGGTGGAAGGCCGCACACAGGCGCAACTGCGCCAGGTGAAATACGTGATCACCCTCGACAGCGACACGGTGCTGCCGCGCGCGACTGCACATCAGCTGGTCGCCGCCATGGCCCATCCGCTCAATCATCCGGTTTATGACACTGAACGCCAGCGGGTGATTTCGGGTTACGCCATTCTTCAGCCCCGGCTGGCCGAAGAAATCCCCGAAAACGGGCAGGGGCGTTACGCCGCATTATGCAGCAGCGTGCCGGGCAATGATCCGTATTCGTCGATGTCCTCCGATATCTATCAGGACTTATTCGGCGAAGGCTCATTTGTCGGCAAAGGGATTTACGACGTTGATATGTTCATCCGGGCAACAGAAAATACCTGCCCGGAAAATTTAGTGCTCAGTCACGACCTGCTGGAAGGGTGTTATGCGCGTTCGGGCATGCTCAGCGATGTGGTGTTATACGAGCAGTATCCGGATCATTATCTGGCGGATGTGGCGCGTAAAACCCGCTGGATCCGTGGCGACTGGCAATTGCTGAACTGGCTGGGTTTTCGTGTCACGCAGGAAGATGGCACGCGGACCCGCAACCCGCTGACCACGCTTTCCCGCTGGAAATTGTTCGATAACCTGCGCCGCAGCCTTATCGCTCCCGCGCTGCTGACCCTCATTTTTTGCACGCTGTTGCTGGTGCCGAACAAGCTTTACTGGCTGGGCTTTATCGCCAGTATGCTGCTTTTCCCGGTGGTGGTCGCGCTGGTGCTGGATCTCTTCAACAAAGGCTCACGCCGCAAGGTCATTGCCCATCTGAAAAGTGTGGCATCCGCTACCCTCAGCCGTTGTTCGCGGATTTTGCTCCAGTTAATGACCCTGCCGCACGAAGCCGTGTATTCAATACACGCCATTTTGCTGACCCTGTGGCGGCTGAATGTCAGCCACAGGATGTTGCATGAATGGGCGAGTGTGAATATCGGCGAGAAATCCCGTGCGCACTCGCAGGTCTATTTCTATCGCCGGATGTGGGCAAATCTGCTGGCTGGTGTAGCCGTGATTATGCTGGCCGCCGGTGCGCATCCGCCGTTACTGTGGTTTGCCTTGCCGCTGGGTCTGCTGTGGCTTGTCGCGCCGCTGGTGATGTGCTGGATGAGCCGGCCTGCCGTCAGGCAGAAACCGGGCATTGATGCGCAGCAACAGCGTTTCCTCCGTCAGACCGCACGTGAAACCTGGTACTTTTTCGAAACGTTCGTCAACGCTGAGGAAAACTGGCTGCCGCCCGACAATTTCCAGGAAATTCCGCAGCCGGTGATTGCGCACCGTACCTCGCCGACCAACATTGGCCTGTCGTTGCTGGCGAATATCACCGCGTGGGATTTCGGCTACATTACGCAGGGTGAGGTGCTGGAACGTACCAGCCAGACACTCGATACGCTGGATAAACTCGAGCATTTTCGGGGGCATCTTTATAACTGGTACGACACACGCACGCTGGCACCGCTCAATCCGCGCTACATTTCCAGCGTTGACAGCGGCAATTTGGCCGGGCATCTGCTGACGCTCAGCAGCGGATTACGGTTATGGCGCACGCAGCCCGCGCTGAATATGACCGCGTGGCTGGCCGGGCTGGCCGATACGCTGAACATGGCGGAAAGCCAGACCGACGAACCGCTGATGACTAAATTGCGGGAAAGCCTGAAACAGGCCACCGCAGCCAAAGCCGCTGAAAGTATTACCTACCTGCAGGATATGCACGGCCTGATCGCTGCGTCGGCGCAGGGCTGGCAACAACGGCTGGCAACACAGCTCGCGACCGGCATTAAAGAGTGGTCAGATTTTTATGGTGCGCTGCCGGCGGAGGCTCAAAATCAACCGCTGCCAACGCTGCACTGGCTGGCGCAACAGGATGCCCGGACGTCACCGCTGTTATCCCGCTCTATCGGGCTGGCGCGCCAGCGGCTGGACATCATCGGTGAACTCGAACAGCGCCTGAACGAGCATGCGCACATGGATTTCCGCTTCCTGTATGACAAAAATACCCACCTGCTGACCGTCGGTTACAATTGTGACGCCCATAAAATGGACAGCGGAAAGTACGATCTGCTGCCGTCGGAAATCCGTCTGACGAATTACGTCACCATCGCCACCAATCAGTTGCCGCAAAAAAGCTGGTTCGCCCTCGGGCGTCTGTTCACCGTGATCGACAAACAGCCGTCGCTGATGTCGTGGAGCGGCTCAATGTTTGAATATCTGATGCCACAACTGGTGATGCCAGCGTATCCCGATACGCTGCTGGTGCAGATGTGTCAGACCGCCGTTGACCGGCAAATTGCCTGGGGTAAGGAAAATAACGTGCCCTGGGGGATTTCTGAATCGGCGTATGCGGCCTTTGATCTCAACCAGAACTACCAGTATCACGCCTTCGGTGTGCCTGGCCTCGGTCTTAAACGCGGCCTGGGTGAAGATATGGTCGTCGCGCCTTACGCAACGATGATGGCGCTGATGATCCGCCCGCAGGAAGCCTGTGTGAATCTGCTGGAACTGGAGAATTGCGGCGCTCGCGGTGAATACGGTTTCTATGATGCACTGGATTACAGCCCGTCGCGTCTGGTGCGCGGGCAGATTTACATCGTGGTGCGTTCCTACATGGCGCACCACCAGGGCATGGGATTCCTGGCGCTGGCTAACGTGTTGCTCGGCGCGCCGATGACCGCACGCTTTGCGGCCAACGCGGCATTCCAGTCCGCCCGTTTACTGTTACAGGAACGCGTGCCGGATGCCGTCGAGCTTTACAGCCCGCGTCGTCACTTCGAATCGCACGACAATATGCTGCAAAAAGTGAACGTGGAATTGCGTGAATTCACCGACGTCGACAGCCCGTCGCCGGAAATTCAGCTGCTTTCCAATACCCATTACCATCTGATGGTCACGCAGGCGGGCGGCAGTGTCAGTCGCTGGAAAGACCTGACCCTGACCCGCTGGCGCGAAGATGCCACCCGCGATAACCGCGGCATCTTCTGCTACGTCAGCGATCCTGAATCGGGTGCAGTGACCAGTAATACCTGGCAACCGCTCGGTAAACAGAAGGGAACCTACCACGCGGTACTGACCGATTTTGGCGCAGAGTTTACCCGTACCCGCGGCCTGCTGACCCTGCAGACGCATATCGTGGTATCACCGGAAGATGACGTCGAAATCCGCCGTATGACGGTCACACATAATGGCCGCCATTCGCGTACGCTGGATATCACCACGTATGCCGAAGTGGTGCTGGCACCCGCCGCCAACGACGCGGCCCATCCTGCGTTCAGTAATTTGTTTGTACAAACCGAACTGGTGCCTGCGCAGGAGGGGATTCTTTGTCACCGGCGACCACGCGAACCGGATGAGGCCTGTCCGTGGATGTTCCACATGATGGCTATCCACGGTGCGGTGGAACGGGAAACGTCATTTGAAACCGATCGCGCGGCCTTTATCGGGCGTGGCAATACCGCCGCCAGTCCGCAGGCAATGCAGAAGGGTGGAACACTCGGTAACAGTGCCGGTGCGGTGCTGGATCCGGTGATGGCGATTCGTCAGCGCATCCGGCTCAGACCCGGTGTGCCGGTGATTATCGACATGGTTTACGGCATCAGCGACACACGCCTGCAAAGCCTGATGTTGCTGGAAAAATATCGCGACCATCATATTGCTGACCGGGTATTTGAAATCGCCTGGTCGCACAGTCAGGTCGTGCTGCGCCAGCTTAATGCCTCGGAAGATGATGCCGGGCTGTTTAACCGTCTGGCGGGGGCGCTGATTTTTGCCAGTCAGGAAATGCGCGGCGATGCACAGTCGGTCGCCGCCAACCGTCGCGGGCAATCCGGCCTGTGGGGGCAGTCACTTTCCGGCGATCTGCCGATTGTACTGCTGACCATGACCAGCAACGAAAATATCGGGCTGGTGACATTGCTGATCCGTGCGCACCATTACTGGCGTCTGAAAGGATTAAAAGTCGATCTGGTGCTGTTGTGTAATGATTCCGGCGGTTATCAGCAGGCGCTGCAAAACCAGATCCTCAGCCTGGTGGCATCCGGCGCGGGGTCCAGCCAGACCGATATTCCGGGCGGAATTTTCGTGCGTAACGGCGAGCAGATGACACCGGATGACCGCATGCTGCTGATGAGCGTGGCGCATGTGGTGATCGACGACCGCCGTGGCAGTCTGGACGATCAGCTAAATCAGCGGACGCAAACGCCGCTCGTTTCCCTGCCCGCGTTGGTGCCGGTGCGTACGGTCAATGACAGTCAGCCGGTGATGTCGCCGCCACGTGAACTGGCCTGTTTCAACGGGCTGGGCGGTTTCTCGCCGGATGGTCGTGAATATCAGATTGTGCTTAACGAAGGTCAGACCACGCCTGCCCCGTGGTCGAACGTGCTGGCAAATGCCAGCTTTGGTACGGTGATTTCAGAAAGTGCGCAGGCGTATACCTGGTATGAAAATGCCCACGAATACCGCTTAACGCCGTGGGAAAATGACCCGGTCAGCGACAGTTCCGGCGAAGCCTTTTATCTGCGCGATGAGGACAGCGGCAGCGTCTGGTCGCCTGCACCGTTACCGGTTCGCGGCATCGGCGGTTACGTCACCCGCCATGGTTTTGGTTATAGTTGCTTCGAACATACCGAGCGGGGCATTTCCAGTGAAATGACGGTATTAGTTGCCGAACATGCACCGGTCAAACTGATTATCATGACCCTGACTAACCTCTCCGGCAGGCCGCGCAGATTGTCGGTGACCGGTTATGCCGAATGGGTGATGGCAGATTTACGTGCCAAGTCCGCGATGCATATCGTGACCTCGGCCGCGCACGTGGTAAAAGGTTGCGGCGTACTGGCGACCAATCATTACACCAGCAACGGCTCTGAACGCACCGCTTTCTTTGCGGTCACCGGCGCACATTGCTCGGTCAGCGGTGACCGTCGCGAGTTCTTTGGTCGCACCGGTTCTGCGGCCATGCCCGCGGCCATGAAAAATCAGCGTCTTTCCGATAAAACCGGTGCGGCGCTGGATCCTTGTGGCGCGGTACAGTCGGCCACAACGCTTATCGACGGCGACCAGCGCACCTTTATTTTCGCGCTGGGTCTGGGGCAGAATGCCGCAGATGCCGAAGCGCTCATTCATCAGTATCTTGAGGAAGGTGCGGCGCAGGCTGAGCTGGATCGCATTCATCATCACTGGCATCAGGTGCTGGATAAAATTCAGATCACCACGCCGGATAAATCGGTTGATTTGCTCGCCAATGGCTGGCTGATTTACCAGACCTTAGCCAGCCGGATCCTGGCGCGCAGCGGCTATTATCAGTCCGGCGGGGCGTTCGGTTTCCGCGACCAGTTGCAGGATACACTGGCGCTAAGCCACGCGGCGCCGGAACGGATGCGCGAACAGATCCTCTTATGTGCGTCGAGGCAGTTCATTGAAGGCGATGTCCAGCACTGGTGGCATCCGCCAACCGGCAACGGCGTGCGTACCCGCTGTTCTGACGACTATCTCTGGCTGCCGCTGGCCATCAGCCATTACATCACGGTCACCGGCGATCATGGCATTGCCGAAGAATCCGTGCCTTATCTCGAGGCACGTTTGCTGGAGGCGGGTGAGGAGTCGTTCTACGAGCAACCGCAGGTCAGCGCAACGCAGGAAAGTCTCTGGCAGCACGGTGTGCGTGCGCTGAAGCATGGTCTGAAAATGGGTGAGCACGGACTGCCGCTGATGGGCGCGGGAGACTGGAATGACGGCATGAATCTGGTGGGGCTGGGCGGGCGCGGGGAAAGTGTCTGGCTGGGCTTTTTCCTCTACGACGTTCTGCAACGTTATGGCGCACTGGCAGAAGAGCGCCAGGACATCGCTATCGCCACCCTGTGCCGCGAGCAGTCGGCGCTGCTGAAGCAAAACCTCAACAACCATGCGTGGGACGGTGAGTGGTATCTGCGCGGTTATTTCGACAGCGGTGAAACGCTGGGTTCGCATATGAACGACGAATGCCAGATAGATGCTATCGCGCAAAGTTGGTCGGTGCTTTCCGGAGCCGGTACACCTGAACGCACCGCCAGCGCCATGCGGTCGGTCGATCAGCGTCTGGTCGATAACGATGCGGGGTTGATCAGATTACTGACGCCGCCATTTGACGGCAACGGCCCGAATCCGGGGTATATCCGCGGATATCTGCCGGGCGTGCGTGAAAACGGCGGGCAGTATACCCACGGAGCCATCTGGGCGGTGATGGCGTTTGCCCGACAGGGTAACACCGAACGCGCCTGGGAACTGATGTCGATGATTAACCCGATCAATCACAGCCTCACGCCGGAGGCGGTCAGCCGCTATAAAGGGGAACCGTATGTGATTTCCGCCGATATTTATTCGGTAGATCCGCACAGCGGTCGCGCGGGCTGGAGCTGGTATACCGGTTCTGCGGGCTGGACATACCGGTTGATCACCGAATCATTGCTGGGCATTACACGCCACGGCGATGCTATCGCCATCCACAGCAAATTGCCTGCGCTGTGGCCGGAAATCACGGTGACGTATCAGCAAGGCAGCAGCCGTTACCTGATAACGGTGCGGCACAACACCGGCGACTACTGTGTCACGCTGGATGGCCATGCCCTGGACGGTGATCTGATCCCGCTGACGGATGACGGTAACGAGCATCAGGTGGTGGTCGAACTGGGGAGCCGGGCAGAAAATGCGTAAACAGGTAATGTGAAGCATTAGTTTTCTGGATATCATTGTGATTCCTCATCATCTAAACGTATGGTTCGTAGCGGATTGCAGCCGCATCTGAAACCGGAAGTCGGGAGAGGCAGGGTCAGTAAACTGCCGGGAATTTATGATGAAACAGCCAGGGCGACTCAATGCAAACAAAGCGGATCCTGATTATTGAAGATGATGCCGATGCGGCAGACGTTCTCGATGCGTATTTAAAACGCGAAGGATATGACGTACAGATTGCCGGCGACGGCATTTCCGGGCTGGAGCATGCGCTGCGCTGGAAGCCGGATCTCATTTTGCTGGATGTGATGCTGCCCGGGATGCGCGGCACTGATGTGCTGGCATCGCTGCGGCGTGAAAGCAGCACGCCGGTGATTATGGTGACGGCGATGGGCGACATGCCCGATAAAATTGGCGCGCTGCGCTTCGGTGCGGATGATTATGTGGTCAAACCTTACAACCCCGGTGAGGTGGTGGCGCGGGTGCAGGCGGTACTGCGTCGTGTGGCGACAGACGAAAACAATACGTCTGCTGTGTTGCGCTGGCAGGGTCTCGACGTGGATGTCGGGGCGCTGACGGCGGCGGTTAGCTCTGCCTCGGGCGAACCGCATTATCTTGATTTAACCCCGACAGAATTTGGCGTACTGAGCACATTAATGCGTGCACCAACACGCCCGTTCTCACGTCAGTATTTGCTGGAGCATTGCCTGCCGGAAAGCGAGGCGCTGGAAAGGGTGGTCGATACGCATGTCTATAACTTGCGTAAAAAACTCGAATCCGCAGGCATCGTTAACGTGTTAGTCAATGTGCGCGGCGTCGGTTACCGGTTCAGACAGCCATGAACCATCACTCTCACTATCAGTCCCTGTGGCGCTGGATTTGTGTGCGGATCCTGACGCTGGCCATCGGCAGTGTCGTTGTGATTGCATTGTGCATGTGGCTGCGTTTTGTCATTGAGAATCTTTGGGTATTGCACCATATGTCTCCCGCACTCAGGGCAGAGTTTTACGTGCTGCGGGATAATCCGGATCTTAATCTTGCGCGGTTTCATGAGATTGTCGATCAGGGCTGGGGGGCACGTTACTCCGATCCCTCCATCGCCTCGGCCGACTGGATCATGGTTGGCATCCTGGTGGTCGTGGTGACGCCGTTTATCGCTATTTTGGGATTAAAAGCCGCGCGACCGCTTTCGTCACAATTCAGCCGTCTGGCCCAGGTGGCGCGTGCGGTCACGCAGGGAGATTTTAATACGCGGGCTGAGCCGGTGAAAAATGCGCCGGCGGAACTGATTCAGTTCACGGATGATTTTAACGCCATGATGCTGCAACTTTCGCGCTATGAGCGGGAGCTGCGGGCCTCCCATGTGGCGATGGCGCATGAACTGCGCTCACCGCTCACGGCGGCAGTGGGGCGTTTACAGGGCATGCTGGACGGTGTTTTCCGCCCGGAGCCGCAGCAATTGCAGATGGTGATGACACAGCTTTTGCATCTGAACCGTCTGATCGACGAACTGCATCTGCTGTCGCTGGCGGATGCCGGTCAGCTTAACCTCAGCAAGACAGAACTAGATCTGGCCGATCTGCTGCGCGAGCGGATGACCTGGCTGAAACCTCAGTCGACGAAAGCCGGTTTTGACATCGCCCTGACGCCGGAGACGCCGTGCCGTTATGTCGGTGACCCGTTCCGGCTCGGGCAGGTATTTACCATTCTGATGGAAAATGCGCTGCGTTATGCGCAGGAAGGACGGCGTCTGGACATCGCCATCGCGCCCGGCAATGGCGGTTATGACATAACGTTCCGGGACAAGGGTCCGGGTGTGGATGACAGTTTTCTGCCTGTTATGTTTGAACGCTTCAGCCGGGCGGACTCTTCCCGCGCACGACATTCCGGGGGCAGCGGATTGGGTTTATCCATCGCCCGTGCGATTTGTGAAGCGCACGGCGGGGGGATCCATGCGACGAAGAGAACGCACGGCGGGCTGATGGTCACGGTCAGTTTACCGCTGCCGGAAAACAGCCAATAAAAAATTCGCACTGTAATAAAAAAGGGGATGCTGAATGCATCCCCTTTTTATATCCGTATCAGAAGTCGTACGTCATGGAGACTTTGAGCGCGCGCGTTTTTCCCTGATAAACATAGGTTCCGGTGCTGTCGATATTTGACCAGTATTTTTCATTGGTCACGTTATCAACACCAGCACGCCAGACCATATCATTCTGGTTGATTTTGGTGCGGTAACGCACGCCAAGATCCAGAACGGAATAAGCGTCGATTTTCTTCGTGTTGGCTGAGTCTGCCCACTGTGAGCCGGAATGGTTCACCAGCGCGGTGGCCGTCAGGCCGTCAACCGGTTTGATGTCATATTCTGCACCCAGCACCAGGTTGTAGCGCGGCACGCCAATCGCATCTTTACCGTTATAGGTGTTGTCTTCGGTTTTGGTCATTTCCGGATCAATCCAGGTCGCGCTGCCGTTGAGACGCAGGCCCAGCACCGGTTCGCCAAAGACGTTCAGCTCCACGCCCCGGTTACGTTGTTCACCGTCCAGATTGTAGAATTTATTGCTGTCCAAAATGCCTGACGGTTTTTTGATTTCAAATAATGCCAGTGAACCGCCAACACGCCCGAAGTCCGCTTTTACACCCACTTCGTTCTGTTTTGAATGGGCAATGCCGGTGGTCGAACCGTAGTTTTTCGCGTTATTCGGTGCCACATCGCCCGGCTGTAAAGACTCGGTGTGGTTGGCGTACAGGGAAATCACCTGCCACGGTTTATACACAACCCCGTACGTCGGCATCCAGCGGCTGTCGCTGTAACGTGATGACACGTCTTCAGCGCCGGTCGCATTGCTGTAATTACGGACGATCACTTTCTGATGACGGGCGCCGACGGTGAACAACAGGGTGTCATCCAGGATGCCCATCGTGTCGGTTAACAGATAGCCCTGAGTCCGGTTACGCCCGGTGGTCAGCGGGTCGTCATAATTACCGCCAGACAGATTAGGTGTCGGGTTCGGGACATTCGTGGTGTGATAAATATTGGTGTTTTCAGCATTGGCACCGTAGGCCATACGCCACGCCGTATTATTGCGTGAAGTCAGGGCGGAATAACCAAAATTCACCTTGTGGGTGATGAAGGCGGTATCGAAATCGCCACGAATTCCCGCCATTCCGCTGAAATTATTGATGATGCGGTTGGTATCCAGACGACCAATCGTTGCCGTTCCGTCAGCATCTTTCAGCGCAGGGGAGGCATAGTCGCCGGTTTCATGCGAATGCTGTGCGCCAACGCCGCCATACACTGTCCAGTCATCAGTCACATCATATTCCGCTTTGGCCATACCAAATTCGGACTCAATATTGCTGTATACCCAATCCTGACTGTAATTGTGACTGTTGGATGGCACTTCCGGGATGAAATCCACACCACTGATATTCACGCCAAGACGGGCGTCGTGGAAGGTTTTCTTTTGATAGCCCATGTCCACAGAGGTACGAAGGCGGTCACCGCGATAATCGAGGCCCAGTGAGGCTGCGGTGGTGCGTTTTTTCTCACCATCAATACCGGTTTCGCCTTCACGGTTAACGGCATTCAGACGGACACCGAACTGGTTGTCATCGCCAAAACGACGGCCCAGATCCAGGGTGCCACCAACCTGAGAGGAGGAGGTGTAATCCACGCCCACACGGGTCAGTGGCGCGTCATCCGCATGCTTCGGTTCGAGGTTGATCATGCCGCCTACGCCACTTGTTGCCGCGCCGTTCAGTAATCCGTTCGCACCTTTAAAGATTTCTACGCGGTCGATTAACGACGCATCCATCACCTGACGCGGCACCACGCCCGGCAATCCGCCATACGTCATGTCATCGCCATCGAGCTGGAAGCCACGAATGCGGTAGGTTTCGGCGAAGTTGCCGTATCCCTGCACGTTCTGGACGGTGGCATCATTGCGCACCACATCAGCAATGGTCCGCGCCTGCTGATCCTGAATCAGTTTTGACGTGAAGCCGATGACGTTAAACGGCACATCCATTGCCTTCTGTTCGCCAAGCATGCCAAGGCGACCGCCATGCGCCACCTGACCGTCCAGATAGGCCGGAACCAGCTCATTGCCGCCGGGTTTGAATTCATTATCCGGCGCACTGACGATAGTCATGGTATCGCCTGTCGCCGCCGTTGAGCTGGTCGCCGGAGCAGGGGCGGTGGCCGCCATCGCAGGCATGCAGCTTACGCTGACGAAGAGTGCCAGCAGGGTCGGTTTAAACCCTGTGGGTGAATTTTTTTCGCGCATAATGTAACCCTAATGTAAAAAGGACTGAGAATCATTATTATTTGAATTTGCGATTATGCGCATGGCGTTTTGGGATGCAAGAAAAATATCAGGGGACTAACTTATGTGGCGGAAATCGCCTCGTTCATCATAAAAAATCCACGGCATCGCGTGGATTTGGGTGAATACCGGGGTTTTTAGTTTTGCCGGAGGAGCGGAGCGGAATCGACCCTATTTCTTCTTATTCAGCATCGCCTGTAAATCGGCAAACGGGTTGTAGGTGGCGGCACCGACATCATCTTGCGCATCTTCACCGGCCACCACCGTTGAACCGTACTGATCGGCTTCGGTGTACTTTGAATGCTCGTGGTCATGACAATACAGGCACAACAACTCCCAGTTACTGCCATCTTCCGGATTATTGGTATGATCATGGTCGATATGGTGAACCGTTAATTCACGCAGGTTTGAATACACAAACTCCCGCGAACAACGTCCGCACACCCACGGATAGATTTTTAGCGCTTTCTCGCGATATCCGCTTTCCAGACGCTGGTAGTTTTTTGGGATCAGTGCCATTGAGATGTTACCCGTTACAAAGAGAAAATTTACGATAGTGCCCTTAATATATCCCGTAACAGAGCGGAAGGAGAAATAAAAGAGGGAGCTGAGGGCGATTTTAGGGGGGGGATAAAAAAGAAAAATCCACGCAAGGGCGTGGATTCTGTGTGGAGCGGAAACTGAAGTTTGGTTCAGACGTTGAACAGGAAGTTCATCACATCGCCATCTTTAACGATGTAGTCTTTGCCTTCTGAACGCATTTTGCCGGCTTCTTTTGCGCCTTGCTCACCTTTGTAGGTGATGAAATCTTCGAACGCGATGGTTTGTGCGCGGATGAAGCCTTTCTCGAAGTCAGTGTGGATTTTACCTGCGGCTTGCGGAGCCGTTGCGCCCACAGGGATGGTCCATGCACGAACTTCTTTCACGCCAGCGGTGAAGTAGGTTTGCAGGTTCAGCAGTTCGTAACCGGCGCGGATCACGCGGTTCAGGCCCGGCTCTTCAATGCCCAGTTCAGCCATGAATTCTTCACGGTCAGCGTCGTCGAGTTCGGCAATGTCAGATTCAACCGCTGCACAAACAGCAACGACCACGGAGCCTTCGGCGTCTGCGATTTTGCGTACGACGTCGAGGTAAGGGTTGTTCTCGAAACCGTCTTCGTTAACGTTGGCGATGTACATGGTGGGTTTCAGCGTCAGGAAGCTCAGGTAGCGGATGGCCGCTTTGTCTTCCTCTGTCAGATCCAGTGCACGCAGCATGCCAGCGTTTTCCAGCTGTGGCAGGCATTTTTCCAGTGCGGCCAGTTCTGCCTTCGCATCTTTGTCACCGCCTTTGGCACGTTTCTGCACACGGTGAATCGCGCGTTCGCAGGTGTCGAGGTCAGATAATGCCAGTTCGGTATTGATAACCTCGATATCATCAGCCGGATCCACTTTGTTGTTAACGTGGATGATGTTGTCGTTTTCGAAACAACGCACAACGTGGCCGATGGCTTCAGTTTCACGGATGTTAGTCAGGAACTGGTTACCCAGACCTTCACCTTTAGATGCGCCTTTGACCAGACCCGCGATGTCCACGAATTCCATGGTGGTTGGCAGGATACGCTGCGGTTTTACAATCTCGGCCAACTGGTCGAGACGCGGATCGGGCATTGGTACCACACCGGTATTCGGTTCGATGGTGCAGAACGGGAAGTTTGCTGCTTCGATACCCGCTTTGGTCAGCGCATTGAACAGAGTAGATTTACCGACGTTCGGCAGGCCGACGATACCGCATTTGAATCCCATGTTTTTCTCACCTTAATATCTTAATTATCAAACGATTAAATATAACCGCACGATGTAATGACCACAATTCCCCGCATTATACACGAGAACCGCATTTATCTCGATCCGCTTGTGGCCGCCACTGTTGTCAGTACACAGGATAAACCTTGCCTCGCCTGGTTCATTTTTAGATACTTGTCACAATTTTTTAACTGATCGGGAAATGTACCGGATGTTTTATGTTTAATCCGCGTGGTCTGAAGTTGTCTGAAATGAAGAACGAAACGCTGGCCGGATTTGTGGTGGCGGTATCAATGATCCCCGAAGCGGTCGGGTTTTCACTGGTTGCCGGATTGTCGCCGATTGTCGGTTTGCACACGGCGTTTATTATCGGGCTGGTGACGGCACTGTTCGGCGGTAAACCGGGCATGGTGTCCGGTGCCGCGGGATCCATTGTGGTGGTGCTGATGAGTCTGGCGGCACAACACGGTATGGGATACGTGCTGTGGGCGACCATTTTTGCCGGGGTGATTCAGATTCTGATTGGTGTTTTCCGCCTCGGGAAATTTATCCGGCTGGTGCCGTTACCTGCGGTTCACGGCTTTGTGAACGGGCTGGCAATTGTCATTATGCTGGCGCAGTTGCACATGATTGCCGGGCAGGGACTGCTGATGTACGGACTGGTGTTGCTGGCGATTCTGGTGGTGGTGCTGTTCCCGAAACTGACCAAAATTATTCCTTCTTCGCTGGCAGCGCTGATCGTCGTTTCGGCCGTAGCGATCGGTTTTAACCTGCACACCTTGCGCGTGGGTGACCTGGCAGATATTTCAGGGGCGTTGCCACACTTCAGCCTGCCGGTTGCGCCTTTCAATGTTGAGATGCTGAAAGTCGTGCTGCCCTATGCGGTAGTGATAGCGCTGGTCGGCCTGATTGAATCGCTGCTGACGATGACCGTGCTTGATGAAATGGGTCATCAGAAGGGCAACGGCAACCGTGAAAGTATTGCGCAGGGAGCGGGGAATACGATTTGCGGTCTGTTCGGTTGCTTCGCCGGTTGCGCGATGATTGGGCAATCGATCATTAATTTCACCTCCGGCGGTCGGGGGCGAATTTCCGGTACAGTCGGCGCCATTTTACTGATCCTGTTTGTGGTCAGTTTGTCCGGTTATATTGGCTTGCTGCCGGTCGCAGCGCTGGCGGGCATTATGCTGGTGGTCTGCTACAACACCTTTGAGTGGAGTTCGCTGCGCCGTCTTCGCCGCATGCCTAAAGCTGATGTACTGGTGATGCTGATTGTCACCGTCATCACGATTTTCACCGATCTTGCCGTGGCGGTGATCAGTGGCGTGATTATCTCTGCGCTGGTTTTTGCCTGGCAGCAGGCGCGTATCCGTGTGCGCGAGCATAAAACTAAAGGCGACCTGGCAGTGTATAAGCTGGACGGGCCGCTGTTCTTCGGATCTGCCGCGACCTTTGCCGAGCTGTTTAATCCTGAAAACGATCCGCAAAATGTGGTGCTGGATTTTGCCGGTACGCGGGTCATGGATTCGAGCGGAGTGGAGGCGATTGATAAACTGACCACGCGCTATCTCGATGCCGGTAAAACCATTCGCCTGCGTCATCTGAGCAATGATTGCGTGAGTTTGCTCAAAAAAGCCGGGCCATTCTGTTCTCACGAACTCGACGATCCGCAATATTACGTGGCTGAAGATAATCTCTGAAACCTCAAAGGTGTCGCTTAAAAACGGCACCTTTTTCGTTATTCACCCGCTTGTGGCCCTTTAAAGATAAATGCTTACAATTCGGGGCAAAAAAGCGGCCAAATTCATATCGCTGAAAATTCTGTAATTTTATACCGTTACGCCCGGTCAACTTCGCACTAACTGGCTTCAGGCCTGCGCTGCGGGGTATTTTTTCCACTGCCGGAGCGGACATGAGTACAGACAAAGTATCCGGGACGGATAACGCCAGTAAACAGCTGCGCTTTCAGTCTGCCGCCACCCACACGCGTTGGCTGAGCGGGCTGATCAACCCCATTATGGTGATCAGCAGCGTGATGTATCTGATCTTGCTGATGCTGTATCTGGTCTCTCCGGCATCGGTGTGGCCCTGGGTGACCGGCAATATCATGGCGGCGATGTGGGTTTGCGCTGCCTCCCTGCAATGTGCCCGGCGTATCTCCCGCTGGCGGACGCAACAATTTGCACCTGCTGTTGAAACCGCCATGCCGGAAGCGTCTTCCGGATTTCCCCAACGTCTGATTTCCCGCCCCTGGATGCGTCCTGTTTTACGTTATGTTGACGCGCATGTGTTCTTCCAGGCGCTTCCTGCGTTTGCCGCAATTGTGCTCATCAGTGTGTTATGGCAGTTGCCAATACCGGCCAATGACGCCGGTGAGGCGGGGTATTTTGCCGGTTCGGTATTCATTCTCTGCGCCTTTGCTGTACTGGTTCTGGAGCGTCACTGGACGCTAAAAAACCCGCTGGAATGGCCGGAAGCGGCAAAGCTCGCACCGATGATGCGCATGATGATTGGCGTGTTTTTGCTGAGTGCATTAGCCCTGATGTTTGCCCGTGAGGCTTCGGTGTGGCCTGCTCACCTGTTGATGCTCACCGGATTATTACCGGGGTTGGTGGCGCTGGAGCTTTTCCTGCGGGCGCTGATGGCGATGTTTTCGCCGCCGCGTGAGGATAAAGAGCCGGAGTTTATTGCGGGCAGCCTGCTGGCCGCGCAGATTTGCTGGCCGCCGCGTCCGTTACAGTTTGTGCAAAACGAACTGCATCAGCATTTTGGTATCGATCTTCGTCAGATCCGGGCGTTTCATTTTATGCGCCGTGCACTGTTACCGCTGGCCGCAATCTTGTTACTGACCGGTTGGCTGCTGACGGGCATCAGCGAGGTGCCGCTGACCCAGCGCGGAATTTATGAATCCTTCGGCAAACCGGTGGCGGTCCGACAACCCGGTTTACATGCAGGTCTGCCGTGGCCTTTTGGCCGTACGCGGATGGTTGATAACGGCGAAGTACATGAACTCACCACCGGTTCCGAAGAACCGGTCACCACCACACCGGTCACGGTGGCTGATACCGCCGAAGGCCCGGCGCCTGAAAGCGCAAACCGTCTGTGGGACTCCGGCCACAGCAGCGATAAATCACAAATCATCGCCAGTGCCACCCGTGACAGGCAAAGTTTTCAAATCATGAATATGGATGTCCGCTTTGTGTACCGCATCGCTATGAATGACGGCGCGGCGATGGCGAGCCTCTATCACACCGACAATATGCCGGTGCTGATCCGCAGTATTGCCAACCAGGTGCTGGTGCATGATTTTTCCTCGCGTACGCTCGACAGCCTGCTGGGAAGTGATCAGACACGCCTTGCCGCAGATATTGGCCGGAAAGTACAGAGCCAGCTTGATCATCTCAACAGCGGCGTGGAACTGCTGGCTACGGTGATTGAATCAATCCATCCACCTGCGGGTGCGGCGGATGCTTATCACAGCGTACAGGCGGCACAAATTCTGGCACAAAGCGCCATCGCCGGTGAGAAAGGGCAGGCCGCGCAGCAACTCAATGCGGCACAGCAATTTGCCCGTCTGGCGCAGGATACCGCCAGTGCGCAAAGCCACGAAAATCTCGATCAGGCACAGGTCATGGCGTTGCGCTTTAACGCAGAAAATCAGGCGTATCAGACTGGCGGACAGTCGTTCCTGACCGACCGTTATTTTAGTCAGCTGATTCTGGCGATGCAGCAGCATCCGGAAGTTCTGATTGTTGATCACCGTATTGGCGGCGGGACTTCGCCGGTGCTGGATCTGAGAAATTTTACCCTGCCATTTACGCCCGGAGCGGATAAAGCGGCGCATTCTGTCAACGCGGAGACTACCCGGTGAATGATTCCCAACAACCTGAAGCCCACGGACACGATCACGATGCTCATGGCGGACATCATCACGGTGCCGGACATCACCATCATCATTCCGGCCCGGCGGCCCCTGGACTCTGGCGACGGGTTACGGTTGCCATCGTCCTGGTGGCACTGATTGCCGCCACCGCCTGTCTGGTGCAGGTGCGTTCCGGCGAAGCGATGGTGATCACGCGCTTTGGTAATCCGGTGCGTGTGCTGTTGCAACCGGGACTGGCATGGCATCTGCCGGTGCCGCTGGAGACCGCGATCCCGGTGGATTTACGTATCCGCACCACGTCCAGTGGGTTGCAGGATGTCGGCACCCGTGACGGTCTGCGGATCATTGTTCAGGCTTATACTGTCTGGCAGGTGAAAAACGATCCTCAGCATGTGCAGCGTTTTATCCGCGCGGTACAAAATCAGCCGGATATGGCCGCCGCGCAGATACGAACGTTTATTGGTTCGGCGCTGGAAACCACCACCAGCGGTTTTGCACTGGCTGATCTGGTTAACACTGATGCCAGCAAAATCCGCCTTTCCGGTTTTGAACAGCATTTGCATGATCAGATCGCCCGCCAGTTGCTCGACAGCTATGGCATTGAACTGGTGCAGGTCGGCGTTGAACGGCTGACATTACCGTCGGTGACGTTAGATGCCACCGTGGATCGCATGCGGGCAGAACGGGAAACCATTGCCACCGAGCGGTCCGCCGAAGGTAAGCGTCAGGCGGCTGAAATCCGGTCTTCCGCCGAACGCGATGCCCGTGTGATTAAGGCCGATGCGTCGGTCAGCGCAGCCAATATTGAAGCGCAGGCGCAGGTTCAGAGCGCGGCGATATACGCTAAAGCCCGGACCAGTAACCCCGAATTGTACGATTTGTTGCGCTCGCTTGACACGCTCAACAGCGTGATCACGCCGGGCACCCGGCTGGTGCTGCGCACTGATGCCGCACCGTTCCGGCAACTGGTTGAAGGTCCGCCCGCCTTGCCCGCCGCCAGCAACGGGCCGCGGCCATGAATCCGTTGTCCCGCTTTCAGGGGAATGCGTGGTTTCAGGCAGGACGCATAGCCTGTCTGGCGCTGTTTGCCATGACGCTGATTGCCGCCGCGAACTGGCTGTTCTCCAATGTGCGGCAGATAGAGCCGGATAAGCGCGCGGTGGTGATGCGCTTTGGTGCGGTTTCCCGCACGGCGGGAGCCGGGTTGTTGCTGGCGTGGCCGGAACCGCTGGAGCAGGTAGAAATTTTACCTGCCGCTGACCGGGTAATCGAGCATCACGTGACCGCGTTGCTCAGAGAAAACATTGTGCCTGCGTGGACCAATACCGGTGGCGAGAAAAGTGATGCCGTCGCGGGCGCGGGGTATTTGCTGACCGGTGATTCCGGCGTGGTTCAGCTGGATGTGCAGGTGTATTACGTGATTACCGATCCGGTGGCGTTTGTGCTGCAGGGGGAACACGTGTTACCGGCCCTGGATCGTTTAACCGAGCACGCGGCGGTGGCGATTTGTGCCTCACGCGATCTGGATACCATTCTGGTCGCGCGGCCGGAAATGGTGGGTAACGACAGCCATATCGCCGAACGCCGGGAACGGCTGCGCGGCGATTTACGTCAGGGCATTAATCAGCAACTTGCCGCCCTGAGAGCTGCAGGCAGCAACTCCGGTATCGAAGTCCGTCGCGTTGACGTGCAGTCTTCTCTGCCACCGTCGGCGGTTGAGGCGTTTAATGCCGTACTGACGGCCAGTCAGCAGGCGGATCAGAACATCGCCAGCGCGAGTAATGAGGCTGCCAGTGTGCATCAGGAGGCGGTTCAGGCGGCAGATCGCACCTTACAGGTCTCCCATGCCAAAGCCAGCGAACAGATAGCCCGGGCTTCCACGGAGACTGCAACCGTGGTGCAACTGGCGAATGATCATTCACCTGAATTACTGTGGCGTCTGTGGCGTGAACGGATGCCGGCAATCCTTGCCCATGCGGGCGGCGTCACTGCCGTTGATCCCCATGACGATGCACATCTGATCCTGCCGGGGCCAGACCGTCCATCCTCTCAACCCTGAGGTATTTGCCCTGTGACTTCTTTTACTTCTGAAGAACCGGCAGCGAAAAGCGTGCTGTTAACGCGCCATGAACAGCGGCGCATGGCGGTTCAGCTGCTTCTGGCGATGGCGGCGTTTGGTCTGCTGCTGTGCGGCTGGATCTGGCAATGGTGGTTTCCACAGCAAAGCGATGTCGGGCAAATTCTGTTTGGTGTGGCGTCATTGCTGGTGGCAGTTCCTGTGCTGCGCTCGGCAATTTATAGTTTGCGCAACCCCAGCCTGCACGGCGTCACCGATCAGTTGATTGCGCTGGCGATGCTTGGCGCGTGGGCCACGGGAGACCTGATGACCGCCGCGTTGCTGCCGGGCATTATGATTTTTGGTCATATTCTGGAAGAGCGCAGCGTTATCGGTTCGCAGGAAGCCATCGATGCGCTCAGCCATCTGACCCGCAGCCGCGCCCGGCGGATTTTGCCCGATGGTGAGATTGAAGAAATCGACAACCATCAGTTGCGAACCGGTGACCGGATTGAAGTGCGCGCCGGTGACCGGTTGCCCGCCGATGGCCGTGTGTTATCAGGTCGCGCCAGTCTCGACACTGCACCGATCACCGGCGAATCGGTGCCACAGGAAGCCTGCGCGGGTGACGATGTGTTTGGCGGTGCCATCAACCTCGACGGATTGCTTTGCGTTGAAGTCACGCGCACCGGTGCGGATGCTACGCTCGGAAAAGTGATTGCGTTGATGCAAAAAGCGGAGCATGCCAAACCGCCGATCACCCGTTTGCTTGAGCGTTATGCCGGGCAATATCTGGTGCTTATTCTGCTGATTGCCGCCGCGACCTGGTTTATCACCCGTGATGCTCACGCCATGCTGGCGGTGCTGGTGGCGGCGTGTCCGTGCGCGCTGGTGCTTTCCGCACCCGCCACGGCAATCGCCGGTATCGCCGTGGCCGCGCGTCACGGCATTCTGATCCGCAGCTCCGCTTTTCTTGAGGAACTGGCGGATCTGAACGCTATTGTGGTGGATAAAACCGGCACGCTGACCCACGGTGAACTGCATCTGCAACGCACGGTGCTGGCAGAGCATCAATCCTCTGACGCCGTGCTCCGTCTGGCGGCCAGTCTGGGCGCGGCGAGCAGCCATCCGGTCAGCCGTGCGCTGTCTAAGTTACTGCCGCGTGAACAATACTTACCGCTGGAAGACGTGTCGGAACAGCAGGGTATGGGCGTGCGGGCGCAAACTGCGCAAGGCGAGGCGTTGTTAGGGCGCCCGGCATTCTTCAGCCAGAACACTATCGCGATGACCGTCGTCCCTGAACATGACGGGCCGCTGGTTGGTCTGGCGCTGAACGGGCATTTTCTCGGCTGGCTGTTGCTGGCAGATTCATTGCGGCCTGAGGCGCAGACGGCGTTAGCTGAACTGCGTCAGCTTGGCCTGCAGCGACAACTGCTGCTGACCGGCGACCGCGCCAGCGTGGCTGAGCGTATTGCCGGGGAACTGGGCATCAGTGACGTGGTGTCGCAGGCTTTACCGGAAGATAAACTGCATCAGGTGTCAGCGGAAATTGCGCAAGGGTTCCGGCCAATGGTGGTCGGTGACGGCATTAATGATTCGCTGGCGTTAAAAGCGGGCGTGGTGGGCATTGCGATGGGGGCGGGCGGCAGTGATATCGCGCTGGCCTCCGCCGACGTGGTGCTGATCGGCAGCGATTTACGCCGTCTCGGCACCTGTGTCCGACTGAGCCGTGCCTGCCGCAGGACGCTGAAAATCAATGTGTTCATCGGGCTGGGCTGGACGCTGGTGGTGATGGCGGCGGCCGCGATGGGGTGGTTAGGCGTGGGGGGCGTACTGATTGCCGCGTTGCTGCATAATCTCAGCACTTTGCTGGTGCTGGGGAATGCGGGGCGTTTGCTGCGTTTTGATGAGCCGCTTTAAATAAAGTCGGTTAGTTATATTTCTAAAATTTCAGGTGTTAGCCAGGCTCGATTCTTTTGCACCCGGCTAACACTCTTGTCAAAAGCAGCGGTTAAAGCTCAGCTTTGAAGGTATGCAGGCGACGCATGGTTTTTTCCAAACCTTCTTTCATCAGCAACTCAGTACAGCGCAGCGACTCATCAATCGCGTCGTCAATCAGCTTTTGTTCACTGGCTGGCGGCTTGCCAAGCACAAATCCCACCACTTTGCTTTTATCGCCAGGATGCCCGATACCGATACGCAGACGGTAGAAGTTCGGGTTGTTACCGAATTTACTCTGAATATCTTTCAGGCCGTTGTGGCCGCCGTTACCCCCACCCAGCTTGATTTTCGCCATGCCCGGCGGGATATCCAGCTCGTCATGCGCGACCAGAATTTCATCGGGCTCAATGCGATAGAACTGTGCCATCGCCAGAACCGCTTTGCCACTCAGGTTCATAAAGGTGGTCGGCACCAGCAGACGGACGTCCTGACCGGCCAGAGAAAGGCGGGCGGTATAACCAAAAAACTTACTTTCTTCTTTCAGTTGCTGGTTGTGCTGGCGGGCGAGAAGGTCGACGTACCAGGCGCCGGCATTATGGCGGGTCTGGGCGTATTCTGCGCCGGGATTGGCCAGTCCAACGATCAATTTAATGCTGCTCACGATGTTCGCTTCTTTATCCGGTGAGGTTTAGCGCGCTAGTTTACCTGTCACTTTGGGCTGTGCCAAATATCAGACAGGGCAAACCCGCCTGATGTGCCAGATTTTGAATAGTTTACGTGTCTGACTATTCACTTTCCGAACGTATCTGACTGGAAAACGTAAAGATTTGTCATTCAATGTTCTCTGTCTGTGATCGTGACCGCAAAGTGAACCGGATGGGACGTCTATAGTTAAAGGCAGGAAAAGACAAGACAGCAGTGATGCTAAGACTATCGACAACTGGAGGTGACTTATGAAACGTAAAACCGCAAGAATAATCGGCAATGGCCTGATGGGACTCGGTTTGCTCACAATGGTCGGTGGTGTTGGTTATTCCATCCTGAATCAGATGCCTGAACTGGGGTTACCACAATTTTTAGCGCATGGCGCAATTGGTAGCATCTTCGTCGGTGCCATTTTATGGCTGGCGGGAGCCAGAGTCGGTGGACAGGAGCGTGTTGCAGACAGGTACTGGTGGGTTCGTCATTTTGATTCCCGCTGCACGAACGGTAAGTCACACCGTCATTTCTGAGTTTATCAGGCTGTAATCTGGCTTCTTTGGTAATAAAAAAACCGTTGTCGCTCACACGATAACGGTTTTTGCATTTCAGGTTCTGTCAAAACAAAATGCCCCTGAAAACAGGGGCATAATGATTAATGCTCGAACATCGCAGAAATGGATTCTTCATTGCTGATGCGGCGGATAGCCTCAGCCAGCATGCCTGACAGGGTCAGGGTACGCACTTTTTTCAGTGCACGGATTTCAGCGGAGAGCGGGATGGTGTCACAGACAATCACTTCGTCGATGACGGAGTTTTTGATGTTTTCCACTGCATTGCCGGAGAAAATCGGGTGGGTGGCATACGCGAATACGCGTTTAGCACCGCGTTCTTTCAGTGCTTCGGCCGCTTTACACAGCGTGCCGCCGGTATCGATCATGTCATCAACCAGTACGCAGTCGCGACCAGCGACGTCACCGATGATATGCATCACCTGAGAAACGTTTGCGCGTGGACGACGTTTATCAATGATAGCCATATCGGTATCGTTCAGCAGTTTTGCCACAGCACGGGCACGAACAACACCGCCGATATCCGGAGAAACCACAATCGGGTTTTCCAGGTTCTGTTGCAACATGTCTTCAAGCAGAATAGGGCTGCCGAACACGTTGTCTACCGGGACATCGAAGAAGCCCTGAATCTGCTCTGCATGCAGGTCTACAGTCAGAACACGGTCAACACCGACGCTGGACAGGAAGTCAGCAACAACTTTAGCGGTAATAGGCACACGGGCAGAACGCACCCGGCGATCCTGACGTGCATAGCCGAAGTAAGGAATAACGGCTGTGATACGACCAGCGGAGGCGCGGCGTAAGGCATCAACCATTACGACCAGTTCCATCAGGTTATCGTTAGTAGGCGCGCAGGTGGACTGGATAATGAAAATATCTCCGCCACGTACATTTTCGTTAATTTGCACGCTTACTTCACCGTCACTGAAACGACTGACGGCGGCGTCACCAAGGCTGGTGTATAAACGGTTGGCAATACGTTGTGCTAGTTCCGGGGTGGCGTTACCAGCAAAAAGCTTCATATCAGGCACGAGAAGAACCTCAGGCTTGCGTCCAGGGAAGACATTGGCTTTTGGCACCACCGGGCGGTGAGCGGTACCAAAGCATTATGCTCACGATACTTCTAAATCTTACTACTTAAATCTGTTGAATAATTGGCTGGCAAAGAACAGACACAAAACTACCGTGACTCTCTACGCTTTGCCCGCAGTTCTCAACCAGACGTCACGAAAACGGTGCAACGGCGAGATATTAACACCTTGTGCGACAAAACTCCGACTCCACGATGGTGTTTTGTCTAAAACCTGACGGGCGGCAGACTCGGTGTCGAATTCCGCAAACACACAGGCACCCGTTCCGGTCAGTCGCGACGGCGCGTATTCTAACAGCCAAGAAAGTAGCTGTTCAACCTCGTAAAAACGTTTTCTCGCAATCGGTTCGCAATCATTTGCGTAAGGCGTGTCTAAAAGCACATTTACAGTGCGTTTTGGTGTATTTCTGGTCAGTTGCGGATCGCTGAAAATCACCGGCGTCGCAATGCTGACACCCGGATGGGCGATCAGATACCATTTTTCCGCCGGTTCGACCGGCTGCAAAATCTCGCCAATCCCTTCAGCAAAGGCAGCATGGCCCATCACAAAGACCGGCACATCCGCGCCCAGCGTCACACCCATCTGAGCCAGTTCGGTATCAGAAAGGCCGCAATTCCATATCGCATTCAGTGCCACCAGCACAGTGGCGGCGTTGGAAGAACCGCCGCCCAGACCGCCGCCCATTGGAATTCGTTTTTGCAAGGTAATGTCTGCCCCCTGAGACGTGCCCGCGTGCTGTTGCAGAAGACGGGCGGCGCGTACCACCAGATTCTCGTCATCTGCTACGCCTTCAACTGGCGTGGTCAGCACGATATCGCCGTCGTCGCGGACTTTAAAACTCAGGCTGTCACCGTAATCCACAAACTGAAACAGTGTCTGCAGATCATGGTAGCCATTCGGGCGCTGGCCGGTGATATAAAGGAACAAATTGAGTTTAGCCGGAGAAGGCCACCATTGCTGCGTCATCTCAGTTTAGCGTCCAGTTATCCATTTTCAGCTTGATACGCTGTTCTCCCTGGGTCATTTCCAGACGCTGCGGCAGGGACGGTTTGGCATCCTCGTCATAGCTCTGATACACCACGGTGCCTGGTTTTCCGTTCTGCGTGAACTTAACTTGTGACAGGCGGTACTGACTGTCGAGGGTGAAATCGGTGCCGTCACCCGGCAAACCGAGCATCCACAAACGCAGATTAGCCAGCGGAATCGACATACCGGTCAGTTTCTGGATCATGTCATCCGGATTATCACTGGTGTAATGCTTGCCTTCATTGTTGGTCAACTGCGCAATACCGCTTTGCACTTTTAATTCCATTTCCGTGCTGCCCAGCGGATTGGTCAGCAATAAACGGTAGCTGTCAGGGGAATATTGTTGCCAGAAGAAGCGGGCATAGACTTTCTGTTTATCGGAAAGATAAGCGAAAGAACCGCGGGTCTGATAATGCTCGAGTTGTTTAACCTGAGCTTCGTGTTCACGCCACTGCGGTGAAGTCGGGCTGGTCGCCGGGCCTTTCGGCGCGTTAATCGAACAGGCGGCAAGGACTAAGCTTGCAAGAGGAAGAAGGCGAACAAAGTGTGCTTTACGCATTGGCATAACAGATAAAATCCTTTGTGCTTTGGCGAAATGGGATGCCAGGGCAAATGTGGCGTGCGTCAGTTTAGCACAGCCCGCGCGAGGGGTGATCTCAACCCTGTGCAGATGATCGGCGATTGAAAGGTTTTGGGACAATGCTGATGTGTAAAAGGATTTAACCGAAGATGCTGTTCGCCTTTTATTGATCTCGCGCATCTTGTAGAATGCCCAACAGACGTAAACCCATACTATTATAAAGTATAAGCCGATAATCGCTCTCCCTATGACCCTGCTTGCATTAGGTATCAACCACAAAACCGCCCCGGTGTCTCTGCGTGAACGGGTAACATTTTCACCCGAGACCCTCGATCAGGCGCTCTCCAGTCTGCTCCAGCAACCGCTGGTGCAGGGCGGTGTCGTGTTGTCTACCTGCAACCGCACTGAGCTGTATCTGAGCGTTGAGCAACAGGAAAACCTGCAGGAGCAACTGGTTAAGTGGTTATGCGATTATCATCATCTGAGTGAAGATGAAGTGCGCAAAAGCCTGTACTGGCATCATGATAATGAAGCCGTCAGCCATCTGATGCGCGTGGCAAGTGGACTGGATTCACTGGTGTTAGGCGAGCCGCAGATTTTGGGGCAGGTTAAAAAAGCCTTCGCCGAATCGCAAAACGGACGGGCGGTTTCCGGTGAACTGGAGCGTCTGTTCCAGAAATCTTTCTCCGTGGCCAAGCGTGTGCGTACTGAAACTGATATCGGCGCCAGCGCCGTTTCTGTCGCGTTTGCGGCCTGTACTCTGGCACGCCAGATTTTCGAATCCCTTTCTGAGCTAACCGTCTTGCTGGTCGGTGCGGGTGAAACCATCGAACTGGTGGCGCGTCATCTGCATCAGCATAATGTCCGCCACATGATGATTGCCAACCGTACGCGTGAACGTGCGCAGGTGCTGGCGACGGAAGTGAACGCAGAAGTGATCAGTCTGCAGGATATCGATTCCCGTCTCGCTGAAGCGGACATTATTATCAGTTCTACCGCCAGCCCGCTGCCGATTATTGGTAAAGGCATGGTCGAGCGCGCGTTAAAAGCCCGCCGTAACCAGCCGATGCTGATGGTGGATATTGCCGTTCCGCGTGATATCGAACCGGAAGTCGGCAAACTGGCGAACGCCTATCTGTACAGCGTCGATGACCTGCACAGCATCATTCAAAACAATCTTGCACAACGCAAAGCGGCGGCCATTCAGGCTGAAACTATCGTTGAGCAGGAGAGTTCAAACTTCATGGCCTGGCTGCGTTCGCAGGGAGCCGTTGAAATTATTCGTGATTATCGCTCGCGTGCTGATATTATTCGCGCCGACGCACAAGCAAAAGCTCTTGCCGCCATTGCGCAGGGCGCTGACGTCGAAGCGGTGATCCATGAATTAGCCCACAAATTGACAAACCGCCTTATTCACGCACCAACCCGTTCTCTGCAACAGGCAGCCAGCGACGGTGATGTGGAGCGTTTGCAAATTTTACGCGACAGCCTCGGGCTGGGTCAGCAATAGTTCTCCTTTTCTCACAGGGTTAAACACCACGCATGAAGCCTTCTATTGTTGCCAAACTGGAAGCGTTACAAGAGCGCCACGAAGAAGTGCAGGCGATGCTTGGCGATGCCGGCGTCATTGCCGATCAGGATAAATTCCGCAGTCTTTCCCGCGAATATTCACAGTTAACGGCTGTTTCTGAATGTTTTCTTGCCTGGCGTCAGGCACAGGAAGATTTAGAAACTGCTGAGATGATGCTCGACGATCCTGAGATGCGCGAAATGGCGCAGGATGAGATCAAAGAGTGCAAAGCTAATATCGAAGAACTCGAAGAAAAATTGCAGGTTCTGTTACTGCCAAAAGATCCGGACGATGAACGCGGTTGTTTCCTGGAAATTCGTGCAGGAACCGGCGGTGACGAGGCGGCTATTTTCGCCGGTGACTTATTCCGTATGTACAGCCGCTACGCCGAAATGCGTCGCTGGCGTGTAGAGATCGTGAGCGCCAGCGAAGGCGAACACGGCGGTTATAAAGAAGTGATCGCCAAAATCAGTGGCGAGGGCGCTTACGGCCAGTTCAAATTTGAGTCAGGCGGCCACCGCGTTCAGCGTGTACCGGAAACCGAATCTCAGGGGCGCATTCATACCTCTGCCTGTACCGTTGCCGTGATGCCGGAAATTCCGGAAGCCGAACTGCCGGAAATCAACGCCGGCGATTTGCGCATTGATACTTTCCGCTCATCCGGCGCTGGCGGACAGCACGTTAACACCACGGATTCCGCGATTCGAATTACCCACATTCCAACCGGTATTGTGGTGGAATGTCAGGATGAACGTTCACAGCACAAAAACAAAGCCAAAGCGATGTCCGTGCTGGGCGCGCGTATCCGTGCTGCGGAAGTGGCAAAACGTCAGGCAGAAGAAGCCTCGACGCGCCGTAACCTGCTCGGCAGTGGCGACCGTTCTGATCGCAACCGTACCTACAACTTCCCGCAGGGGCGTGTTACCGATCACCGCATCAACCTGACGATTTACCGTCTGGATGAAGTGATGGAAGGTAAACTGGACAGTCTGATCCAGCCGATCGTGCAGGAATATCAGGCCGATCAACTCGCCGCGCTATCTGAGCAGGACTGATGGATTTTCAGTCCTGGCTGCGTGATGCCACCTGCCGTCTTGCTGCGGGTGAAAGCCCGAAGCGGGATGCTGAAATTTTGCTCGGTTTTGTGACCGGCCGGGCAAGAACTTTTATTATGGCTTTTGGCGAAACGCTGCTGACAGCCGGACAACTTCAACAACTGGAAATTCTGCTTGCGCGACGTGAGCAGGGCGAACCGGTTGCCTATCTGACTGGCGAGCGAGAATTCTGGTCGCTGCCACTGTCTGTTTCTCCCGCGACATTAATTCCCCGCCCTGATACCGAATGCCTGGTGGAACAGGCGTTGATCCGTCTGCCTTCTCAACCCGTCAGCATACTGGATCTCGGCACAGGAACCGGTGCGATTGCACTGGCGCTGGCCAGTGAACGCCCGGATTGCAAGGTTACCGGTGTCGATCTGCAACCGGATGCTGTACGCCTTGCCCAACACAACGCGCAAAAGCTGAATATCCTGAATGCACGATTTTTGCCGGGCAGTTGGTTTTCACCGGTAGCCGGTGAACGTTTCGCGCTGATAGCCAGTAATCCGCCGTATATCGATGCCGCCGATCCGCACCTGGCGAAGGGTGATGTACGTTTTGAGCCCGCCAGCGCGCTGGTGGCAGAAAATGCCGGTCTGGCTGATCTGGCGCATATTATTCAGGTGGCACCCGCGTATCTTCACAAAGGCGGCTGGTTACTGCTCGAACATGGCTGGCAGCAGGCGACTGACGTGCAGGCGTTATTGCGCGATGCCGGTTATCAGCATATCGCGACGGTAAAAGATTATGGTGATAACGATCGTGTCAGCCTCGGGCAGTGGGAGCCGCTACACGGATCAGAAGAAAATCAATTGGTTAGAATTTAAATTTCAAAGGAAACGGACAATGGCATATGTCTGGATCAAGAATCTGCATCTGCTCACTATAACCCTGAGTATTGCATTGTTTGTTTTACGATTTTTTTGGAAATGGGCAGGTTCTGCTATGATGCAGAAACGCTGGGTGAAGACTGTTCCCCATATTGTGGATACAGTGCTGTTATTAAGTGGTATTTCGCTTATCTTCATCACACACTTTTATCCGTTCAGCCCTCAGGGAACCTGGCTGACCGAAAAGATTTTTGGCGTTATTATCTATATCGCGCTGGGTTTTGTGGCCCTGAGCAAGCGACCAGTCAGTCAGAACATCCGCTGGCTGGCCTTTATTCTGGCGCTCGCTTGCCTGTATCTGATTCTTAAACTGGCGCTGACGAAAATACCGCTGCTAATGGGATAACTATGAGTACCCTTGCTGATTTTGAATTTAACACCGCCCGGCTCAGTACCGGGGTGATCAAAGTAACGGAAGCCGTGCGTTTCGATTTCAATGCGGACGACGTTCGCCACCAGTTACAGTCACTGGTCGATGAAGCCCGCCGTGTCGTTCCTGAAGAGCTTGATCAGGATCAGCAGCTCGAAGTGTTGATTGAACTGTTTTACCGCACCTGGGGTTTTGGGGGCGCTGGCGGCGTTTATCGTCTGTCTGATGCTATCTGGATCGACAAAGTGCTGTCTTCGCGTCAGGGCACACCGGTTTCACTGGGGGTGATTTTTCTGCACATTGCCCATGAACTGAGTTTGCCGCTGATGCCGGTGATTTTCCCCACTCAACTTATCTTGCGTGCTGACTGGCTCGACGAAGAAATGTGGCTGCTTAATCCGATCAACGGCGATACGCTCAATGAGCATATGCTCAGCGTATGGCTGAAAGGCAATCTGGGCGTAATGGCGGAAATAGAAGATGACGATCTGGAAGAAGCGGAAAACACGCTGATCGTCCGCAAAATGCTTGATACGCTGAAAGCCGCGCTGATGGAAGAAAAACAGTTCGAACTGGCTCTGCGCGCCAGTGAAACAGTATTGCAGTTTGACCCGGAAGACCCCTATGAAATCCGCGATCGCGGGCTGATTTATGCTCAGCTGGAATGCGATCATGTGGCGATTTCTGATCTCAATTATTTTGTTGAGCAGTGTCCGGAAGACCCGATTTCAGAAGTGATTAAAGTGCAGATCCATTCGATTGAGCACAAACAAGTTACGTTGCACTAATTTATACTTACCTTACGTCACACCCGCAAAGTTATGACAGAACAATGAGTTATGTTATTTCGGGTGAAAGATTTATCACTAAAAAGGCCAAAGCATGAAACATAAAGTGGTTAGCATTCAGGACATCAAAGTCGCCAACGATCTGCCGTTTGTATTGTTCGGCGGGATGAATGTACTGGAATCGCGCGATATGGCGATGCGTGTGTGCGAGCATTACGTCACTGTGACGCAGAAACTCGGCATTCCTTACGTGTTTAAGGCGTCTTTCGATAAAGCCAACCGCTCATCTATTCATTCCTACCGTGGTCCGGGCCTGGATGAAGGTATGAAAATTTTCCAGGAGCTGAAAAAAGCATTCGGCGTGAAAATCATCACCGATGTGCATGAATCCTGGCAGGCGCAGCCTGTATCTGAAGTGGTTGATGTGATCCAGTTACCTGCATTCCTGGCGCGTCAGACCGATCTGGTTGAAGCCATGGCGAAAACCGGCGCAGTGATTAACGTGAAAAAACCACAGTTCGTCAGCCCTGGTCAGATGGGCAACATCGTCGACAAATTTAAAGAAGGCGGCAACGATCAGGTGATTCTGTGCGATCGCGGCAGCAACTTCGGTTATGACAATCTGGTTGTCGACATGCTGGGCATGAATGTGATGATCAATGCTACGGGCGGTCATCCGGTGATTTTCGACGTGACTCACGCACTGCAAACCCGTGATCCTTTCGGCGCTGCTTCTGGCGGTCGTCGTGCTCAGGTCGCTGAACTGGCTCGTGCCGGTATGGCGGTAGGTATCGCCGGTCTGTTTATCGAAGCGCACGAAGATCCGGCTCACGCGAAATGCGACGGTCCGTCAGCCTTGCCGCTGGATAAACTGGAACCGTTCCTGGTTCAGATGAAAGCCATCGACGATCTGGTGAAAAGCTTCCCGGCGCTCGATACCAGCAAGTAATCTGACCTATTCAGATAAAACAAAGGCGACCTCCGGGTCGCCTTTTCCGTTTACCGCGCAGGTTTATAACGCGTCGTGCAAAGAACTGTGGAAACTCAGTTTGCCTTCCACCGGCTGCATTCTGGCGCGGGCCAGGGTTTTCAGCGGCTGGAAAGGGATCTCAGCGATTCGCAGTTCTGTGCCTTCCGGCAAGGTATTGATGAAGTTGCGTAATGCACTGACGCCACCGGCATCGAGTACGGCAACGCGATCCCATACCAGAATGATCACTTTCTTGCCTTCGCTGCGCACCTGCAATTCACTGAAGATACGTTCCGCCGCAGCAAAGAACAGCGGGCCATTGATACGCAGCACCAGCGTATCTTCCGGTATGTCGGCCATCACTTCCGTCAGGCGGGTGAGTTTGGCGATACGGCGCATAAACAGCAGCGACGCCATCACGATACCTGCGGTAATCGCAATCACCATGTCGAACAGTACCGTCAGGCTCATGCAGGTCAGCATCACCAGAATGTCGTCTTTCGGTGCACGGCGCAGTAAATCCACCACTTTATGCGCTTCGCTCATATTCCACGCCACCATCAGCAATAACGCCGCCATCGCCGCCAGGGGCAGCCATGAAAGCAACGGCGCGAGAATGAGCAGGGCGAGGATCACCAGCAGCGAGTGAATAATGGCCGAGACCGGAGATGTTGCACCGGCGCGAACGTTAGCCGCGGAACGCGCAATCGCCGCTGTAGCGGTGATGCCGCCAAAGAAAGGGCTGACCATGTTGCCGATACCCTGACCGATCAGTTCGTTATCCGAATGGTGTTTTTTGCCGGTCATGCCATCGAGCACCACGGCGCACAGCAACGATTCAATCGCGCCCAGCATTGCCATGGAAAACGCAGCGGGGAGCAGCGCCTGCACCAGAGACCAGCTCAGTCCGCTGCCATCGGATTGAGTCCACGGCAGGGCAAATTGCGGCAAAATAGGCGGAATGCCGTTGCCCTGCGAACCGTCAGGCAGCAGGAAGTGAAAGCGTGAACCGATGGTGGCGACAGGGTGTCCTGCCTGCATGAAAATGGCCATCACCGCGCAACCCGCCAGCAGAGCCGGAAGATGGCCGGGCACGCGCAATCCCAGTTTTGGCCAGAGGATTAATATACCGAGCGTCACAATCCCTATCGCGGCATCGCCGATATCCAGCGTTGGCAGCGCCATGACCAGCGCCGCAACTTTACTCAGATAATGTTCCGGCACCGTTGCCATCGTCAGGCCAAAGAAATCTTTAAATTGCATGGTGCCGATGGTGATCGCAATACCGGACGTAAAGCCGAGCGTGACAGGCAGCGGTATGTATTCGATCAACCGGCCAAATCGCGCCAGCCCCATGAAGAGGAGCATAAAACCAGACATCAGCGTAGCCAGCAATAAACCGGACAAGCCGAACTGTTGTGAGACTGGATAGAGAATAACAACAAACGCCGCCGTCGGGCCGGAAACACTGAAACGTGATCCGCCGAAAACAGCGATGACAATCCCGGCAATGGCCGACGTATACAGCCCGTATTGCGGCGGTACACCGCTGCCAATGGCCAGCGCCATGGCCAGCGGGATGGCGATGATCCCCACGGTGACGCCAGCAATGGCATCTTTGAGTAAGCGTTGAAGCGTATATTTTTCACGAAAACAGGCGTCTATCAGTGCGCTGAAAGGCCTGATATGGCGTCTTCCTGAAGTATTCATAGGATGTAAATCACCTGACAGAAGAATGGATATTAACCCGGTATTCCTTCACCGGAAAAACGGTAGCCTACGCCTTTCAGGGCCACTACGCGTAGACATAAATCAAGCCTTGCTTACACAAAGGCGTGTTGCAGCCCTTATAGTGTAATTGTTCGCCATGTGATGTGCCGCCAGATATTTCATGCGTGAAAATAATCATGGCATTCATCATCTGTATTTAACTTAATACCCGAAATCAGCCTGAAAAAGCCCGGGAGGATGCATTTATCTGTGCCGGACATACGGTAAAGATGTAGTTAAAAATAATCCCGGCAACCGGATAGGCTGCTGATGAATCAGCGGATCTACACGAAAAACGCCCGATGCAGACGAAGGCTATAGTCTGCATCAGGATTGGTTTTGGTCTCTCCCCATTTACCTGCTACGGGTGAGGCATAAACTCTGCCAGCGGATACTTTTGCTTTCCACGGTCATCAAGGTTGGAAGGGCTTAACCAACTTTCCATGGCCCGACGGATCCCATCCCACTCCTCGTCAATAATGGAGTACCAGCGGATGTCACGGCTATGCCCCTTCGAGACTTGTGTCCGTCTGAGCGTACCTTCATAGGTAAATCCAAGTCTTTCAGCCGCACTGATGGCGGCCTGATGCAGGCTGTCACACTTCCAACCGCACCGGCGATACTGGAGTGTTTCCAGGATGTAAGAGAGTAAAAGAAATATGGCTTCTGTGCTGCACAAGGTCCGTTTCATAAGTGGTGACCAGTTAACCCAGCCAATTTCTACAGATCCGTTATCAGGGTCCATTCGTTGCAACGCGAGAAAGCCCGTGGCCTTACCCGTGGACAAATTAATCACCGCGTAAAAAAGCGGGTCTTTGCTTGCGGCAAGTGAGGCGATATAGTGATCGCACTGTCTGATCGTGATGGGGCGTTTAATATGAAAGTATGTCCAGTCACGTTCGTCATCGATACTGTGCCAGGCGTCAAATAAATCCCGGCTATGTTTGAGATCAATCGGCTCAAGCAGACAATATTGCCCCCTGAGTATAACTCTTTGCGGAAGCGAGCGTGGCTGCCAGTCGGGGAGTGATTGACCCAATTCTTGTCCGTAAACATTTACTTCCGTCATTATAAACCTTCATGCGTGGTTAAATTTATAAAAGTGTCGCCGGGTGACAGTAGACAAAACGAACTCAACCTAAATACAGCAAAGTGACACGCCAGTGATGATAATAATCAATACGATAAACCTGGAATGCAATACATTCTTTTTGAAAGATTTCTGAAAGTCAGTTTGGTTAACATAATAAAATCCTTATTTAACATATCCATATGTTTTCTTATATTATTTTAGCATCCCCTGGTGTGGCTGCATTGTAGCTGAAATATTTATCGGTAAAAAAATAATTTACCTTAGGTCGAAATTCGTTAATTATCACAAATTAATCTCAATGGTTTGATTCATATGCACTTTAATTTTATTGGCGTTATCGGGTGCTATTCAAAATAGTGCGCCAGATCACAAGGATGTATTGGTGTTGTGACTAGCAGGCTAATGTTGAATGACGTTGTTATTCCTCGTTTTATTATAATTACCCTCTGCTTTATTCTGGTTTCATTATATTATTTTTAGGTTTTTTATGACTTGCATAAATTATTTGTATTCGTTTTTTGATTTTTCCGTGCAATGACATATTGATAGGGATAAATAATTAAATTAATGAAAATGAGGCATACAAATTATTAAAATGTAGACTATACTTATTAAGTTCAGGAATGTCTGGATGCAGTAGTATAAATAATGAAGTTTTTGGCGCTGATAGCCTGATGTATCAGCGCTTTTTTTTTTATTTTCTATCTTATTTTTATTTATTATTCTTCCGTGCGAATAAGTCTCATTCAGTCGAATATTTGGACAGTGGTAATATTATTGGCATATCAAAATATTTAACCTTCTCACAATCAAAAGGAGCCTTGTGCGGCTCCTTTTGTTTAGCTTTCACCGTGGTGAATTATTTTTGCGTGCCATCTTCAATTTTCGGCGGATAGGGCAGGTCAGCGGCTTTACGCATCTTCGCCACATCTTTCGCGGTGACCGTGGCTCCCGCCGGATTGCCAAACTGTGTGCTGACGTAATGACTTAGCGTCGCAATCTGTTCATCGTCGAGCTGACTGGCAAACGACGGCATCATGATTTCGCCTTTATCCATGTGGCGCTGGACGCCGTTGAGGATGACCGAAACCTGATTGCGGCTGTCGTAAGAACCAGTGCTGGTATGGCTGAACAGTGACGGATAGGCATGGAATCCCTCGCCGCTGCCTTCACCGCCTTTGCCGTGACAGGCTGCGCAGCTGGCATTAAACAGGGCGGCGGCTGACTGGTCGATTGTCTGACCTTCGGCGCGCAGTGGGTAAATATCCTGATTCTGCTCACCCCATGCATCTCGCGGTTTGGTTTGCTTGTCATCTCCGATTGCCGGGACGGAACGGATATAGGTCGCAATCGCGTTCAGGTCGCTGTCTGACAGATGCTGCAGACTGTGCTCAATGGCTTCTGACATCGCCCCTGACGCTGACGCCTTACCGGCAACAAAACCTGTTTTCAGGTAAGTCACCAGATCCTGCTGCGACCAGTTACCGATCCCGGCATTTTTATCCGGCGTGATGTTGAAAGCTACCCATGAGCCTAAATCGCCACCGGAAAACGTTTTGTCGGTGTCCATGCCCATGGTCAGCGTGCGCGGCGTATGGCAGGTGCCGCAGTGTTCCAGCGCTTCCACCAGATAAGCCCCACGGTTCCAGTCCGCTGATTTGGACGGATCGTTTTTCAGCTCACCTTTGTCAAAGTTAAACATCTTCCACACGCGCATGCCCCAGCGTTGGTTAAACGGGAAGGACAAGTCCGTTTGCGGCCCTGCGGAATGTACCGCTGGCAGCGACATCAGATAAGCTTTGATCGCTAAAACATCTTCACGTTTCATTTTGGTGAAGGAGTCGTAAGGCATAGCAGGATACAACTGTTGTCCGTCTTTGCCGACACCGTCACGTACCGCGCGCACGAATTCATCGTCCGTCCAGTTGCCAATACCAAACTGTTTGTCAGAAGAAATGTTGGTGCCGTAAATCACCCCGAAAGGTGACGCCAGCGGATAACCGCCGCCGAATTTTGCCGTTTTATCCGCCCCCGGCGCAGTATGGCAGGCGGTACAGTCACCGGCTGTCGCCAGATATTCACCGCGCTTAATTAAATCTGCGTTGCCCGCTGCGTCATCAGCCCGGGCGGCGTTAGCCGCGACCATTAACGGCAGCAACGCCAGCATGAATTTCATTTTCATTACTCAGTCCTCAGAAAATCAATCAGGCCAGGCTTTTCAGCACCGTATCAGCCATACGCAACGCCAGCGCAGTTCCGGACAGCGTGGAGTTCACCGTCGAAGCAGAGGGCATAATGCCGGTACCGGCGATGAACAGGTTCGGGTGGTCATGCGTACGGCAATCACCATCCACTACCGAATCTTTCAGATCGTTGCCCATGATCATCGTGCCGGTAATATGCTGGTTGTTGTCGTACACCCCACGCTTGCTGTACACCACTTCGGTGCCGCCCATTTCTTTGACGATTTTCTGAAAATCAAGCATCGACTGGTCATAACCGCGGTGAACGTAGTCCGGGAATTTGTAATGCACTTCGAGGCGCGGAATACCCCATTCGTCTTTCTCGGTTTTGCTCAACACCACACGGTTTTCCGGTTCCGGCAGCATTTCCAGCAGGCATTTCAGCTGAATAAAACGCTCAGACTGATAGGTCAGCTTGTCATTCAGCGCTTTGCCGTAATACCCCTGACGCACCAGACGTTCAGTCAGATAGCGCACCGGCGAGGTATTGGCGACGTCGATACGTAACGCAGAGCGATCGCGGCGGAAATCACCATCACGCAGATTATTGATACTGCCCGGGCGCATCGGGCCGCGGCCGAAATACACTGGCTCGTCGGCGTAAAACTCAACAGAGGTGCCGGGGTGATCCATCAGATTTCGACCCACCATGCCGGAGCTGTTGGCGATACCGTTCGGGTATTTATCGCTGGTGGACATCAGCAACAGTTTCGGGCTTTCGATGCCGTTGGCGGTCAGCACGAAGCGTTTACCGGTGACTTTATGGGCCACTTTGTCAGCATCCAGATAGTGCACAGCCACGATCTCGCCGCTGTCACTGGCTTCGATGTTGTACACCACGGCGTTGGCAATCACGCGCACACCGGCTTCGATAGCTTTGCGCGCCGAAATACCGCCGTGATACTGCGCATCGATCGGGCAAACAGGCATACAGTTATTGTTGCCGCAGCAGGCAGGACGACCGTCATAAGGAATACTGTTACGCGCCTGCGGGCCGATACCTAATACGTAACCGAGTTTGGCAATGCGTTTGCTGATGCGGTCAAAACCGTAGGGCAGCGGAATACCCGGCAGCGGATAGGGTTGTGAACGCGGTGAATCCAGCGCGTCGTCACCGGAAACGCCCATCTGAATTTCGGCTTCGGTGTAATACGGCTCCAGATCTTCATAACTGATTGGCCAGTCACGACCCACGCCATACAGCGTTTTGATTTTCATATCATTTGGCAGCAGGCGAAACGCCTGTCCCGCCCAGTGCCAGGTGGTGCCACCGACACCTCGCAGATACTGCGCTGCGTAGAGGTCCGGGCCTTTCTGGATCAGATAATTGTTATCTTTCGGCTGGAATTTCGGTTGCGGTGCCCAGGGTTTCGGCGGATAGGGTTCGGTGAAGTCGCCTTTCAGCGGTGACTGACGGAACAGTTCTACCGCTTCGTCTCGTTTGATCACCGGCCCGGAATCGAGCATCAGCACGGAAACACCGGCTTTGACCATTTTCAGCGCGGCGAGAGAACCGGCGATACCGGCACCAATAACAACGACATCTGCGTTCAGTGCATCAGCCATGAGCCATTACCTCCGTGGAGTTTTGTTGCTGTGCAGCAGGTTTGTTGACCCAGAAATTCGGCTCGCCCGGTGCATAGCTTGGAGGCAGCAGATTATTTTTCAGCAACTGATAGCTGACGATATTTTCGAATCCGATACATTTCTGGCTGCCGGGTTGACCGACCACACCGAGATACCAGCCACTGACCAGTTGCTGATACAACTGCGCCAGCTCTGCCGGTTGCTGTGCAAGAAGCTGATGTAAATCATCACCCACTACGCCGCGGTGTGCGGTGATCAGTGCTGAAAGGGTATCGAGTTGTGAGTCGAGCTGCGCGCTGTTCTGCGACTGATGCAGCCAGCTGTAAAGTGCCTGAGCGAGATGCGGCTCAAGCGTGTCCATGCCGGTGAGTTGTGCTGAAAGGGTCATAAAACTTACCGGCATACTTACGGCAGAAGCCAGAGGGGGCGCAGCATAAGCCAGGCGGGTCAATACACCACCAAGCATCTGGCTGCTGATACCCGCAGCCAGTATGCCCGCAGTGCCGATAACCAGCCGGCGACGGGAGAAATTGATCATGACGTGATGTTCCGTATACGAATTATTATGGTTTACGTCGTTATTTCAGGACGCTGGCCGCTTTCTCAGAGGACTGGTTGTCGATGTCCTGCTTCGGTGTGCTGACACCGACTGCGCCCACCACGTCACCGTTAATCGTCAGCGGGAATCCGCCACCCAGTGGCACGGCATTCGGGATCGCCAGTACGGTGGTTTCGCCACCCTGCAGGCGTTGCATGAATTTCAGTGATGGCGCGTGGTAGAGCGCGGAAGTGCGTGCCTTGCCGATGGACGAATCAACACAACCGGCCGGAGAACCGTCAAGGCGCTGGAAGGCCAGTAATGAACCAGATGCATCAACTACCGCGACGCAACCGGTGCTGTGTTGTTCTGCAAGAGTGGATTTCACACTGTCGATGACTTTGGCTGCCTGCGCGTTATCCAGCGGAGGATGTCCGGCGGCGAAAGCGGAAGTGGCGGAGCAGAAAAGCGTGGTGGCACACAGTAAAGCCTGTGTGGTGGTTTTTTTAACAGACATAGACTCATCCCTTGTAGCAGTAGCAAAACATGATTTGACGTATTTTTCGAATAAGAGTTTTTAAATAAGTGTTTTAAATCAATGGAATTAAAAACAATAACGTTAACGGGCGGAACACTCTGGTGTGTTTCTTAATGCCACACGAACAAAGGCGTTATTGGTTTTTGTTTCGCGGATGTTAATTCAATTAACAAAACAGCAAAAGTGACGGTTGCGCTGGGAAATTAATTCCCGGGAGATTTTGTGCGGATATTATGAGCAAAGCGGGCCTGTAAGCCTTGTTGGATAAGGACTGAACATTTTGTGCTGTTACGAACCAGATGATCCGTTTATATTAATTAAATGTGATCTTGTTAACAAAAAAACCTCCCGAAAAGGGAGGTTTGTATTTTGCCGACAGCGCAAAGAAACGGGAGGGCTAATGGGCCGCAGGTCTGAGAGCCGGTGTACGAAAATCCAGCGATGCAATAATGCTGTTTGCTGCCTGTCGTCCATCCGACATGGCTGTCACCACCAGGTCGGCGCCCCGCACCGCATCGCCGCCTGCAAATATCTGCGGGTGACTGGTCTGATACGGGAAGCGGCTGTGATGCGGGGCCTGTAACAATCCCTGTTCGTCGTGCCTCACCGACAGTTCATCCAGCCACGGCATAGCATGCGGCAGAAAGCCAAATGCCATAATGACCGCTTCCGCTTCGAGCAGGAATTCAGAACCGGCAATCGGTGTGGGTCTGCGTCTGCCGCTGGCATCCGGTTCTCCCGGGGCGGTACGGACTAAGCGGATACCGCAGACTTCGTTACGGTTATTCAGCTCAATGCTCACCGGCTGAACGTTAAACATAAACTCAGCCCCTTCCTCGCGTGAGTTTTTCACTTTTTTCTTCGAGCCCGGCATGCTTTTTTCATCGCGGCGATACGCACAAATCACGCTTTTGGCATTCTGGCGCAGCGACGTGCGCAGACAGTCCATCGCTGTATCGCCGCCGCCGAGCACGACCACGCGTTTTCCCGCCATGCTGACATAAGGCTCATGTTTCAGTTCGGGCAGATTCATCAGATGTTTGGCGTTCGCAATCAGGAACGGCAGGGCGCTGTAAACGCCCGGCGCGTTTTCATTTTCCAGCCCGGCTTTCATCGCTTTATACGTACCCACACCTAAGAATATTGCATCGAACTCTTCCAGCAGTTGTTCCGCCTGAATGTCGACGCCGATTTCGGTATTGAGCCGGAACTCAATGCCCATTTCAGTGAAGATTTCCCGGCGTCTGACCAGCACGTTTTTATCCAGCTTGAACGCCGGAATACCAAAGGTCAGCAGGCCGCCGATTTCAGGGTGACGATCAAAGACCACGGCTTTTACGCCATGCCGCGCCAGCACGTCAGCGCAGCCCAATCCGGCCGGGCCTGCACCCACCACGGCTACGCGATAATTACGCGGAATAACCTCTGAAAGATCGGGTTTCCAGCCTTGTGCCAGCGCGGTATCGGTAATATAGCGCTCAATATTGCCGATGCTCACTGAGCCTTGTTTATCAAAAGTGCAGGCGCCTTCGCAAAGCCTGTCCTGCGGGCAGACGCGGCCACAGATCTCCGGCAGGCTGCTGGTGCGGTGCGAAAGTTCCACGGCTTCCAGAATGTGTCCCTGTTTCGCCAGCGCCAGTAATTGTGGGATATCGTTATGCAGCGGGCAGGTCCAGGCGCAGAAAGGGTGATCACTGCAATGCAGACAGCGGCCAGCCTGTTCTTCAACCTGCATCGGTGTAAAGCGCGCATAGATCTCATTAAACGTGCTTTTACGTTCGGTGAGCGGGGCTTTTGCCGCATCGAGGCGCGGTGGTGCCAGGGCGGCGGCGAATACGGCTGCTGATTTGCTGGTCAGTGAAACCTGCGGATTCCGGCCCATGGCGGCGCGGTATTGTTTATCAGCGCGGTTTTGAGCAATAACCTGATCGGTGATGAGATGCAGTGCCTGTGTCGGGCAAGCATTGACGCATGCCTGTCCGTCCGGGCTGTCATTGCACAGATCACATTTATGCGCCACGGCTGCCGCGGCGGGTAAGCCGGTCAGCGGATAGCTCTCATGCTGTACGATATCAATGGCGCCAAACGGACAGGCCACGGCGCAGGTTTTACAGCCGATACAGCGTTCTTCCAGCAACTGAATGCTGTCGTTACGACGAACGAATGCGTTTGTCGGGCAAACCTGTAAACACGGGGCATCTTCGCACTGACGGCATAGCACGGCGCTATGCCGATCGTTTTGCCGGATGACATGAATGCGCGGGGTAAACTGTTCTTTCGACGGATAACATTGTTCATTGTGAGACAAGACGCAAGCGACCTCACAGGCGCGACAGCCTATGCAAGCCTGAGAATCAGCAATAATAAATTGGTTCATTTTTACCCTGTCTGCATTTTAGTTTGCTGTGGTCTCTCATAGGCCACACAAATACTATGGGTTTGTTTGTCATCCTAATGGATACAAATACAGGGTTTATTTGAGGTGTGTCACAGTTTGACGTGTTGTTGCAGTGAGGGAGTTTAAAAAAACGCCGCCAGACGTGGGCCGGGGCGGCGTTTTGCAGGACAACGCTTCGCAGGTTATTTTTACGGATGCCAGCTGCTGCGGCATTCATCACGACGGAAACTCAGCACGCGGCTGCGGTTGGAAATCAGCCGGACGTTGTAGCCCTGGAAATAAAGACAGAAGTTTTTCTTCCACGGTCCGTCAGGGAGTTCCACCAGCAAACGCCCCGCACCCAGCGATGTTAACTGGCCGCTGGCACGCAGCGTGCCGACGCCCATCAGCAACTGATCGCCCTCAATATCAAAGGCGGCTTTCGATTGGGGATGATACCAGCGCCCCTGAACCATTTTCAGGCAATCGTTGGTTTCCACCGGGGTAAAGTAACGCGGCGCGTGTCCGATTTCACCCTGAATGGCGGTGCCGTCCCAACGCAAACGCATCGGCATGTGCGCGGATAGGGTGATGGCTTCGTCGGCGTCCGCGCCCTGATAGAGGTTATCGGCAGCGCCGAGATAACTGGCCGTGCCGTTGCTGACTTTTAGCCAGTACGGCTCGGCAACGCTGGCGTATACACCATCCGGCAATGCATGGCTACGCGCCGGGAGCGGCGCAGCTAACAGTGACGACATGACTTCCAGCACATGGGTAAACGCTGTGGTGTCTTCGCGATTGGAGACCAGCGCAATGCCTGCATCAAGCTCAGGATGAAGCAGGAAATAGGTTTTATAACCGGCATGGGAACCGCCGTGGCCGTAAACCGTATGTTCACCGATTTTCGTCGAGGTGATGCCCAGCCCGTAAGCGGAAGGAATGTCGCCTTGCAGATAACGTTGTTCTGTCAGTGTTTGCAGTACGCCCGCGGCCGGTCCGTTTTGTGAAAGCAGGCTTTGCAGCCATACTGAAAGCGAACGTGCGCTGCCGGTCAGGCTACCGGATGCTGACAGATGCAAACCTGCGACGGCTGTTTTCCAGCCTGTCGTGTCCTGCCAGTAACCGGGCACCAGGTCCGGGACGATATCGAACCAGGTTTCCGGCGCATGGAAAGCGATATCCAGCGGCTGCGCGATATGCTTTTGCAGCAGATCCTCAAACAAAATGCCTTTTTGTTTGAGGATTTCTTCCACCAGCCGGTAACCGGTGTTGCTGTAGGAAATCTCAGTCCCTGCTGTGAAGTTCAGAGCGCCGTCCTGCGTCAGGAATTCCATAATGGCACTGGCTTCGCTGACGTTATAAACAGAAATACCCAGCAGCGAAAGGGTTTCCCGCACGTCCGGCAGGCCTGCGGTCATGTCCAGCGCCTGCCCGAGGGTCACCTGTGACATCGGCGCTTTCAGTTGCGGTAAATGCTGGCCAAGGGTATCACTCACCGAAAGACTGGCATCGCTTTTCAGCAAGGCCAGTGTGGCGAAAATATGTTTTGTGACAGAGGCATAGCGGACAACAGAATCGATGCTGAAAGGTGTCGATGTGCTGAGGTTTGCCAGCCCTCCGGTCGCGAAACTGCGGAGAGTTTTACTGTCAAAAAGGGTGATCGCGCCGCCCGGTTCTCCGGGTTTATCCCAGTTTTTAGTTATGCGTTTTGCTGTTTCTTCAGCCGCCTGCCACTGTAATGCAGACTGTTCGGTGGATGTCATTAACGTCTCCTGACTGTCTTTCAGTGAAAAAGTGGGCAGCCCGGGCTGCCCGCGAAACCCAAATACGTTCACGGCAGGAACGATTATCCGGGCTCCTCTAAACTGAGACTTAACGATCGTAACTCGGCTGTGTGCGGATGGCTGACGTTGCCCATCCGTAAATCGTCTGCGCTCAGAAGTTCGACCATTTCACCACCAATCATTACGCCAATGCTGGTGCAAAGATGCGTTACAACGGCCAGATTGTGACTGACCAGAATATAAGTCAGTTTCCGGCGTTCACGCAGGTCGCTTAGCAGGTTGAGGATCTCCGCCTGCACCGAGACATCCAGCGCCGAGGTCGGCTCATCGAGCAGTAAAATTTCCGGTTCTGAAATCATCGCCCGCGCGATTGCGACCCGCTGACGCTGACCGCCGGAAAGCTGGTGCGGGAAGCGAAAACGCACCGTCTGCGGCAGGCCAACTTCGGCCAGCGCATCAGTGATACGTTTTTCGATATTCAGAAAACCGTGCACAATCAGCGGTTCGCTGAGAATGCGGTCAATGGTCTGGCGCGGATGCAGCGAGCCGTATGGATCCTGAAATACCATCTGCACGCGGCGGAAAAAGCGTTTCTGGCGCACCGGCACCTGATCTTCGCCGCCAATCACCATCCCGCCGGACCAGGACTGATTCAGCCCGGCCAGTGCGCGTAAAATGGTGGACTTGCCCGAGCCGCTTTCTCCCACGATGCCGAAACATTCACCGGGCGCGACACTGAAACTCACGCCTTTCACCACTTCGGTATCGCCGAACGCAATGCGCAGGTTATTGAGGATTATTTTGCTGTTATCCAGAGGAGGGAGTTCTGCTGTCATGAGGTTTTCCATGCTTCGTCACGCACCAGCACCGGCAGTCTGTCCCGAGGATGTTTCAGCGACGGCAGACATTCCAGCAGCCCGCGGGTGTAAGGATGTTGAGCTTTCAGTAAATTACCGGCTTGTAACGTTTCGACGATACGCCCGGCGTACATGACGGCCACACGGTCACAGAATTTCGATACCAGTGGCAAATCATGGCTGATCAGAATCAGCCCCATGCCGCGGCTGGATACAAGGTCATCGAGCAGACGCAAAATCTCAGCCTGCACAGTGGCATCAAGGGCGCTGGTCGGTTCATCGGCAATCATCAGTTCCGGATCAGGAGCCAGCATCATGGCAATCATTACGCGCTGACCCATGCCGCCGGATACCTCATGGGCATAACGCTCGGCCACTTTATGCGGCTCACGGATACGCACCTGATCCAGCAGTTCAATTGCCGCATTCATGGCCTGTTTTTTCGAGCCGCCTTTATGCGTTTGCCAGGCTTCGGCCACCTGTTTACCGATCGGCATCACCGGATTGAGCGAGTATTTCGGATCCTGCAAAATGAAACCTACCCGCTTGCCACGGATCTGACGCATTTGCTTCTCGCTGGCATTGCGCAAATCGATGCCGTCGAAAGACAGCGTTTCGGCGCGGCACCTGGCGCTGGAAGGCAGAAGGTTCATCAGGCAACGTGCTGTCAGGGATTTACCCGAACCACTTTCGCCTACGATGCCAAATTTCTCCTTACCCAATGACAGCGATACGCCGCGAACGGCATCGAAACTGCCGCTGTTGGTCTGAAACGTAATATGCAGATCTTTGATATCAACCAGCATTATTGCTCCTTAGGATCGAGGACGTCACGCAGCCCGTCGCCGAGGAAATTAAACGCCAGAGAGGTCACAAAAATGGCAATGGCCGGAATTAACGGTACCCACCATTCACTGAACAGGAAGCGGCGGGCAGTGGCAATCATCGCCCCCCATTCCGGCGATGGCGGTTGAGCGCCCATACCTAAAAAGCCCAGACTCGCGGCGGTGATAATGATCGAACTCATGTCCAGCGTGATACGCACCACCAGGCTCGGCACACACAGCGGCATGATATGGCGCAGCACGATGCGGGCAGGCGTTGCGCCAGTCAGACGGCAGGCGGCAATATAATCCGTGCCGCGTACCTGCATAGTTTCTGCGCGTGCAAGGCGGGCATACGGCGGCCAGGCGGTGAGGGCGATCGCCAGAATGGCACTTTCGATACCGGGTTTGAGTGCCGCCACAAAGGCCAGAGCCAGGATCAGACGCGGGAAGGCCAGAAAAATGTCGGTGATGCGCATCAGAATACGGTCAAGTAATCCGCCCGCATAACCGGCCACGCAGCCAATCAGCAGGCCGAGCGGGGCGACAATCGCTACCACGATAATCACCATTCCGAGCGTGATACGTCCGCCATAAAGAATACGGCTCAGGGTATCGCGGCCCAGTTCGTCGGTACCCAGCCAGTGCAGGGAAGACGGTTTTGCCAGACGGTGCGCCAGATCCTGTGCGCCCGGGTCGTAGCTGGTCAGCCACGGCGCGCAAAGGGAAATCAGCAACACAATCAGCACGGTAAACAGGCCGGTTACTGCCAGCGGGTTTTTACGCAGACCGAGCCAGATGCGGTAACGACGGCCCCAGACGGCTTGCGTGCGGGTGTGCGGCGTGTCGGCCAGCAGCCAGGCGCGGCTGCCCGCGCGGGGTTGAGGTATGACAGGTAAAGTGCTCATTTTACGCGGGGATCCAATAGTCGGTAGAGAAGGTCAGCCAGCAGGTTGAGCAGCACATAAATCGCGCCAATCAGCAATGTTGAGCCGATCACCGGATTCATATCCGCATTCATCAGCGACACGGTGAGATATTGTCCGAGACCCGGCCAGGAGAAGACGTTTTCTGTGACCACGGCGCCTTCGAGAAGGCCTGCGTACGTCAATGCCAGCACGGTGATCAGTTGTACACCGACGGTGGGGAAGGCATGTTTCCAGATAACCCGTTGTGCCGAGAGTCCCTTGGCACGGGCGGTGATCACGTATTCCCCGCCCAGTGCGTTGAGCATGAAAGTACGCGTCATGCGGGTGATATAAGCCATGCTGAAATACGCAAGGATCAGCACCGGCTGAACCATATGGGCGAGGGCATCCCAAAATGCGCCCATGTCACCGGCCAGCAGAGAATCAACGGTAAGCAAGCCGGTGACCTGCGGGATCATGTCCTGATAAATGATGTCCTGACGTCCCGGCCCCGGCGCGATACCCAGCGCAGAGTAGAAAATCAGCAGGCTGAGCAGCGCCAGCACAAACACCGGCAGCGAGTGACCGGCCAGACATACCACGCGGATAGTCTGATCAATCCAGCTGCCCTGACGGGTTGCCGCCCAGACGCCCAGCGGAATACCGACTATGGCGGCGATAATGATCGCCGCCGTGGCCAGTTCCAGCGTGGCAGGGAAAAACCGGGCGATATCCGTGGTGACCAGATTGGATGTCAGGGCAGAGCGCCCTAAATCACCGTGGAATACCTGACTGAGATAATGGAAAAACTGCAACCAGAGGGGCTGATCCAGCCCCATTTCATGACGAACCCGTTCGACCACTGCCTGCGGGGCATTATCGCCAACCGCAGCCAGAACCGGGTCCGTCGGCATTACGCGACCGATAAAAAAAGTCACTACCGACAGACCAAACAAAGTAAGACAAACGCTGATGCAGGTACTCAGAAATCCTTTGAGTCTCTTGCTCACGCTTTAACAACCTTCTCGTAGGGGCTGGTGCTCATTACAGTCAGTACCACACCGGAAATCACTTTGCGGCAGGCGGCGGTCATGGTCGGTTGCAGCATGATGGCAAACGGGCTGTTTTCCATATGTTTGGTCTGCAATTCTTCATAGAGTTTGATACGGGTGGCCGGATCCGATTCTTTCAGCGCCTGGGTGCTCAGATCGGAGATTTCCTTATCCTGCCAGCTACAACGCCATGCCAGCGTACGGCTCTTGGCGGCGTCGGTGTTATCCGGATTGCTGCAGAAGGCTTCGGCGTTAGAGTTCGGGTCAAAGTAATCCGCGCCCCATTGGGTCATTGCCAGTTGTTGCTGACGTGCACGCATTTTGGTCAGTACCTGACGGCTTTCCGCAGCCAGCAGTGTCACTTTAATCCCCACTTCGGCGAGGTTAGACTGCAATGCCTGCACGATGTCAGAAGAAGGTGAGGCGGAGTAGTGATCTAAGGTGATTTCAAAACCATTTGGGAAACCCGCTTCGGCCAGCAAGGCTTTGGCTTTTGCCACATCACGTTTGTACATGATGGTGTTCACTGCCGCCGGGAACCCTTCAGGCAGGAAGCTCTGATGGATTTTGTGGGTCAGCGGCACGATATGTTGCTGGATATTCTCGTAATCGATAGCCCATTTGATCGCCTGCCAGACCTGCGGTTTAGCCAGATTCGGATGAGCGGTATTGGCAGACAACATAAAGGTGCCGGCGATACCTTTTTGTACCAGCGTGAAGTTTTTGTCGTTGATCAGCGGACGCAACTGCTCGGTGGTCAGGTTACGGGCGATATCCACATCGCCTTTTTGCAGCATCAGCAACTGAGCGGAAGGGTCGATAATATGGCGCATGATGATGCGCTGAATTTTGCCTGCGTGCGGGTTGTTCTTGTTGCTTTCCAGAATCACGGATTCGCTGACTTTCCAGTCGCGCAACTTGAACGCACCGGAACCGGCACTGTTTTTCTTCAGCCAGGCATTACCCAAATCGTCACCGGTCTGATTCGCCAGGCATGCGGATTTTTGCACGATACTGCCGACGTTGGCGGTCAGGCAATACAACAGGAAGGATTCAGATGCAGGTTCAGCGGTTTTGATCACCAGCGTTTCGGCGTCAGGCGCGGTAATCAGGCTCTCGACGTTATCTTTGGTGTAACCAAACTGGTTAATAATGTAGGCCGGGCTCTTATCGAGTTTCACAACGCGTTGCAGGGAGAAAGCGGCGTCTTCGGCAGTAACCGGTTTGCCATCGGCCCATTTGGCTTTCGGATCCAGTTTGAAGGTGAAGGTTTTTTTGTCGTCAGAAGCCGTCCAGGACACTGCCAGATCGCCTTCAATTTCATCAGGGGAGGCCAGTTTAGGTTTCACCAGTTGCTGATACATATTGCCGGTAATTTCACTGCCCACGGACTCAAAGCTTTCATGCGGATCAAGGCTGGTAATGATGTCGAGCTGAATAGCCATGACCAGTATTGATGCCGGCGTGGCAGCAAACACGGCATCAAATTTCAGGTAGGACAGCACAGGTATTGCGGAAAAACCGGTAACAAATTGACGCCTGGTAACCATAACTACTCCCATCGTGTTGATATATAAAAGTAAAATTAAAAATTACGGTGGCAAACCCTTGACTTAACTCCGGGCAACTGGCTTAAATGAAAAACGGTTGCTTTGCACTCGTCGACGTTTCATATCGAAAAAACTAATGTGAAGCGTACTGTGTTTGTTCAAAGCTGGTGCAGCATGACTCCATTACTGCACCCCGCATGAACAAATCTCCGTTGTCTTAGTCATGCTTAATCAAAGGTAGACCTTTTTTATGAATAACGTAGCGCACGGAACTGAAGAATTAATGCCGGTTTTTGATGGACATAACGATGTTTTGCTGCAACTTTGGACAGAACATCATCAGGATCCTGAACGCGCATTCCTTCAGGGACCCGCCAGCGGACAACTGGACCTGCCGCGCTGTCGTGAAGCAGGCTTTGCTGGCGGGCTTTTCGCCGCCTGGGTGCCGACTCCGGATATTGATCTAGCAATTAGCGTGCCGGATCGTTCAGTGGACCCCCGTTTTCTGCCCGAAGGTACTCAAAAACATCCTGATTTTTCCCCGACACCTTCTTTCGATTTTGCACGTGATGTCACATTTGGCATGATGGCGTTCCTGCTGAGAATCGAAGCGCAATCGCAGGGCAAGGTGAAAATTTGTCGTACCGCGCAGGAGATCAGGCAGTCAATGCATAACCATGCATTAGCTGTGGTTATGCATATTGAGGGCGCCGAGGCAATTGATGAGGATTTGTATAATCTTGATGTGCTTTACAGCATGGGGCTGCGTTCCCTGGGGCCGGTATGGAGTCGTCCGAACATCTTCGGTGAGGGGGTACCGTTTAAATATCAGACCTCACCGGATACCGGGCCGGGGCTGACAGAGGCGGGTGTGCGTCTGGTGAAAGCCTGTAACCAGAAACGCATCATGATTGACCTCTCTCATCTGAACGAAAAAGGCTTCTGGCAGGTGGCTGAATTAAGTGATGCGCCGCTGGTGGCCAGCCATTCCAACGCATTCAGTATCTGCCCGCAGTCACGTAACCTGACCGATAAGCAGCTGCACGCCATCAAAGAAAGCCAGGGCTTCGTCGGGCTGAACTTTGCGGTGCCATTCCTGCGGGAAGACGGTAAACGCAGTGATGATACCGGCACCGATATTATGGTACGTCACATTGATTATCTGGTTGAGCATCTGGGTGAGGAGGGTGTCGGATTGGGATCAGACTTTGATGGCGCATCGATGGCACCGTTTTTGAAGGATGTGCGCGGGTTACCGGTGCTGGTTGAAGCCCTGCGCAAAGCGGGCTACGGCAATGCGCTGCTGGAAAAAATCTGCTACAAAAACTGGGTGAATGTGCTGGAACGTACCTGGGGAAACTAAGCGGGCCGCAAGGGCGTTCGCGGCAAAAAAAAGGCAGCCATCTGGGCTAATGCCGGTCACTTAAGGAAATGAGGCCCGTGAATTTGGGCCTTCGATGAAGAAAAATAGCGCTATAAGCCCTGATTCCTTCATTATCCTTTGAAGCACAAAAATGAATTTGTATTCATAAAAATGCTTAACTGACTGGCATTAGCCACCTGGACTGCCTTTTTGCTGTCTGTCATTCAGACTTATTTGAAGAAGTCTGCGCTTACAGTCAGGTTGCCACCGCTCTTGTTCTGCCACTGGCGGGTAATGTGGTAGAACTTGGCACCCTTGGCAGCCGCACGGTTCGCGACTTCCTGCGAAACATCCGTGGTGCTGTTGAAGTGGCCGGTAAAAGTGGTGGAATCAAACGGAACCATCTGTGCGGCAGTTACGTCATTCACTTCCTGAATCTTTGCACCGTTAGTGGCAGTGACAGTGTAACGCTTGCCAGTTGATGACTGCGTTTCAAAGAAACGGCCAACATCACGGCTTGGGCTACCAGAGGATGCCACACCCGGGATTTCGACCTTGGCTGCTGCTGCGCCGCCCGCTGCCAGTGCTGCTTTACCGGCTTCAGAATCAGCAGGGATAGCATCCGGAGACTGAACAACACGTTTTTGTGCATCTTTCTTATAAATGAATGCAGTGATGTACTGGTTGCCGCCGCTGTTGGCATCAATCTGGCGAACGATGAAGAAGGAATACGCCCCTTTTTCTTTCGCTGCTTTCGTAATGGCATCGTTGACGTCTGGCTGGCTGCGGTAGAAACCGTTAACGGTGACGGTATCGAAAGGTTCGAGGCCGTAAGCAACATCTTTAGGCAGCTCAACCACACCGTTGATAACACGGTAGTGAGGATCATTGCTGATTTCTGGCGCATCTTTTTTATAGATGTCTGCAACTACGCGCCAGTTCCCGCTATTGTTAGTGCTGTTGGTATCTTGAATATAAAAATAATCTGCACCCAGCGTATCGGCACGGCGGGAAACGGCGTCAGCGGCGTCGCCCAGCGTGTTGAACCGCCCGGTAATAACAATGCGATCAAAAGGCTTGATGGCTGCGGCTTTCTGCGGGCTAATTTCCTGCGCGGCATGTGCAGCAGACAGCGCAGAAACAGAAAACAGGGCCGATGCGATGATCGTTTTTGTCAGCTTCATAAAAAATCCTTCCACCTTGCGCAGTAATGTTGAAACGTGCTGAATTCTTGATGTGTAACAGGTTAGCGGACGATTATTGCATGTAACAATGCCAAGTGTCTCAGCAATTTATGGCAATAATGCGTGTGCTACCGGTATATCACATCACTTTTATTACTGCGCATAACTTATATAAGTTTGTTGAATAATCCAAGTAGTGAAATAAATGTTAATTATTCACTATTTTCTAACTTTTATGCCCAGTCCGAGCGGGTTATGGTAGAAGGATCCTGAGTGATTGATCCGGTGTTACGGTTGTTATGAGGTGGATTAAAGGCTTGTTTCTCAGGGTTTGCAGCAGGTTTGCGGACCATATCGACTTTTTTAATATTAATTACCTGTCTATCGCTGTGATACGTAGATTATTGATTAGATATTCAGTAGGTTATAGTCAGCCTGAAAAAATAAAATTCGGTGGCTTATGAACCGACGGGCTTGTACTTGAATTGTTATGTCGATGACAAAAATCATCAATGAAAAGGGTGAAGGGAATACTATGCGTATTGGTGTACCAAGAGAGCGGTTGACCAATGAAGCCAGGGTTGCAGCCACGCCGAAAACGGTGGAGCAGTTGTTGAAACTCGGCTTTACGGTCGCTATCGAACAGGGGGCCGGTAAGTTAGCCAGCTTTGAAGACTCGGCTTATGAGCAAGCGGGGGCATCAGTCGTCAGCGGTGATGATGTATGGCACTCAGATATCGTTTTGAAGGTTAATGCGCCAGAAAACGATGAAATCGATAAATTACAGGCGGGAACCACGTTAGTCAGCTTTATCTGGCCTGCGCAAAACCCTGATCTGATCCAAAAACTGGCCGACCGTCAGGTGACGGCAATGGCTATGGATTCTGTGCCGCGTATTTCCCGTGCGCAATCCCTTGATGCGCTGAGCTCAATGGCTAACATTGCCGGTTATCGTGCGATCGTTGAAGCGGCGCATGAGTTCGGTCGTTTCTTTACCGGGCAGATTACTGCCGCAGGTAAAGTGCCACCGGCAAAAGTGATGATTATCGGTGCCGGTGTTGCTGGGCTGGCTGCTATCGGTGCAGCTGGCAGCCTCGGTGCTATCGTCCGTGCGTTTGATACCCGCCCGGAAGTGAAAGAGCAGGTCAAAAGTATGGGCGCTGAATTCCTCGAGCTGGATTTCGAGGAAGAAGCAGGCAGCGGCGACGGTTATGCCAAAGTGATGTCCGAAGCGTTCATTAAAGCGGAAATGGCGTTGTTTGCGGCGCAGGCCGAAGAAGTGGACATTATCGTCACGACCGCGTTAATCCCTGGCCGTCCTGCACCGAAGCTCATCACCAAAGAGATGGTTGCCTCTATGAAGCCGGGCAGTGTGATCGTCGATCTGGCGGCTCAGACAGGCGGTAACTGTGAGCTGACAGTAGCAGACAAAATCACGACCACTGAAAACGGCGTGAAGATTATCGGCTATACCGATTTGCCAAGTCGTCTGCCCACGCAGTCTTCCCAGCTTTACGGTACCAACCTGGTTAACCTGCTGAAATTGCTGTGCAAAGAGAAGAACGGTGAAATCGAGATTGATTTCGAAGATACCGTTGTGCGCGGTGTAACAGTCGTGAAATCCGGCGAAGTCACCTGGCCTGCGCCGCCGATTCAGGTCTCTGCTCAGCCTCAGGCTGCGAAAGCCGCAGAGCCTGTTGCCAAAGTTGAAGCCAAACCGGCGTCGCCGTGGACCAAATTCATCATTATGACTGTGGCTATTGTGCTGTTTGGCTGGCTGGCGAACGTTGCCCCGAAAGAATTCCTTTCCCACTTTACCGTATTCGCGCTTTCGTGCGTGGTCGGGTATTACGTGGTGTGGAATGTCAGTCATGCGCTGCATACCCCGCTGATGTCGGTGACTAACGCCATCTCCGGGATTATCGTGGTCGGTGCCGTACTGCAAATCGGTCACGGCGGCTGGGTGAGTTTCCTGTCCTTCGTCGCTGTTCTGATTGCCAGTATCAATATTTTCGGCGGATTCACCGTCACTCAGCGCATGCTGAAGATGTTTCGTAAGAACTAAGGGGAATATATGTCTGGGGGTTTAGTAACAGCAGCATATATTGTTGCCGCAATTCTGTTTATTTGCAGCCTGGCTGGGTTGTCAAAACATGAAACATCCAAGCAGGGTAACATTTTCGGTGTCACCGGGATGGCGATCGCGTTAATCGCGACCATCCTTGGGCCTGACTCCGGCAATGTTGGCTGGATCATCGTTGCTATGGTGATTGGCGGTGCGATCGGTGTTTATCTGGCGCGTAAAGTCGAAATGACCGAAATGCCTGAGCTGGTGGCGATTCTGCACAGCTTCGTGGGTCTGGCGGCGGTTCTGGTGGGCTTTAACAGCTATCTGGATCACGGTGTTGTTCCGATGGAAGGCGTGATGGAAAATATCCATCTGACCGAAGTATTCCTCGGTATCTTCATCGGCGCAGTGACCTTTACCGGTTCGATTGTGGCGTTCGGCAAACTGCGTGGGATCATCTCTTCCAAACCGCTGGCATTGCCACACCGGCATAAACTGAATCTGGCTGCACTGGTCATTTCCTTCCTGCTGATGGTGATGTTTGTTCGCACTGAAAGCGTAGGGCTGCAGGTTCTCGCATTACTGATCATGACCCTGATCGCACTGGCGTTTGGCTGGCACCTGGTGTCCTCCATCGGCGGCGCGGATATGCCGGTTGTGGTTTCCATGCTGAACTCCTATTCCGGTTGGGCTGCAGCTGCGGCGGGTTTCATGCTCAGCAACGACCTGCTGATCGTCACCGGTGCGCTGGTGGGGTCTTCCGGTGCAATTCTGTCCTATATCATGTGTAAAGCCATGAACCGTTCGTTCATTAGTGTGATTGCAGGCGGTTTCGGTACTGACGGCTCTTCTACCGGTGATGCTGAAGAGATGGGTGAATATCACGAAGCCAGCGCGGAAGATGTGGCTGACATGCTCAAAAATGCCAGCTCGGTAATCATCACTCCTGGCTATGGCATGGCAGTTGCTCAGGCACAGTATCCGGTGCATGACATCACGGCGAAATTGCGCGCGAAAGGCATCAAGGTGCGTTTCGGTATTCACCCTGTTGCGGGGCGTCTGCCGGGCCACATGAACGTCTTGCTGGCCGAAGCAAAAGTGCCGTATGACATCGTGCTGGAAATGGATGAAATCAATGATGATTTCAGCGATACCGACGTGGTGCTGGTTATTGGTGCCAATGACACCGTGAACCCGGCCGCGCAGGAAGATCCGCGCAGCCCAATCGCCGGTATGCCAGTGTTGGAAGTGTGGAAAGCGCAGAACGTGATTGTGTTTAAACGTTCAATGAATACCGGTTATGCCGGTGTGCAGAACCCGCTGTTCTTCAAAGAAAATACCCAAATGCTGTTTGGCGATGCTAAAGAAAGCGTAGAGAAAATCCTGCGCGCGCTGTAATCAATCGAAATCCGTAATGCAAAAAGGCCAGTCAGTTGACTGGCCTTTATTTTTTGTATGAATCAGACTTTACTCGTCTTCATCTTCTTCGTCGTCATCTGACGTAATAGGGCATTCGAAATCATCGGGTTTGATTGCCAGCAAATCGCATTTCAGATGGTCGATCACCTGTTCGGTCGTATTCCCCAAAAATGCGGCAGAAAGGCCGGTGCGGCCAATCGCACCAAGAACAACCACACCTGCCTGCAAATGCTCTGCAAGGTCAGGAATGACTTCTTCCGGCAGGCCTTTTTCCACGTGCGTATATTTTTCATCAAGCTGGAATTTCTGACGCAACGCTTTCATCGCGATCAGATGCTGACCGCGGATGGCGTCATTATATACGCTTGGGTCGAAGTCCGGCAGTTCAATAGCAATATTGATTGGCGTAACCGGATAGGCGCCGACCAGATGGACTTCCGTCTGATTAACGTGAGACGCCAGCTCAATGGTCTCTTTCACCAGTTTAATGTTGAGCGGGTCGTGATAAGGTTCTTCGCTGGAAAGGTTGACAGCAACCACCGCTTTGCCGCCTTCCGGCCACGGCTGGTCTTTTACCATCCATACCGGACACGGACATTTACGCAGTAAGTTCCAGTCAGTCGGGGTGAAAATAACAGACTCAAGGCGGTCATGCTGATGAGCCATTTTCAACAACAAGTCGTGATTATTGGAAACGACTTCCTGAATGATGGCTTCGAAAGGTTTGTTATGCCAGACAACTTTGACATCAATGGGAATGCCCGCTTCGACATAATACCGGCACTGTTCTTTAATCCATTCTTCCCGTTCGCTGATCACACTTTGTCGCATACTGGTCCGTTCGTCGGGCGACAGCATGGTGGTCATCTCATAGGAGAAGTCATAAATCGACAGGAAGGCTTTGATGCGGCCGCCATTACGTTGCACCAGATAAACGGCACGACGTAGCGCGGGTTGGTCATCCTGATTGGGGTCTATAGCAACCAGTAAATTCTGATACTTAGCCATGGGGACTCCTTAACACCTGTAGAAGAACGGCGGTCAGTGTATTAAGTACAGAGTAAACCAAGATTAAGCAATCGGACAGAGGAGAAATTGAGTCGGATCAACAAATTATTCTTTGCAGATCCGACTCAATATTTATCAGGCAGAAACCGGAGCAGACTGACCGGCTAATTGAGAAAGCATTTCATGATTCTCAATGGTGATGTATTTACCTTTTACGCTCAGCATTTCTGATTTCTGGAAACGACCGAGTAAACGGCTGATAGTTTCCACGGTCAGACCGAGGTAATTACCGATGTCGCCACGGGTCATGGTCAGGCGGAATTCGCGCTGAGAGAAACCACGTTGCGCAAAGCGGCGGGAGAGGTTGTAGATAAATGCAGCCAGTCGTTCTTCAGCATTTTTCTTCGACAACAGCAGGATCATATCCTGGTCGCCTTTTATCTCACCGCTCATCAGGCGCATCATTTGCTGGCGCAGATTCGGCATTTTTCCGGAGAGATCGTCGAGGGTCTCAAACGGAATTTCACAAACCATAGACGTTTCCAACGCTTGCGCAAAACTTGGATGCTGTAAGCCTCCAATAGCATCAAAACCCACTAAATCGCCCGCAAGATGGAAGCCAGTGATTTGCTCGTCGCCTTGCTCAGTGATGGTGTAACTTTTGATGGTGCCTGAGCGAATCGCATATAAAGACTTCAGTTCATCACCGGCTTTAAACAATGCCTGACCTTTTTGGATCGGCTTTTTCCTTTCAATAATGTTGTCTAACTGATCGAGTTCATGTTCGTTCAGCGTGAAAGGAATACAAAGCTGGCTGATGCTACAGTCCTGACAATGGATTGCACAGCCACCAGATTGGATACGTCGAATAATACGCTTTTCCGGGATCATAAGAGTCACTCTGGCAATATTGATATGGGTCAATTTTAACATCTTTTGCAGCGAGTGATAAGTAGCTATAAGTAGCTAAAAGGGCGAAATGTTAAAAAACCCCGTTTTTTAACGGGTTTTTTTTCTCATTATTTTGATCTGCACTGAGAATTAAGCCCAATTGAGAATCAATGAGATTCAAAGCTGGATCAAATTATCACTAAAAAGAATATTTAAATTTTAGAGAATAAGTAGATTGAATCAATTTAGGAGAGAAAACGTCTATTTAATTATCCGTTTTGGTTCGTTATTGACCAAGGTTTTTTTGCAATTCTTGCCGTAAAAGACGCATCGGATTATGGCATAAAACGCCGTACCGGATCGACTTTGATACCCATTCACCTCACAACCGCTTACAATGGCTGAATTCGTTTAGCTTTCGTTTACTTTAGGAAAGGTGTAATGCAGTCTGATTCTCTGGGTTTTCCGTTTGAAACCACGCTTGTTTTTGTCGTTGTAGCTGTTGCGGCGCTGCTGACTGACATCTTTGCCCACCGCAGTCATAAGCCTATCGGCCTGAAAAGTGCCTCCCTTTGGACCCTATTCTGGATCGCTGTTTCTCTTGGTTTTGCCGGATTCTTATATATCCATCACGGCAAAGAAGTCGCCAGTCTTTTCCTTACCGGTTATGCGCTGGAACAGGTGCTTTCCATTGATAACCTGTTTGTGATTATGGCCATTTTTGCCTGGTTTAAAGTGCCGGATGGCTATCGTCACCGCATTCTTTACTGGGGCGTGATTGGCGCAATTGTCTTCAGGGGGATTTTCGTGGTGATTGGCACCAGCCTGCTGGCGCTGGGGCCATGGGTGGAAATGGTGTTTGCCGTTGTTATTCTCTGGACCGCTATTCTGATGATGCGTGCCTCCAGCGATGATGAAGAAAATGATGATTACTCCGATCATATTGCTAACCGCATGGTACGTCGTTTCTTCCCGGTGTTCCCGAAACTGGTGGGGCCACATTTTCTGGTCAGCAGTGAGCAGGTAGAAGCTGAACTGGCGAAGCCGGAAAATCAGGGCTTCAGCTTTACGGTGAAGAAGGGCGTACGTTATGCAACGCCGTTATTGCTGTGCATTGCTGTGGTTGAAATTTCAGACCTGATGTTTGCGTTTGACAGCGTACCTGCCGTCATCGCTGTCAGCCGTGAACCTCTGATCGTCTATTCCGCCATGATGTTTGCCGTGCTTGGTTTACGTACGATGTATTTCGTGCTCGAGGCTCTGCGTAAATATCTGGTGCATCTGGAGAAATCAGTGATCTTCCTGCTGTTCTTCGTGGCGGCAAAACTGGCACTGAATTCCAGTAACCATCTGTGGCATCACGGGATTGAAATCAGCGCATTAGCCAGCCTTTACGTGGTGCTGGGTGTTCTGGCGTTAGGCATCATTGCCAGCTTACTTTTCCCAGGGAAAAAAGAAGCCGCGTAACGCCAGTCTGAAATTTATGCATAAAAAAACGCTGCGATTGCAGCGTTTTTACTTTCTGCGGTAATTCTTTTAAAAGGCGTTACACATCGCCTTCATTATCTTTTTCGACTGCTTCATGAATGCGGTCCAGCATGTCCGGGAAGGCGGACTGCACACGGCTCCAGCTTGGAATGAACGGCTTTTCGCTCGGCGTATCCACAAAAGCCTGACCGGCTTCCATGATCGCGCCTGAGAATAATTCCACCGCCGATTCCTCGCTGTGACGGTCAAAAGTTAACCCGTTCATTTTGGCGTCATTTTCAAATCCGTCGATCATATCCAGCGCATTACGATAATAGGTCGCTTTCAGAATACGGAAAGACTCGCTGGTAATATTCACGCCGAGAATAGCCATCTTACGATACAGCGCTTTGGTGATATCAATACTCATGCGCTGTAAACCATTAGACGCATCCTCTTCTGACATCGGCTGGTGTTTATGGTCGTAATTGTCGGCGATATCCACCTGACAAATACGCCTGGTCGCTGTATTACGGTGCAGTTCTGACAGCACACCAATTTCCAGCCCCCAGTCACTCGGAATGCGCAAATCGTTCAGAACATGCGTGCGCATCGCAAATTCACCTGAAAGCGGGTAACGGAAGGTGCGCAGATACTCAAGAAAATCAGAATGGCCGTAAACGATTTGCAGGGATTTCAGCAACGGGAAAACCAGCAGGCGACCGACGCGGCCATTGAATTTCCCGTCTGCCACACGGGCGTAATAACCTTTGCAGAAATCATAATGGAAGTTGGGATTGGCCACCGGATACATCAGGCGAGCCAGCATCTCGCGGCTGTACGTGACAATGTCACAATCATGCAGCCCGACCACTGAGGTGCGGCGCGAGGCCAGCGTATAGCCGACACAAAACCACACATTGCGGCCTTTGCCCGGTTCATTCGGGGAAAGGTTTTCTTTCTTAAGCTCCTCATCCAGTGCCGTCAGGCGCGGACCGTCATTCCATAAAATGCGGTGACGTTGCGGCAGGCGGGAGAAAAATTCGCGGGCAAATAAAAATTGATCACGGTCAGCGCGATCTAAACCAATAACGATTTCTTCCAGATACGGGACTTTCGTCAGCTCGTCGACAATGCGCGTCAGCGCCGGACCTTCCAGTTCTGAAAATAACGACGGTAATATTAATCCCATTGAACGGCGGCCGGAGAACACCTGCAGATCGTATTCCAGTTCTTCGACTTTGCGGTTCGTCAGATTATGAAAATTAGTAATGACACCATCCTGATAAAAATCGCTCATACGGTATTCTCCAATTTTAGAATAGATAAAATTATTGGAAGTCTTCTCTGCAAACACAGAACGATAAACAATGTGGAAACCAACTGTTAATAAAGTATTTTACCTTTTCCATTTTTCCTTCAGAGAAGGGTAATAAAATGATTCAGCCCCTGACTCCAGCCGCGCGGGCCAAATTCATCGGTGCGAAAAACCTGTGTCACATCGTCTCGCTGTAGCGGCATTTCATGCTCATGATGGCCTTTGATTACCACGGCGTAATTCACCGTTTCCAGCATGGATAAATCATTAGGTCCATCTCCCAGACCTATGCTTAACACCGGATGACCGCGTTTTTGCTGATAGCGCGCCGTTAACCATTGCACCGCCTGACCTTTACCGGCACCAGCGCCCATTACGTGCCAGAAACGTCCGCCGCGGGTCAGTGACAGGCCTTCGCGCGTGAGACATTTTTTCAGGTGCGCGAAATCCAGATCATTACCGAACCAGATCAGCGGTTCAGAAGCGTCACGTTGCATCGCCAGTGCCGCATCCTTGACTGCCAGTCCGGTCCAGACTGCGACCTGTTTCGCCGTGACATCACCAAAGCCGCGAAACTCAAAATCATAACGCTGGCGTAGTTCCACTAAAGTCTGGCGGATCTCGCGATAACTCGCGCCGGAAAGGTGAAACGGCGCGGCGTCCTCTTCCCGCCAGTCAGGTGGCAGATGAATGATTGCGCCATTTTCTGCAATAAAAGGCTGCTTTGTCAGATTCAGGTCAGCCTGTAATTCCGCCACTTCGGCTGAGGTTTTACTGGTGGTTAAAATTAACGGAACCTGTGCCACCGAGAGTTTATCCAGCCAGGGCTGCGCGGGTTGCCAACGGTAATCATGATGGTCGAGCAGTGAGCCATCAAGGTCAGTGAAAATAATCAAGGGATCATCAAGGTAAGGCATTTTTTCTCCTCAATTGTGCCGGGGAACGTAAGCACAAGCTCACTGGTTTACTTCTTCCCCAGCAGCTAAGTATAGATATAAAAATGAGTTTTAACGGCGGGCAGGGCATTTCCGGAATTTTTACCGACGCAGTTCCGCAGGCGTGTGACTTTACCCGCAGCGGGTTTATGGCGATAATTTGGTGCAGTCCCCCCGCTGAAAAAGAGGTAAGCAGATGAGCGAAGATGATGATTTATTCAGTCAGGAGATGGCAGGTGTACAGCCACTGGCGTCGGATAAACGGGTGGTCTACCTCAAAAACTCAGTTGCGGGGCACAAGGTGAGTGCAGACCCTGAGTCGGAAATACGTGAGAATCCGCTGACTACCGGCTTTCTGAATATTCAGCCATGCGATGAGCCTCTCGAATACAAACACGATGGCGTACAGCAGGGAGTGCTGGATAAACTCCGGCAGGGGAAATACCCGCTTGAAGCCAGCCTGAACCTGTTGCGCAAACCTGTTGAGCAGTGCCGCCAGGAACTGTTTGCCTTTTTCTGTCAGGCACAGGCGGAAAATTTACGCACCTTGCTGATTATTCATGGGCGTGGCCGCGAAGACGAAAGTCATGCGAATATTGTGCGCAGTTATATTGCCAAATGGCTGCAGCAACTGGATGACGTGCAAGCGTTTTGCGCCGCTGTTCAGAAAGATGGCGGTGCAGGAGCCTGTTATGTCGCACTAAAGAAAACCGCGCAGGCAAAACAGGAAAACTGGGAGCGCCACGCCAAGCGCAGCCGGTAATTTTTATTGCGCTATGGTTCAACGGTGCGTCCGTTGCAGTGTGGTTTAAGCATCACCCCTTACTGTCCTGATACTTTTCATGCCCGGCGACGGGCACTTAATCGAGTTATTTCCATGTTCTCAAAACCGGTTTATCTGCGCTGTACACTTGTGTTGTGCGGCGTCAGCCTTTTATCTGCCTGTGATCGTCATATTCCTGAGCCGCTGGTGATTGAGGGCAAAACTATGGGCACGTTTTATCGTGTCAGTCTGGCAGGAGTGGATAAAAACCGGGAACCGGCGCTGCGCGAACAAATTGAAGCACAGCTTAAAGAAGACGATCATCAGCTGTCGACTTACAAAGATGACTCCGTACTGTCACGTTTTAATCAGTATCAGGGCAACGTGCCGCAGCCGATCAGTGAAGGAATGGCCGATGCGATTGTTACCTCCATCCGGATTGGCAGGCTGACCGGTGGCGCGATGGATATTACTGTCGGCCCGCTGGTAAATCTGTGGGGATTCGGGCCGGACAAACAGCCGGTAAAAATCCCGACAACGGAACAAATCGATGCCGCCCGCGCCCGCACGGGTTTACAGCATCTTAAAGTGATCCAGCAAAATGACGGCCAGTACCTGCAAAAAGATTTACCCGGGATGTATGTCGATCTATCGACCGTGGGCGAAGGCTACGCTACCGATCATCTGGCACGTTTAATAGAAGGCAACGGCATCAGCAATTATTTGGTGTCTGTCGGCGGAGCGGTGGTTTCCCGCGGGCATAACGCGCAGGATAAACCCTGGCAGGTGGCAGTTCAGAAACCGACGGACAAAGAAACTGCGGTGCAGGCGATTGTTGATTTGCAGGGCATGGGGATCAGCACTTCCGGCAGTTATCGTAATTATTACGAACTGAACGGCAAACGCCTTTCACACATTATTGATCCGGCGACCGGTTCGCCGATCACGCACAAGCTGGTGTCAGCCACGGTGATTGCACCGACCGCACTGGAAGCGGACGGCTGGGATACCGGCCTGATGGTACTTGGCACGAAGAAAGCGCTGGCGCTGGCTGAGCAACAGCATCTGGCGGTTTATCTCATCACCAGAGAAGGCGACACGTTTAAAAGCTACATGTCTCCACAATTCAAAGCCTATCTGAAAGATCCGGAGTAGGTTTTCGCTGCTTCAGATCCTCCTTATCTGAAGCAGCGTCAAAGCCTTAGTGTTTCGCGGTGCTGATCAGCTCGAATAACACGACAGTGCGGGAGGTGCAGACGTACTCGCGGCCAAACTCAAAGTTGTGCTCGTTGATGTCGTCCGGCTGGAAGGTATCGAAAATATGTCGCCAGCTTTCACCGTGCGCCACCGAAGGCAAGGTGAACACCACGTCTTCGTGTGACGCGTTGAACAACAGCAACACGGTGCTGAGTGAGCCCTGGCGAACCAGACCGGTGGGCTGGGCGCGCCCGTCAAGCAGCATCGCAATGCATTTGGCATGCGGATCTTTCCATGCCGCATCCGTCATTTCCGGCCCCTGTGGCTGGAACCAACTGACATCTTTCACTCCCAGTTTTTCATGCAATGCGCCCGTCAGGAAACGTCCGCGATGCAATATCGGGAAGCGCTTACGCAGGGCAATGAGCCGGTAGGTGAATAGCAACAACGACTGACCTTTGTCTCCAATATCCCAGTTCACCCAGGCAATCTCTGTGTCCTGACAATAGGCGTTGTTATTGCCGTTTTGCGAGCGGCCAAATTCATCACCCGCAAGCAGCATCGGCGTTCCCTGAGAAAGCAGTAACGTCGCCAGCATATTACGCATTTGCCTCAGCCGCAGTTCATTGATGGCCGGATCGTCAGTCGGGCCTTCCACACCATAGTTGGCCGAAATATTGTTATCGCTGCCATCCTTGCCGTCTTCGCCGTTCGCCTCGTTGTGTTTACTGGCATACGACACCCAGTCATTGAGCGTGAAACCATCATGGGCAGTAATAAAATTCACGGAAGCATAAGGCTTGCGGCCCCGGTGATTAAACAGATCTGCTGAACCGGAAAGCCGTGTGACAAACTGCGCCAGTTGGCCCTCGTCGCCACGCCAGAATTTGCGCACCGTGTCGCGGAACCGGTCGTTCCATTCCATCCAGCCCGGTGGGAAGCCGCCCACCTGATAGCCGCCGGGACCGCAATCCCAGGGTTCGGCGATCAGTTTGCACTGACTGAGGATCGGATCCTGACGGCAGGTGTCGAGAAAACCGCAGCCCTCATCAAAGCCATAGCTTTCACGTCCGAGGATCGTCGCCAGATCAAAGCGGAAACCATCGACCTGCATCTCGGTTGCCCAGTATCTCAGCGAGTCTGTGACCATCTGTAATACGCGCGGATGACTGAGATTGAGCGTATTACCGGTACCGGTATCGTTAATGTAATAACGCTTATTGTCCGGCATCAGCCGGTAATAGCTGGCGTTATCGATACCTTTAAAAGACAGCGTCGGACCCAGCTCGTTACCTTCAGCGGTATGGTTGTAAACGACATCCAGAATGACCTCAATACCCGCAGCGTGCAGGGTGGCGATCATTTGTTTGAATTCGTTGACGGTATGCGTTGCCATATATTGCGGATGCGGCGCAAAGAAACTCAGCGTGTTGTAGCCCCAGAAATTATGCAGACCTTTATCCTGCAAATGCCGGTCATCGGTGAAAGCATGGACCGGCATCAGCTCGACAGACGTGACCCCGAGAGAACGGATATAGTCCACGATATGCGGCGTGCTCATGCCGGAAAACGTGCCGCGCAAATGCTCAGGTACTGCCGGATGGCGCATGGTATAGCCGCGTACATGCGTCTCATAAATCAGGGTTTTTTCCCAGGGGATATGTCTTTTACGTGAACGGGCCCACGAGAATGCCGGATCAATCACCCGGCATTTAGGCAAAAACGGTGCGCTGTCACTGTTATCGATGTGCAAATCTTTCTTTGGGCTTTGCAGGTCATAGGCAAACAGAGCATCGTCCCATTTCAGTTCGCCGACAATCTGCTTGGCGTAAGGGTCGAGCAGTAACTTGGCGGGATTAAACCGGTGACCATCGTGCGGCGCATAGGGACCATGCACGCGATAGGCATACAGCAGGCCAGGACGGGCATCCGGCAGATAACCATGCCAGACTTCATCGGTATATTCCGGCAGTTCGATCACATCATATTGCTCGCCGTCTTCGTTAAAAAGACACAGTTCTACCTTGGTGGCATTGGCTGAAAACAGTGCGAAATTTACGCCAAGCCCGTCCCAGGTCGCCCCCAGAGGCACCGGCAGTCCTTCGCGTACCCGTGTGGTGTGTCCGGAATCGAAACTGCGCACAATTTCACCGTCGCTGTAAGGCTCGATAATACGTACGCCAAACTCATCTACTGCAATATCAACCTGTAAATGTGCCGGAAGGGTGCGGATTGCTTCCGTTGTTACGGCAGGTTTACTTATCTTGCTGGATCGGGCCTTTGCCATACTTGACGTCACTCCGTTTCAGGGAAATCTGACAAAAATTGCCGAAAAGGGCCGTCTGCGTTCACGCGGACGATAACAACGAGTGTAGACCGGACTTCGTAACTTCTCCCGTAAACCGCCGAAAAGCTGTACAAGAGGAAGGGCTTCGTCGATAGTGAAAGCGAAAAAGCTAGCCTGCTAGTTATTGTCTGACTTTATCCAGAGGAATCTCCATGACCATCGCGTTGCTCAGCCATGTTGAACTTGATGCTGGCTATCCTGACCGGTTCGAAGCGGCCGGTTTTACTCTCTTTTTTGCGACGACGCCTGAACAACGTGCGAACCTTGATCCGCAGATTGCTCAGCAAATCCGTGCGGTATTAACCATTGGCAGCATCGGACTAAGTGCAACTGAAATGGACGCGTTACCGGCGCTGGAAATCATTTGTGCACAGGGTGTAGGGTTTGAACATATTGATGTCGCGGCTGCAAAACAGCGAGGTATTCATGTCACGAATGGCCCCGGCACCAATAACGCTTCTGTCGCTGACCATACACTGGCGCTGATGCTGGCGGTCACGCGGAAAATCCCGCAGTTTGATGCCGCTGTACGTACGGGAGAATGGAAAAAAACGCGCTGGAATACGCCGGGAATGGCGGGTAAACGTCTGGGAATTATCGGGCTGGGAAATATCGGCGCACTGATCGCACGACGTGCAGCGGGCGGGTTCGATATGGCGATCGGTTATCACAACCGGCGTTCGCTGGAAGACAGCCCGTACCGTTATTTCCTCACCATCACTGAGCTGGCCGAGTGGGCTGATTATCTCGTGGTGGCGACGCCGGGTGGCAAAAATACCGCCAGGCTGGTGGATGACAATATTCTGCGCGCGCTGGGGCCGGAAGGGTTTTTGATTAATATTGCGCGGGGAAGTGTGGTGGACAGCGCCGCGCTGATTGCCAGCCTGCACAATAACGAAATCGCCGGTGCTGCACTGGATGTGGTGGACGGCGAGCCGCAGGTGCCGGCGGAAATGTTCACGCTGGATAATCTGGTGATCACGCCGCACGTCGCGGGGCGTTCGCCGGAATCAGTAGAAAATATGCTGGCCCTGGTGTTATCAAATCTTGAGGCGCATTTTGGCGGCAAACCGGTCATGACGCCGGTGCCTGAGTAAGCCGCTGATTGTTACCGTTCTGCTGAGAATGCTTTAAAAACGCTGCTTGCCAGCGTTTTTTTATGGCAGCCAAAAAACAGACACCTGATTTCTATAGTCGTAAAAAGCATAAGTAACCGCTTTTTCTTATTTGTCTGGTATAGCAACAGATCGTAACAATAGGGTTTTCGGCAAGCAAAGAGGCAGACAGCGGTGAACTTTCAACAACTCAAAATTATACGGGAATCAGCGCGATGCAATTACAACCTGACCGAAGTATCGAACATGCTGTTCACGTCGCAGTCAGGTGTCAGCCGTCATATCCGCGAGCTGGAAGATGAGCTGGGCGTTGAGATATTTATCCGTCGTGGAAAGCGCTTACTGGGGCTGACTGAGCCGGGTAAAGAGTTGCTGGCAGTGGCCGAGAGAATTCTCAATGAGGCGCAGAATATCCGCCGTCTTGCGGATGTTTTCTCTAAAGAAGACGCGGGCGTGCTGACCATCGCCACCACTCACACTCAGGCGCGTTACAGTTTGCCTAAAGTCATCAAAGCCTTCCGTGCAATTTATCCGGGTGTACGCCTCGAGTTGCATCAGGGCTCGCCACAGGAAGTGCTGACAATGCTGCTGAGCGGGCAGGCGGATGTCGCCATCGCCAGCGAAAAGCTGATGAATGACCCGTCAGTCGCCGCGTTTCCTTATTACCGCTGGCATCACGCAATTGTCGTACCGCAAGGGCATCCGCTGACGTTGCAACACCCGCTGACGTTACAACATCTGAGCGAACAACCGCTGATCACCTATCGTCAGGGTATCACTGGCCGTTCCCGTCTCGATGAAGCTTTCAGCCGTGCCGCGCTGACCGCCGATATCGTGCTGAGTGCGCAGGATTCTGATGTGATTAAAACCTACGTCGAGCTGGGGTTGGGCGTGGGCATCCTGGCAGATAAGGCATTTGAAGCCGCCCGTGATACCGGCCTGCAGTTGATCAATGCGGAGCATTTATTCGAAGCCAATACGGTCTGGCTGGGACTGAAGAAAGCGCAATTGCAGAGAAACTACGTATGGCGGTTTATCGAGTTGTGTAATCCGGGGCTTTCTGTGAATGAGATCAAAGAGAAGGTATTTGCGACGGGCGGCGAGCCGGTGATTGACTATCAGATCTGAGGGGCAAGCTTTTCGTTCCTCCCCCTGCGAAGGGGGATGCTGGGAGGGAGTTGACAGAGCACTTTCCCAGCAATGCCTGTTTACGACATAAAAAAACCGGTCCTGAGACCGGTTTTTTACCTTCGCTAAAAGCGAAACCTAGACTGCCGGTTTGGCGATCACATTGCGGTTTTCCATGCGAACTTCAGCAATGTTCACCTCAATAATGTCGCTCTGGCGGTAGGCCACTTCGCCTTTAATCAGGACAGTACCGGTATCGGCGCTGCACACCAGTTCGTCGCGCACGCTGTGCAGGAACGGAGCAGGGATGAACGCCACGGCACCGATATCTTGCAGACGTATGCGCAGGCCGCCGCGGGTGACATCGATAATTTCAGCACTGAATTTAACGTCAGTGCCGACTTTATCTTCCAGGTAACGGGCATACAACCAGTCACCGACATCGCGCTCGGCCATGCGGTTGGCACGACGGCGTTCTGCCAGTTGAATGGTCATGTCGTCCTGAGGTTTTTCAGCAGACTGTTGCAGGATCATCGCTTTCAGCAAACGGTGGTTCACCATGTCGCCGTATTTACGGATAGGTGATGTCCAGGTCGCATAAGCTTCCAGCCCCAGACCGAAGTGCGGCCCCGGAGTGGTGCTGATTTCTGCAAAGGTCTGGAAACGACGGATGCGACTGTCGAGGAACTGGGTTGGCAATGCATCAAGCTTACGGCGCAGAGCGCAGAAGCCCGGCAGGGTCAGCAGTTCTTCAGCGTTGGCTTCAACGTCATTGGCCTGCAGCACGGTGACCGCGTTTTCCACCAGCAGAGGATCAAAACCGGTATGCACGTTATAAACGCCGAAACCGAGGCTGTCGCGCAAGGCGATAGCGGCACAGACGTTGGCGGCAATCATCGATTCTTCAACGATGCGGTTAGCAATGCGGCGATGCTCGGCGATGATTTCAAGCACGTTACCTTTCTCACCCAGCACGAAGCGGTAATCAGGACGGTCTTTAAATACCAGTGCATGTTCGGTACGCCATGCACTGCGCACGTCACAGACGCGTTTGAGCAGGCGGATCTGTGAGGCGATCACCTCGCTGGCCGGTTGCCATTCGCTTTTCTCATCCGCTTCCAGCCAGTCAGACACGTCGTCATAAGCCAGTTTGGCTTTCGACTCGATAGTCGCCGCGAAGAAACGAATGTCGCTGCCCAGTGAGCCATCTGCGCCTACTGTGACAGAACACGCCAGAACCGGACGGCTGACGTCCGGCCACAGGGAACAGATATCATCGGACAATTCACGCGGTAGCATCGGGATGTTGAAGCCCGGCAGATAGTTGGTGAATGCGCGTTTTTTCGCAATATTGTCCAGCTCGCTGCCTTCGCTGACGTAAGCCGTCGGGTCAGCAATTGCGACAGTCATTTGCAGGGTGCCGTCGCCGTTGTCTTTCACATACAGCGCGTCATCCATGTCCTGCGTACTGCCGCTGTCGATAGTGACAAATGGCAGGGCGGTCAGGTCTTCGCGGGTCAGGCCTTCATCGCGCAGTTCGGCAATGTCAGATTTCGGCGCTTCACGTTCAAGGTTATGACGTGCCAGCGTGACCCACCACGGCGCAAGATCGTCGGCGCCGGTGGTGATCCATTCGGTGATTTCAGCCTGGAAGCTGTGGTCGCCTTCTTTCAGCGGGTGACGGCGCATTTCAGCCACACACCAGTCGCCATCACTCACTTCATGATTGATGTTGCGGGCAACGCGGCACTGAATAGCATCACGTAATAAAGGATGATCCGGAATGATAGAAAGACGGTCGTCTTTCTTCGTTACGCGGCCAACAAAACGGCTGAGAAAAGGTTCAACCAATGTTTCCGGCTGGACGACTTCACGCTCTTTTTCGGTTTGCAGGGAAGCGATAACGCGATCCCCGTGCATGACTTTTTTCATGTACGGAGGCGGAATGAAATAGCTTTTTTGGCCGTCTACTTCAAGAAAGCCAAAGCCTTTCTCAGTGCCTTTTACGATGCCTTCGACACGCGGAGTCTGAGAGTGAAGTTGCTGTTTTAGCTGCGCGAGCAGCGGGTTATCTTGAAACATATCGTCCAGAGAATTGGGGGTTAATGTGGCTCGATTAGCGGCAGACAGTTTTACGCGATCTGACCCCTTCGGGCAAGCGGCATCTGCCCCTTTCGCCTCATAACCCTGAAGCGAAAGGGGAGATTTGCGCGATGTCGCGCAAGTACGACTTAGGCGATACGTTGCAGGTCCACTTTTTGTTCGCAGCGACGGATAGTCACCGGTACGGCTTTGGAGGTCGGGGTGTGAGTCTGGTCACCAAAACTGGACATCGGCACCAGCGGGTTGGTTTCCGGATAATAAGCCGCCAGGTTACCGCGTGGAATATCGTAGCTGACCAGTTTGAAACCGGTCACTTTGCGCTCAATACCGTCGTTCCACAGCGTTTCGATTTCCACCAGTTCACCGTCTTTCAGGCCCAAGTCCGCCAGATCCTGCGGGTGAATGAACAACACTTCACGCTGACCGTAAACGCCACGGTAACGGTCATCGAGGCCATAAATGGTGGTGTTGTACTGGTCGTGAGAACGTAACGTTTGCAGGGTGAACGGCGCATTCTGGTCGCCCATCGGGATCAGTACTTCAGGCAACGGTGATGCACTGAAATTGGCCTTGCCACTCAGGGTGTTGAATTTCAGCTCTGCTGCCGCATTACCGAGATAGAAACCGCCTTTGATATCGCAGCGCGCATTGAAATCCCGAAAGCCCGGAATGGTGGCTTCAATATGATCGCGGATAAGATTGTAATCGTCAGCCAGCGCCATCCAGTCGAGGTATTTATCACCCAGAACCGCATTGGCGATACCGCAGACAATCGCGGTTTCAGAACGCTGTTCTTTGGATAACGGAATGCCTACGCCTTCGGAGGCATGTACCATGCTAAAGGAGTCTTCAACGGTGATGAACTGCGAACCGGTCGCCTGCATATCCAGTTCGGTACGGCCCAGCGTCGGCAGGATCAGCGCTTCTGCACCCGGCGTCAGGTGCGTACGGTTCAGTTTGGTGCTGATCTGAACAGACAAATCCAGATTGCTTAGCGCCTGTTCTGTACGCGGAGTATCCGGTGCCGCCGCCGCCAGATTACCGCCAAGGCAGATCAGGACTTTGGCTTCTTTACGCAGCATGGCTTCCAGCGCTTCAACGGTGTTATGGCCCGGGACACGCGGTGGTGTGAATTTGAAGTGGCTTTCCATCGCATCGAGCAACGCTTTTGGCGCTTTCTCATCGATACCCATGGTGCGGTTACCCTGCACGTTGCTGTGACCGCGAACCGGACACAACCCGGCGCCAGGTTTGCCAAGCTGACCAAATAACAGTTGCAGGTTGGTGATTTCACGCACGGTCGGCACAGAGTGTTTATGCTGCGTCACGCCCATCGCCCAGGTACAAATCACCCGTTCGGCGTTCATATAAATGCTTGCCGCTTCGCGCAAGTCCTGTTTACTCAGACCTGACTGTTCAGTAATTTTTTCCCAGCTGGTGGCATCGACCACGGCCAGATACTCATCGACACCGGCACAGTTTGCCGCGATAAATTCTTCATCGAACAGGGAAGGCTGACCGGAAGCAATACGTTCGCGGTGTGTCTGCAATAACGCTTTAACGATACCGCGCACGGCAGCCATGTCGCCGCCAAGGTTTGGCTGATAATAGGCTGCGCTGATACGACCGGCTTTCGGTGTGACCACTTCCAGCGGTTTTTGCGGATCGGCAAAACGTTCCAGACCCCGTTCACGCAGGGTATTAAAGCTGACCACTTTTGCCCCCCGGTCAGACGCATGACGCAGACTGTGCAGCATTCGCGGGTGGTTGGTGCCCGGGTTCTGGCCGAAGACGAAAATGGCGTCTGCTTTCTCAAAATCATCCAGACGGATAGTGCCTTTACCGACGCCGATGCTTTGCTTCAGGCCCACGCCGCTGGCTTCGTGACACATGTTAGAACAGTCAGGGAAGTTATTGGTCCCGAACATACGGCCGAACACCTGATACAGATAAGAGGCTTCGTTACTGGCACGCCCGGAGGTGTAGAAATCTGCCTGATCGGGACTTTCCAGCCCGTTAAGATGGCTGGCGATCAGTGAGAATGCGGCATCCCAGCTGATAGGCTCGTAATGATCGGTGGTGCGGTTGTAACGCATCGGATGGGTAAGACGCCCCTGATATTCCAGGAAATAATCGCTCTGTGCACGCAGCTTACTCACACTGTGTTGAGCAAAGAACTCAGGTTCGACGGCTTTGCGGGTGGCTTCCCAGCTGACGGCTTTCGCACCGTTTTCACAGAAGCTGAACGTGCTGTGATTATCGTCTCCCCAGGCACAGCCCGGACAGTCAAAACCGCGACCTTTGTTAACACGCATCAGGTTACGCAGGTTAGAAAGGACCTTCTTACTGTCGAAGACGAAACGGGTGGTGGATTCCAGTGCACCCCAGCCGCCGGCCGCGCCGTGGTAGGGTTTGATCTCAGTTTTGAATTTCATAGTTATGCTTCGCAGGTGGTTTTTGTCTTGTCTGTGAACAAACCGGATGATGAGTTGTTAACCGGATTGTTAATTTTATGTCACAAGTTTAGGAGTGGGTGACAAGAACGTCTAATCGAATGCTGTGATGGAGCGATAGAAATCCTCTATCGCAGGGAAATATCGGGGAATAACGGAAATTCCCCGTAAGGAAAGGGGCGCACCACGGTATTTCATCCCTGTTGAAAACAGCGGGTTGTGATAATAAAACCTGATTGCAGGCTCAGTGGCGGATGTTGGTGGAAATTAACGCAAGTTGTAACAGAACCGTTTCACTATGAAATGGTTAGCAAAAGACTAAGGGTTTTTCTGCAGGGGGTTTTAGTGCAACCTATGCCGCAGATTTTATCCCATAGGTTTTTGATATATTGCCGAGTTTAATAATACCCCGGCAATATGGCGTGTTTAAGGAAGATTCAGTGAAACGTAGTGTAATGAGTGTTTTATCTTGTGTATTGATGTTCTCCGCAGGCAGTGCGAAAGCTATCGCGCCACTGGATTTCCCTGTCGTGCCGCCAAGCATTGACGCCGCTTCTTTTGTGCTGATGGATTATGCCAGCGGTGATGTGCTGGCCGCCGGCAACCCGGATGAACGCCGTAACCCGGCCAGCCTGACCAAACTGATGACAGGTTATGTCATTGACCGCGCGTTAGATCATAAAAAAATCACCATGGATGATGTGGTGACGGTACCGCAGGAAGCCTGGGTCGCTGGCAATAAAAGTCTGGCCGGTTCTTCACTGATGTTTCTAAAGCCAGGTGACCATGTCACCGTCCGTGACCTGATCCGCGGCATCATCATTACTTCCGGTAATGACGCCTGCGTGGCCATGGCCGATTATGTGGCGGGCAGCCAGGATTCATTCGTAGGAATGATGAATCAGTACGTGGTGAGCATGGGGCTGACCAACACCCATTTCGAGACTGTGCATGGCCTGGACGCGCCGGGGCAATACACCACCTCTTACGATCTGGCGAAACTTTCCCGCGCCATTATCGGCGGGGAACCTGAGGAATATCATATGTATGCTGAAAAATCGCTGACGTATGACAACATCACTCAGCAGAACCGTAACGGCCTGTTGTGGGATAAAAACCTGCAGGTTGATGGCCTGAAAACAGGTCACACCGAAAGCGCCGGTTTCAACATTATTGCCTCTGCGACGCAGGGCGACCGTCGTCTGATCGCCGTCGTGATGGGCGGTAAAAGCTCAAAAGGCCGCGAAGAACAGGCGCGCAAACTGCTGACCTGGGGTTTCCGCGAATATACCAGTAAACAGATTTTCAAAGCTGATCAGACCGTTTCCAGCGAACATGTCTGGTTTGGTGCTAATGCACAGGTGAAGGTCGGTTCACTGAGTGATGTCTTTATCAGCGTGCCGCAGGCCGATGCCGATAAACTGAAAGCCCAGTACGTGCTGACCCGTCCGCAGATTGACGCGCCGCTGAAGAAAGGTCAGGAGCTCGGCAGTATTAATATCGTAGATAACGGCAAAGTCATCAAAACCGTACCGCTGGTGGCACTGGAAGATGTCGCAGAAGGCGGGATCATCAGCCGTGCGATTGATTACGTGAAACTGAAAATCTAACGTCTGTTCCGCTGGTCAAAACGCCAAAAGAGCCTGCCCGAAAAGCAGGCTCTTTTTTTTTGCATGCTGCACCACAGTTGACCATTCTGCGGCACCGGGGCGACATCTTTATTCCTCCCCGTCGGACAGGGCAGGTGTAATTACCTGAAAATCCCATCAAATCAATGTGGCATGTTTGTTGCTGAGAACTTATTTCTTGCTAGCAATGTTAAAAATCTTTGGCTGGCGTTGACAGGAAATAAGGGAGACGACGAATGACAACATTGAATATGCCCATGACAATCGCGGCCAGCGCACGGTGGCGGCAGTTAGTTCTGGGGCTGATTTGCATGGCGGCGATTTCCAGTCCGCAATATGTCTGGACTCTGCTGACTAAACCGCTCGCGCTTAAACTGGGGGTTCCGCTGGCAGAGTTACAGGTTACGTTCTCGCTACTGATAATTCTGCAAACCTTCTTTTCTCCTTTTCAGGGCAGCCTGATTGAACGTTTTGGCCCGCGGAAACTGATTTCAATCGGCACGCTGTTATCAGGGTTCAGTTGGGTACTGGCGTCACAAGTCAGCAGTATTACCGGCCTTTATCTGGTCTATGGCTGCATCGGCGGACTGGGTACCGGCATTGTTTATGTCGGTGTCGTCGGGTTGATGGTGCGCTGGTTCCCGCATAAACGTGGCTTTGCGGCGGGAATGGTGGCTGCCGGATACGGAATGGGGGCGATTCTGACCACGTTCCCTGTTTCGACGTCACTGACCAGTCGCGGGCTGGAAAGTACGTTGATTATCTTTGGCGTTATTTTCGCCGTCATTGGTTTTCTGGCCAGCCAGGGATTACGGCTGCCGCCGTCGCTCAGCGAGCGTCAGGATGTGCCGGTCATGGTGACGGAAGGCAAACAGTACCGTCCGAAACAAATGCTCAGACAGCCTCTGTTCTGGCTGATGTTTTTCATGATGGCGATGATGTCGACTTCAGGGCTGATGGTCACCTCGCAAATGGCGGTGTTTGCCCATGATTTTGGTATCACCGAAGCGGTGGTGTTTGGCATGGCTGCGTTGCCGCTGGCACTGACCATTGACCGTTTTACCAACGGGCTGACACGCCCGCTGTTCGGTTTTATTTCGGATAAATTTGGTCGTGAGCAGACGATGTTTATCGCATTTGCGCTGGAAGGCTGTGCGATGATTTTGTGGCTGATGTGCCGCGACAATGCTGTGTTGTTTGTTCTGCTGTCCGGCGTGGTGTTTTTTGGCTGGGGAGAAATTTTTTCCTTGTTCCCGTCAACGCTGACCGACACCTTTGGCAGTCAGAATGCCACTGCTAATTATGGCTGGTTGTATATGTCGCAGGGCATAGGATCCATTTTTGGCGGCCCGCTTGCGGCACTGATTTATCAGCACACGGGCGGATGGAACGTTGTATTCACCTGCGCCATCACGCTGGATTTTGTCACCGCCATTCTGGCGCTCTGGGTACTGAAACCCTGGCGTGCCCGTTTTATGCAGGCAGCCCGTGACTGAATAATCCTAAACTAGCGGGGTCTGGAGACGTTGTCACAGAGGAATGTTAACAAGCTGTAATTCAGGTAAAAGCAGCGGGGCGACCGGCTCACGGACGCCCCGAACGGCCTAAAACACTTTCGAAGAAAAATCCGTTTTCACTTCGCTTTCAATGTAGGTATTTAAACCCCAACCGGCGCGCGCCAGTTCCTTCATTTTTTCGAGATGTTCGGGGCCAGGATGGCGGATATCGTAGAGATAAACGTGATTGTTCTTGAAGCGGATTTTGATCGAGTTGGCATCAATCTGGAAGCTGACAACCTGTGAATCACCGCTTTTGTTGGCGTAATTTTCCATGCTGCATCCTGTTAGCTAAGCCTGATTTCGGGCGACATCTTCTATTAACCACGTCCGGACTTTTCTTGCAGGGCGACAGTTCACAGTTTCTTCAACTCGCTGAAAACTTAGCTTATCTGTGTACATCACTCCCCAGTTTTTCGGGAAGTGATGGAACAGGGGGGCATTACGCTTCTTCGCGATTATTTCAGCAGGAACGAATGATCAAAGGTGCCGCTGACATTCAGCGCGACGGGCAATAATCCCTGCGCGTGATAGAAATCAGCTGTTTGCTGTTGCTGCGTCTCGGTTGCGGCATCTATCGGCTGCCAGTAGGATTTACGACGCTCGAACCCCAGCTTTGCGGCATCCAGCGGGAAGCCGATGATTTTCGCCAGTTTTTCGCTGTACGCATCCAGATTTTTATACGCCCATATCTGTGCATCGCTCAGGCGCTGCAGATAGTCAGCGATGGCCTCGCGTTTAGCTTTATCTTTCAGCGCCGTATCCGTCGCGGCAAGGAAGCTGTTACCCGACCACAAGCCGCGGCCATTTACGACCACACGCAGATGATCCTGAGTCTCAGCGAAGGCGGTGTAGGGTTCCCACGTTGCCCAGACATCCACTGAACCTTGCGTCAGAGCCAGCTTCGCATCGCTTGGCGGCAGGAAGCGGAACGTGACGTCTTTGGCGCTCAGTCCGGCAGAGGCGAGGGCTTTCAGCGCGACAAAATGTCCGATGGAACCGCGGTTGGTCGCGATACTTTTGCCTTTCAGATCCGCGGCGCTTTTGACCGGGCTGTCCGCTTTCACCAGCAGCGCGGTGCCGTAGGCGTCTGACTTATCCACGGCGATGGCTTTTACCTGCGCACCGGCGGCCTGTGCAAATAACAGCGGCGCATCACCGATAATGCCCACATCTACCGCCTGTGCATTCAGCGCTTCTGCCAGCGGCGCAGCAGCCGGAAACTCTGACCATTCAATTTTATAGGGCAGCTTATCCAGCTTATTTGCCGCTTCCAGCTGTGCCCGCATGTTGCCTTTCTGATCGGCGACCCGCAGGGTAATTTGTTCGGCATTTGTGGCGAACACAGCGCCGGTCAGCGTGACCAGCAGCAGAAGATTTCTCACATTCAGTCGCATCGGGTTTCCTTAACTCAGGGCAGTAACGGCGGTGTGTTTTCGGGCTTCCCGCGCAGCGATTTTCTGCTTCGTCAGCGGGATCAGACTCTTACCGTATTCGACGGCGTCATTCAGCGGATCAAAGCCGCGGATCAGGAAAGTGGTGATGCCCAGATCGTAATATTTCAGCAGTGCATCGGAGACCTGTTCCGGCGTACCGACCAGGGCCGTAGAGTTGGAACCGCCGCCAGTCAGCCCGGCGATGCCGGTCCACAGGCAGGAATCGAGACGATCGCCTTGCGCGACGGCTTTCAGTAAACGCTGAGCTCCCACGCTTTGGGGTTTGGCTGCCAGCACCTGACCTTTCTCAGCTTGCAGGGCGGTGGCTTTAGTGAGAATTTCATCCGCTTTCGCCCAGGCTTCTTCTTCTGTTTTGCCGAGGATAGGGCGGAAGGAAATACTGAAGTTAATATCCCGGTTGTGTTTTGCCGCAGAGGCTTTTACCGCTTCCACCGTTTCTGCCGCACTGGCCAGCGGCTCGCCCCATAACGCAAACACATCCGCCTGTTTACCTGCAACACGGATGGCATCATCGGAAGATCCGCCGAAAAATACCGGCAGTTTTTTCTGACACGGCTTAATGGCAGAGAAAGCATTTTCCGCCTGATAAAATTCACCCTGATGGTCAAAACCGGTTTCTGAATACCAGCTCTGTTTCAGTACATCGATGTATTCATCCGTGCGCTGATAGCGGCCGGATTTCGCCACATAATCACCGTCACGGCGTTGTTCCGCATCGCTGCCACCGCTGATGATATGCACTGCCACGCGACCATCCAGCAGGTGGTCGAGGGTCGCCAGCTTACGGGCGGCGAGGGTCGGCGCGACGAATCCCGGCCGGTGAGCCAGAAGAAAATGAATGCGGGAAGTGCTGGCCCCGGCGTGCGCGGTGACCAGAAAAGCATCGGGCTGGTCGGAGGCATAGGCCACCAGAATGCGGTCAAAGCCAGCATCTTCATGGGCTTTGGCGAAATCGGAAATGTATTTTTTATCGAAAATCGGGCCGGTCGGTGGGATGATTTCAGAAGCCAGACGGTGTCCGATCATACCAATAAATTGCACGCTCATAGGCTGTCACTCCTCGGGATGAGGCCAGCGGATGAAGGTCTGCGCTGGCAGGAGTTATCACCATAAACGGCAACTTACTATGTGAGAAATTCATTATCTTCATAAGCTAATATAAAAAATGTGCATGAACCGGTGTTGCTTTGGGCATCGCGCCCAGGGGGTTGACCTTAATGCCAGTCCGGATGGCAATCCCATAATCACTACCTGCCACAATCCAACCCGTTAGCAATCGCGGCGGCAAACGCATCAATCGCCGGTACCTGACTCGCAGGAACGTTGGGATAAATCAGCCACAACTGGCTGCGGGGGGCGAAATCTTTCAGGTCATACAGCGCCAGTTCAGGGCGCAGTGCATGTTTTTCTACCAGCGCACGCGGCATCAGCCCCAGGCCGCGCCCTTCAGCAATCAGGGATAATTGTAAGGTCGTGCCAAACGCCTCAAGATTGATGAGCAAAGGTAAACCCTGTTCAGTCAGCGCACGCTGCAGGGCGGCGCGGAAACCACAGCCATGCGGATTGAGGATCCACCCGTGCTGATAACAATCTTCCAGACGTTGTGGCAAAGCCTGCGGTGCTTTCGGGCCGACAACCACTAAATCGACCGTACCCAGCGGCTGGTTTTCGACACCCTCCGGGAATTGCTTACTGGCAGGGAACAGCACGACCGCGGCTTCCAGTTCCTGCTGCTGTATCCGTAACAATAATTCGTCGCCCCAGCCGCTGGAAAGTCGCGGCTGGATTTGCGGAAATTGCGCAGACAGGGTTTTCAGGGCAGGCAACAGACTGCTTTCGCTCAGGCTTTGTGGCACGGCAAGGCGCAGAAGGCCGGAAGGTGGACTGTCGGCGGCAACCAAATCACTGAGCGCATCCACCTCACGCAAGATATGACGGCATTGCTGATAAACACGGTTGCCCATCAGCGTGGGTTTCAGGGGTTTGGTCTGGCGGTTCAGCAGCGGAATGCCCAGCGATTCTTCAAAATTTTGTACCCGACGGGTAATTGCCGGCTGTGTCAGCCCCAGCTCATCGGCAGCAAGCCGGGTAGATTGCAGGCGGATAACGGCGACAAAAGCAGTCAGGTCTTCAATTTTCATAGGTACTCAGCGTCAGAATTAACGTAAAAACGGATGCCGGCAGGATAAAACAATTTTCACGCGGACGCTGGATCCTGATGCACATTTTTATGTGTGATTTGCATATTAGCTTATCCATAAAATGAATTTTGCTTGGATCATGGCGATGCTAACCTGTCGGAAACAGTGATGAAGTATGAGGAAAGTGATGACGACTTTACAGCTCGCGCCGCTGAGACAATTTCTGGCGGACTTCACCCGGCTGGTGCAGGAACCGCACGGTCAGACGCAAATACTGGCGCAGGGAAGCGAACTGCTGACCCGTCTTATCGGCGAAGATAACTGGCTGCCGGAGGAGTTTGCGCAGCCTCATCCTGAACATTATCAGCAATATCTCTTGTACGCCGATCCGCTGTCGCGTTTTTCTGTGGTGAGTTTTGTCTGGGGCCCGGGGCAGAAAACACCGGTGCATGACCATCGTGTCTGGGGGCTGATAGGTATGCTGCGCGGTGCAGAAGTCAGCCAGAATTATACCCGCCACCCCGACGGAACGCTGCAACCGGAAGGAAATCCCATTACGCTGCACGTTGGCGACGTCGGGAAAATCTCCCCCGATCAGCTGGATATCCACCAGGTCAGCAATTTTTTCAAGGATCAGGTCTCGGTCAGCATTCACGTTTACGGCGGCAATATCGGTGCGGTTTCACGGGCGGTTTATCTGCCAGACGGCACCGGGAAAACCTTTATTTCCGGCTACTCCAGCCCGCACCTTCCCAATATCTGGGACCTGTCAAAAGAGAGAAATCATGACTGATTCATATTCACTGCCTTTGCGCCATTTTTCTGAACTCCGCGAGGCGTTGCTCGAAGGACAGGATGTGGCGCTGGTTGACCTGCGTGAAGAAGCGGCCTTTGCCACCGGACATCCCTTATTTGCTGCCAATCTGGCTTTGTCTAAACTCGAACTGGAAGTGCTGGATCGCATACCAAACCGTCTGACGGCTATTACGTTGTATGACAACGGTGAATTTTATGACGTGCAGCGCGGCGAGCGTAAAACCATGCGTGCGGCTCAATTGCTGAAATCGCTGGGGTATCAGAATATCGCGTTGCTGGCCGGTGATCTGGCTGGCTGGAAAGAAGCGGGCGGTGAGATATTTATTGATGTGAACGCGCCCAGTAAAGCCTTCGGGGAATGGGTTGAACATCATTACGAGACACCGTCCCTGAGTGCGGAACAGGTGCTGGCATTGCAACAGCAGGGGGCAAACATTGCTGTGCTGGATGTGCGCCGTTTTGATGAATACCAGGTGATGAGTATTCCGGGCGGCGTGAGCGTACCGGGAGGCGAACTTGTGCTGCGCCTGAAAGATGTGGTGCCTGATGACCACACGCAGGTGATCATCAATTGTGCGGGGCGTACCCGCAGCATTATCGGCGCGCAATCTCTGATTAATGCCGGATTTACGCAGCCGGTGTCTGCATTGCGTAACGGTACGATTGGCTGGACGCTGGCGGGGCAGGCACTGTCGCACCTGCAACATAAACAGTTTCCGGCACTGAGTGAAGCCTCACGCAGGGTTGCGCTGAAAGGCGCGCAAACTCTGGCTTTACGCGCGGGCGTACGTTCAGTGACGTTGTCACAATTACGTGACTGGCAACAGGATGATTCCCGCACGTTATACGTGTTTGACGTGCGCACGGCAGAAGAGTTTCGTGCCGGGCATCTGGCAGGCACGCGACACGTTCCCGGTGGCCAGTTGGTTCAGGAAACCGATCACTATGCCAGCGTTCGTGGTGCGCGAATAGTGCTGGTGGATAATGATGGTGTGCGTGCGCGCATGGCGGCCTCATGGCTGGCACAGATGAACTGGGAAGTGTATATCGCCGAAGTGAGGGCTGAAGATCTGACTGAACAAGGCGACTGGAAAGCCCGGGTTGCGCCCGCACCGGCTGTGGAATCTGTCAAACCGGAACAACTGCTGAACTGGCTGAGTGAGGGCAATACCGGCATTCTCGATCTCACCACCAGCGCGAATTTCCGTAACCGGCGCATTCCGGGTGCGGTCTGGACAACACGGGGCAATATCCCGCAAATTATTGCCTTACAACCGCAGAAAGCGCGTTGGGTTGTCACCTGCACCAGCGGTTTGCTGGCTCGTTACGCTGTCACGGAAGTGGCCGGATTAACCGGCAAACCCGTTTATTTGCTGGAAAAAGGCACGGTGGGCTGGATCGATCACGGGTTGCTGCTTGAGCGGGGGGATTCTGTTTATCTGGACGACGCGCAAGACAGATATCGTCGTCCGTACGAAGGCACGGATGTCAGCCCGCAGGCGATGCAGGATTATCTGGACTGGGAATACGGGCTGGTCGGGCAGTTGGAAAAAGACGGAACGCACGGTTTCAGATTACTGGAAGCCTGAGGGCTGAGGCCTCTGCGTGAGGAACGCAGAGGTTCAGTTAACGTTTAACGACGACCACGCGGATGAGTGCGGGCTGTCCAGTCGTATGTTGCAGAAGTGCTTGGAACGGCTTTATTACGGCGCTTTTCGGCCCGCGCTTTCGCAGCGACTTTTTCTTTTTCTGCCATCAACGTATCGATGTAGTCATCTTTAATCCGGTTATTTTCCGAATTCGTCAGCTCACGGCCCTGTGCTTTACGGGCTCTGTCCAGCAGTGTTTTTAACTCACGCTGTTCGCTTTCCGTCATATCTTGTTGGGTCAGTCTTTTCATTTTTACCGCATCCTGTGAGGAAAGTGGCTACCATTGTAGTCGAAATGGTGGCAGGAGTCGCTGCAACTCATCACCTTACTTGTTTTGTTTTTTTAAAAGGCAGTTTTTCAGAAAGCTTGCTGAACGGAGCGGCAGCGTGTGTTGAAAACGTGAAGGGAGATCCGGGAGGGAAAAAGCACTTTTCTCTCCCGGTGGTTTCGGTGCGAAGATCGTATGATAACTGTTATTAAGAAACCGAAAGGTTCCCGATCAGGTCATCGGGCTTTCACTGCAAGTGATCAACCGCCGGTGATATCCGCTCCGATATCACCGCAAATATTACTGTGAATCCTGGCTGGTCCCGGTCTTAGGACTTGCCGCTGAACTGTCACCCGCATCGGCGGTTTTGGTATACACAATCTTCTGACTGTCATTGCCGCAGTGGCCCACGACCTGCCCGCCAGTCTGATCGGCCTGATCATTTGGCACGATATCGAGTTTAAACCCTGATTCAGGCAAGCCGTTTGCCACGATTTTCTGGGTAATGTCAGCTTTTACGCTTTCACAGGAAGCCTGTGCCATCAGCGGTGCGAACATAACGACAGCAAGACCCGCTAAGAGTGTCTTTTTCATCATTCATTCCTTTTATGAAAACCAGTGTACTTATGAGTCTAGCAGATAGGATTTACGGAGCCAGTAACTGACGGCCATTACGACGGTCAAGGCAGCGCTCAGTGTTCGGTTCCCAGTACGCATTGATGTTTTGGCTGGCCTGACACTTGTCGCGCAGATCAATCGAATTGTCGTATTTGGAGAAGTCTTTCTCGTTACGCTGGTTTTTCATGGCGCGCAGGCGTTGGGTTTCATTCCATTGCTCTTTGCTCTGACGTGCTTCTTCGTTGGTCATGGCATCATTGCCGGTACCGCCAAAGACACAGGTTCCGCCCGCACAATTGGTGGCCGCGAGTGCAGGCGCCTGCCAGCTGGCGGTTATAGCCAGCAAAGCCACAGGCAGAATGCTGCGGGTCAGTCGGGATTTAAACGTTGTATTCATCAGCTCATCCTTTTAATTTACACATCGCTCAGGCGAATAATTGCATTATAACATCCGGCCGAATGACGTCACCCTTTGCCGGTAAACTGGTTGATATCTTATTGAACTTCGGACTGTAAACCTGGCCCAATTATGCTCAAAACGTCTTTACTGTTCTTTGCGACCGCACTGGCAGAAATCATTGGCTGCTTTTTACCTTATCTCTGGCTGCGCAAAGGGGCAAATGTGCTGCTGTTATTGCCTGGGGCGCTCAGCCTGGCGGCGTTTGTCTGGTTGCTGACATTGCATCCGGCGGCAAGCGGCAGGGTGTATGCGGCTTACGGCGGGGTTTATGTCATGACTGCCATGCTGTGGCTGCGGTTTGTCGATGGCGTGAAGCTCAGCGCCACCGACTGGCTGGGCGCATGTGTGGCTCTGGCGGGGATGCTGATCATCATTTCTGGCTGGAAAACGGCGTGAACGGCTATTGCGATAATCTTTCCATCAGCACAATCACTTTCTGAATCACAATTTGCGCCGCGCGGGATAACTGGCGGCGCGGGGCAACGCACAACGCCAGCGTCAGCGGTTTGGCACTGCGGCCCTGAAGCGGCACAAACGCCAGTCGCTTTTCCTGTAAATCTGGCAATACATCTAACAAACTCAGCACGCCGACACCGGCCCCTTTGCGGATAAGTTCGCGCATCATGCGCACGTCATTACAGACGATCGACGGCGTTTCCAGTAACTGATAGCGGTTATACAGCAGTCTGGCGCGGGCATTGACCATCAGCGGTTCGGAGGGAATGATCTGCCGGTAGGAGGCGATGTCGCTGAACGACAACGATTCCTTCTGCGACAGTTTATGGCCCACCGGCATCGCAATCCCGATGGGTAATTCCGCAAAAGCGCGTACTTCCAGCCCGGTATGTTCGACGGGATCGAGCAACAATCCAAAATCCACTTCCGCTGAACTGACCTGTTCGCTGATGTTCCGGCTGTCTTCGATGCGGATATCAAACGTCAGGTAAGGGTGTTCTGCGCCCACGTCGGCAATCAGTTCCGCCACCATCCCTTCGCTGAGAGCGGCAATCATAGAGATGGTGACATGCCCGCGTCGCAGTCCCTGAATTTCATCGAAACGTTCGCGGGTGCGGGAAAATTCTTTCCGCCAGCGGCGAATGTCATCGAATAAAATTTCGCCTGCTGAGGTCAGTTTCAGGCCTGTCGGCAAGCGTTCAAACAGCGGGATTTCCAGCGTTTGTTCAGCCTGCAGGATCTGCCGGTTTATGGCTGAAGCCGAGACGTGCAGCACTTCTGCCGCTTTGCGCAAACTTCCTGTTCGGGCGACTTCGGTAAAATATTGCGAAAAACGGGAGAATGGCGACATGGGTGTACTAATTTATGCAGTGAATAAGTGAGATAACTATTATGGACTGCATCACTCATTTTTCCTAGATTGTGCGATGCCCCTTTGTAAAACAATCACCTCAGGTTGTTTTACAGGCAAAACGGGCAATGACAGGGTTCGTCAAAACACGTTTAAGCTCGCGTGCCGTATTCCACGGGATAATGGTGGGACGAATTGTGGCGTTCGTTCTGCTGGTGCGCGCGCGTGTGTTTTGAAAAACAACACTAATAACAAGCGTGCATTTTTGATCACCAGACTGAAAGTGATCACGCGACCAAGAGATTCCTTCTCATGTTAGAAAAACTATTTAAGTTAAAAGCTCACCGTACTAACGTGCGGACTGAGATTGTGGCTGGACTCACTACATTTTTAGCAATGGCCTACATTCTGTTTGTTAACCCGTCTATTTTGGGCGCGACGGGGATGGATAAAGGTTCGGTTTTCGTGGCTACTTGTCTTGCTGCCGCAATCGGTTCCGCACTGATGGGCTTTATCGCCAACTACCCGATCGCACTGGCTCCGGGCATGGGGTTAAACGCCTTCTTCACCTACACCGTGGTGCTGCATATGGGTTACACCTGGCAGATCGCGCTGGGGGCCGTTTTCCTTTCAGCCTGTATTTTCTTCGCGTTATCGATTTTTAAAATCCGCGAATGGATTATCCGCAGTATTCCGCTGCCATTGCGTTCGGCCATTGCGGCGGGTATCGGTTTATTCCTGGCGCTGATTGCGCTGGAAAATGCCGGTATCGTGATCGCTAACCCGGCGACGCTGGTCGGTCTGGGCGATCTGACCAAGCCGGGTCCGCTGTTTGCGATGCTCGGTTTCATTCTGATTGTGGTGCTGGAAGCGCGTAAAATCACCGGTGCGGTGCTGATCGGTGTGCTGGCCGTGACCGTTCTGGCGATTGCACTGGGTTATTCGCCGTTTGGCGGCGTAATGTCGATGCCACCTTCCATTGCGCCAACCTTCATGCAACTGGACATCAAAGGCGCGTTTAACGTTTCGCTGATTAGCGTGGTGTTCGCGTTCCTGTTCGTGGATGTGTTCGACAACTCCGGCACCCTGATTGGCGTGACCAAACGCGCAGGGCTGGCGGATGAAGACGGCAATATCCCGAAAATGGGCCGTGCGCTGGTCGCTGACAGTGCGGCGGCATTGTTCGGTTCACTGCTCGGCACCTCAACCACCACCAGCTACATCGAATCCGCAGCAGGCGTGAGCGCTGGCGGACGTACCGGTCTGACGGCGATTGTGGTGGCTATTCTGTTCCTGCTGAGCCTGTTCTTCGCTCCGCTGGCAGGCAGCGTTCCGGCCTTCGCAACGGCTCCGGCTCTGTTGTTCATTGCGGTTCTGATGACGTCTGGCCTGGCTGAAATCGACTGGAAAGACATCACCGTGGCAGCACCTGTTACCGTGACTGCGCTGACCATGCCGTTCACGTATTCCATCGCCAACGGTATCGCATTTGGTTTCATCACCTGGACGCTGGCAAAACTGCTGACCGGTCGCTGGCGTGAGCTGAATTCTGCGCTTATCGTCTTGTCGATTCTGTTTGTGATTAAACTGGGCTGGCTGAGCGCGTAATAGGTTTTCGGTTGCCGGATGTCGGAAAGGCGCGGGGAGGTTGCCGCGCCTTTTTTGTGCGCACTGATAAAAGGCAGATAATAAAAAAGCAGCCGGAGCTGCTTTTCGTGTCAGTCAGGGCGCAATATTACCCTTCGCGATGTACCTGCAAACCGGCGAGAGACTGGCTGACCGGCATCATTTCGATGCTGTTGATGTTGACGTGTGCCGGCAGGGTGGATGCCCAAAACACGGATTCGGCCACATCGGCTGCGGTGAGCGGATTAGTGTTATCGTAGGTTTTACTGACTTTCTCGTCGTCGCCTTTAAAGCGCACGCTGGAGAATTCAGTACCACCGCACAGACCCGGTTCGATATTGGTGACGCGAACGTGGGTGCCATGCAGGTCGGTGCGCAGGTTCAGACTGAACTGACGCACAAACGCTTTGGTCGCGCCATACACGTTGCCGCCTGCGTATGGCCAGTTGCCTGCGGTGGAACCGATGTTGATCACATGCCCGGTGTTGCGTTCAACCATGCCCGGCAACACGGCGCGGGTCATGTACACCAGCCCTTTGGTGTTGGTGTCGATCATTTTGTCCCAGTCTTCCAGCGAGGCTTTATCCGCTTTTTCCAGACCGAGTGCCAGACCGGCGTTGTTAACCAGAACATCAATGTTACGCCAGTCAGCAGGCAGGCTGGCGATAGCTTCTTCAATAGAAGCCCGGTTAGTCACGTCCAGTTCAACAGCGTACAGCGCGTCTCCCAGTTCGGCTTTCAGGTCATCCAGACGCTCTTTACGGCGACCGGTGGCAATCACTTTATGGCCTTCTTTAACAAATTTACGTGCGATTTCAGCACCAAATCCGGCAGTTGCGCCGGTAACAAAAATAATCATCCCGGTATTCCTCAGTTTTTAAGCAAGGTGTGCACGAGGCCCACTAAAGAAACTCTTTAAGTATTAACACAAAAATAACGAGACCGGCATAGTCAACCGGTCTCAGTGCGTATCATTTTGTTGCAGTTACTTTTTCAGATAGGGCGCGATCAGCGATAAATCCGCTACAGACAAGCGATCCGGTGCGGTCTGCGCCTGATGCCAGTAAGGATACAACAAAGGTAACTGGCTGACCTGATTAAGTCGTTCAATTTCTTCGTTATTGAGGGTTAAATCAGCGGCGAGCAGGTTATCCTGCAACTGCGTGTCGTTGCGCGCCCCGACAATCACCGACGTCACCTGCGGACGGGCAATCAGCCAGGCCAGCGCAATCTGCGCCGCAGAAACGCCACGGGCTTCGGCGATGTCCACCAGCACATCGACCACGTCGTACAGCGCACTTTCATCACGCACCGGCGGTTCGCCCCAGTCGGCCAGATGACGGGTGCCTTCCGGTGCCGCCTGATTGCGGCGATATTTACCGGAAAGCAGGCCGCCTGCCAGCGGGCTCCAGACCAGCACGCCCAGCCCCTGATCCTGCGCGGCGGGCAGCAACTCATATTCAGCTTCACGCGCCTGCAGGGTGTAATGGATTTGCTGACTGACCGGACGGATATAGTGATTAGCGTCGGCCACGCCCAGCGTTTTCATCACGTGCCAGGCGGAGAAGTTAGAGATACCGACGTAACGCACTTTGCCACTGCTGACCAGATCGTCGAGCGCCCGCAGCGTTTCTTCCAGTGGCGTCAGGCCGTCCCATTCATGCAACTGATATAAATCCAGATAATCCGTGTTCAGACGTTTCAGGCTGGCTTCACAAGCGCGCAGAATATGATGACGGGACGAACCACGGTCATTCGGGCCTTCACCCATTGGAAAGCGGGCTTTACTGGCCACCAGCACGTCGTGACGTTTGTTGCCCAGTGCTTTACCAAGAATCACTTCCGATTCACCGCCTGAATAGACATCGGCGGTATCGAACAGATTAATCCCGGCATCAAGACATAATCCTGTCTGGCGTTGTGCGGCCTCAACGTCAGTTTGCCCGGTTTTGGCAAATTTCCCCTGACCACCAAACGTCATGGTACCCAGGCTGAGAACTGAAACTTTCAGGCCAGACCGGCCTAACAGACGGTATTCCATAGTTTATCTCCATTGAGCGTCATTTTTACCGCAGATCCTCTGCCAGCCGTTCACCGGTCTGGGCATCAAACAGATGGATCGCCTCGCGGTTGGCATCGAGATACAGCGGCTGACTGGCGCTGATACGGGCGCGTCCGGCGAACTGAACGTGCAGCGGGAAACCGCACCAGTCGATGTGCAACAGGCTGCTTTCTCCGGTCACTTCCAGCAACCGTAATGTGGCGGCAGGTTGGGTACTGTGCTCTGCCGGTTTTAAATCGTGCGGACGCAGGCCGAGCGTGACGGGTTCTCCCTCAGCGTGCCGTGCCTGCAACGCCCACTTCTCCGGCAGTGCGAACCACAACTGATTACAGTTCACACCTGGCTGACCGTCAATATTGCGGAAGACACCGCTGAGCAGATTCATCGGCGGTGAACCGATAAAACGCGCCACAAAGGTATTTACCGGCTTGTCGTAAATCGACAACGGGTCGCCCTGTTGTACGATAAAACCGTCTTTCATCACCACGATATTATCGGCCAGCGTCATGGCTTCGATTTGATCATGGGTCACATATACCGTGGTGGTGCGGAACTGCTGATGCAGAGATTTGATTTCGGCGCGCAGTTCCATACGTAACTGGGCATCGAGGTTGGAAAGGGGCTCATCGAACAGAAACACTTTCGGATTACGCACCAGCGCACGACCCATCGCCACACGCTGACGCTGACCGCCGGACAAATCTTTCGGCAGGCGTTTCAGTAAGTGATCGATACCCAGCACTTTTGCGGCCTGTAGCACTTTGGCCTGTTGTTCGGCTTTCGGCACTTTCTTCACCTGCATGTGGAACGCCATGTTTTCGGCCACGGTAAGATGCGGATACAGTGCGTAACTCTGGAATACCATCGCAATATCACGATCGGCGGGGTCAAAATTATTGATCTGCTGTTTATCGAGCAGAATGTCGCCGTCAGACAGGGATTCCAGCCCGGCCAGCAGGCGGAGTAAGGTGGATTTTCCACAGCCCGAGGGGCCGACCAGCACGGTGAAACTGCCGTCAGGGATGGTCAGATCCAGCGGTTTCAGCACCTGCACTTTGCCATAATGTTTGGCGACTTTTATCAGTTCTACCAGAGCCATTTAGATTTTCTCCACAAGGCCAAAAAGTGATTGCCAGTCAGGGTAACGGCGCGGGGAACTGCTGATGGCACAACCGGCAACGCGAACCCCCCATTGCAGCGCCGTGGCAGGCGGCAGGCCATAAATCAGCGCGGATAAAAACCCGGCATTAAAACTGTCACCGGCACCGATGGTATCGACCACCCCGACCGGTTCGGCGTGCTGGTGCAGCGTCAGATTTTTGGCCCACAGACGCGCCCCCTCCGGCCCGCATTTCGCCACGCAAAAGGCGTTATCCGCCATCTGCTCCAGCAACGTCAGCGCGGCGACGTCCAGTGTGGTAGCGTCTGCCAGCCCGAGTGTTTCGACTTCATTGAGCAGCAGCGCATCGCAGAATGGCAGCCATTTTGCCGCCTGTTCACGCAACGCATCGCTCCAGTCTTCCGGCGGCCAGCCACTGTCGACAGCCACCTGATAACCACGCTGTTTCAGCGCTGCCAGCAGTTGCGGATAGTCGGTGTAAAGCGCGGTACACAGCCAGGTGCCGCACAGCAATACCCAGTCTCCGGACTGTGCCGTTTCAGGGATTTGCCCCAGAACGTCCTGCATGGACAGGCGCACAATATGTCCCTGATTACTGAAAAATGTTCTTTCGTGATCAGGATGTGTCACGCCAAAGGTCAGCGAGGTTTCGCAATCGCAGGTCGGCCAGCGTGAGGCGCTTTCCGGGAACATACCTGCCAGCCAGCCGCTGAACTGGTCATTGCCCTGATTTGCCACCAGACGAAAAGGGGAACCGAGCGCAGAGAGTGCCAGCGCGCAGTTTCCCGCCGACCCGCCGGGGCGCAGTGAACTGCTTTCGAGCATCGCTTCCGTGCCTTTTTTCGGCCATTCGTGCAACGTGCTCATGATCAAATCCACGTTGATATTGCCCGTCACATACAGCGTGGCGCGGGTCAGAGGTTTTGTTGTCATTGATGAGGTTTCCCTGATGTTCATTTTCAGCCCTTGCTGCCGCCGGCGGTCAACCCGCTGACCATGGTTTTTTGCAGCCAGAGCGCAATAAAGAGCGGCGGAATGGCCGCAAGGATCCCGACAGCGGCAATCAGACCGTCGTCAGTGGCGCGTCCGGCGGTGAATCCGGCGATGGTGACCGGCAGCGTCTGGGCATCGATATTGTTGGTAAACAGCAGGGCGTAGAAAAATTCATCCCAGGCCAGCAACCAGCCAAACATCGCCGATGCACCCAGCGCCGGTTTTGCCAGCGGCAGGGTGATGCGCAGCAATACTTGCCAGTAACGCAGCCCGTCGAGACGCGATGCCTGTTCGATATCCACCGGCAGTGCGTCGAACTGGTTTTTCAGCATCCAGGTGAGGAACGGCAGGATCATCGAGCAATACACCAGAATCAGCCCGAGATGGGTATTGAGCAGCGCAAGCTGTTGCAGGATGAAATACAGCGGCAGCACAAACGCCACCGGCGGAACCATGTAAATCGCCAGGCTGCCAAACAGCCAGCCGTCGCGACCGGGATAGCGCGAGAAGCTATAGGCCGCCGGTATTGCCAGCAACAACGACACCAGTGTGGCACCACAGGCGACCAGCACACTGTTGCCGAGCGCATGCAGGAACAGCGCGCCGGGCGTTCCGGCCTGTAAGGTCAGCAGGCGGGTATAACGGTTGAAATCCCAGTGGCGCGGCAGCCATTCCAGCGGAATGCGGGTCAGATCTTCCGCCGAGCTGACGCTCATCAGGAACATCCACAGCAGCGGGGCAAGAATCGAAACGGCCACCATCAGCGCCGCAAAGTAACGTAAAACGAGCCGGATTTTTTGTTTCATTCGCTGCTCCCTGAACGGCGCTGACGCAGTAACATCACCATGTAAATCATGATCAGCAGTGCGCAGATCAGCGTCATGAGTATCGCGTACGCAGCACCGCTGCCAGCGCGCAGATAACTGAACGATTCCTGATAGACAAAGAAACTGACGGTTTTGGTGCTGTCGAGCGGCCCGCCACGGGTCATGACATAAATGATGTCGAAGATTTTGAAGGCGTCGATGGTGCGCAGGACAAGCGCGACGGCCAGCGGTGCGGCAATCGCCGGTAAGGTGATTTTACGAAAACGGCGGAAAGCCGATGCGCCGTCGAGCCGCGCGGCTTCGAATAAATCTTCCGGAATGGTTTGCAGCGCCGCCAGCACCAGCAGGGTGATCAGCGGATAGTTTTTCCAGATATCCGCGAACATCACGGCATTGATCGCCGAAGACGGATCGCCGAGCCAGCTACGGTAGGCGTCAATCAGCCCGAGCTGAGAAAGCAGGGCATTAATGCTGCCGTAATCGGGATTAAAGTTCAGCCGCCACAGGGTGGCGTTGACGATAGTCGGCAATGCCCATGGCAGAATCACCAGCACGCGCAGAGCGCTGCGTCCCCAAAACGGCTGGTTCAGCAACAGCGCGACCAGCACGCCGATGATGCCTTCAATAACCACTGAGACGACAGTGAAATAGAGCGTCCGCCAGAGTGCGGCGCGAAAATCCGGATCCGTCAGCGCATAGATGAAATTCTCGCTCCCCACCCAGTTGGGCGCAGAACCGTCGCCGATTAACCCGGCATCCGTAAAGCTGAGCCACAACGTGCGGGCGAGCGGCCAGGCGGTCAGTAAGAACATCATCAGAAGCATGGGCGCAAGCAGCAACCAGGCCTGACGTTTCTCGCGTTGGGGTAATGTCAGCATATCTTTTCCCAGCCCGTCCGGCCGGAACCGGGCGGGCTATTATAGTGTTGGCTTTAAAACTTAACGTAAACGATCAGCGGCTTTGGTTGCGGCTTCCATACCATCCTGAGCCGGGGTTTTACCCTGCAATACCGCCTGAATGTTTTGCTGCAAGATGTTCGACAGACGGGAGTAATCTGCTGTAACCGGGCGCGACAACATCACATTCAGCGAGGTTTTCGCCGCCGCGATCAACTGCTCCTGATCTTTCTGCACCGCCGGATCTTCATAAGACGATTTCCAGATTGGCAGGCTCAGTTTGGCGTATTTGTTCTGCACTGGCTGCGACGTCATGTAGCTGATGTATTCCCATGCCTGGTCCGGATGTGCGCTGGCTTTGGCGATGCCCAATCCCATCGACCCGTTAACGCCGGATGCGCCACCGGCGGTTTCACCCGGTGCCGGAATGACCCCCACGTCACCCGCGACTTTGCTCTGTTTCGGGTCATTCGCCATGTTGTACATGTAGGTCCAGTTCAGTGCGAAAGCCGCATCACCGTTGGAGAACGACTTACGCACATCTTCTTCCAGATATTCACGCGAATTCGGGTTAGTCAGCCCTTTATCCAGCGTCTCTTTCATGTAGCTGATGGCTTTCATCGCGCCGGAATTGGTGAAATTCAGCTTGCCGTCTTTGTAGAAATCCCCTTTGAACGCCGATACCAGCGTGGTGTAGTCGCACAACAGCGCTTCGGATTGTGACCAGCTCCAGACCAGCGGATATTTCACGATGCCTTTTTCTTTCAGGATCTCAGATTGCTTTTCAACATCAGCCCAGGTGGCGGGCGGGGTAGTGATCCCGGCTTTGGCCAGCATGGCTTTGTTGTAATACAGATATTTGGTATCGAGGATCCACGGCATCCCCCAGCGTTTATCTTTGTAGGTCACGGTGGAAATCGCGCCGTCAAAAATCTTATTGCTTTCTTCAGCCGGAATACGCGCCGTGACATCCTGCAGCAGGCCGTATTTGTTAAATTCAGCAGGCCAGATCGCATCGAACAGCACCACGTCATAACCTTTGTCACCGGCACCGCGTGCGGCGACGATTTTGTCGTGCAGGGCTTCATACGGCACAAACTCCAGGTTCACTTTGATATCCGGATGCTGTTTAGTGAACTCGGCGGTCATTGCGCGGATATCCGCTTCGCTGTACGCCGCCTGAGTCATAAATAAGGCACTGAGCGTCGTATCGGCCAGCGCGCTGGCGGAATATCCCAGGGTGAGGGCAGAGAGGGCGCACAGGGTGGCCGCAGGGGTAAATCGTAGGCTCATCGTCATTCTCCGAAACAGGGTTAGGTTTATTAAATCAATTTGATTGCTTTAATCGGCTAAAAAAAATGGGAAGGCATAATTCTGCCAGTCCCTGCGTCCCTGCCGGATTTACCCTTCATACTTCGGGCTGCTGATGCGTTGGCTACGCTCCATCACCCGAATCACTGACTTATGTCAGCTCATCGGGATTCACTCGCTTGCCGCCTTTCTGCAACCCGAATTATCTTAGGTATAAAACGTGTGCTACACGGATGATTCAAATCTAAATAGTGACTGGCGATTATTATTAACATGGCAATAACATTCAAAGCTGTGATGCCACCGTCATATTCATATCATCCCAGGTTAACCCTAAATAATTCGGGTTGCAGGAAGGCGGTAAGTGCGCGCAACCAACGCATCTGCAATACGAAGTATGACGGGTTAATAAAATCAATTTGATTGCTGTAATCACTCGCCACATACTGCCCGCAAGGTCTTCACCGTGGAGAGGGATGTGATAACAACGTCTGGTACCAATCTTGAGCACGCCCGTGCTCACAATCGTCGGGTGGTGATCGAAGCCATTCGCCTTAACGGTGAACTGACCCGCGCTGAAATCGCCCGGCTGACGTCGCTCACCCCCCAAACGGTCTCCAACATTGCCACCGAACTCGAGCAGGCGGGTATCCTGTCTTCCCACCTGCCGCGCCGTGCGGGAGGGCGTGGTCAGCCAGCAACGCCACTGACACTCAATCCTGACAGCGCCTATTCAATAGGCATCCATCTTGATCATCAGTCGCTGCTGACTGTGCTGGTGGATCTGACCGGAACTGTTCGCTTTCGCAAACTGATCCATGTACAGAAACCGCAGCCAGAGCCCACGCTGGCTCTTATCGATCAGGTTCTGCAAGAAATGCGCCAACAGGTGAAAATTGACTGGCGAAAAATATTAGGCGTGGGTGTGGTGATGCCGGGGCCGTTTGGCGTAGAAGGGATTTCCTCACAAGGGCCGACCACGCTGCACGGCTGGGATAATATTGATATTGAAGCGCGTTTAAGCGCCGCGACCGGCTGGCCGGTGACGCTGGAAAACGATGCGACGGTAGCCGCAATCGGTGAGCGTTTTCACGGTGTTGCCAAGCAATTATCGTCGTTTGTGTATCTGTATATCGGCACCGGGCTGGGTGCCGGCATCTTCACCGACGGCCGGATTTACACCGGTCATGCACACAATGCGGGCGAAGTCGGCCACATTGTGGTGCAACCGGGCGGGCGGGAATGTTATTGCGGCAACAAAGGCTGCCTCGAACGTTATGTTTCTTTGCAGGCGGCGTATGAAGCCTGCGGACTGGATCCGATGTCGGCCATGCCCGAAGACCTGCTGAAAGTCGATGAAAAAGTGTTCGATAAATGGCTCGATACTGCCGTCGAACCGGCACTGCAGGCCATCAATATTATGGAATGCGTGTTCGATGCGCAGAGCGTGATTATCGGCGGCACCATGCCTAAGCCACTGGTGGAAAAGCTGATTAAGCGCCTGACACCCCTGTATAATTCGGTGCGCAGCCGGTACGCGCAGAGTGCACGCATTCGCCTCGGGATGTCCGGCAGCGACACACCCGCGCTCGGTGCTGCCGCGTTGCCAATATTTGATGAATTCAATCCGCAATATGAAGTGCTGTTGAAATAGTGATGTTTAAGTGCTTTGATTTATATTGTGTTATCTGCAAATAGGGTGTGCGTGAAGGGGGATATTTTTTTGATATCCAGTCCTGACAAATAAAAGAAGAAAAACTTCTGCTTTTTGTTATCTCAAACTCACCCAGATTGGGGTCAAATATTTTATAAGTCCCTTTATGTATGCTCATGCCAATGCAGTGTGAGTAACCATTTTTTGAATAAACAACGATACTGAAAACACCCCTGATGGTGGATCTTGCAAATGACTGAAAATCATTTGTTTTTAAATCAACTTGTCTTATCGGGTAAAATAAGTCGCTGTTGAAAGCCAGGTTTATTTTTCCAGATATCAGGTACTTACAGGTTAATGCGCGTTGGCGGGAAATAAAGTTATAAGTGTTTTTATAGAATAAAAAAGATTGAGGTTTCTCAGAAAGTTCATGCTGGATCCATGAACTTACCATGCCGGCACATACGCCATAACCTGAAACTGATATATCCCTGGTTTGTGTTTTTAAAAATGCCATCTGGTCAAGATGAAAATTACATGTCATGTGTTTTGTAGTCATAAAGATAGAGATTAATTAATGATTTCTGATGGGGCTAAATGTTATCACACGCACGCATCAGAAGATGTCTGGCATAGCTAAATGAATTATTTTCGATCCGGTATTGAAATTTCGAACCAACCGGTCTGACTCTTTGATCTGACCGGTTGGTCAGATTTGGCATAAGCTTTGCAAATGTTCTGTTATCAATCGTGAACGAGAATGTTGCAGAGAAGGACAATGCCATGAGTCAGATCATCACCCGCGCCGTCCGCGGAAATTTCTTCGATATCCGCGAGCCGGTATTACGGCCGGAAGATTTAGAAGCGCAGGTGCGTTATATCGAAGACGGCCTGATGTTGCTCAGCGGCGGCACAATCATCTGGCTGGGAAGCTGGCAGGAAGGTGAGGGCAAGCTGGCGCTGGCACGTAAAACCGCTGTTCTGGAAATTGATGATTATCGCGACAAGCTGATCGTCCCGGGCTTTGTCGATACGCATATTCACTATCCGCAGACCGAAATGATCGGCGCGTACGGCGAGCAGTTGCTCGAATGGCTGACGCGCTATACCTTCCCGACCGAACAACAATATCACTGCGCGGATTACGCCAGGCGCATGTCGAAATTCTTCATCAGTCAGTTGCTGCTTAACGGGACCACCACGGCGCTGGTGTTTGGCACCGTTCATCCGCAGTCCGTCGATGCCCTGTTTAAAGAAGCCTCCGACATCAATATGCGGCTGGTGGCGGGCAAAGTGATGATGGACAAAAACGCCCCCGACGCCCTGCTGGAAACCCCTGAAGAAAGTGAAAGTGACACGCGCGGGCTGATTGCGCGCTGGCATAACCGCCAGCGTCTGAGCTATGCGCTGACGCCGCGTTTTGCGCCGACATCTTCGCCTGAACTGCTGCAAAAAGTGCGGCTGCTTAAGCAGGAATTCCCCGACGTGTACATGCATACCCATCTGAGCGAAAACGTCGCTGAACTCTCGTGGGTGAAAGAAATGCACCCTGAACATCAGCATTATCTCGACGTTTATCATCAATACGGACTGACCGGCGAACGTTGCGTGTTTGCGCACTGTCTGCATCTGGATGACAGTGAATGGGATTGCCTGCACGACACCGATTCGACTATCGCTTTTTGCCCGACGTCTAATCTGTTTCTGGGCAGCGGTCTGTTTAATTTGCAGAAATCCTGGCAGAAACAAATTCGCGTCGGCATGGGCACGGACGTCGGTGCGGGCACCACCTTCAACATGCTGGAAACGCTGTCAGAAGCCTACAAAGTCGGGCAACTGCAGCGTTACCGTTTATCCGCATTCGAAGCCTTCTATCACGCCACACTCGGCGGCGCACGGGCGCTGCACCTCGACGATAAAATTGGCAACTTTAATACCGGTAAAGAGGCGGATTTTGTGGTGCTCGAACCGGGTGTCAGTGCGCTGCAAAAATTACGTGCCACCAACAGTAAAACGCTGGCTGAAAAGCTGTTTGTGCTGATGACGCTGGGTGATGACCGCAATGTGTATTGCACCTACGTTGACGGCGAACCGGCGTATGTACGGGATGCTCAGCGGGAGGAACTCTCAGCATGATGAACAGTGATACCGGCGGCAAAGTCCGCCTTGCGCGTGAACGCACCCTGGAAAATATCCACGCGGCGGCCATTGCAGAATTCAGTGAAAAAGGTTTTCAGGGGGCAACCACTCAGGCCATTGCTCAGCGCGCCGGGATCAAAAAAGCCCAGTTGCATTACTACATCGCGGGCAAAGAAGAGTTGTACGAAGAACTCTTGCAGAAAGTGCTGAAAGTCTGGGGCGATATCATTCAGTTCGACCCGTCCCTCAGCGAACCCGAGGCGGTGCTCAGTCGTTATATCCGCAATAAGCTGAATTTCTCGTTCGATCAGCCGCAACTGTCGCGCATTTTCACCAGTGAGGTGCTCGGCGGCGGTCACTATCTGCATAAATACTGGCCGCTGGCCACGCAGAATATCACCGGCAAAGAGAACCTGATCCATCAGTGGATTGAGCAGGGGAAAATCCGTGCGCTGGATGCCCGTCTTTTCATCATGCATATCTGGGCGGTGACGCAGTATTACGCCGATTTTGCGGTGCAGGTCAAGCATATGTACGGCAATTTCGAAGGCGATGAACAGGCGCGTGAACACATTATTGGTGAGGTTACGACACTGATTCTGAATGGCTGTAAAGCCTTTGCTCCTCCCCCTGCGAAGGGGGAGGCCGGGAGGGGGTATTAAGGGCAAACTCCCAGTCAAAGCATACATCAACTTTTTGATTTTGCTTTAAAACCCCACCCCAACCCTCCCCTTCGCAGGGGAGGGAGCAAACCAGTGATTTTTGAAGGATATGATCATGATCCAATTTCTGATGAACGGCAGGATCCACACGGAAAATCTGCCCGCTGACACGACGGTATTACAATATCTGCGCCGCGATGCAGGGCGCTGTGGTACCAAAGAAGGCTGTGCCTCCGGTGACTGCGGCGCCTGTACGGTGGTGCTGGCAGAAAAGCAGGGTGAGCAACTGCAATACCGCACGGTCAACGCCTGCCTGACCTTTATGCCTGCGGTGCATGGCAAACAGCTTATTACGGTTGAAGATCTGAAACATCGCGGCGAACTTCATCATGTACAACAGGCGATGGTGGATAATCACGCTTCGCAATGCGGTTTCTGCACGCCGGGTTTTGTGATGTCACTGTTTGCGATGGAAAAAAATAAACCTGTTTTTACGGTTGAAGGCGTGCAGGACACCCTTTCCGGCAATCTTTGCCGCTGCACGGGTTACCGGCCAATCATGGATGCGGCGAAAGCCATTTGTGAAGCCCCGCAGGCCGATCAGTTTGATGCTGATGCCCGGCAAACGCTGGAAAAACTCGCCGCGATATCCGCGACTGAACAGCCGGTGACTATTGATGAACTGGCCGGACGTTATCTTGCCTGCCCGGATTCCCGTCTGGTGGCAGGCGGTACCGATCTGGCGCTGGAAGTCACACAACGTTATCAGCGCCTGCCGAAGCTGATTTCGCTGAGTCATATTCCCGAACTCAAGGCAATTACGCTGACCGGTCAGGCTATTCATATTGGCGCAGCCGCGCCACTCAGCGCTTGTATGCCGTTTTTACATGAAGAGTTCCCGGCGTTTGGCGAGTTGCTTGAACGGTTTGCATCACAACAAATTCGCAACCAGGGGACCTTCGGCGGCAATATCGCCAACGCTTCGCCAATCGGTGACGGCGGGCCGGTGTTGCTGGCGCTCGGCGCTTCGCTGCTGCTGCGGCGTGGCGCTGAACAACGGGAGTTACCGCTCGATCAGTTCTTCCTCGGTTATCGCAAAACTGCGTTGCAGCCGGGCGAATTTATTGAACAAATCCGCATTCCCCGCAATACCCCGGCGGCACGCCAGTTACGGGTTTATAAAGTGTCGAAACGGCTGGAGGACGATATTTCTGCGGTCTGCGCGGCGTTGCATATTGAAGTGCTAAATGGCGTGGTGGTGCATGCACGTGTGGCGTTTGGCGGCATGGCGGAAGTGGCGAAACGGGCCAGCGGCTGTGAGGCGCAATTACTTGGTCAGCCGTGGCAGACGGCAACTGTCGAGCGGGCCTGTCAGGCGCTGGAACTGGATTTCACGCCAATCAGTGATTTTCGTGCCAGCCGGGAATACCGCATGCAGGTGGCGAAAAATCTGCTGCGCCGCTGCCATATCGAAATGACTTCTCCTGAAACACTGATGCGGGTAACACATTATGTCTGAATCGAAACCATCACTTTCTCAGGCTGAGATGGAAACGTTGTTCCGCACGGGGTTGCAGAGCGGCGTGGGCAAAAGCCAGAAACATGAAAGCGCGGAGAAACATGTCAGCGGTGAAGCGGTGTATATCGATGACCGGCTGGAATTCCCCCGTCAGTTGCATCTGGTGCCGCTGCTCAGCCCTCATGCGCATGCTGACATTTTGCATATTGATACCGAACCTTGTTACGCCGTACCGGGCGTGGTGCGGGTGATGACTGCACAGGATGTGCCCGGCAATCTGGACATTGCGCCGCTGACCCATGGCGATCCGCTGATGGCGCAGGGCACCGTGCAGTATGTCGGCCAGATTGTGCTGGTGGTGGCGGCAACCTCAATGGAAGCCGCCCGGGCGGCGGTGGCGCTGGCGAAAGTGGAGTATCAGCCGCGTGACGCGGTGCTGACGGTAAAACAGGCGCTGGCGCTGGAACATTACGTCGAAGAACCGCATCAGCATAAACGCGGTGACGCTGAGATGGCGCTGGCCTGTGCGCCGCACCGTTTACAGGGCGAACTGGAAATTGGCGGCCAGGAGCATTTTTATCTCGAGACGCAGATTGCCTCAGTGATGCCCGGCGAAGACGGCGCGATGCTGGTGTACAGCTCGACACAGCATCCGACAGAAGTGCAGAAACTGGTGGCCTCGGTGCTGGATTTGCCGATGCACAAAGTGGTGGTTGATATGCGACGCATGGGCGGGGGTTTTGGCGGCAAAGAGACGCAGGCCGCTGGTGCAGCCTGCCTTGCCGCGCTGGCGGCGCATCTGACCGGACGTCCGGCAAAGATGCGGCTGTCGCGTCAGGATGACATGCTGATCACCGGCAAGCGCCATCCGTTTCATGTCAGCTATGACGTAGGGTTTACCGATGACGGCGTCATTCACGGTATCGACATTAAACTGGCGGCCAACTGCGGTTATTCGCTGGATCTCTCCGGTTCTATCGTCGATCGCGCCATGTTCCATTCCGATAACGCCTATTACCTCGGCGATGCGCTGATCACCGGTTATCGCTGTAAAACTCATCTGGCGTCGAACACCGCTTACCGCGGATTTGGCGGCCCGCAGGGCATTGTGGCGATTGAGCACATCGTTGATCATATTGCCCGCGAACTGGGTCTGGATCCGCTGACGGTACGTAAAAATAATTACTACGGTCAGGAAGTCCGCAACGTTACGCATTATCACCAGCCCGTCGGGCAAAACCTGTTGCAGGAGATGACGCAGCAACTGGAGGATAGCGCGGAATACACCGCAAGACGTGACGCTGTCACGAAATTTAACCGCAGCAACCCTTATCTGAAAAAGGGGCTGGCGCTGACGCCGGTAAAATTTGGTATCTCCTTCACCGCCAGTTTCCTCAATCAGGCAGGCGCGCTGGTGCTGGTGTATACCGATGGCAGTATTCAGCTCAATCACGGTGGCACCGAGATGGGACAGGGGCTGAATACCAAGGTCGCGCAGGTGGTGGCTGAGGTGTTTCAGGTGGATATCAGCCGGATTCAGATCACCGCGACTGATACCGGCAAAGTGCCCAATACCTCGCCGACGGCAGCGTCATCCGGCGCTGACCTGAACGGTAAAGCGGCGCAAAACGCGGCGGAAATCATCAAAGGGCGCATGGTTGAGATGCTGATGCGTGTTCATGATGCACAGGAAACTGACATCACCTTCAGCAACGGTCAGGTGCGCGTTAAAAATCAGTATTTCAGTTTTGAACAGGTGGCGACCCAGTGCTGGCTGAATCAGGTGCCGCTGTCCAGCACCGGCTATTACAAAACACCGAAGATTTTCTATGACCGCAGTAAAGCCGCCGGGCATCCGTTCTATTATTTCTCCTACGGCGCGGCTTGCGCGGAAGTATTGGTCGATACGCTGACCGGTGAATACAGGCTGTTGCGGGCAGACATTCTGCATGACGTCGGCGACTCACTGAATCCGGCGATTGATATCGGTCAGGTGGAAGGCGGATTCGTGCAGGGCATGGGCTGGCTGACCACGGAGGAGCTGGTGTGGAATGACAAAGGGCGCTTAATGACCAGTGGTCCTGCGGCGTATAAAATTCCGGCAATTGGCGATATTCCGCAGGATTTGCGTGTGAAACTGGTGGAGAACCGTAAGAATCCGGAAGATACCGTTTTCCATTCCAAAGCCGTGGGTGAACCGCCGTTTATGCTCGGGATATCCGTCTGGTGTGCCATCAAAGATGCCGTCGCCAGCCTGGCCGGTTATCGTGTACATCCGCACCTTGATGCACCTGCCACACCGGAAAGAGTGCTTAACGCCATAAATCAGATGCATTTTCAGGGTGACGTTGTCACTTATCCCGCTATGGTTAGCGCAAAAATTGCCGGCTGACGGAGGTTCTCATGCGTACTGATGACTGGGTAACGCGTTTACATGACCTGCAACGTCGCGGGGAACCGTGCGTGGTGGCGACGCTGGTGGAGAATCAGGGCTCCACGCCGCGCGATGCAGGCAGCAAAATGCTGATCACCGCTGACCAGCAATTTTATACGCTGGGCGGCGGCAATCTTGAGTTTCAGATTACAGCCATTGCCCGCGAGATGTTGCAGCAGGGTGCGAAAACCAGCCGCTTCGAACGCTTTTCATTAGGGGCGCGGCTCGGACAATGTTGCGGAGGCATGGCGTCGGTGTTGCTTGAACCGCTGGGGCAACCGCAACCGCACGTTGTGGTTTACGGCGCAGGTCATGTCGGGCGGGCACTGGTGAACATTCTCAGCACCTTACCCTGTCGCATTACCTGGGTAGATGCCCGTGCCAGTGAGTTTCCGGCACGGGTGGACCCGCAAGTCACCTGCCTTGTGGATGAGGAACCTGAAAGCACGGTGGCGCAGATGCCCGCTGACAGTTATTTCATGGTGCTGACGCACGATCACCAGCTGGATTTCGCCCTGAGTGAGCGCATCCTGAAGCGCGGCGATTTCCGCTACTTTGGCCTGATTGGCTCGGATACCAAGCGTAAACGCTTTGATTACCGTTTATCGGGCAAAGGGATTTCGTCTGAGCAACTGGCGAGAATGCGTTGCCCGGTGGGGCTGCCCGATGTGCGCGGCAAACTCCCGGCAGAAATTGCCGTGGCGATTGCCGGAGAATTTATCGCCGCGTATGGAAAATGATTGTTTCTTATAGATAATCTTTTTTCTATTCAGAACTCTTCAGATATTGCATTGATTTATAATGTGTTTTAATTAAAAGGAAGTGATTCATTTTAATCAGGAAGTTATATCGCATTTATGTCTTCTCCTGCCATGTTGTGTCGAACCAAACCTTCGCCACCGGTTCATAAAACAGTCACAAAACCGCAGTAATTTGTTTCCTCATTGAACGGGCCAGTGCCGCTTTGAGGAAACATCCGACGCATGTCTGCCATACAGATTTCCCACCTGAGTAAATCCTTTACCACTCAGCCGGTGCTCAATGACGTCTCGCTGCATATTCATCACGGTGAGTTTGTTGCCGTGCTCGGTCCCTCAGGTTGTGGCAAAACCACGTTGCTGCGTACCATCGCGGGATTCGAGCCGGTAAACAGCGGCACAATCATCGTCGGTGAACGACTGTTTTCATCCACCGGCGTCCATGTTCCAGCGGAAAAGCGCGATCTGGGCATTGTGTTTCAGAACTACGCGCTGTGGCCGCATATGTCGGTGGAAGAAAACGTAGCGTACAGCCTGAAAGTGGCGGGGATGGATCGCCATGAACGACGCACGCGAACGCAGGATGCGCTGGCGCTGGTGGGACTGAGCGATTACGCCATACGCCGTCCTTCCGATTTGTCCGGCGGTCAGCGACAACGTGTGGCGCTGGCTCGTTGCCTGGTCACACGCCCCGGCGTGGTGCTGCTGGATGAACCGCTGGCAAATCTTGATGTGCATTTACGTGCGGCGATGGAAGAAGAGTTCCGGCGTTTTCATCAGCACACCGGCGCAACGCTTTTGTATATCACCCACGATCAGCAGGAAGCGATGGCGATGGCTGACCGTGTCGTGGTGATGAACGAGGGCAAAGTGATGCAGTTTGCTACGCCGCAAACGCTGTACCGTGAACCAGCCAACGCCATGGTCGCGACCTTTATCGACGAGGGTCGCGTTATCCCGGCACAAAATATTCAACCCGCCGAAAACGGCACGGCCTGGGCCGATGTTTTCGGTATGCGTATCCGGTTACGGGCTCCGGCACATCAGACAACGGTGAGTGAGGCACAGGTGTGTGTCCATGCTGCGGATTTACGTTTTGCTCAGCACGGCGAACCGGGCATCGCTGCGCGGATCACCCGGGTGATTTACCGCGGCGGCTATCACCAGATTGACGTCGCGCCGGTAAACACGCCTGCGCTGAAGCTTTCCCTTCATTCCTCTGTTTCGCCCGATAGTTACGCGAGTGACGTTGTCACTTTCGTCATTGCCGACGGCTGGATCCTTCCCCAATAATTTTCTCATTCTAAGGACAGGGCTATGCATATTTTAAAAACCATCACGTTATCCTTGAGCGCATTGCTGATTTGCGCCACGCAGGGAGAGGCAAATGCTGCCGAAACCGCCTCCGGAAAGCTGGTGGTTTATACCTCTCAGGCACCGGAAATTGCCCAGCAAACGATTGACGCCTTCAAGGCGGCTTATCCCGATGTGCAGGTGGAGTGGACGCGCAACGGCACGACGCAACTGATGAATGTTTTGCAAACTGAGATGATGGCCGGGGACGTAAAAGCTGATGTGCTGCTGGTTGCGGATTCCATCAATCTGGGCGCGTTGAAAAAAGACGGCAAACTGATGGCCTATACCGATGCGCCGGTGGGAAATATCAGCCCGGATTTTTACGACAAAGATAAAACCTGGTTTGGCACCAAAATTATCGCCACAGTCATTGCCTACAACACTAAGAACGCCACACCGGTTGATAGCTGGATGGCGCTGACCGAACCGCAAAACAAAGGTCAGGTGGCCGTGCCAAGCCCGCTTTATTCCGGGGCGGCGTTGTATCACCTGCATACGGCCATTAATACGCCGGACATCGGCTGGGCGTTTTATCAGAAACTGGCGCAGAACGGCATTACCCCGGAAGGTGGCAACGGCCCGGCGCTGAAAGCGGTAGCGAGTGGCATGGCGAAGTATGGCGTGATTACCGATGCCGATATTATCCGCGCTAAAAAGCAGGGCTCGCCGATTGATCTGGTGTATCCGAAAGAGGGGGCTTCATTTGTGACTGAGCCGGTAGCCATTCTTTCCGGGGCACATAACGTGCCTGCGGCGAAGGCGTTTGTTGATTTCATGCTCTCACCGCAGGGCCAGCAATTGGTTGCGAAACAAGGTAACCGGCCAATTGAATCCGGCATTGCGGCACCTGAAGGCTTTGCACCGCTGGATTCGATTAAGCTGCTGACGCTGGATTCGGATAAAGCGGTGGCGGATGATAAAGAAGTTCGCGCGAAATTCACTGAAATCTTCGGTGGCTGACAGCCCAAAGGACAGCCAGATGAGCGTGATGAGTGAAATTCAGCGCCGCGCCACCCCCTCGCGTCGGTTCTGGCCGGGCAGCGAGAAGTGCGTGCTTTGGGCACTGACGTTGCTGATCGGGTTATTGTCGATAGCGCCCCTGATGCGACTGGTTTGGGCGGCAATGGCGCCTGAAGGTGCGCCGGACATCTCGCGGCTCAGCCATTTACTGGGCACACGAAAAGTCCTGACTGCCACGCTGAATACACTAACGATTGCTGTCGTCTCAACTTTTCTGGCGATGGTGCTGGGTACGGTGGCGGCGCTGCTGATCGCGCTGACTAATTTGCGCGGTAAGCAGGCCTGGGTATTTACTTTTATTCTGCCACTGATGATCCCGCCGCAGGTGACGGCGCTGGCGTGGGTTCAGGCACTTTCGCCATCCAGTCCGGTATTGCAGTGGCTGGGGTTAACGCTGCCCGCCGGTTCGACTTCGCCGCTGTATTCGCTGACCGGCATTATTGTTCTGCTGGGATTGCACAATGCGCCGCTGGTTTTCCTGATGGTGCGGGCCGGGTTGCGCAGGTTGCCAGCCGAACTGGTGGAGGCCGCGCGCAGCGGTGGGGCACAACCGTGGCGGGTATTGTTTACCGTGATTTTGCCGCTGGTGCGCCCGGCTATTTTTGCCGGTGCGGCACTGTCGTTTGTCACCGCAGCGGGTAATTTTGGTATTCAGGCAATGCTCGGCATTCCCGGTCGTATCCCGACGCTGATCACGCTGGTGTATCAGCAACTCAACAGCGTGGGTGCGTTGGCGCTGACGGATATGGCAGTGCTTTCGCTGCTGATTGCCGCTATTACGCTTGCCGGACTGATGTTCAGCCGCTGGCTGGGCGGGCGGCAGGATGTGCGTGTCACGGGGACGCCGCGCGCGCTGCATCAGTCTCTGGGGCGATGGCGTTTACCGGCAGAAATTGCGGCCTGGCTGTGGATGTCGCTGACGCTGTTATTGCCGCTTTCCGCGCTGATGACCACGTCCCTGACCACGGGTTTTGGTCAGGCACTGACCTTGCAGAGTCTGACGCTGAGCAATTATGCCAATGCGCTGTTCGGGTATCCGGCAATCCGCCATGCCTTTATGACCAGCCTCGGGCTGACCGTGATGACCGCGCTGATCCTGACACTTTCCTCGTTATTTCTGGCGTATTTCCTGAGCTGGCAGCGAACGCGGCTGGTGCGTATTTTACAACTGTCGACCGAACTGGCTTACGCGTTGCCGGGGATAGTGACCGGAATTGCGGCGATCCTGTTTTTCCTCAAACCGTTGCCACTGGTGCATGTCAGCCTTTACGGCACGGTATGGATTATCCTGGCGGCTTATCTTTCCAGTTTTATGGCACTGGTGCTTCGTCCGACGCTGGCCGGTTTTGCGCAAATCGAGCGTTCGCTGGATGAGGCCGCACAAATATTCGGTGCCAGTTTCCTGCAACGGATGCGCGATATAGTGATGCCGCTGGCGGCGCCGTCGGCCATGGCGGGCACGATTCTGGTGTTCCTGACCGCACTGAATGAGATTCAGGTGTCGATTCTGCTGGTCACATCCGGTACGCAAACGCTCGGACCGATGATTGTGTTTCTTGATGAAGGCGGTTCTTCCACGCTGGCCGCAGCCGTGGGGTGCCTGATGATTGGTGTGGTGCTGGTCTTTATGCTGCTAGCGTCGCTGTTTGCGCGTCGATTGCCGGAAGGCGTATTGCCGTGGCGCGTCTGACATTCTGCCTGCTGCAGAAATCCGCAGCAGGCAGAATTTTACAGGGTTTTCAGTGGTTCACTGCGCTGCCAGAAAGCAACTGCAGAACCCAGACACAACAGATAACCCATCAGTTCGGTGCCTTCTTCGACAATATTTTTCACTGTCCGTACGTATTCGCCTTGCATTACCACTTTCCAGATCATATTCATCCCAAAGACCCGTGAGAACACCAGGATCAGTACCAGACCGCAAACCATATAGTGACAGGCCGGATGAACCAGAAAAGCTGATAATCCGCGCAGGCTGGTTTTCGGCGTGATGCAGGCCCAGGCGATACAATAGACCGCGAACAGGCTGGCGAAATACACCCATGAGCCGTAGTGGATCAGGTCAAACAGGGCATCGAGTTCGCGGATAAGCATGCAGAAGAAGAACCCGCCAATCAGGATCATACCTCCCCGCAATGCCGGATGTTTTCTGGCCTGTAAGAAAAACAACGCGCTGATGGCCAGCAGTGAAAGTTCCTGAAGGAACTCAGTGGCGGAAATTTCCTGGATACCGTCTTTAAATATGGCCACATCCAGCCAGATGACCAGCGCGGTACAAATGGCTCCCAGGGCTAATAAGATAAAATTGAGTAAGTGTTTAAAAAATGTGTGTTTCATTATTGTCCTGATTTCAATACGTTGGCGTGCATACTTCACGTGTTCTGAACATTTTTCTGCGTTGCGTGAGGTGCTGCAAGGATACGGAAGGTGATAACAGGGATATTGTGAATGCGTGCGGGAATGATAATTATTATGAATGTTATGTGCTATTTATTGGGATTTCTCGCATGATTTGAAACCCCACGTCATTTACTAATGACGAACGCGAGCAGATGGTGATAGGTTGCACGGAAACTGCCAGAGAGAGGCCATTTAGCAATCCATGAGTAATCAAACTACAACCGCCAAGCAGCTGGAAGTTCAGCGCATTGTCGATGTTCTGTCTAAAGCCATCGCGCAGCAACGCCTGCGTCCGGGCACCCGGCTGGTGGAATCACAGCTTGTTGACGCGCTGGGTGCTAACCGTAACCACGTTCAGGTGGCGTTACAGCGTCTGGCGATGCAGCGAATTGTGACCATCGAACCTAACCGTGGCGCAATGGTGGCGCAGCCCACCGCCAAAGAAGCGCGTGAAGTGTTCATCGCCCGTCGTGCTATCGAACGGGCGATCGTTGAATGCATCGGACCGGACGTGATCCGGCGTCACCGTCACCGTATTAGCACCCATCTGCGCGGAGAGCGTGAAGCTGTGCAATCTGAAGACCGGCGCGCCATTGTGCGTGAGCTGAGTGAATTTCATCTTATTCTCGGGGAAATTTCGGGCAATGATGTTCTGAGTGAAATTCTGTCGAATCTGATGGTGCGCAGTTCCCTGATTGTGTCGTTGTACCAGCGTAACGAAGTGCCTTCGTGCCAGTGTGATGAACATCAGGCGATTATCGATGCACTTGAAGCGGGGGATAATACGCAGGCTGCTGAAATTATGCAGGAACATCTGGACGATCTGGAAGGGGTGTTGGATCTTGATGACGAGGCCGCCGGAGAGGTGAATCTGCGTCAGGCATTGTCTGATTTATAAAGCCTGAAAAATCCTGCCCGCCGGTTTTCGACCCGCGGGCAGAATACGTATTACGATGATTTCAAATCGCGCAGCTGCGCACGGTCATTGTAGAAACGTTTGTAAGCGAGATAACCGGCAATAATCGTCGATAAGCTCGCGGTCGCCAGCAGCATAAAGGTCACCATAATCTGATATTTGATGGCTTTCACCGGATCGATACCCGCAAAAATCAGCCCGGACATCATGCCCGGCAGGCTGACAATCCCGACGGTTTTCGCTGCATCTACGGTCGGGATCATGGCGGCACGAATGCTGTCACGGATAATCCGGTCGGAAGCCATTTTTACCGGCGCGCCGAGGCTCAGCATCTCGAGGATCTTTTGCTGATTATCGAGAAAACGCTGGTTAAGATTGCTGTAACACAGGCCTACTGCCACCATCGCATTCCCGGCAATCATCCCCGAAATCGGAATCACCTGCATAGGCAGAAATTCGATCGAACCGCTGAGGATCAGAATCATTAATGTCAGCGAGGTACCCACCGTAATGGCGATAAAAGAAATGATAAATCCGTTATCGATATTACGGCTGCGCTTTTTGGCATTCAGCGCCGCATTCACGCAGATAAACAGCACCATCAGCACGGTTAACAGGCTGTTATTGATATCAAAAATGTATTTGAGAACGTAGCCGACAATCACCAGTTGTACGATAGCGCGGGCAACGCTCCAGATGATGTCTTTTTCCAGTCCGAGCTTTTCTTTCTTGCTGACGAGCAGGGCGACGACGACCAGGATCAGCGCGAGAGCCAGAGACTGGTTGGTAATATTATGCTGATTCATGCGACGCGCTTCCTGATGAATGACGGGTCAGGGTAATGACGTTTTTGGCGTGGCGGATTTCGTTCAGGTCATGGCTTACCCATAACACCGCGATCTGCTCTTTCTCAACCAGCCCGGCAATGATGTCGTTGATGTTGATTTTATTCTCTTCATCCAGCGCGCTGGTGATTTCATCAAGCAATAAAATATCCGGCATAAATTGCAGATTGCGCAGCAATGCGATGCGTTGCTTTTCCCCGCCGGAAAGCTCCTGCGTACGTTTGGTCAGCATGTCTTCGGATAAATTTACCTGTTTCAGCCAGTCGCGAAGCTGCCCGTCATCAGGTTTTTTATTGCGGATCTGATAAGGCAGGGCGAGGTTATCGTAAACCGTTTCGCCAAATAACGACGGTGTCTGGAAGCAATACGATACGCGCTGGCGGTACGCTTCAGGTTTGATCTGCGTAATATTTTCGCCTTTGAAGTAAAGATTTCCACCGGTCGGATTTTGCAATGACGCAATAATCTTCAGCAACGTACTCTTTCCGCTCCCTGAAGGGCCGGTCAGTAAGGTAAATTCCCCCGGATTCAGGGTGAGGGAAACAGGCTCCAGCAGCGGGATATGGTTGAGTGTAAAAGAAACGTCTTGCAGACGAAGGAGGTCAGTGGGAGTGGTCACGCCTGAGAATCCTTTGGTAGCGGAGGTTTTACGCCTTCCCCACTCATGAGGGGAAGGTTGGGATGGGGTGTGAACTTTTACTAGACCAGAACACTGGCAGAAAGTTCGGTTGTAAAACCGTCTTCCAACCTCCCCCCTGGCAGGGGGGAGATGTAAAGAAGATTACTGAGCCGGGACGGGGGCAGGTGCCGGAGCCACTGGCGTTTCCTGATCAGGGGTTGCTGCCGGCGCTGCCGGCCCACCCAGAATACCGAAAAGACCGGCGAATTCCTGCAATGTCATTTTCTGGCCATTCAGGTCAACCTGATTGTCAGCGTAATGGAAGCTGCTGGTAATAGTGTCGTCTTTCACGGTGGTCAGTTTAAACATCTGACCCATTGCCGCCAGACCCTGAACCTGCTGCTGTGCCAGTTTAGCGGCGTCGTCTGCGCTGTAACCTTCCAGCTGAGCCACCTGCGTGGTGACCTGAGTGGCCATCGGCAGAGGAATAGTCAGTTTGGCATCAACCTTGTTTACCAACTGAGACAGCATTTGATCCTGAGTCTGTGCTGGCGTTGCGGCCGGATCTTTGAGATCCAGTTGCAGGGTGAAGTTACTTTCGCCTTTGCTGTTTTTCCAGCTCAGCGGTGCAATGCTGATGCCCGGATTGCCTTTGAGCAGCAGTGGCAGGTTAGCCAGCAGTAAATCGGTAGCCTGTTGCTGATAAACAGCCGGATCAATCTGACCCTGTTGCAGCAGAAGTGCGCGGGATTGCTGGTTATAGTTGTCTGCGAACTGTTTCATCGCCGCGCCATCGAGTTTATCCAGCTTCAGTGTCAGTTTGGCTGAACCGAAATCTGCACCCTGAATTTTCAGTGCGTCGAGGGTGTAATCCTGCTGACCGGCGATGTTATTGCCATTTTCAGAGAATTTGCTCACCAGTTTGAAGTTATCCAGCGAAGCGGCATCTTTGCCGTCAACGTTCACCAGGATTTGCTTCACAGTCAGGTTTTGATCACCCACGCCGACCTGAAACTTACCTTGTTTGGTGTCGCTGTCCATGCTGAAACCGGCCAGGGTCACTTTTTCAAGCTGACCCCACTGATTTTTAGAGGTCAGAGCGATGCTGTCGGTGCTGGCGTCCAGCTTCATGGCCGTCAGATCTTTGTCGACATCGACATTGATTTTACCGCCAGAGAAGGCCAGCTGGCTTTCATCTTTCTGATACGTCACAGGAATGATGTCAGCCGCCGAGGAACTTGCGCCGCTGTAGGAAACGCGGGTGTCAATCGTGACCAGAGATTTGCCTTTGGTGACATCAAACAGACCTTTCACCGTTGGCGTGTTTTGCAGCTCTGAATGAACAGAAGCCATGCTTGGGATCAGATTGAATTTTTTCAACTGAGCGGCAGGGAAAGGGCCGTGATCGATAGTTTCGATAAAGGCAATTTCGTCACCCGTTTTCAGTACGCTGGTGCCCGCCGTTGCGGCAGCAGGCTCCGGTTGCAGAACAATGCGCATTTTGCTGCTGAACAGCCCGCGCTGATAATCCTGATAGCTGACTTTCAGCCCGGCTTTCGGATAAGCACTTTGCAACTGGCTGTTAGCCGCCGCAACCTGTTCATCCATATGTTGTTCGATCAGCTTGCCCGTATACCACGAGACGCCTGTCCAGGCCGCGCCAAGGACTACAATGACGCTTACAGCGACTAACGACTTCTTCATATCTCTGTTTATCCTTATGAAATGTCCCGAAAATAAAAAACGCCTTCCGGCGTTATTAGTCTACAGAGTGTAGCTGAATCAGCAAAAAAATCACCAAAATGGGGCGTTTAGCCCCATTTTGTTTAATCAACTGTTCATTTCGCGAGTGTATTGAACACGCGTGCTATGCGGCCGTTGCCGCTGGCAGTCACCGGTGACTCATCGGCTGACAGGAAACACGACTCACCCGGATTGAGAACCAGGGTTTGATTGTTCTTCACCAGAACGCTCTGACCCTCAATACAGAAGACAATCGCCGCGCTGTCCTGCTCCAGCGTTTGCGGTTCAGCAGAGAGGCTGTGAATTGAAAAAGCAAAATCTTCGACCGGGATCGGGAAGTTGAGTTCCGCACCTTTGACAACCGGCGTGGTCAGCAATTCAGAAGCGGGTCTGGCGTTGAATTTCAAATTCGCCAGCAGCTCAGGAATATCAATGTATTTCGGCGTCAGACCTGCGCGCAGCACGTTATCGGAGTTCGCCATCACTTCCAGCGAGACGCCTTTCAGGTAGGCATGCGGCGTTTCGGCATACAGGAACATGCCTTCGCCCGGTTGCAGGGTGATTACGTTGAGCAGCAGCGGGGAGAACAGGCCGCTGTCATCAGGATAAAATTCAGAAATACTGCGGATGGTGTCCCACGGCTCACCCTGTTGTTCATCCAGAACGGATTTCAGCACGTCCAGCGCCCGGGATTTATCTTCACCTTCCAGACTCAGCAGGCCCGCAAACAGCGTGCGCAGGTGATCAACATCCGGAGACGTCAGGAAGCTGGCAATTAACGGATGCGCACCGGCCACGGGTTGCAGTAATGAAACAATTTCGCGCAACTCGCGGAAACCGTTCATGGCCTGGAAAGGGGTCAGGGCATAAACCAGTTCAGGTTTGTGGTTCGGATCTTTGTAGTTACGCTCGGCGGCATCCAGTGGAATACCGGCAGCATTTTCTTTGGCATAACCGATTTCAGCCGCACTTTTGCTCGGGTGCACCTGAATCGACAGCGGCTGATCGGCGCACAGCACTTTAAACAAGAAAGGTAATTCGCCAAAGCGCTTAGCCACTTTTTCGCCCAGTTGCGCAGACAGTCCGGCACTTATTTGGTCGCGCAGAGAGAGGTTCTCCCCACGGGAGTTCTCAATCTGAGAGCTACATTTCGGATGAGCCCCCATCCACAGTTCAGCCATCGGACGGCCCTCTGCATCTTTAATTCCATAGAGTTTGGTCAGCGCGTCTTTGCTGCCCCAGGCGTAATTTTGTACACCGTTATGCATCTTTTGCATTGCTTCATCCTGAATAGAAAATATTGCCGACTAGTAAACAATGACGAAGGGGGCTTTACAACTGCGAAGGCCCAAAAAGTGCGGCTGGCATGCATTTTCAGATTGGGGATCGAATCCAATTATACGCCCGGCTTATATGTCACTATAATCAACAGGCCGCCAACGGATGCGTGGGAGCGCGTGCGGCAAACAGTAACCTGCAAAAAAACTGATTTATCATCGTAATAAGCATCTAAGGAGACAGTAATGGCATCTACACGCGTTGAGAAAGACTCAATGGGGCCAATTGATGTTCCGGCAGATAAACTTTGGGGCGCACAGACGCAACGTTCCCTCGAGCATTTTCGTATTTCCTCTGAAAAAATGCCAACGGCGCTGATTCACGCGCTGGCACTGACAAAGCGTGCGGCAGCCAGCGTCAATATGGACCTCGGGTTACTGCCTGCTGAGCGGGCAAACGCCATTATTGCCGCTGCCGATGAAGTGCTTGCCGACAAGCATTCTGCCGAATTCCCGCTGTCCATCTGGCAGACCGGTTCCGGCACCCAGACCAACATGAATATGAATGAAGTGCTGGCTAACCGGGCAAGTGAAATTCTCGGTGGCGTGCGCGGCGAAGAACGTAAAGTTCACCCGAACGATGATGTGAACAAGAGCCAAAGCTCCAACGATGTTTTCCCGACGGCCATGCACGTTGCGGCAGTGACTGAACTGCGCGAAACCCTGATCCCGCAGTTGAAAGTGTTGCACAAAACGCTGTCCGATAAAGCCACGGCATATCGTGACATTGTGAAAATAGGGCGTACGCATTTGCAGGATGCCACACCGCTGACACTGGGACAGGAAATTTCCGGCTGGGTAGCCATGTTGGGACACAGCCTGACGCACATTGAAAACAGCATCCCGCATATTGCCGAACTGGCGCTGGGCGGAACTGCAGTCGGTACCGGGTTGAATACGCACCCGGAATACGCCGTGCGTGTGGCGAAAGCACTGGCAGAACTGACCGGACAACCGTTTGTGACATCCCCGAATAAATTTGAAGCGCTGGCGACCTGTGACGCACTGGTTCATGGCCACGGCGCGCTGAAAGGGCTGGCCGCTTCACTGATGAAAATCGCCAACGACGTGCGCTGGTTATCTTCCGGCCCGCGTTGCGGCATCGGTGAAATCTCGATTCCGGAAAACGAACCGGGTAGCTCGATCATGCCGGGCAAAGTCAATCCGACGCAGTGCGAAGCGATGACTATGTTGTGCGCACAGGTGCTGGGAAATGACGTTGCAGTCAACATCGGCGGTGCATCCGGTAACTTTGAGCTGAACGTGTTCCGTCCGCTGGTCATCCATAACTTCCTGCAATCCGTTCGTTTGCTGGCTGATGGTATAAGCGGCTTTAACGAGCATTGTGCGGTCGGTATTGAACCTAACCGTGACCGTATTACCCAGTTGTTGAATGAATCGCTGATGCTGGTGACTGCGCTGAATACCCATATCGGCTATGACAAGGCGGCGGAAATCGCCAAGAAAGCGCATAAAGAAGGCCTGACCCTGAAAGCGTCGGCGCTGAAACTCGGCTATCTGACCGAAGAACAGTTCGACGAGTGGGTGCGGCCTGAAGCCATGGTCGGTAGCATGAAAGCGTAAACAGCCTGCTATTTACATGTGAAATGAGGTCCGGGCAACCGGACCTTTTCACGTTCTGAGTGGCTTACAGCGGATGGTCCGTATAAAGATGCAGACGTTTGATCAGCAGGCTCAGTGGCTGCGACTGCGGTTTATATTTATGCTTCACGGATGACACATCGTAATCATGCAGTTCCCCTAACTTAGGAAGTTGCATCATGGGCGAACGCAGACATAACGCAATCAGCGGCAGCGGGCAGGGGTGTTGCACCTGTTTCTGGTTGTTGCGATACCACACGCGGGCTATGGGCTGAACTTTCACCGGGCGTTTGAATTTGAGCGCCGCGTGTTCCGGCAAACGTTTCACGTCTATCATCTCGCGGTTAATATTTTCCATCCATTGCTCACGGGTATAAGGCGAGACAGCGCGTCCGGCATGCAGACTCTTTTCCAGTTGTGCCAGAACTTCATCGCGGGTCACGTTCTTAATAATATGTTTGTTCGCCCAACCAAAGCGCACGGAGTCCGGGTCATTGAGATACGTCACCGAACGGTAAGCGTTCAGCGTTATCAGGCCGCGAAGGTGGGTATGTACAAACTCAAAACGCTGTTCACGGGCGAGACCGGACTCGACGGTCACGATATGTTCCAGTTCAGCTTTCAGCTTATTCACTTCTTCAATCAACAGCAGGGCAGACTGATGCTCCGCTGCGTCCACGGCATAACACAACACACCGGGTAAACGGACGGCGGATTTACTGCTGACATTCTCGTTATTATGATGAATAAACAACCGCTGAAAATGCTGTAATGCCAGTTGCTGTGCGGTTTCGCCGGTGTGAGGCGTGACAGTGATTTTGTCCGCCGGATTATGCTCTTCGCCTTTCACTACTTCAGGCAAGGTAAATACCCGCGCCTGCAATAATTCCAGTTGCCCCAGGAAATTCCCCAAATCTTGCAATGCCATTTCCAGTTCGTTAAAACAGCCGTTCATCCGGGCAATTAAATCATAATCCGCCATAAACCCTCCGGTTAGTTACAACATACAGTTTAGGGCAAAAAGGAAAAATGTACATACCTGAATAATAGGGAAATCATAAACTTCCCCTATAAACAATTTAACCAGACAGAAACTCAATGCTTAGGATATATCAATGGGCAACCGTCCGGAGAGTTTTAGATAATCACACTAAGGTGGTGGCAATATGTTTTATTCGCTGGGTTGAAATAGGCGCTTCAATTTGAATTTCATCAACGCTGTTAAAGTCGCGAATGAGAGCACTGTGCGCCAGGGCACGAGCCTCACTAACTGGCATGCTCGCCACTAATTCAGCCGGTAAGGAAGCTAACATCGCCTCGACTAATGCATTTTGATCACGTTTGTAGTTTTCAACAAATGAAAAGCTACGCTTTCCTAATATATTGATCTCATAGAGGTATTGAAAATTTTGTTTCCCCATGAAAGTTCTCGTTTTCAGGAAAGCCTTTGCCCCTTTTTTCGTCCTGGAGGCAAAGACAGTGTTATCTCCAAATACCCGAAACTCTGTGTTATCCCGGCTGATTGTTCCAAAAAATCCCTGAGCTTCAATTATTTCCGGCCCGCGCGAATCGTATCTATAAGCACAAGAATTACCTTTGGAAATAAAGGATTGCGGAAAGGTTTGGTTCTTCTCAACTTCTTTACCGTGAGGGGGTGTTGCGGGGCTAAATATACGACCTAAACGACTAAACATGGTTCCATCCTGTTTATAAAGAAGCGTAATATAATTCCTATGCCCAAAAAGGATGATGACGTAAATCAATCTCTGTCACCGAAAAGACCTGGGGATAGAATTTCATTTATGTCAATCTGCACGAAATCATGAAGCACTAATTAGTTACAACATTCAGTAATATCGATAAATATTAAATGTGCACACATAAACATCTGTGAAATCATTAAATTCGGTGTGAAAGTCGCTGAGCAGGGTGGAGAAGAAGTTTACCCCTTCCATGCACGGATCAGGTTAGAATAAAGAACTTTCTGCTTTCAGGAGTTTGCGATGACAGATCTGATCCGTTGCCCGTGGGGCACGAGTGACCCGATGATGATTGACTATCATGATGATGAATGGGGCAAGCCGGTACGTGACAGCCGGGCACTGTGGGAAAAGCTGATGCTTGATGGCTTTCAGGCCGGATTATCCTGGCGGATCGTGCTGAAAAAAAGGGATGCCTTGCGCCTGGCCTTCTGCGATTTTATACCCGAGAAAGTCGCTGAATTTACCGAAGAAGACATCGAAAGGCTGGTGAATAACGCCGATATTATCCGCTCCCGCAGCAAGATCACGGCGGTTGTCAGCAACGCCCGGGCCTATCTGTCCATGCAGCAAGCGGGTGAAGATTTTGGTGAGTGGATTTGGGCGCAAATCGGCGGGAAAGCGATTCAGCATACCGGGCCGGTTCCGACTAAAGATGCGCTGTCTGATCAGATTTCAAAAGATCTCAAAAAGCGTGGATTCAAGTTTGTCGGCCCGACAATAGTCTATGCCTGGCTGGAAGCTACCGGCCTGATTAATACCCATCATCCGGATTGTTTCCGGCGTGCTCAGGTAGCAAAAGAAGCCTGATTTCTCGAAGGTTTTTTCAACGGGAATACTGCTTTTGATATTGTGACGGTGTCACGGATAATTGCCTGACGAACGCACGTCGCAAGATATCAACGCTGGAAAATCCGCACTGTGCCGCAACCTGCTTCACCGCCATTTCCCCCGTTTCCAGCAGTTGCCGTGCGTGAAATATCCGTTGCTGTTCCAGCCATTCTGCCGGTGATTGCCGCAGCGCCTGATTAAACAAACGCGTCAGATGGCGGACACTGATCCCCATATGAACAGCCAGGCTTTGCACATTATGCGGTTGATCGAGCGAATTCATCACCCACCGCTGTACGTCCTGTAATGCCGACCGGCCACTCAGTGACGCCTGGCCATGGCGGCTAAACTGCAACTGCCCGCCGGGACGTTTGAAGAACATCACCAGTTGCGAAGCGACATCCAGCGCGGTTTCCCGTCCAAGATCTTCTTCCACCATATTCAGGGCTAAATCCAGCCCGGATGTGACACCTGCTGCCGTTCTCAGCTCACCCTCGGCAATAAAAATAGCGTCAGCTTCGACATTCACCCGCGGATACTCTTCGCTTAGTTTTGCGGCGACGGACCAGTGTGTGGTCACGCGCCGGTCGTCAAGCAATCCGGCGGCGGCAAGTAATAACGCACCGCTGCACACGGAACCAAAACGCTTCGCATGGTGGCTCCAGGTACGGATCCCGTCTTTTAATTTTTCATCCCGCAGGAATGTTTCCAGCACGGGCGCACCTGCGACCAGAAAAGTATCGACGGCGGCAGGAAGCGGGGTTGCAAGAGTGAGATCTGCAAACAGACGCACGCCGGAAGAGGTGCGTACAACGGGATCGTCGCCAATCGCCATCACGCTCAGGGTATAAACGTCGCGGCCGCGTTGCCGGTTGGCTTCAGCGAAAACGTCCAGCGGACCGGAGACATCGAGAAGTTGCACGCCCGGCACGGCGAGAATAATGATGTGTTTTGGCATTTGAATATTTCCTGTCGCAAATGAACAATTATGTCTCATAACGTCATATTACGATGATTGATGACATTTATCTTGCCGCTTATGCTGACTCTATTCAACCCAACAGGACAAATACTATGACTCTGAACATTAAGGGTATCCGCATTCCCGACAGCAAAATGGCTCGTGAAGCAACAGAACGGGTCCGTGATATGGAATCAGATTTACTGTTTCAACATTCCAGCCGTGTATATTACTGGGCCGCGCTGGCCGGGCAACAACGTCAGCTAAAGGTTGATCATGAGCTGCTTTATATTGGCTGTATGTTCCACGATGTGGGGCTGACACACGAAAATTGCAGTTGCGATAAACGCTTTGAAGTTGACGGCGCCAATGCCGCACGCGAGTTTATGCAACAGCACGGCATCAGCACGCAGGACATCGATAAGGTCTGGACCGCCATTGCGCTGCATACCACGCCGGGCATCCCTGAATTTATGGATCCGGTGATCGCACTGGTGACTTCAGGTGTGGAAATGGACGTACTCGGCATCAATTATCAGGGCTACGATGACAGCGTACGTAATGCGGTTGTCGAAGCGCATCCGCGGACACCGGCGTTCAAGGAGGATATTATTCAGGCATTTTATGACGGAATTAAACACAAGCCGCAGACCACATTCGGTAATGTCAAAGCCGACGTCATTGCTGATAAAGAACCCGATTTTATCAAAGGAAATTTTTGTTCAGTGATCCGCAATTCGCGCTGGAATGGCTGATGAGAAGAAAAGGGCGCGTGGAGAAGGGATCCCGGCGCGCCACACGCAATTATAGAAGACGAAATTCAATCATAAACAGTGATTTCAGCCCCGGATAAATCTCGCTGATGACCTGTTTAAGTTCTTCCAGTGTCATGTTTTCCTGCACCGCGTGCTGATCGTTGAGATCGTCGAACTGTACTCCAGTGACAGCGATAATTTCAATGTTGCAGAAAAACACGTCATCTTCATAACGGCTGACGCGAACTTGATCGCCTGCCGTAAAATCCGCGTCGCTGGCTTCACGCAGGGTAATCGTTTTACGGCCAGCAAGAATATCAGCCTCGAAACGACCGTAAAAAGTGATATTTTTCATGAGGTTTCCTGCGTTAAATAGGGAGAACGTCCGGTTGATGGTATAGCGTGTGCTTCGCCCGCCGCTTACAGACTTGCGCATACAGCCGAGAGAAACGAGATCAGCCAGATGTCGCGTTGCGGTGGCTTTACTGACTTTTGCCACTTTCTGATACTGACTCGCATTTATGCCTTCGGAAAAACCGTTCTCACCGCCGTCGAGTAATCGGTTGAGTACTTTTTTCTGTTCAACTGAAAGCGCGCTGGTGTGGTAAATCTGCCAGAAACGGGATTTATCCAATACACCGGTCAGCACAAGGGCGTCAGGCGTAATGAGATCAATCCACGTCAGTGCGCGTTCAAAGCGTGCGAGGTTATCATTATTTTCTGCGGCATGAATGTCAGACACCTGGGCGATAATCACCAAAAACCTCCGGGAGGATTTCCCGTTATCAGAATAAGAACAATGTAGAGGATATAGAACGGATAATCAAAGTGCGCATAATGTATATTATGTTAAATAAGATATCAACTTACGCACCAGGCGCCATCATTTTCCTCATTCTGCCTCACCTGCTTCGTTCAACGTTTTTTCACCGTAATGAATGGCCAGCCAGATGGTCGTTCCATTCTGTTCAGTCCATTCGACGCGGTGTCTGCACAGCGACGGGATATTCACAAAGTCGCCTGCTTTCAGAATGCGCACGTCGGTTTCAGTATCAAACTTCAAACCGGCCGAACCTTGCAAGACCAGTATCCATTCGTCATGCGTCTGGCAATACCAGAATCCCGTCGGGCTGGCTTGTCCTGTGGAAATAATCCGCTCAATACGAATACCGGGTCGTGTCAGCAACTCTTCAAAGGTCTCGCCTTCACCATTGCGTGCAGCTTCAGGAATATCTGTGAATATGTTATCTGGCATTCACCACCTCCGTCCGGACTTTCAGGGTTTCAAATTGATCGCGCTACGTGAATTCTGAGAATTGAACAGCATAGTTGTACTGCAGATTTCACGTAGCACGTCCATTTTTCAGTGCTCTAAACACTATAAACCGGCATAGGCTTTTTCGACTTTGGCCATGTATCTGGGTGCCTGCGGCGCCGGATGATACTGACGAACATGCCAGTTAAAGGCTTCCGGCGTCAGTTGATTAATCATCTGGATTGCCGTCTGCCGGTTACTGGAAAACGTTCTAAGTAACGCTCCCGCACCGTTAGCATACGCGACTTCTGTGGCATAACGGCGCGTCAGCGGATCGTTAATCCAGTTAAGTTGCTGACGTTGCAATGCACTGATGTATGCCGTTCCCAGATCAATGTTGGTTTCCGGATCCAGCAAATCATCGTCGTCCGGGCAACCGCGTTTACCTTTATAACGATACGCATCGCAACCGCTGGTCGATGCTTTCAGCTGCATCAGACCAATAGCATTAGATGGACTGACTGCTTTGGGATTAAATCCGGATTCGACCTGAATGATTGCCTTCACCAGTTTACGGTCAACTTTGTATTCATCGGCAGCATCTTCAATCTCATCATCAAAGGCATGCGTGTCGTATTTCTTATAATGAGGTTTGCCCGAGCAGCCAGCCAAAATCATCAGCATAACCAACATGCTGAATTGTGAAGTTTTTTTGAATAATGAAATCATAATCTTCCAGGATCTAAATGAACGTTTCTCCGGCTGATAAGATACCGTTATCGTCACTCAGGATCATGTATTTATGAGGGATTTTCTGACATTCAACGGTATCAAAAGTGCGAAATCCTGTCCATGCGCCCTGCTTTCACGTTAATTTACTGGCTAAGTGATTCAATAACAGCATTCGCAGATTTGACTTATTTAATACACATTGTATTTTTAATGCCATGAACACATTCCTGATTATCGTCCCCGACGGGGGCATGTTATTCGAAGCAGCAGGTATTGCTGATATCCTCATGCAGGCGAATCGTCTGTTGCCTCTCCACGCCACGTCTGATTCCAAAATTGCGCCTTATCAGGTGACTGTTGCCACCACACAACCGCACCGTGTGATTCACGGTGTCTCAGGGCTTAACCTTCTCGCGGATCACCGGTTGTGCGATCTTGACCCCACATTGACCCGCGACACTATCTTAGTCACCGGTAAAGGCTTATCTGAAGAAGAAGGCTCAAACGTTGTACGCTGGCTGCAACAGGCTGCGCCGCATGCCCGCCGCGTGGTATCTGTTTGTGGCGGCGCGGTGTTGCTCGCCCAGGCGGGATTACTCAACGGCCGACACGCCACCACACACTGGCGTCTGATCGACACCCTGCAGGCACAATACCCGCAGGTGACCGTGGAACGCGGCCCGATGTATGTTCAGGACGGTCCGGTCTGGACGTCAGGTGGCGTCAGCTCCGGCTTTGACCTCACTCTTGCATTGGTCGAAGAAGATCATGGTTTCAGCATCGCTAAAAATGTAGCTCAGGATTTAGTGATGTTTCTCCGGCGTCCGGGTGGACAGTCGCAATTTAGCCGCTATCTTTTGAATCAGGCCAGCAATGGCTCTATCCGCGAACTTCAGGCCTGGTTACCTGAGAATCTCAACAGCGATTTATCTGTCGAAAACCTTGCTGAACGTGTCGCGATGAGTCCGCGAAACTTCACGCGCGTTTTCACACGCGAAACCGGCATAACCCCGGCAAAATATGTTGAGGAAGTCAGGCTGAGTGCCGCGCGACAGCTTCTGGAACAAACAACACAAAACATAGATCGTATCGCCCTCACGACCGGCTTCGGCGGCGGGCTGAACCTGCGCCGCGTTTTTGAACGAAATTTACAACTGACACCGACAGAATACAGAGAACGCTTTTGCTCCAGATATTTGGCGTAAATTGATCTTTTATTGTCATTTACGCCAACCCTCCTGCGTACTAGATTAACTGTAAAGCAGATAACTAAGGAGTTCATCATGGTCAAAGTAGGTATCAATGGTTTTGGCAGGATTGGACGGAATGTTTTGCGCGCCGCACTCGGGCGGGATGACTTCCAGGTGGTGGCAATTAATGATCTAACGGACAGTAAGACTCTCGCTCATCTTCTGAAATATGACTCACTCTCAGGCACGTTAAAAGCTGACGTCGAAGCGGGTGAAGGCGAATTACGGGTTGATGGAAAACCGGTACGCGTTTTCTCAGAAAGGGATCCCGCTGCAATTCCGTGGAGCTCTGTGGGCGTTGATATCGTTATTGAAGCTACCGGCTTCTTTACTGAAAAAGCTAAAGCGGAAGTTCACATCACCCGGGGCGGAGCAAAACGCGTCATTATTTCCGCACCGGCCAAAAATGATGACATCACCATTGTGATGGGCGTTAATGACAGCGATTACGACCCGGCAAAACACAAAGTGGTCAGCAACGGCAGTTGTACCACCAACGGTCTGGCCCCTGCCGCTCAGGTTTTGCATCAGACCTTCGGCATTGAACATGGCCTGATGAACACCACTCACGCCTACACCAACAGCCAGGCGTTGCATGATCAACCTGAAAAAGATTTACGGGGTGCGCGTGCGGCAGCGGTTTCCATTGTTCCGTATTCCAGCGGCGCAGCGAAAGCGATCGGGAAAGTTATCCCGGAACTGGACGGACGCATGACCGGTTATTCACTACGAGTTCCGGTGCCGGTGGTTTCCATCGTCGATTTAACCGTTAACCTTAAACGCGAAGCGACTGTTGAAGAAATTAACGCCGCGTTTCGCAAGGCGGCTGAATCCGGTCCGCTTAAAGGCATTCTGGGTTACAGCGAGGAGCCACTGGTGTCGAGCGATTATCGCGGTGATCCGCGTTCATCCATTATTGACGGGCTTTCAACATTGGTGATTGGCGGCAAGCTGGTGAAAATTCTCGCCTGGTATGATAACGAATGGGGCTTTTCAAACCGCCTGGTCGATTTGGCCCTGTTAATGGAAAAACGCGGTTTATAACCTCCTCTTTTCCTGCGAGAATAATGACAGACACCGCTTTATGCGGTGTCTTTTTATATGTCAAAGACGATCAGTATTTTTAATAAAACACACTGTATGTTGTAACTAATTAATTATTTCTTGGTCCAGGAACGAACGTCATTTCTCCTGCGGCCCGATGGTCATAAACGGGTTATAGGCGATTTCCCACAGATGTCCGTCCGGATCGGCGAAATAACCCGAATATCCACCCCAGAACACTTTCTGTCCCGGTTTAATCAATTTACCTCCCGCACTGACTGCCTGAGCCAGAATGGCATCCACTTTAGCTTCACTGGCCACCGTTTGCGCCAGCGCCATACCGCGAAAACCATACCCTGCCGGGCTGACTTGCGCATCTTTGGCCAGTTCATCCCACGGAAACAGAGAAAGCCAGGCACCTGCCAGTTCAAAAAAACTGACACCTTCAGAATCGATAACCACTTTTGGAAAGCCCAGTCCGTGCTGATAAAATTCGGTAGAAGCGGCCAGGTCTTTAACACCCAGCGTGATCATGTTGATGACAGGTTGCATTGTATTTTCTCCGTCAGAGGGATAAAGCAAACAGATAAAACGGCTTTCCGGACAGCATAAATAGTTTCCGGAAACTTTACTTAGATAACCCTTCCACTTGTCTCAAAATGTTAACGGCACCCGTCCTTTTCTGATAAATGTTGCTTATCGTGCTAATCTGACGTCTCAGAACCTGCTAATCCCCGACGTTGAGGATCTCCTGTGACAATATTACGCCGCCGCCCGGAAGCCACCTCTCCTGCCGTCCGTTTCCTGCCTGAAACTATTCATATCGGCCGTCAGTTGCGGACTTATTGTGATGCCCGTTTCAAAACTATTGGCCTGACACTGGCTCGCGGGCAAGTGTTATTACATCTGGAATCCGCCAGCGGACGCCTGCCTCAGGGTGAACTGACCGCGTTGCTGGAAGTGGAACACCCTACCGCCATTCGCCTGTTTGACAGCCTCGCCGAGCTGGGCCTGCTGGAACGCTGCCCCGGAGAAACCGATCGTCGTTCGAAAGATATCAGACTGACAGAAACCGGAACTGAGCTGGCAAACCAGGTACGCATCATGACGGATGACATTCTGATCCGCGTCATGGAAGGTATTCCGCAAAATGATGTGGATATCGCCCGGGGTGTTCTCGCCAGTATTACTGCCAATATCGCCGCGCTTTAATTGGCATTTTTTCTCGTTTTATAGCTTTTCCCGCCCGAAATAGTCACTTCCGTTACTGATTTGTTACTCGTTATTTTCATTTGTAAATATCACCAGTATGAATAATTGGGTAGACACCGTGGAAACGCCTTATTACATTATGTAGCAAGGTACAAATTAGTCGGGTAATGACTTACAAGGCGAAACGATGACGACGCGTTCTGATTCAGATGTCCGGCAGGATGCCGGTGAATTATCAACACGGGAAGCATCACCACCCCAGGAACAGGCAGCACAACCTGAAAAGCCCGCGCCGGTACCGCCGTCGCAGCATCACCCTTTCGCCGTTCAGGTCAGCACCGGGTTGCTGCAATATCCGCGTCTGCGGATTGTTGTCTATGCCATGGCATCACTGATTATCGGGCTGACGCAGGGGCTGGGGATTAATCTGGTCAGCTCCAACCTGCCGGGTATTCAGGGTTCGCTGGGCATTTCCAACGTCGAAAGTTACTGGCTGGTAGCGGCCTATACCGCAACCAGTGTCACCGGCACGATCCTGTTGTACAAAATCCGCACCCAGTTTGGTTTTCGTCGGTTTGGCGAATATGGCCTGCTGTTTTTCGCTGTCGCGTCAATGGCACAGACATTTACGCATGATTTTCAGACCGCGCTTGCCGTGCGTGCCGTGATGGGTTTTGCAATGGCGTCGCTCGGACCACTGGCGTTGTTTTATATGTTCGAGATCTTTCCGCCCGCTAAAAAACTGACGGCAGGATTATGTTTCGGACTGGCGGGCAGCCAGCTGGCGTTGCCGATCTCGCGCATTATTTCTCCGCATTTGTTAGATCTCGGACACTGGCATCAGCTGACGATGCTGGAGTCCGGCCTTTCGCTTATCTGCCTGACCATTATCTGGATTTTGCCACTTACCCATCCGCCGCGAGTGAAAGTGTTCGAGCGTACTGACTGGATAAGTTATCCGCTCATTGCCACCGCGGTAGCCTGTATGTCGGTGGTTCTGACCATGGGCCGTTATTACTGGTGGCAGGAAAAAGACTGGATTGGCGAAGTGCTGGTGGTCGGGATTATTGCGCTGACGCTGTCTTTTATGGTCGAGCTGAAACGCAAAAATCCGATTATCGATTTACGCTGGCTGATGACGCCGGAAATGCTGCTGTTCACCGGTTCGATGCTCTTCGTGCGCATGCTGTTGTCGGAACAAACTACCGGCATGGTCGGGTTTCTGAATCTGGTGGGATTAGTTAACGATCAGCTGATCATGCTGTTTTGCGTGATTCTGGCCGCGACTTTTGCCGGACTGGTGGTGGTCAGCATCATTCACAAAGCTAACCGGATTGTTTACATCCATCTGTTTTCAATTGCCCTGATCGCCGTCGCCTCGTTGACAGACGCCAACTCCACAGCAGATACCCGTCCGGAACAGTTTTACCTGACACAGGGAATGATCGCGTTTGCCGGAGCGATATTTCTTCCGACGTCTCTGTGGCTCGGGTTTATCCGTGCACTGCAATTCGGGCAGAGCCAGATCATCAGTTTTATTCTGGTGTTTCTCACGACCCAAAATGTCGGCGCTCAGGTGGGCAGCGCATTCCTTGGCACGATCCAAATCCTGCGGGAGAAATTTCATTCCAGCACGCTGGTCGAAAACATCAGCCTGCAAAACCCGCTGGTCGTTGAGCGTGTTTCCCAATACAGCCATTTGCTGAAACCGATATTAAACGACGGCACGCAACTGAATGCCGAAGGTCTGGCTCAGCTGAGCCAGAAAGTGACACAACAGGCCGGATTGCTGGCCTATAACGATGTTTTTATGGTGGTTTTCTATATGTCGCTGGGCTGCTTTGCCGTCCTTGTCGCGCACATTATTGCCGGACGGATGTTGATGAAGAAACGCGCAGCCGCAGAGGTTGTCGCGTAAGCACATTGTTTCTGTTAATGAACAAAAAGAGTAAAGCGGAAAAAACTGATGAAAAATATCTTTCGTTATCCATCAATTATTGTGGTGCTTTTCCTCGGCATTATCGGGGTCATGATCGTGCTGTACAGCTGGCAGTTGTTCCCGTTTAACTCTCAGGTGGAATCGACGGATAACGCGTATATTCGTGGCAACGTTACCCTTCTCAGCCCCCAGGTGTCAGGCTATATCACCGACGTCAAAGTACAAGATTTCATGCCGGTGAAAAAAGGTGACGTGTTGTTTGTGATTGATAACAGCACCTATCTTCAGGAGCTATTACAGGCAGAAGCCGCCGCCGCACAAGCACAGGTCACATTGCAAAACTTTGAGCAGAACCGCGCCTCGGGTGCCGCAAGCCTGCAACTGGCGGAGGCTGAACTGCAAAGCGCGCAGGCCGCACAAAGCAAAGCAGCACTCGATACCGGGCGTAACGGGCCTTTGCTGGAGAAAGGACTGGTGTCTAAAACAACCGGTGACGAACTTCATGCGGCGCTTTTGACTGCACAGGCAAACGTTGCCAAAGCACATGCCTCCGTGAATATCGCCCGGCAGGATCTGGCCCTGGTGGATGCAAATAAAGCTTCGCTGGCCGCCGCGTTAAAAGCCGCACAGGCGAAAGTTGAAGTGGCACAAATCAATCTGCAGCATACGCAGATCGTTGCCCCTTCAGACGGTCAGCTCGGTGAAGTCAGCGCACGACTCGGGCAGTACGTCAGTGCCGGGACACAACTGACCTCGGTTACGCCGAAACAGGTCTGGGTGACTGCCAATTTCAAAGAGCGCCAGCTGGCGGGCATCGTTATCGGCACACCGGCGACGTTCACTGTCGACGCCCTGAACGATCACCCATTTAAAGGGCATGTGGTACGGATTTCCCCTGCGGCAGGTTCGGAGTTTAGCGTTCTCAAAGCGGATAACGCGACGGGTAACTTCACCAAAATCTCACAACGTATCGCGGTGCGCATTGAACTGGAACCGGGACAGCAGCAAAGTAACCGTCTGCGTCCGGGCATGTCCACCATGGTCAGCGTAGATACTGCACAGGCCCCGGTCAGCCAGCAGTATTAGCCCCGGGGAAATCAGAATAATAGCGCTGTGCCACGTCAGGATGTGAGCGCAGCCGCCCTTTCAGATAATTGAAACCCACATCGCGGAATAACGGATTCAGCGGATCGCTGGCCTCTCCCCGCGCTTCCTGCGCCAGTTCTGCGGGCAACGGGAATAATGGCACAACAGCATCAAGCTGAGCGCCGAGGAAAAATGCCAGCGACAAGCGCTCGCCGCCTTCCGGTGGCGAGACAACCCGATGTACCGTAGCGCGCAGATAGCCGTTGGTGGCAAGTTCCAGTAACTCCCCGATATTTACCACCAGCGTATCAGGGACCGGAAACGCGTCGATCCACTGGTTTTCTTCCACTTCAACCTGTAAACCACGCTGTTCATCCTGCAAGAGAAAACTGAGGAATCCTGAATCCTTGTGCGCACCGACCCCCTGATTTCCGGCGCCCACCGTGCGCCCCGGATAACGAATCAGTTTGATATGTTCATTGGGCTTTACGCCATACAGCGGATCAAACGCGTCTTCCGGCAGTTTCAGCGCCAGGGCAAAAGCCCGCAGCAGACGCAGCGACATGGCCGTCATCTCCCGTTGCCAGCGCAGTAACAGCGGGCGCAATTCCGGCAATGCTTCCGGCCATTGATTCGGCCCCTGCAATCTTGCCCAAGCAGGCGTACTCTCTGTCACCGGCAGTTTTGGCCGCTCGGCACCGAGATCAAACTGTTCGCGCCAGTCCGGCTGACCCCGGGTAATCTCCGAGGCGGCCCGGTTATAACCGCGAAAGTGTGGCGAGTTGATCATCGCCACAGCCAGTTTGTCTTCCTCGGGCAGTGCAAAGAATTGTCGGGCAACCCGCTGAACATCCTTCAGTAACTGCGCATCAACGCCATGATTTTTCAGATAGAAAAAACCAATCTCACGCGCGGCATAACGCAGTTGCGCAAGGAACGCTTCCCGCTGTCCGGGCGTTGCAGAAAACTGACTGAAATCGATCAGAGGGATAGAGGGGGATGTCTGACTCATCGCGTAGTCCGCCGTGATGTTATTAATAATTATCAACGCTATCACGGTTGCCGGATGACAGACCAATAGCCAGATGGTCTGGTTTATACTTCAGGGTTATGAATGAGAGGCAGAAAACAGCCAGCCCTTCCGTGGACAGGCCGCTGATTTATTCACAAATTTCTAATGACTTAAGACTTAAGACTTATTGCCAAGATAGTGATACACCACCGCCAGATCCTTCCCGCCATAACCGCCATCGACCGCACCCTGCCAGGTCTGACTGATACGTTTCATCACCGGCAGTTCAAGATTACTGCCCGCTTCCAGCGCCAGATTGATATCTTTCAGGGCCCAGGTCAGCTGCATCTGCGGGGTGTAATCACCGCTTTTGAACATCTCCATTTTGCCCCTGATATACGGCGCAGCAAGCGGACCGCCTTCCAGCACATTCCACAGATCGTCGGGGGTGAAACCCAGCGCTTCGGCAAGTTGCGTAGTTTCTGCAATACCTTCCATCATGGCAATCAGCCAGGCATTGACCACCAGTTTCATTCTGGATGCACGCCCGGCTTCGCCCAGCCATTTTGTCGCTTTGGAAATGGCGGCAAATACCGGCTCAATAGCCGCACCCGCTTCGCGATCCCCGCTGGCCAGCACCACAATTTGCGCCTGCTCGGCCGGTGCTTTCGTCCCGGAAACCGGTGCATCAAAGAACACCACATCAGGACGCAGCGTTTTAATCAGCGCCATCAAAGATTCCGTCGCGTCTACGCCGAGCGTTCCCATTTGAGCGATAATGCCGCCCTGTTTCAGGCCGGCAAGCAAACCGTTGTCACCCTGATAAACGTCAAGGGACGTTTTGCCATCGGACAGCATTGTAATCACCACATCCGCCCCTTCAGCGGTTTCACGGGGTGTCCGGCCGCGTGTCGCACCGGCTTTCACCAAATCATCACCCCGTGAAGCCGTCCGGTTCCAGACGCGGGTATTGAACCCTTTTTTGATCAGGTTAGCGGCGAACGCGTGCCCCATTGCGCCCAGCCCCAGTACGGCGACCGTGGGTTGTTGCTGACTCATGCCTGACTCCTTACGTAAACAATGTATGTTGTAAAAAGGCTAACACCCCGGCGCGCTGTCCGGGGCATTGGCTTCTGTAAGCGAATGCAACAGAAAGGCTGATATTACTTAACCTCTGCTGAGTAAGTGGCGTAACATACGCGCTTTCGCGCCTGGCGTTTAATATTGATTTATTCAGGCAGCTTATGATTTGACTGATAATTTTCAGGAGTGGCAAGCATTATGAGTAAAGTTGTTTTGATCGGGATTGTTTCAGTCATTTTCGTTTTGATGGTGCTGATGTTGGGCTCAGTGTATATCTACCCGTGGTGGATGCAGCGCTCCACAGAAGGTGCGTGTGCCGATATCAGCAAGGACAATGCCATCGATACGGTCACCCGTGATTACATGGAAAACCGTATCCCTAACTGGGGCAATGATAAAGACAACATGGGCACGTCGGTGCCGGTTCTGAATTTCATCAGCGATGACGCTAAAGAAGACAAAGGGACCTATAACATCCCGTTCAGCGCGAAAGGTCCGAACGGCACCCTGGGTTATGTCGCGCACTTTAACTGTTCCAATCACTACGTGAAATATTCGACGGTGGAATAAATCCAGACGAACACCCTGGGCTTGCGGCTGTGACCCCGCCCGCTGGAACACCGACTCCGGCAACAGCGCGCAGTGAGAAAAATGCAGGATTCCAGGGGGTTCGTTTCAAATTCTTTGAGCCACTGTGGGCGGCAACCCACAACCTTGACCTGGATTCTAAATTTAAAAGCGCTCCGGAGCGCCCGCTCAGGCATCAGCTAAGCCGATTCCCTCTCCACCAGCCCCGGTGGCACAATAATATTCTGCGCTTCCAGATTCTGCCCGCCAATCCTCAGCAACAAGCGCCTGGCCGTTGCGTGGCCAATTTCCCGTGCGGAGTTCGCAATGGAGGTCAGCGGAGGCTCGGTCAGCTCCGATTCCGGTGCATCTTCCATACCTATCAGGGCAATTTTTTGCTGGAAGAAACTGTCTACTGCCCCGCCGCCGACTTGTGCGCCGGTGCGCAGAACGCCGAAATAGGCACCCAGTGCGACGGAAGATTTATGGCAGACAATCGCGCTGATTTTCGGATAGCGGGATAATAAGGTTTCGGCAGCATCGGCGGCACATTTTTGCTGATAGTCACATTCGATAATCCATTCAGTGCGAAATGGCAGACCGTATTGCAGCAGTGTGGCGCAGAAGCCGCCGAGGCGTTCGGCGCGGGTTAACGAATTGCTCAATCCGCCAAGATAGGCGATTTGTTTGTGGCCCTGTTTGATCAGATATTCCGTGGCCATTTTCGCCGCAAGCATATTATCGGGACGGACAACGTCCACCCCCTCAATGCCGCCGGAGCGCGCGGCGCAAATCAACGGGACGCCATGTTCTTCGGCCTTTTCTCTCAACCCACCGAGGGTATTCACGCCACCGGCGATCACAATGCCGTCCACGCCGTGGGTCAGCAACGTATCGAAACAACGCATCAGCCCTTTACCGGACGGGCCGCTTTGCAGCAGAAATAACACTTTGCCCTGCGCTTCAAACATCTCACTGAGACCGGCGGTCATTTCGGCATAAAACGGTTCACAGATATCGCGGACTATCAGCCCGACCACGCCGGATTCTCCGCCGCGCAGCGTACTCGCCTGCCGGTTGCGCACAAAACCCAGCGCATCAACCGCCCGGTTAACCCGTTCTGCGGTTGTCTGGGAAATCCGTCCCTTGCCGCTGAGCACCAGTGAAACCGTGGTCACGGACACTCCCGCGTGCTGCGCCACATCTACGATCGTGATTTTTTTAGGGTTCATCGGGTGTTGCCGTTGATTTGAAATGCCATGAAACAGGATCCCTGCCCGCCCGCTTTACTCGAAGGCTGGAATAATTAGCGTGGTCAGACAGTTATACCTAATTCCACTCTTTGAGTAAAACGTTTAACCTTCCTTTCACCAGCGTAGTGCAAGCATCATTAAATATTGTGAGGTACGACACGTATTATTTAGGTAAAACGTTTTATCTTAGCCGCCATCAAAAGCAGCTTAATAAAACAACTCATGGAGCGGGTATGCCTGCAAATAAAAAACAACGTGTCACACTTTGGGAATTCTTCCAAAGCCTGGGGAAAACTTTCATGCTTCCGGTCGCCCTGCTGTCGTTCTGCGGCATCATGCTGGGCATCGGCAGTTCGTTAAGCAGTCATGATGTGGTGACGCTGATCCCCGCATTAGGGAATCCGATCCTGCAACTGGTTTTCGTCTGGATGAGCAAAGTCGGATCGTTTGCCTTCAGCTTCCTGCCGGTAATGTTTGCTGTCGCTATCCCGCTGGGCATGGTGCGTGAAAACAAAGGTGTGGCGGCTTTCTCCGGCTTCGTCGGTTTCGCCGTGCTGAATCTGGCGATTAACTTTTTCCTGACCGCCAACGGCACATTGCCGACCGTCGACCCGATGGTGCTGAAAGCCAATAATATCCAGATGATCCTCGGCATTCAGTCTATCGACACCGGTATTCTGGGCGCAGTAATTGTCGGTATCATCGTGTACATCCTGCACGAGCGCTACAACACGATCCGTTTGCCGGATGCGCTGGCCTTCTTCGGCGGCACGCGTTTTGTCCCGATTGTCACCACTGTGGTGCTCGGTCTGGTCGGTTTGCTTATCCCGCTGATCTGGCCTTTCTTCGCTGCTGGCATTAACGGTCTGGGCCGCCTGATTCAGGGCGCAGGGGTATTTGGTCCGATGATTTTCGGTTCCGGCGAGCGTCTGCTGTTACCTTTTGGTCTGCATCACATTCTGGTTGCACTGATCCGCTTCACCGAAGCTGGCGGTACGCTGGATGTCTGTGGTCGCGAAGTCAGCGGCGCGCTGACCATCTTCCAGGCGCAGCTTTCCTGCCCGACCACGCACGGTTTTTCTGAAAGCGCGACACAGTTCCTTTCTCAGGGCAAAATGCCTGCGTTCCTCGGCGGCCTGCCGGGTGCTGCACTGGCGATGTACCACTGCGCGAAACCTGAAAACCGTCATAAAATTAAAGGCCTGCTGATTTCCGGCGTGGTTGCCTGTGTGGTTGGCGGCACCACTGAACCGATCGAATTCCTGTTCCTGTTTGTTGCGCCGGTTCTGTACGTGATCCACGCCATTCTGACCGGTCTGGGCTTCACCATCATGTCGGTTCTGGGTGTAACCATCGGCAATACTGACGGCAACATCATCGATTTTGTGGTCTTCGGTATCCTGCACGGCACTGCCACCAAGTGGTATCTGGTGCCGGTTGTGGCGGCTATCTGGTTCGCGGCTTACTACGCTATCTTCCGCTTCTCCATCACCCGCTTTAACATTAAAACCCCGGGCCGTGAATCTGAGAACATGCCTGCTGCCGCTGCGGTGCCGTCTTCCAGTAAATCTGGCTACAACGTGCCGGTTATTCTGAGCGCGCTGGGCGGTGCCGGTAATATCGTTTCTCTGGATAACTGCATCACCCGCCTGCGTCTTTCCGTGGCAGATATGTCGCTGGTTGACGATGCCACGCTGAAAGCCAACCGCGCCATCGGTGTTGTGCATCTTAACGAACACAATCTGCAGGTGGTGATTGGTCCGCAGGTGCAATCAGTGAAAGATGAACTTGATTACCTGATCCGCACCGCGGCGAGTCAGCCCGCGCCGGAACCGGCTATCGCGTAACTATGATTAACAGGGCGACTCCGGTCGCCCTTTTCTGCTTTATTCAGGGAGTGAAAAGAATGACTTTTGATTTCTCCACCGTTACCGACCGTCATGGCACCTGGTGCACCCAGTGGGATTACGTCGCTGACCGTTTCGGCAGCGCAGACTTACTGCCATTTACCATCTCCGACATGGATTTCCCTGCCGCGCCCTGCATTCTCGATGCGCTGCAAAAACGTCTGCAACACGGCGTGCTTGGTTACAGCCGCTGGCATCACGATGATTTCCTCGGCGCGGTGGCGCACTGGTATCAGCAACGTTTTAACAGCCAGATTGACCGCGAAATGGTGGTTTACGGCCCGTCAGTGATTTACATGGTTGCGCAACTGATCCGCCAGTGGAGCCAGCCGGGCGACGGCGTGGTGACATTTACGCCCGCCTATGACGCCTTCTTCAAAGTTGTGGATGGCAATCAGCGCCGGATGCTGGCCTGTCCGCTGATTAAAAACGCTAACGACTGGGCACTGGACGCAGAACATCTGGAAAGCCTGCTGGCGCAACCGGCCTGCTCTTTGCTGTTGCTGTGCAGCCCGCATAACCCGACCGGTAAAGTCTGGACGCGTACAGAACTGGCGCTCATCTCAGAACTTTGCGAACGCCACCACGTGCGGGTGATCAGTGATGAAATCCACATGGATATGGTCTGGGGCGAAAACCGCCATACGCCGTGGAATGAAGTCGCACGCGGCGAATGGGCGCTACTGACCTCCGGCTCGAAAAGTTTCAACATCCCGGCGCTGACCGGCGCTTACGGCCTGATCAGCCATCAGGCCCCGCGCGAGGCGTATCTGCATCAGCTAAAATCCTGCGATGGCTTATCGTCTCCGGCAGTGCTGGCCATTCATGCGCACGTTGCCGCGTATCATCACGGTGAACCCTGGCTTGACGCGCTGCGGGAATATTTACAGGGCAATCTGCAATACGTTGCGCAACAACTGAACGCCGCCTTCCCGCAGCTCAACTGGCAGCCGCCGCAATCCACCTATCTGGCCTGGATTGATTTGCGCCCGCTCGGGCTTGACGATAATCAACTGCAAAATGAGCTGATCGAACATCAAAAAGTCGCCATCATGCCGGGTTATACCTACGGTGAAGAAGGCAACGGCTTCCTGCGCCTGAATGTTGGCTGTCCGAGATCGAAGGTGGAAGCGGGTGTTGAAAAATTAATCAATGCTATCAGGGAGTTGGTCTAAGCTCCTCCCCCTGCGAAGGGGGAGGACGGGAGAGGGTTTTAAGGGCAAACACCTGGTCGATTCACACTTCAACCTCCTGATATTTCTTTAATACCCCACCCCAACCCTCCCCTTCGCAGGGGAGGGAGCAAATTCAAAACCCTTCTTGTTGCGCAACTAAATACAGTTATAATGCCCCGCACATTTCAATAATAATGAGTGCACACCATGATCGACACACGCCTTCCCCTGACCGACATTCACCGCCACCTTGATGGCAACATCCGCGCTCAAACCATTCTCGATTTAGGCCGTCAGTTTAACCTGACCTTGCCTGCCAATGAACTTGAAGCCCTGCGCCCGCATGTCCAGGTGATGCATACCGAACCGGATCTGGTGAGTTTTCTGCAGAAACTCGACTGGGGCGTAAAAGTGCTGGGCGATCTCGATGCCTGCCGCCGTATCGCCAAAGAAAACGTTGAAGATGCGGCGCGGGCCGGTCTGCATTATACCGAGCTGCGTTTCTCCCCGTATTACATGGCGATGAACCACAAACTGCCGGTCGCTGGCGTGGTGGAAGCGGTGATTGAAGGGATCCGCGAAGGTCAGCAACATCATGATATCGATGTGCGTCTGATTGGCATTCTGAGCCGTACCTTTGGTGAAGATGCCTGCCAGCAAGAGCTTGAGGGTTTGCTGGCGCACCGCGACGGCATTACCGCACTGGATCTGGCCGGTGATGAACTGGGTTTCCCCGGCAGTCTGTTCCTCAGCCACTTTAACCGTGCACGTGACGCAGGCTGGCGCATTACCGTGCACGCCGGTGAAGCCGCAGGGCCGGAAAGCATCTGGCAGGCGATCCGCGAGCTGGGCGCAGAGCGTATCGGCCACGGTGTGAAAGCCGCACAGGATCCGGAACTGATGGATTTCCTGGCGAAGCATCAGATTGGTATCGAATCCTGCCTGACTTCCAACATACAGACCAGCACCGTTGCCTCTTTTGAGCAGCATCCGCTGGCGATTTTCCTGCGTCACGGCGTGCTGGCTTCCATCAATACCGATGACCCGGCGGTTCAGGGCATTGAGATTGCTAACGAATATAACGTCGCCGCACCGGCTGCCGGGCTGACGCCAGACGAGATCCGCAAGGCACAGGAAAACGGCCTGACCATGGCGTTCCTGACCGATGCTGAAAAGCAGGCCATTCGCGACAAAGTAGCGGCGTAACGCTTTCTGTGATAATAAAAAAGGGCGGGAATAATCTCCGCCCTTTTCTTTTTGATTCAACCTGTTAAACCGTTTTTACTTCTTCTTTCTTCAGCAGTGCTGCGGCTTCTTCACGTGCCACACGTTTGGCATAGCGTGAGGCCAGTACCGCGCACACCATCAACTGGATCTGGTGGAAAATCATCAGCGGCAGCACCATCGCCCCTACGGCGGCAGCCGGGAACAGCACGTTCGCCATCGGAATACCGTTCGCCAGACTCTTCTTCGACCCGCAGAACACAATGGTGATTTCATCTTTGGTGTTAAAGCCAAACAGACGCGCCACGTAAGTGTTGATGATCAGCACAATAGTGAGCAGAACAACAGAACAGCCGAGGATCGCCAGCAGCGACCAGCCGTTGATCTGATGCCAGATCCCCTGCACCACCGCTTCACTGAACGCCACATATACCACCAGCAGAATCGATGAACGGTCAGTGACGTTGACGATTTTCTTGTGACGCTGTACCCAGCCGCCAATCAGCGGACGACAAAGATGCCCGATGATAAACGGCACCATCAGTTGCAGCACAATAGAACCGATGGCATGCAGGGTGTCAGTGGTGCCGCCCTGTGTATGCATCAGCAGGCCGACCAGCACCGGCGAGAGGAACACGCCAAGAATACTGGATGCCGACGCGCTGCAAATGGCCGCCGGAATGTTACCGCCCGCCACCGAAGTATAAGCAATCGCAGACTGCACGGTCGCAGGTAGTGCGCAGAGATACAGGAAACCGTAGTACAACGTCGGCGTCAGGATCCCTACCGGCACCAGCCATTTCATGCCCAGACCGAGCAGCGGGAACAACGCGAAGGTGCTGAGGAACACCACAACGTGCAGACGCCAGTGGCTGATACCCGCCATGATCGCTTCACGGGAAAGCTTCGCACCGTGCATAAAGAACAGCAGCGCGATAGCGGCCGTGGTCAGGTAACCGAAGAAGGTTTTATAAATGCCTTCACACGGGAAAAATGAGGCGACCACGACAACACAAACCAGGATCAGCAAAAACTTGTCGATTTTCAGACGTTGTAACCAGGACATGAACCTTCCTTGCAAAGTGAATAACAAATGAAAAATAAAAGTGCCACCAAAGTGACACTTAAGAAGCGTAGACGACGTGTTAGTTCTTGATGACTTTCAGGGTCGCCTGTTGTTCTGAGGACTGCATCCCCAGTTCGAGCATTTCCATCACACGGATAGCATCCGCCGCCGGAACCGGATTGTCGCCCTGTCCGTTAATGGCATCCCGCACCCCGGCATAATAAGCCGGGTAATTGCCCGGAATGGTCAGCAGCGATTTTTCCGCCAGTACGCCCTCGTGGCTCAGCGTAATCACACCATCGCGCTTGTCGAATCCCCAGTCAGGCTGTGGCAGACGTTCACCGGCTTTCAGACGATCTTCCTGCGGATCCAGCCCGAATTTCACGTAGCTGCCCTTTTCGCCCTGCACGATAAAACGCGCAGTTTCGGCAACCGCATACACCGTACTGTGCAACACCACGCGACGGCGCGGATAGGTCAGCACCGCGTTGAAATAGTCCACGGCTTTACCGCCGGGGCGCAGTACAGCCAGATCCGCCTGCAACGTTTCCGGCAGTCCGAACAATTGCAGCGCCTGATCCAGAAGATGCGAACCCAAATCGAACCAGATGCCGCTGCCCGGCGCATCACTTTCACGCCAGCGCTGCTGAACCTGCGGTTTGTAACGATCGTAATGGGATTCGAAATAGACGATATCGCCGAGCGCACCTTCTTCAATCAGCGTTTTAACCGTGAGGAAATCCGAATCCCAGCGACGGTTATGAAATACTGACAGCACCTTGCCTTTTTCACGCGCCAGCGCGTCAAGCTCGCGGGCTTCCTCAAGTGTTACGGTAAAGGGTTTATCCACGATAACGTGCTTACCCGCTTCCAGCGCCAGTTTCGCCAGCGGGAAATGGGTGGTATTGGGCGTCGGGATCACCACCAGATCAATGGACGCATCGGCAAACAGCTTTTCCGGCGAATCTACCACCTCCACATTGGGCCAGTCCGCATGGACTTTGCCCGCATCGCTGCTGGAAACCACCGCCAGCTCAAGGCCGGGCGTGCCATCAATCAGGGGTGAATGAAAGGTTTTACTGGCGAAGCCGTAGCCGACGAGGCCGGTACGCAGGGTCTGGGTCATAGGATTTCCTTTATTTAACGGTCTTACCCGCTGGAGGCTAATCATCTGATTTGACACCAGCCACGCAGGATGAACAAGTGAAAAATTTGCCCTGTCTCTTTGCACCGCTCCCTGCGAAGGGGGAAGGAGTTACCGCCCGATGAACGCATTAATATCTCGCGCCAGTTCCAGCCGCATCCCCTGCTCCCATATTCTCTCTGCCCCTTCCGCCGACATCACCCGCGTCGCCAGCGAGATAAACTTCTGTTTAAGCTGCTCATCAGAAACCGGATTTCCCGGTGCGCCAAGCGCGACATCAACCCGCAGGGTTTGCGACTGGCCAGAACGGGTGAAGAGCGTGACATCCGGCTCGCCGTCGGCGCTCAGGGTGTCGTCTTCCCGCAAATCAATCCGGCGGATCATCTCCAGCAAGGCCGGATCCTGACGTTTATCAGCGTCATACGCCGCCAGCCCTGCGTGTCCAAAGACCACACGGGCGGCGATAGCGTAGCGGATACTCATCTGCGCGGCGGCCAGCGTGGCGATTTCGTTGTCGCCGCACATGCCGTTGAGGAACGGACACAAGCGCACAACGATTTTTTCGATATCCCCCGCGCTGGCATTCAGTCTTTCCAGCAAAATGCCGGTGGCGTCGATGGCTGAATGCGTGCCACGACAGGAGGCGTAAGGCTTGATGGAACAACGTTCCAGCTTCCAGATTTCCCCCAGTTGCGCGGTCAGCGCTTCCGGCGTTGCACTGGCAGGGGCCAGCGTGGAAAGAAATCCTCCCCATTTATCCCCGAATAACTGCGACGGGCCGCTGATGCCCTGCCTGGCACTCAGCGCGGCCAGCACACCGCCTTCGGCAGCACGTCCGGCGTGCAGTTTTTTACTCTGCGAACCGTCGTGGATAAACGCCCACAAGCCGCCGCTGAAACTGCCGGAGATGCCTAATGCCGAACTGATTTGCGCCGCATTCAGCCCCATTAATTTTCCGGCTGCCGCCGCCGCACCAAACACGCCGCAGGTGGATGTCGAATGCCAGCCTGCGCCGTTATGTGGTGAATATCCGCCACAGGCTTCCAGCACGCGGCGCGCCACGTCATAACCGATCACGACCGCAGTGATAAACGCTTTTCCGCTGACCGGTTGCGGGCATAACGGCAGTACTGCCAGCAAAGCCGGAATCACCACCGCGCCGGAATGATCGCAACCGCCGGTATCATCAAGTTCCAGCGCATGCGCCGCCACGCCGTTAAGCAGCGCGGCGTTGCGCGGCGACGTCAGTTCGCGACAGCCCCACACCGGCGAAAGCGGCAATGCGCCTTCACCGAGGATCATCGCCGCCACCTGTTTTGCAACATCGCTGGCGGATCCCACCAGCCCCGCGCCGAGCGTGTCGAGGATATGCCGTTTGGCGCGTTCAACAAGCCGTGGCGGCAAATCCTCAAAACGGGTGTTCACCACGAATCCGGCCAGAAGCTGCTGTTGTGAAACATTACTCATAGCTGACTCCCGGCGCGGTGTGTTGCATCCAGATTTGCGCCGGATGCGACGCCTCGTTTTGCGGCTGATTCTGCGACCACCAGTCCGCGACTTCGCCGGCCGTCGCCACCCAGACATCCGGGTGCGAAGTGATGTAATCCAGCAGTTCCGCCAGCATACCAATGCGCCCTGCCGTGCCGATCACTTCCGGATGCAGGCGAAGCACGTAACACAGGCCAAAACGGTGGAAACCGTCGAAATCCATCTTCATATTGCCGAGGGTATGGCGGTAAGAGGCAATCCGCGACTGCGCCGGAGGCACCGCCGGGCTGAGGTTAAAGGCAAAATACGGCTCGTCTTCCATTTCATAATGCAGCGGCAGTTCCACCAGCCGCGACGCCAGACCATCCTGCATCGGCTGGAAATAGGGTAAATCATCCCCGCGCCAGCCGGATGTCCAGCTGAATCCTTCATCCGCCAGCACATCCGCAAAGCCCGGCGCCCAGTTACCGGCGGGCAAACGAAAGCCGCGTGGCACTTTACCCGTCAGCGCTTTCAGCGCCGCTTTACCCCGTTGCAGGCTGTCAGTTTGCTGATGCAACGACAGGCCGTCAAAATGGACGAATTCATAGCCACAGGTCGCCAGTTCGTGACCGGCACGGTCTATATCACGGATCTTCTGCGGGTTTTCATCCGCCACAATGCCCGGCACACACCACGAGCTGCGCAGGTTTTTCTCCTCCAGCAAAGCCAGCAGCCTGTCGATGCCGCGCAGCGTGCCATAACGCCAGACGGACAGCGTTTTTTCGCGTCCGGCCACCGCAGGCACCTGACTGAGAATGCCGTGAATATCATTGAAATCAACAGTAATCACCACCGCAGAGCGGTAACCTGCGGGCCAGTTTTGTTCAGTCATTGGCATGCTCCTGCATCCACCAGTGCGCGACGTCCCGGCAACGTGCAAACCACACGTCATCCCGCGCTTTCAGGTGAGCAAAAAATGCGTCAAGTAGCATAATGCGTCCGGGTTTTCCGCTGATTTTGGGATGGAACAACGTGGTCAGGCTCAGCCCTTCATCCATCGCGCCATCGAATTCACGACACCAGTTATCCAGCGTCAGTTCATAGCTGGCGGTGCGGTCTAAGCCTGAGGGGAAATTCGGCTCGCGGGTATAAGCAATAGAAGCGTAATCGTCCATTTCCCAGCGGCCCGGGATTTCCACCAGCGGGCGATCATGCCCCGCAACGTTGATGAGATAAGGCCGGTCGTCGCCGCGCATACTGCTGGAATAGGTCACGCCCGCCTCCAGTAACATGGCGGGGGTTTCTGCATGCCAGTCACCGGAAGGCGTGCGAAAACCCTCGGCTCGGATGCCGAGAAACTGCCAGAAAATCTCGCGGGATTTCTGCATCACCCACAACTGCTTCTCCGCGCTGATGGCGTAAAAAGACTCATGACGGTAACCGTGATACGCCACTTCATGGCCGCGTCCGACAATCGCCTGACACTGTTTCGGCCAGTTCTCCACGACCCACGCGGGGATGAAAAATGTCGCCGGAAGCTGGTGATCATCAAGCAAATCAAGAATGCGCTCCAGCGCGCGGTAGGGCCCGTAAGCGCCGAAGGTAAAGTAATCCGCTTTCTGCCAGAGGGTGCCGTTAAGCATCGCATCGCCGGTCGGGCCGTCGAGGTCAAACGCCAGCGCCATGCAGCCGCGTTTGTTTTGCGGCCATAAACTGGCCGCCTGTTGTGAAATCGTCATGAGTCAGTCCGTCACCTGAGGTTATTTGCCTTTGTTGATGGTCACTTCCTGGATTGCACCATCCTGCAAACCCCATTTGGTGAGGATTTTCAGATAGGTACCGTCGGCGATCATGTCGGTCAATGCGCCTTTTACCGCGTCAATCAGCGGCTGATCGTCCTTGCTGATCCCCATACCGGTCACCTGATAGGCAAAAGCTTTGCCCAGCGGTTTATAGGTGTCTTTCTCCAGATTCATGATGTACGGCAGGGTTTCGCTGCCCTGCACCACGCCTTCAATACGCCCCTGACGCAACTGGGTGCGCGCATCCGCCGTGCCTTCCGCGCCAATCACCACGATGGCGGGCTTACCTGCCGGAACGCAGTTAGCTTCACTCCAGGCCGCAATTTCAGCCGGGAATGTGGTACGGCGGCTGGTGCCGACTTTCTTGCCGCACAAATCCAGCATGGTATTGATTTCTTTGTGCGCGACGGTGGTATAGAACTGCGGCCCGCTGTTGTAGTAATCGACGAACGTGGCGATGTCCTGACGCGGTTTGGTGTCGGTCATACCGGATAAAATCATATCGACACGATGGGTGGCGACGGCGTTAACCATCTGTTCGAAGCCGATTTCCTGCCAGCTGATTTTGCGGTTCAGGCGTTTGCCGAGTTCCATGCCCAGATCGTAATCCATGCCGGTCAGATTACCGGTGGCCGGATCTTTGAATTCCAGCGGCGGATAGTTCGGCATCATCGCCACTTTAATTTCGTCTTTTTGCTTCAGCTCTGCCGCGCTGGCGACAGAAACAGCGCCGTTCAGCAGCACGCCAGCGGTAATGAGGGACAACAATGTTTTTTTCATGAAGGCATTCCCATAGTCAAAAGTTAACGTCAAAAGGGTCAGATCAGGACGGCAGAAATAAAGTTCTGCGTCCGTGGATTTTGCGGGTTGAGCAAAATATCTTCCGGATTACCACTTTCTATAATTCCGCCCTCGTCCATGAAGACCACGCGGTTTGCCACTTCCCGCGCGAAACCTAATTCATGCGTGACCACAATCATGGTCATGCCTTCTGCCGCCAGGCCGCGCATCACCGCCAGCACTTCGCCCACCATCTCCGGGTCGAGCGCCGAGGTGGGTTCATCAAACAGCATCACTTTGGGTTTCATCGCCAGCGCCCTGGCAATCGCCACGCGCTGTTGCTGGCCGCCGGAAAGTTCCAGCGGATAAGCATCACGCTTATGCGCCAGCCCGACGCGTTCAAGCAGCGCCATCGCTTCCTGCGTCGCCTCTTTCACCGGACGCAGCAGCACCTGACACGGTCCTTCGATGATGTTTTCCAGCGCGGTTTTGTCCGGGAACAGATTGAAACGCTGGAATACCATGCCGGTTTTCAGCCGCTGACGGGCAATCTGCCGGTCATTAAGCGGATACAGCTTTTTGCCGTCCATGCGGTAACCGACCAGTTCGTCATCGACCCAGACGCCCCCGCTGTCGATACGCTCAAGTTGATTGATGCAGCGCAGAAATGTGCTTTTCCCTGAGCCGGAAGGCCCGATGATGCACATCACTTCGCCGTGTTTAACCTCAAGATTGACGTTTTTCAGCGCCTGAAACTGATCAAAGTACTTATTGACGTTGACGGCTTTGATAATACTTTTCATGGTCAGGCTCCTGTCAGTGGCTGGTGCGGCGGCGGGTGCCACGGCCAAAATATCGTTCCAGACGGTTCTGCCCGAGCGACAGCACGGTCACCACCACCAGATACCAGATGCCCGCCACAAACAGCAGTTCCATTACCCGCGCATTGGCGAAGTAAATGGTCTGCGCGTTATAGAGCACTTCGGAATACTGGATCATGCTGGCAAGGCTGGTGGTTTTCACCATGCTGATGAATTCGTTACCAATGGGCGGGATAATCACCCGCATTGCCTGGGGCAAAATAATCCGCCGCAGCGCGTGCAGACGGGTCATACCGATGGATTTCGCGGCTTCGTACTGCCCGAGATCGACCGAGATCAGCCCGGCACGCACCACTTCCGAGGTGTACGCGCCCTGATTAATGCTCAGGCCGAGCAGCGCGGCGGTGAACGGCGTCATGATATCGACGGTCTGAATGTTGAATACGCCGGGAATGGCGATGACCGGGAAAATCAGCGCCAGGTTAAACCACAGCAACAGTTGTAAAATCAGCGGAGTGCCGCGAAAAATCCACGTATACCCCATCGCCACGCTGCGCAGGACCGGGTTTTGCGACATGCGCATCACGGCGATAATCACCCCGAACACGATCCCCAGCGCCATCGCCAGCACCGACATCACAATGGTATTGCCCAGACCGAACAGAATGGCTTTGGCAGTCAGGAACTGCGCCACGTACTGCCATTCGATTTTGCCGTGCGCAAAGGCATTCACCAGCAACGCCAGCAGCAGCAGGATCACCACCGAGGCAAAAATCCGGCCGTAATAACGTTGCGGCACGTAGTGATATTCGCTGAGATCAATCTCTGCGCTTTTCGCGTTTTCCGACATTTTCTGATAAGGGGTCATAAGCCTTCTCCCGCCCGGTTATAAAGACAAGCCAGCGTAGCCTATAGCCCAGTTCGCCTGCGCCTGCAGACGAATTTTCAGCCGCGCAATTTGCTCCTCCACCCGCACCGGCGCCGTGCCGCCTTTGCCGCTGCGGGCGTTGATCGCCGCTTCCAGCGTCAGGCATTCACGCACGTCGGCGCTCAGGCGTGCGTCTACTGCCAGTAACTGCGCGTCGCTGACCTCGTGCAGCGCCAGATTATGTTGCTCACACACCTGCACCAGTTTGCCGGTGATTTCGTGGGCTTCCTTGAACGGCACGCCACGGCGCGACAGCCAGTCGGCCACTTCAGTCGCCAGCGTAAAGCCCTCCGGTGCCTGTTCCCGTAAACGCTCAACATTGACGGTCATGGTATCGATCATGCCCGCCATCGCAGGCAGCACTAACAGCAACTGTTCGACGGTATCCAGCGCATTACGTTTGTCTTCGATAAGGTCACGGTTATAGGAAAGCGGCAGGCCTTTCATGGTGGTCAGCATGGCGGTGACGTTGCCAATCAGCCGTCCGCTTTTGCCGCGCGTCAGTTCAGCGATATCCGGGTTTTTCTTTTGCGGCATGATGGAACTGCCGGTGGCGTAGCCGTCGTCCAGTTCAACCCAGCGGAACTGGCGCGATGCCCACAGACACACTTCTTCACTGATGCGGGAAAGATTGACGCTCAGCATACTGCCCGCAAACAGGAATTCTGCGACGTGATCCCGGCTGGCCACGGCATCAATCGAGTTCTCACAGGCGCCGTCATAACCGAGATCTTTGGCGGAGAGTTCCGGGTGCAGGGCAATGGCAGAACCCGCCATCGCCGCCGCGCCCAGAGGCGACAGTGCGCAACGCTTATCCCAGTCCTGAAAGCGTTCAATGTCACGGCAAAAGGACTGCGCATGCGCCATCAGCTGATGCCCGAACACAATCGGCTGCGCCTGCTGAAGATGGGTAAAGCCCGGTGCCAGCGTATGAATATGCTGTTCCGCCTGCTTCACCAGTGCAGTCTGAAGTTCGAGCAATGCCGCCACAATCTTGCGGGCGTGGTCGCGCAGGTAGAGGCGTAAATCGTTAGCGGTCTGATCATTACGTGAACGTCCTGCCCGCAGCTTGCCGCCGAGTTCCCCCAGCCGCTCGGTCAGGCTGCGTTCGATAAACGTGTGAACGTCTTCATCCCCCTGAACCGGCTGAATAATGCCGGCACGGAAATCCTTCGCCAGTTGTTTAATAGCCTCCACCATCAGGACGGTTTCATTTTCGTCGAGTAAACCGGCGCGGCTTAATTCATACGCATGGGCGCGGCACCCTTCCAGATCATATTCGGCAAGGGAAAAATAATATTCCGGGCTGCGCGATAACGCGCTTAATGCGGCGGCTGGCCCGTGTTTGAAGCGTGCTCCCCACAGTAATTCTGGCTGTTGCGACATAATTTTTTCCTTGTATGGCATAAATGTTGCAAACCTGGATCCGGTGGCATGTCTGACGGTAAGAGAAAATAAAACCCTTCCGGCAACATGACGAATGACACTGAACAATCTGAGGCTTGCAAGGTAATAACGAGTGAGGCTACGTGAATTTGATGGTGTAGATTTTAAAGGCGGGGGTAAATATTAATTATGGAAAGTCCACTTTCCAAATCAGGAAACACATCACCCGCAAAAAGTGATATTAACCAGCACAGCCTTGGCGTCGCCGATTTAAAACTTTTGCGCGTCTTTAAAACCGTGGTGGAAGCCGGTGGCTTTACCGCCGCATGCAATGAACTGAATATTGGCCTGGCGGCGATCAGTAAACAAATTTCTGATCTCGAAATCCGTTTTGGCATGAAACTTTGCACCCGAGGACGCGAAGGATTTTATTTAACCGAACACGGTAAAGTGGCTTATCAGGCCTGCCTTGATTTATTTTCATCCATCAATCAGTTTCGCGACAAACTCAATCACGCCCGTCATGAACTGTTTGGCGAGCTGAATATTGGCATCATCGACAACACCATCACTGACCCGCAATCGCCCGTAGTCAGTGCGTTGGGTGAGATTTACCGTCAGGCACCGAAGGTCAGTATTCGCCTGCACGCCACTCAGCTGGACGAGATTGAACGCGGGATTATCGACGGACGTTTTACCTGTGGCATCATGCCGGTGTATCAGGAAAAACCGGAGTTTGCTTACTATTTCCTCTATCATGAAATGGCTTATCTTTATTGCGGCGACAAACATCCGCTGTTCAGCGTCCCTGCCGCTGAAATAAAAGAATCACAGATCAAATCGTCGCACATGGTGAATCATTTTTACGCCAATCACAGTAAAAAAAATATCTTTTCGGATGTCACTTCCACGCACGCCATTGCGGTGCAAGTCGAAGCCGTCACCATGCTGCTGATGACGGGAAATTATCTCGGATTTCTGCCTGAACATTACGCCAGTGCCTTTATGGGCGGAAATAAACTCCGCGCACTGATGCCGGAGAATATTGAAATTGCCACACCGTTCAGCCTTGTACTGAAAAAAGGCGCACCGTTTAATTCGGTGATGACGTTATTTTACAACGCCCTTAAACAGGCATTAATCCCCGTTCCTGAAGCCAGAGCCAGCTGACCGGCTTATGCACCCTTTGTATATCACTGTTTTTCTGCACCCTGAAGGTGCAAAGAAAGTCATGTTGTGGTGCGGATTATCACTTTTAATTATAAGTTCATTTACCTTCTTCTCATTAATTATCTAAAAATGTATAACATCAAAGCCCTGCATGATTTCCTTCTGCGATTTCAACTGTGGCGCAGTAATTGCTTCACCTACTTGTCTATACAGGGTTGCACATTAGGATTTTTATTGGCCGTCTTTTTCTCTTCCCACACCAAGCGAGGAAATTATGTCACCTTCTCAGACCTTTACGGGTTTCTTCAAAAACAAACTGGCTCTGGCCTGTTGTCTTGGCGCACTCAGCACATTCAGCCTGAGCACCTCCGCCGCTGCACCCGAAGCGGGCACGTTCAAAATGGGCATTGAACCCTGGCTGGGTTACGGCCAGTGGCACGTCGCACAAAGTCAGGGCATTTTTAAACAACAGGGGCTGGAGAAGGTCGATATCATTAACTTCGCCGAAGATAAAGACATCAACGCCGCCTTAGCCAGCGGCCAGATCGACGGCGCAAACATTGCCACACATACCGCGATGGCGATGGTCTCTGCCGGTTTGCCGATCAAAGTGGTGCTGTTACTGGATCAAAGTGAAACCGCAGACGCCCTGCTGGTGGGCAAAGACATCACCACGCTGAAAGATCTGAAAGGCAAGCAGGTGGCCTTTGAAGAAGGCACCACCAGCGACATTCTGTTGCACAGCGCCGTTAATTCTGCAGGTCTGAAATGGAGTGATATCACACCGGTGCCGATGCCAGCCGATTCTGCGGGCAGCGCGCTGATTGCCAAACGCGTCACTGCTGCCGTCACTTATGAACCCTATATTTCTGCCGCGAAAAAACAGGACCCGTCGCTGAAAATGCTCTACAGCGGCTCTTCCGATCCCGGCCTGATTGGCGATGTGCTGGTGGTCCGTGATTCCGTACTGAAAGAAAAACCGGGGCAAATCGCTGCGCTGATCAAAAGCTGGGACGCCGCCCTGACCCATTATCAGGCCAATACCACAGCGGATCGCGCCATCATTGCCAAAGCGGTTGGCGCAACGCCTGCAGATCTGGAAACCGCGTTTGACGGCGTGAAATATTACTCGCTGGCGGAAAACAAACAGGTGCTCAGCCATTCCTTCTCCGACCAGACCTTCGCCCACGTGCTCAAAGCCGCCACCGCCGCCGGGCTTATTCCTAAACCGGTAACCGCCGCCGGGGTGATTGACGCCAGCTTCGTGAACAGCCTGCCATGAGTTCGCGTCGTAAACCGCTCAATCTGATGGTGATTGGCCGCCTGCCGTCGCGCAAAGTGTTCGTCGGCATTGCGGTCACGCTGTTCGTGATCCTATTTCTTGCCTGGGGGCTGGCAACACGCAGCGGCGCGATCCCGCCGATTTTCCTGCCCAAACTGACCGATGTCTGGCTGAAAATGGTCAGTCTGGCGCAGGACGGCACGCTATGGAGCGACATTAAAAGCAGCCTGTACCGCATCAGTATCGCCTTCGCGATTTCCTCAGTGATGTCGATTGTGATTGGCGTGCTGGCAGGCTGTTACGGTTTCTTCAAAGCGCTGACCGAACCGCTGGTGGACTTTATCCGTTACATGCCGGTGGTGGCGTTCGTGCCGCTGACCATTCTGTGGACCGGCACCGACGATGTGCAGAAATTCCTGATTATCTGGATCGGCACATTCTTCCAGCAGGTTCTGATGGTGATCGACGCAGTGAAACGGGTGCCCGGCGATTTTGTCGGTTTAGGCCGCACGTTAGGCATGCCGGACCGCAAAATCTTGTTCCGCATCGTTTTACCCGGTGCACTGCCGGGTATCTGGGACGCACTGCGCATCAGTCTCGGCTGGGCGTGGACATGGCTGGTGCTGGCCGAACTGGTGGCATCCACGTCCGGGCTCGGTTACCGCATCGTGGTGTCGCAACGTTTCTTCCAGACTGACACCATCATCGGCTACATCCTGCTGCTGGGTATTCTGGGTTTAATCAGCGATCAGATCATGCGTGCACTTGAGCGCGTGCTGTTCCGCTACAACAAGAGGCGCGCCTGATGTCGGTGTTAACCATTTCCCATCTGCACAAAAGTTTTCAGGTTGGCAAACAAACGCGCGAAGTGCTGCACGACATCAGCCTGACACTGGCGGACAATGAATTTGTTTCGGTGGTTGGCACATCCGGCTGTGGCAAAAGCACCTTATTGTCGATTGCAGCCGGGCTTGAGGATTACGACAGCGGCGACGTTCAGGTGGATGGCAAAACCATTCGCGGCGCGGGCATTGACCGTGGCGTGGTGTTTCAGTCATACACCCTGTTGCCCTGGCTGACAGCGCGTCAGAACATTGAGTTTGCGCTGAAAGCTGCCGGATTCAGCCGCGCGGAATGCCGTGAAAAAGCCAGTCAGCATCTCGAACTGGTGCAACTGACGCAGTTTGCTGATGCCTGGCCCGCGGAGCTTTCCGGTGGCATGAAACAGCGTGTCGCCATCGCCCGTGCGCTGTCTTACCGCCCTAAAATCCTGCTGATGGATGAACCCTTTGGCGCGCTGGATGCCATGACCCGCCATCAGATGCAGGAATTACTGACCGGCATCTGGGAGCAACACCGGCTGACCGTCATGTTCGTCACCCACGATATTGAAGAAGCGGTATATCTTTCTGACCGCATTGTGGTGATGGGCCCCGGCACGATTGCCGCGACTTACGACGTGCCGTTACCGCGTCCGCGCCGTGAGGAACTGAGCGCCAGCCCTGAATTCACTGATCTGCAACGCCAGGTCCTGCACACTATCCGCAGCGGCCATCCCCGCGCTGCACTGGCCTGATAACCGGAGATTGACCATGTCTGCACCTTTTCAAGCCGTAACTTTTCATGATTTGAGTGATTCGTCTGAACTGCCAGCGGAGCTGTTCAAACGCACGGAAGCCGATTTGTCGTTTTTCACTGAGCGCGTTGCGCCGATCATTGAAGCGGTGCGTACCGAAGGCGATGCCGCCCTGCGCCGTTTTGCCCGCGATTTCGACGGCGTTACCGCGCCGCATATGAGCATTCTGGCGGAAGATACGGAATTCGAAACGGCGTTTGAACGCCTCGATCCGCAGGTAGTGGAATCGATCCGTTTCGCCGTCGAAAACGTCCGCGCCTTCCATGAAGCACAAAAACCGGAAGACATGTGGATGAAAGAAATCCGCCCCGGCGCCTTTGCCGGTGACCGCCATGTGCCTATCGATTCCGTAGCCTGTTACGTGCCACGCGGCAAAGGCTCATTCCCAAGCGTGTTACTGATGACCACCATTCCGGCGGTGGTCGCAGGGGTAAAACGCGCCATTGTCATCACCCCGCCTGGCCCCGACGGCAAAGTCGATGACGCCACGCTGGTGGCCGCACGTCTGGTTGGCATTACCGAAGTGTACAAATGCGGCGGCGCACAGGGCGTCGCTGCCGTGGCATTCGGCACGGAAACCGTGCCGAAGTGCCTGAAGATAGTCGGCCCCGGCAGCCCGTGGGTGGTGGCCGCCAAGCGTCAACTCTCGAATCTGATCGACCCCGGCATTCCTGCCGGTCCAAGCGAAAGCCTGATCCTCGCCGATGACACCGTGGACGGTGCGCTGGCAGCGCTGGATCTGATCATCGAATCAGAACATGGCCCGGATTCTTCGGCGTATCTGGTCACCAGCAGCCGTCGGGTCGCTGAACAGGCCATCGCCGCACTGCCCGGTTACTGGGCGCAGCTCGATGAAAAACGGGCCGGATTCTCACAGGCCGTATTATGCGGAACCCACGGCGGCGTGGTGCTGACAGCAGATTTCACCGCAGCCGTTGAATTTGTGAATCAGTACGCGCCGGAACATCTGGAAATTCTGGCCGAAGAACCGATGGCCGTGATGGGCAAAATCCGCAATGCCGGTGAAATCCTGCTGGGCAATTACACACCGATCACGCTGGGGAATTTCGTCCTCGGACCGAACGCAGTTCTGCCGACCAATGGCGCAGCGAAAACCGTCGGGCCGCTGTCTGTGTTCGATTACATGAAACGGATCTCCGTAGGCTATGTCACCCGCGAAGGCTATCAGCCGCTGGCCGATAAAGCACACGCCTTTGCATTGTATGAAGGATTCCCCGGCCACGCGCTGGCGGTATCGGCTTTACGCACTGAGATCATCAACAAAAAAGGCCAGTAACGATGAGCAATATGACGGGCAGTGAACCGCTGGCCGCGCAGGCGCGTCAGTTAGTGCAGGCGGGAGAATGGCAGCAGGCGGCAGACGTTTTGCGCCAGCTTATCGGCGAAGTCACCGGCGTGGCTGCCGGTCAGCTCACCATCAACCGCGATCAGTACAGCCTCAACTCTCTCAACGGCACCGTAACCCTTGAGGATGGCCGCGCCCTGTTCTTCAAATATCACAATGAAGAAGGCGAAGATAAAACCATCGAGGAGTATTACAACGCAGAATTGCTGCGTGAAAGCGGCTTTCGCGTGGATGTTCCTGTCTATGCCTGCGGCGAGCCGGGGCGGCAGATTCTGATGTACACCCTGCGCCATGACCGGCGCATGGCGGACATCTGCCGCGATATCGAACAGCAGCAGGCGTGGGACCAGGAAGCGGAAATCGAAGAGGCACAGCGCCGCGCTGACCGCGATATTCTGACCCATACCCTGCCGACGCTGAAACCCGGCTCAGTCAGTGCGGTGGCGGCCGAACCTGTCCATCAGTTGTTCTATCACCGGCTAATTTCTCCGGAAAACCCGGAAATCACCGCGGGTTTTGGTGGTCGCGTGGCCCGTTTTTACGTCGGTAAAACCTTCCGGCTGGAAGATGAGGAACTGGAATGGCAGACACTGAGCAACCTGCGATGGGTAATCAACGGCGTGGCTTATCAGCACAGTTTACGCCAACTATTCAGTGAAGCAGGCGTCCGCCTGGCACCGGCGGCACTGGCCGATCACGGGGTGATTACCGCGCACGGTGACGCGCATAATGCCAACGTCTGGTACGACACTACGGAGGAAATCCCGCAACTGGTCAGCTTCGACCCGGCGTTTGCCGGTCGCAATATTCCGGCGCTACTGGCGGAAATCAAAGCCACATTCCACAACATTTTTGCCCATCCGCTGTGGCTGTATGAACCTGCACGCTGCGGCGAACTTTACAAAGTAACCGTGATGCGTCGCGGCGACACGTTATATGTCGATCATAACTGGCAGTTAACCCCGCTGCGCGCAGCGTTTTTACGCGACAAAGGCGAGGAATACTGGCAGCCGTTACTGACGCAACTCGCCCGCCACGGCTGGCTGCCCCCCCACTGGCAGCGGATCTTCCGGCTCGCCATGTTCTGCTGCCCGACGCTGGTGCTGGATTTACGCGCCGGAGGTTTCAGCGGCCATACGCCAACCAGTTCCGCCCTCGGGCTGGCAATGGCCGTCATGCTCGGCAGCGAACCGGTCGAAGATACCGATGAGTTCAGCGACTGGCTGGCGCGGATAAGCCCGGTGGGGAGACCCTGATGGCCTCTCCTTTCTCCCTGCAACGTTTCTCGCTGCAAGGCAGGCGGGTACTGATCACCGGCAGTTCACGCGGCATTGGTCAGGCCCTGGCTTCAGGTATGGCACAAGCCGGAGCCAGCGTCATTGTCTCCGGGCGTGATATCACCACGCTGAATGCCGTTTGCGAACAAATCCGCCAGCAAGGCGGTGACGCCACGCCGCTGGTACTGGACGTCACGCAGCCCGCCACTTTTGCCGACGCTTTCGCCTCCCTGCCCGCACCGCCGGATGTGCTGGTTAACAATGCCGGTACTGAACAGTTATGCCCGTCGATGGATGTCGACGAAGTGCTGTGGGACCGCATTCTGACCACCAATCTTAAAGGCGCATTTTTCTGTGCCCAGGCCGCAGCGCGGCTGATGGCTGAAAATGGCGGTGGCAGCATCCTGAATCTGTGCTCCCTGACCAGCCAGGTCGGCGTGCCCGGCGCTGCTGCTTACGGCGCATCTAAATCGGCGATGGTCGGCCTGACACATACTCTGGCGACAGAATGGGCCTGTAAAAACATCCGGGTGAACGGCATCGGACCGGGATATTTCAAAACAGACCTGACCGCTGAGTTTTATGACAACGCCGCCTGGTGCCGGCAGATGCAGGCAAAGATCCCGCTGGGAAGATTTGGCGAACTGGAAGATCTGATCGGCGCAGCGGTATTTCTGAGCAGTCCGGCCGCGGCGTATATCACCGGGCAGGTGCTCTATGTGGACGGCGGATATCTGGCGGGGATCTGATGTCAGACACGGGTTGGCTCAGGCCCCGTGCAAGCTCGGCGTTCAACCGGAGTGTACATAAGTTACTGTTTTGTCTGTAATACCCCACCCCAACCCTCCCCCTTCGCAGGGGAGGGAGCCGACCGGGTTGCTTGTGGGATTGGCTTTTGCTCCTCCCCCTGCGAAGGGGGAGGCCGGGAGGGGGTATTAATGAAAAACCAATAAGTTAAAGCTTGCACGACACACCTGAAACTCTAAAAAACCTTAAATTCTCGCCCCCATTTCCTCCACCCTCGCAATTGCCGCATACAGCGCCTCCGCCGTCACCTGTTCCGGCATATTCGCCATATCCGGCGCATGCAGTGATGCCTGCACAATACTTTCCAGCTCATCCTCATTAAGATCGGCAATCTCACTCAGACGCAGCGGCACAGCGCAGGCTTGCGCAAGTCTGACGGCTTCCAGCAGTTCCTCATCACTGCGGTTTTCCAGCGCCAGCAGGCACAGGTTGCCGAAGCCGACCAGCAGACCATGGCCGAATTCACGGGTTTTATCACAGACCGTGAAACCTTCATAAATGGCGTGGGAAGCAGCGGCATGTGCCCCGCTGCTCATCAGCGATGTCAGGCCCGCAAACATGAAAATAGCATCGAGTACCTGATCCAGCCCGGCGTTCGGTTTACCTGCGCGGACGGCGTCGCAGGCCGCCGGGCCGTAAGATTCGATCAGGTCATAGCAGATCCGGCTGTTGGCGCTGGAAGAACGTGCGACGCCGCTCAGCTGGCCATGATGACTGCTGATGGCACGGAATTCATACCATTTTGCCAGCGTGTCGCCAAGGCCAGCAGCCAGCCAGCGCAACGGGGCAACAGCCAGAATTTCGCTGTCGATGATCACCGAAGCCGGTGCCTGTGGCAGCGGGAATAAATCCCGGAAATGACCGTCGTCGTGGTAACGGATGGTCAGCGGCGTGACGGCGGCGCAGGTCGCGGCAATCGTCGGAATCGTCACAACCGGCACATTGGTTTCCACGCCAACGGCTTTGCAGGTATCAAGAGATTTGCCGCCACCCACACCAATCACGATATCGGCTTTTTTATCTTTAACGATTTTAGCCAGGCGGCTGATATTGCCCTCACTGCTTTCCCCGCCAAACCATTCGCTGCCAACCAGTTCCACGGCGGAACCCTCAAGCTGGTGGCGGATTTTATCCCCCACGGCGGCCAGCGACTGATGGCCACCAATCACCAGCGCACGCGTACCCAGCAGTGCGCAAATGTCACCAAGCTGAGAGATAACGCCGGGGCCGCGCAGGATTTGCGCCGGGAAGATAATATTCTGTGCCTGCATAACTGCCTCTCCGTGATTTTTGTATTTGACGGGTCTGATGAAAATTCTCTGAAGATGTTTTTGTTATTACTTCAAATCAATAGGGTTGTTGACGCAACAAATGCGGCCCAAGCTGGCGAACCGACGTGCAGCCAAGCTGCGCCATCGTGCGGTCAACTTCCTGCAAAATAATCTCCAGCGCCCGTTGCGCACCCGCCTCACCGGCTGCGGCGACACCATATAACATCGGTCTGCCGAGCAGCACCGCATCCGCGCCCAGCGCCAGGGCTTTCACCACGTCAGTGCCACGGCGAAAACCGCTGTCGATGAGGATCGTCGCCTGCGAACCACACAGCTTGCGGATTTCCGGCAGCACTTCCAGTGCACTTACCGAACCGTCGAGCTGACGCCCGCCGTGATTTGACAGCACAATGCCATCGGCTCCGCTCGCAAAAGCGAGCTGTGCATCTTCCGGCGCGAGGATCCCTTTGATCAACAATGCACCCTGCCACTGGCTGCGGATCCAGCGCAGTGTTTCCCAGTTCAGACGGGTATCCATCTGCGCTGAAAAGTAGCTCGCCCCGCCCGCTCCTCGTTGTTTATCTGCCGGAACGTAGGGTTTGAGATTGCCGAAACCAGGCATTCCTGCCGGTTTTAAGGTTCTCCAGACCCAGCCCGGATGCAGCGCGACATCAATCATGCTCAGCACCGATAGCTTCATTGGCCGCCGGTAATTACGCTTATCTCTTTCGCGGTTACCGAAATGCACCGCATCAACCGAGACCACCAGCGTGGTGCAACCGGCTGCTCTGGCGCGCTCCAGCAGGCTGGTGGTGACGCTCCGGTCTTTGAGCACATACAACTGAAACCAGTGCTGGGGCAGATTTTGTGCCGCGATTTCTTCAAGCGAAGCGGATGAAACCGTGCTCTGGATATAGGCGATACCCGCACGTTTCGCTGTACGGGCCAGCATGGTATCCGCGCCGAAACGCAACATGCCGTTATAGCCTGTCGGTGCAATCAGTAACGGTGCAGAAAGCCGCTGCCCGCACACCGTGACGGACAAATCGCGCTGGCTTGAATCGTTCAGTACCGGCGGAATAAAGCGCCAGCGGCCAAAAACCTCACGGTTATCCTGCAGCGTTTGCTCATCATCCGCCCCGCCTTCAACATAGCTAAACGCAAAACGGGGCAAGGCGCATTTCGCCTGCCGGCGCAGATCGTCAATGTTCAGCGCAGCACGTTTCACTCCGCCTCCTCCGTCAGGATACGTTTCAGGCTGTCGATAAACTGCCGGTTATCCTGTTCATTACCGATGGACACGCGGATCCAGTTTTCATAACCGGTTTCACGCCAGGGTTTGATAATCACGCCATAAGTAAGCAAGCGTTGTGCCAGTTCCGTAGCCGGGCGGCCGCAATCGAAGAACAGGAAGTTGGCATAGGATGAGGCGACGTTAAAACCGAGCGCGGTAAGTTCGGCCGCCATGTCCTCACGCAGTGCGGTGACCAGCGCAATGCTGTCGCGGACATGCTGTTTATCCTGCAATGCCGCCACGGCAGCCACCTGCGCCGAACGGTTGATGTTGAAAGGTGTCCGCACCCTGTCCAGCAAATTCACCAGTTCAGGGTGACTGGCTAAACCATACCCCACCCGCAGCCCTGCCAGCCCGTACGCTTTCGAGAAAGTCCGCAGCACAATCCACGGTCGTGGCTGCTCAGCCAGCACCAGCAGACTGTCAGGATAGGCAGCGTCGGTTTCGCAATATTCGAAATAGGCTTCGTCAATCACCAGCACGCAATCCGCTGGCGCGGCATTAATAATGCGGGTGAATCCTTCCCGGTTAAGCATGCAGCCCACCGGATTGGACGGGTTGCTGAAAATCACCATTTTGGCCGGTGTGCGCAGTGCGGTTTCCCAGGCTTCAACATCAAATTCCTGCTGTGCATTCACGCCGACCATCGTGACATCCGCCCCCATCATGCGCGGGAAGATTTCGTGTAAACCAAACGAGGGGATCAGCGTCACAACACGGTCGCCGGGGTTAAGAAACGCCAGCGCCAGCATATGCAGAATGTCTTCGGAACCGTTGCCGATAACAATATTTTCGGCTGCCACGCCGGTATCTGCTGCCAGCGCGTCACGCAGCACCGCACTCGATGCATCAGAATAAATCGCACTGAAACGGGCATCCGCTTCTAACGCCGCCACCACCTGCGGGCTGGCACCAAGCGGGTTTTCATTACTGGCCAGTTTGGCAATATGAGTCACGCCGTATTTTTTTTGCACCGCATCGGCCGAAAGCCCGGCGTTATAAACGCTCAGTGACCGCGCCCCGGGCCTTGCCAGATTTTTCAGAAGCTGTTGCTGCTTTTTAAATGCCGAATCAAGAACTGCCAGATCTGAAGCCATTACTTACCTCACACTGTAGATATGCTCCCGAGTATGCCGTAAATCAGCGGATTTTTACGCCACTTTTTGCAGCATTTTCCGAATGTTTTTAAAACAAAACGGGCAACGGCCTGCGCCACTGCCCGTGAGGTTTGTTCAATTTAATTTCTCAATGAATTAATCACTTACCATTATTACTTTGCGAGCATTGGCAAATTCAGGTGATGACGTTCAGCACAGTCTTTTGCCTGTTCATAGCCAGCGTCTGCGTGGCGCATCACACCGGTTGCCGGGTCGTTCCACAGCACGCGGTCAAGGCGGGCATCGGCTTCCCGGGTACCGTCAGCCACAATCACCATTCCGGCGTGTTGCGAGAAGCCCATCCCGACGCCACCGCCATGATGCAGACTGACCCATGTTGCGCCGCCCGCAGTATTAAGCAAAGCGTTCAGCAGCGGCCAGTCGGAAACTGCATCAGAACCGTCTTTCATGGCTTCCGTTTCACGGTTTGGTGAGGCAACAGAACCGGTGTCGAGATGGTCGCGGCCGATAACCACCGGCGCTTTCAGCTCGCCATTACGTACCATTTCATTGAATGCCAGACCGGCAATATGGCGCTCTCCCAGCCCCAGCCAGCAAATACGCGCCGGTAACCCCTGGAAAGCAATACGTTCGCGCGCCATGTCCAGCCAGTTAATGAGGTTTGCGTTATCGGGGAACAGTTCTTTCAGTTTGGCGTCTGTTTTGTAGATATCTTCCGGGTCCCCGGAAAGCGCCACCCAGCGGAACGGGCCTTTGCCTTCACAGAACAGCGGACGGATATAGGCAGGCACAAAACCCGGGAAATCAAAGGCATTCTCCACGCCTTCGTCTTTGGCAACCTGACGGATGTTATTGCCATAATCGACCGTCGGAATGCCCATCGCATGAAAATCGAGCATTGCCTGAACGTGTTTGGCCATCGACGCACGGGCAGCTTTCACCACCGATTGCGGATCTGACAGTCGTGCATCCTGCCATTTTTCCAGGCTCCAGCCTTCCGGCAGATAGCCGTTCAGCGGGTCATGTGCCGAGGTCTGATCAGTGACGATATCCGGGCGCAGACCGCCTTCTTTTGCGCGGGCAACCAGTTGTGGCATCACCTCTGCGGCATTGCCCATCAGCCCCACGGAAATGGCTTTTTTCTCGGCGCAGGCTTTTTCAATCATGGCCAGCGCTTCATCAATGCTGTGTGCTTTGTAATCGAGATAACGGGTGCGCAGACGGAAATCGATGCGCGATTCCTGACATTCAATTGCCAGTACGCAGGCTCCGGCCAGCACGCCCGCCAGTGGCTGGGCGCCGCCCATGCCGCCCAGACCGGCAGTCAGGATCCATTTGCCGCGCAGGTCGCTGTTGTAATGCTGGCGTCCCGCTTCCGCGAAGGTTTCATAAGTACCCTGCACGATGCCCTGCGCACCGATGTAAATCCAGGAACCGGCGGTCATCTGGCCGTACATCATCAGGCCAGCTTTATCCAGTTCGTGAAAGTGATCCCAGTTTGCCCAGTGCGGCACAATGTTGGAATTGGCAATCAGCACGCGGGGCGCATCGGTATGGGTGCGGAAAACGCCAACCGGCTTGCCGGATTGCACCAGCAGCGTCTCGTCTTCACGCAGCTTGCGTAAACTGTCAAGAATGCCTTCAAACGCCGGCCAGTTGCGCGCGGCTTTACCAATGCCGCCGTAAACCACCAGATCTTCCGGGCGCTCAGCGACATCCGGATCGAGGTTGTTCTGGATCATGCGGTATGCCGCTTCAATCAGCCAGTTCTGGCAGCTCAGTTCCGTGCCCTGCGGCGCACGAACAACGCGGGCAATGGCCGTTTTTTGTGGAGCGTTCATCATCGTTTCCTTCTCTGAAATAGGGTGTTTGAATCAATCTTTACAGGACAAAAGTCATCAGGCAAAGCTTGGCAGCAGCGCTTCAATCGCCGCAGGCCAATGCTCGCGGGAAGCCCACAGACGCATCATTTCAACGTCCGGTGCCATCAGGCGGTCTTTTTCAAGAAACGCCACGTTTTCACGGATAGCTTTCATTTCATTTTCCAGCGTCGCTGAACTTTGCAGCGGACGAAGGAAATCAATACCCTGTGCGGCGGCCATCGCTTCAATGCCCACGACCACGCTGGTGTTAAAGCACATGTCACCCAGACGGCGGGCGGCGTAGGTTGCCATGGATACATGATCTTCCTGATTCGCCGAGGTCGGCAGGCTGTCAACGCTGCCCGGATGCGCCAGCGATTTGTTTTCCGACGCCAGTGCCGCTGCGGTAACCTGCGCAATCATAAAGCCGGAGTTCACACCGCCGTCATTGACCAGAAACGCCGGTAAACCGGAAAGCCCGGTATCGAGCAGTAACGCCATACGACGCTCGGAAATCGCGCCGATCTCAGCGACGGCCAGCGCGATGATATCGGCAGCAAAAGCCACCGGTTCGGCATGGAAGTTACCGCCGGAAATCACGTCACCGTTTTCGGAAAACACCAGCGGATTATCAGAAGCAGCATTGGCTTCGATGCGCAGGATACGGGCAGCGTGGTGCAGGTTATCCAGACAAGCCCCCATCACCTGCGGTACACAGCGGATGGAATACGGATCCTGTACGCGGCCGCAATCTGCATGAGACGTGACAATGTCACTCCCGCGAAGGATCTCGCTCAGTGCCGCCGCCACCCCAATCTGACCCTGCTGGCCGCGGGCTTCGTGAATGCGTGCATCCAGCGGTTTTACGGAACCTTTGATGGCTTCCAGCGACAATGCGCCCGCCACCAGTCCGGCAGAAAATACGCGTTCGGCTTCAAACAGACCGGACAACGCCAGCGAGGTGGAAACCTGTGTGCCGTTAAGCAGGGCCAGCCCTTCTTTCGGCCCAAGTTCAAATGGCTTCAGGCCTGCCGTCGCCAGACCTTCAGTCGCCGACATTTTTTCGCCTTGCGCCGTGACCTGCCCCTCACCAATCAGCATCAGGGAGAGATGCGCCAGCGGCGCTAAGTCACCGGATGCCCCCACTGAGCCTTTCTCAGGAATACACGGATAAACACCGGCATTGAACAAGGTAATCAGTGCGTCGATCACCTCAATGCGGATGCCGGAATGGCCGCGAGACAGGCTCAGCACTTTGGTCGCCATCACCAGACGCACCACGTTATCCGCCAGATCCTTGCCGATGCCGACGCTGTGCGACAACACCAGATTGCGTTGCAGTTCCGCCAGACGCGCCGCCGGAATACGCGTCTGTGCCAGCTTGCCGAAACCGGTATTGATGCCGTAGACCACTTTCCCCGACTCAACAATGCGGGTGACCGTTTCCTGCGACGCCAGCACGCCTGCGCGCGCCTCCTCAGCCAGTTCAAGGCGGACATTGCCCTGATAAATCTTGCGCAGCATCGGCAGATCAACATGACCTGGTTGCAGGCGGCAAAGGGTTAACGCATTGGATGAAGAAGCCATAATCTATTCCTGTATAGACAAGTGAAACCGGAAGTAAACCCGGCTAAGGACGCAGCCCGCCGGGCATTTACGCATTACATGACGAATCTACAATCTATTCTGTACAGATGCGGGGCGGTGAAATCAGTGATCCATTGCCTGCATCGTTTCGGTACGAATTTCTTCGGTAACCCGCGCTTTCAGCGCCATAAATTCCGGCGACGTTTTCAGGGTGTAGTCCCGCGGATGCGGGAAATTAACCGCCACTTCGGTTTTGATCCGCCCCGGCCGGGCACTGAAAATCGCCACCTTATTAGCCATGAAAATCGCTTCGTCGATATCATGTGTCACGAACAACACGGTTTTGCGCGAGGATTCCCAAATCGATAACAGCAGTTCCTGCATCATCACGCGGGTCTGATTATCCAGGGCGCCAAAAGGCTCATCCATCAGCAAAATTTTCGGGTCATTCGCCAGTGCGCGGGCGATGGCGGTGCGTTGCTGCATCCCCCCGGAAAGTTGACGCGGGAAGTGCTGCTCAAAACCCCGCAGCCCGACCTTATTAATAAAGTAGTCGCTGCGCTCTTTTTGCGCTGCCTTACTCACGCCACGCTCCTGCAAACCGAAACAGATGTTCTGTTCAACGGTCAGCCACGGAAACAAGGTATAACTCTGAAAGACCATGCCGCGATCGGCACCGGGGCCGTCCACCTGTTCACCATCGAGCCACACTTCGCCACGCGTTGGCTGATCCAGCCCGGCGACAATGCGCAGCAGCGTGGATTTACCACAGCCGGAAGGCCCGAGAATGGTGATGAAGTCGTTTTCATCAACCCGATAATCCACCGGCAACAGCGCCTGCGTTTTCTCGCCCTTCGGGCCGGTAAAAATACGTTCAACCTGACGGACACTCAGTTTCGGATGGCTCATCACAATGAACTCCATACAAACAGCCGACGGTTGGCCGCTTTGAACAACAGATCGGAGAGCAAACCAATGCAACCAATCACAATAATGCCGAAGATCATTTGCCCGGTATTGAGCAGTGCCTGACTGTTAACAATCATGTGTCCGATACCGCTCGAGGATCCGATAAGCTCCGCCACAATGACATAAGTCCATGCCCAGCCGAGCACAAGGCGCAGCAACTCAGCAATTTCCGGTGCCGCACCGGGAATGATCACCCTGCGCACCACACTCTGGTTGGTGGCGCCCAGCGTATACGCGGCTTCCACCAGGTCACGCCGCGCTGCTCCCACGGTTACCGCCACCATCAGGGTGATCTGGAAGAAAGAGCCGATGAAAATCACCAGAACTTTCTGCATTTCACCAATACCCGCCCACAGGATCAGCAACGGCACAAACGCTGACGCAGGCAGATACCGGCAAAAGGACACAAACGGTTCGAAAAAAGCTTCGATCAGTTTGTAAGACCCCATGAGGATGCCGAGCGGAACGGCAATGGCGCAGGCCAGAATAAAGCCGCCCAGCACGCGCATCACCGTCATACCTATATCAGTCGTAAAATCAAAATCGGTAAAGAGTAAAATCCCTTCCTGCAACATGCTCGCCGGGCTGGCGAGGAATGTCGGGGAAACAAGGCCGGTAAACGTCACCAGCGCCCACACAGCAAAAAACAGCACAAAGAAACAGAACCCGAGAAACCAGCGACGCCGCGACGCGACCGGACGCAAAGGCACCATCATCGGGTTATGCCAGACTTTTTTGCTTGCCGGCAACGGTGCCGGCTCGCGTAAGGCTGACTGCGAAGTCATATGTTGTTCTGCTGTCTGGCTGACAGGGCTGTTCATATCGCGGTCCTTCATGGCTATTTCACGTACTTCGCGTCATATAACGTATTGATTTCCGGCGTTTTACGCAGAATTTTCATCTCAGTCAGCAGGCGCGCCGCTTCGTTAGTGAAGGTCACAATTTCACCGCTGAAGAATTTCTGATTGGCCTCACGATCCTGCCAGCGCAGATAACTGGATTCTTCTGCAAACTGTTTGCCGGTCTCTTTCACTGCTGCGCCCATGATCTCGTTGGATTTCTCCGGTTCTTTCCTGATCATATCCAGCGCTTCAAAGTAGCTGTTCACCAGCGCCTGAGCGGCTTTAGGATTTTTATCCAGCCAGTCTGGCGTACAGCCCAGCGTGTCCATCACCATCGGATATTCCAGCGTGGTTGCCAGAATCTTCCCTTTATCCGGGCTCTGGCGGATGTTGGAAAGATAGGGTTCATAGGTCACTGCCGCATCATTCTGTCCGGCAATAAAGGCATGCGCAGCGGCATCCGGCCCGAGCGTGGCGAGTTTGACGTCTTTCATCGTCATGCCGTTTTTATCGAGGATCCACGCCAGCAGGAAGTAAGAGGACGTACCCGGTGCATCCACGCTGATGGTTTTGCCTTTCAGATCGGTAATCTTGTTGATACCGCTACGCACCGCGATACCATCTGCACCGTAAGATTTATCCAGCTGTACGATTTGTTTGATCGGCACCCCGCTGGCGTTCCAGGTTAAATAGGTTTCCACGGTGGTCGCCGCACATTGCAGGGAACCGGAAGCGATGGCCAGATGACGCGACTGCTGCGGCACCATTTTCAGCGTGACATCCAGACCGTTCTTTTTAAAGATGCCCGCTTTGTCTGCCAGGGTCAGTGGTGCAAAACCGGTCCAGCCAGAAATACCAATAGCAACCGGCGTATTCGCCGCTTGCGCCACGCTGACTGTCACACTACCCAGCGCCACTGCCAGCCCTAACAAAGACAACGAACGCTTCAGTACAGCCCTGGAAATCATGTTGCTCATCTGCCACTCCTGCCAAAGTATCTGTCTCGGGGGAAATGCCTGCTGCAGTGAAAGCCGCAGGCAAATTACGCTACTGTATATTCTTGTCTATACAAGTCAGTCGACAATATTTAAGCAAGCTTTATGCCAGTTTCTGCACATGCACTTTTACAACATTCAGCGCCGGTTATGGGGCGTTTTGCGCGGGCTGATGAATCAATTCGGTGCGCGCCATGCTCCCTTTTAGCGCAATCCTGTAAGGTATTTATCAGCTGATCGCCGCCCACAACAGCAGGCATCTCTGTTGCTGAGCAACTGGGGTCAGACTCACTGAACCCTGTTGCGATTGTGCCGCTGTCTCAGACCAGTAATACCCCTCGCCCGCCCTCAGCAGCGGGCCATCCGCCAGTTGCCACATCCCGCTGATGACATAAATCACGCCACCTTTTTCCCGCGTCACCGTCAGGTGTTCACGTGCGGCAATCACCCGTGCGGCACATTCAGTACGTCGCGTCATGATGTTAAAATCAGTTGTCACTCCTCCCATCAGGCGGGCATGGAGCGCAGTATCACCGCTGAAGGCAAAAGGCTCACCAGCGACAACGAGTAAGTGATCGACATCAGGCTGTGCCTGTAAATGCACACCTTCCCCGCTCAGCAAGGTGATGGAACGGTCAATACCGGGAAATGCCGAGAACGGGCCGTCCTGTGCGATGGTGGCAATGCTGGCGCGCCAGTCAAAATCATGGCCACCGGCAGGGAAACTGAAGATTTCGCGGGTTTCGCCACCGCCGTTACGCCACGGGCTGACCGGCAGGTCATCGAAGGTGAAATGCTGCCAGGCAATCATGCAACGTCCCCCGCCAGCTGACGGAGAAGCGCGAGGAAATCCGCCGCCGCAACCTGTTGTTGTTCATGCTGGCCGTTCACAATGCGCGCAATACCGCCGACATACACATCACGGATCTGCCCGGTATTACCGGCGAACAGCCAGCGGTTGAGCAGTTCACTGTTTTTTGCGGCGGCAAGATAGGGATCCTGCCCGTCGAGCACCAGCCAGTCGGCACGATAACCCGCAGAAAGCTGCCCGATAGCCGCGCCGCAAGCCTGTGCACCGCCCTGTAATGCCTGCGTATACAGCACATCGCCTACAGAATTTTGCGCAGAGGTCGTCAGCCGGTTACGTCGCTGGTCACGCAGGCGTTGCCCGTATTCAAACCAGCGCAGTTCTTCAACCACGTTCAGGGAGACATGGCTGTCGGAACCGATCCCCCATCGACCTGACTGCGCCAGATAATCGACGCCGGGGAAAATGCCATCGCCCAGATTAGCCTCGGTGGTCAGACACAACCCCGCGACCGCCCCGCTGTTTGCCATGCTCGCCAGCTCGAAACGGTCAGCGTGCGTGGCGTGGATCAGACACCAGCGGGAATCAATATCCAGATTGTCATACAGCCAGGAAATCGGGCGCTGCCCGCTCCAGCCCAGACAATCGTTCACTTCTTTCTGTTGTTCGGCGATATGAATATGCACCGGCAGGTTTTTATCTGCGGACTGCAACACCTGCTGCATTTGTTCCAGCGTGACTGCGCGCAGGGAGTGGAAGCACAGTCCCTGATTTTGCAGGCTTTTACCGCTGAGTTGTTTGCGGATAATTTCCTGTTGTTTGAGGTAACTGTCCGTATCCTGAATAAACCGTTTCTGTCCGGCCTGTGCCGGTTGCGCGCCAAATCCGGCGTAACTGTAAAGCACCGGCAGCATGGTCAGTCCGATGCCGGTTTGTGACGCGGCTTCACTCAGATGGGCAGTCATTTCACCGTGGTCGGCATAAGTCTGACCGCTGATGTCGTTATGCAGATAGTGGAATTCAGCCACCTGCGTGTAACCCCCTTTGAGCATTTCGATATACAACTGACGGGCAATGACACCCACCTGCTCAGGCGTGAGGCGCTGCACCATGCGATACATCAGCTCACGCCAGGTCCAGAAGCTGTCCTGCGGATCACCGGCGACTTCCGCCAGCCCGGCCATCACCCGCTGAAAGGCGTGTGAATGGAGGTTCGGCATGCCCGGAACCACCGGGCCGGAAAGGGGAAGACACCCCTGCGCATCGTTGTCCGGGGTCACCGCAGTCAGCATTCCGGCTGCATCGACGTCCAGCCGCACGTTATGCGCCCAGCCATCTGAAAGTAAGGCGCGTGAAGCAAAATAAGCAGGCATAACAGCATCATTCCTGAACAGTAAGAAGAAACATAAATGCAATTTTACGGAAACAATTGCAAAACTTTTAACCGACTTGTCTATACATATACATATGCCTGATTGCGCTGTAAACTTGCAACAACCCTTTTTTTATAAATTTAGTTTTCCGTCACGCCCTTTCCGTTTACTTTCCACTGATGGAAAATGCCGGGCGAACAGGCAAGCTTTCCCAATATTTCTGGAATTTCATTGAGTGAGGTAAGAGATATGTCGGAGCCCACACCACTTTCTCAACATGGTGCCGCGCCACATCAGGTCACACAACAACAGGGCGTGTCGCAGCAGACATTGTCCGAACTGGCGGCCGCGATGAGCGATACACCCGCACCGATTTATCAGCGGGTGAAACAGGCGATCATCAGCCAGATCCGCGCCGGTGTCTGGAAACCGCATCAGCGGGTACCTTCTGAAAGTGAGCTGGTCAATGAAATTGGCGTCAGCCGTATGACCATCAACCGTGCTTTGCGTGAACTGACCAGCGAAGGTTTTTTGATCCGCATGCAGGGAGTCGGCACGTTTGTGGCCGAAGCCAAGGCCTACACGCCGATGCTGGAAGTGCACAACATTGCCGATGAAATTGCCCAGCGCGGTCATCGCCACGACAGCAAGATTCTGGTGTGTGAAGCGCGGCTGGCGGATGCCGATCAGGCGCTGCAACTGGGTATCGCCACTGGCACGATGATGTTTTATTCGCAAATTGTTCATTACGAAAACAACGTCGCGGTGCAGATTGAAGACCGTTTTGTGAACCCGGAAACCGCACCCGATTATCTGCAACAGGTGCTGAACAAGCAGACGCCCTATACGTACCTGATGGAAATCGCGCCGCTGACGGCGGGTGAACATCGCGTTGAAGCCATCAGCGCCAGCGATGAGCAACGCGAGCTGTTGCAACTGAATGAACATGAGCCTTGTCTCCTGATCCACCGCCGGACCTGGAGCGGCAGCCGCGTAGTGACTTCCGCGCGCCTGATTTACCCGGGTTCCCGCTATCAATTATTTGGACGTTTCACCAGCCACGGCTGATTCCGGCACACCTTAATGGCGGCTTTGTACGGCCGCTATCTCTTCGTTCAAATTTTGGAAGACGTCTCGTAATAAGAAAAAACTATCGCCGGGCGCCTTGCCGGTTTAACGGTTATGCGTTAGGTTGACTTTAGTTGTCTATACAAGATGAATTCAGCCTGGAGCCTGTCATGCCGGTAGCGATATCCCCTTCTTTTTCTTCCGAACCCCCTTCCCGTTGTGACAGCGTATGGCGCGGTGCCACGCTGGTCACCATGCAGGACGGCCATTACAACCTGATTGAAAACGGGGCGATTGCTGTCGCAGGCGGGAAAATCGTCTGGACCGGCCCTGCCGCAGATTGTCCGGTTTTCGCAGGCGCCACACAGCATGAATTCAGCGGCGGGATCATCACGCCGGGCTTTGTTGACTGCCATACGCATCTGGTATTTGGCGGCGACCGCAGCGCAGAATTTGAACAGCGGCTGAACGGCGTCAGCTACGCAGAAATCGCCGCAGCCGGTGGGGGAATTCTCTCCACCGTCAATGCCACCCGCGAGGCCACCGAAGATGAACTTCTGGCTCAGGCGTTGTTCCGCTTACAGCCCTTGCTGGCCGAAGGCGTAACCTGTGTTGAGATTAAATCGGGTTACGGGCTGAGTGTAGAGAGCGAGCTGAAGATGCTGCGGGTGATCCGCCGGTTAGGTGTCATGCTGCCAGTCGAGGTGAAATCCACCTGCCTTGCCGCTCATGCCCTGCCGCCGGAATTCAAAGGACGCGCTGATGACTATATTGACCTCATCTGCGACACATTATTGCCGGAGGTTGCCAGTGAAAATCTGGCCGACGCCGTCGATGCCTTTTGTGAACATCTGGCGTTCTCACCGGCACAGGTTGAACGGGTTTTTAATGCCGCAAAAACCTTAGGTTTACCGGTTAAATTACACGCCGAACAACTGTCTTCCCTGCATGGTAGCGCCCTGGCTGCACGACATCATGCGCTGTCAGCCGACCATCTGGAATACGCCACAGCAGAAGATGCTCAGGCAATGGCCGCCAGCGGCACCGTCGCCGTATTACTGCCCGGGGCCTATTATTTGCTGCGCGAAACACAATGCCCGCCGGTGGATGAGTTCCGCAAACATCGGGTGCCGATGGCGCTGGCCAGTGATGCCAATCCGGGCACATCGCCTGCGCTTTCATTGCGTCTGATGCTGAACATGGGATGTACCTTGTTCCACCTGACGCCTGAAGAAGCGCTGGCCGGGATCACCTGCCATGGTGCACGTGCGCTGGGTTTACAGGACACGCACGGCACGCTGGAAGCGGGCAAAGTCGCTGACTTTATACACTGGCCACTGTCGCGTCCTGCCGGGCTGGTTTACTGGCTGGGCGGTCAGTTGCCCTGCACTGTTGTTTTTCGTGGAGAAGTACGAGGAGAGTTACGTTCATGAGCCTTTCAACTGCCAATGTTATCGCTGAACCGTACCATTTTATCCAGGGTACAGCGCCGTTACTGATCAGTATCCCTCACGCAGGTACACATCTGACGCCAGAAGTCGCCAGCGGTCTGAGCGAAGCCGCCCTCCCGCTTTCCGATACCGACTGGCATATCCCGCAACTGTACGATTTTGCGCGCTCACTGGGTGCCAGCATTTTGGTCGGCCAGTATTCACGGTTCGTTATCGATCTCAACCGGCCTTCCGACGATAAACCGCTGTATACCACTGCCACCACGGGTTTGTATCCCGAGACGTTATTTGATGGTCGCGCGACCTTCAAACCAGGCATGACGCCGACAAATACCCAACGCCAGCAATATTTGGATCAAATCTGGCAACCGTATCACCAGAAAATCCAGTCAGAACTGGCGCGCATGAAACAGGAATTCGGTTATGCACTTCTGTTTGATGCGCATTCCATTGCATCGGTGATCCCGCGTCTTTTCGACGGCCAGTTACCGGATCTCAACCTCGGCACCAACAGCGGCGCAAGCTGTTCACCGGCGCTGAGTGAAATCCTTGAGAGAACCTGCCAGCAACAAACCCGCTTCAGCCATGTGCTTAATGGCCGTTTTAAGGGCGGATATATCACGAGGGCTTACGGCCAGCCTGATGTGGATATTCACGCTGTTCAGCTTGAGCTGGCGCAGGTGAATTACATGGAGGAGATGGAGCCATTTGCCTACTCGCCTGATAAGGCGGCTGAATTGCAGGTGTTATTGAAACAGTTGCTGGAAGGGATGGTGAGATGGGGGACGGACAGGTATAAACAAAGCGCTGTTTAATTTCGCTTTTCGCTGGCCGCTAAGGCTTGATCGAGATTATTTCGGTTTCTCAATTGTGGTTATCACCCGGCCTTTCGCGCCGAAATTGTTTTGTTTTTTTAAAAGCCAGGGGCGATTCAGAAATCTTGCTGAACGGAGCGGCCTGGAGACCAAAGGCTCCAGGACCGAGTGAAGGAACCGCAACGCGGCAAGATTTCCAGCCTGTCTCCTTGGTTCCTGAAACATAGCCAGCGAGCGAAGCGCGTAGTGAAAAAGCGCGGGAGTCCAGAGGGCGCGCGCTTACGCGTCCTCTGGGCCAGTTTGGGCGGCGAGCCCAAGGTCTTGAGGTTTAACCGTCATAACCGCTGATAAGAAACCGAAATTTTCTCAATCAAGCCACTGCTGCAAGCGAGAAACCGCCCTAATGCCCGGTCTGCCATTATTTAAAGTCCGCATACGGCACTAACGGTTCCGGCGGCATATCCAGATCCCCTTGCCAGCCGCTCATCGAATATCTCGCGTAGAGCAGAAAGTGGCTTGGCGTGTAATCCTTCGCCTGCTGAATATCAATCCCCCCGCCGACGGTCCAGTGAGAACTGACGCGCCGTTCGAGCAGTGCCTGCAATGTATAGCCAAAACCGGATCCACTGCTGCCGGTTTCGATGGCATTTTTATCCGGTAATGAATCCGGGATCAGATTCTGGATCGGATAGCGTTTCTGATCGCTGGTTGAGGAGCGCGACCAGGAGACCGAACCGCCAAGCTGCCATGACCAGTTCTCCGTGCGCTGGCGATAACTGACCGGTACGGAGAGTGAGAAGTATTGCTGCGGACTGTAGTAACCCCCCTGTCCCAGCGTGTAACCGCTGAGATCTTTCTGGTAATGCCAGAGCATGGAGCTGAGGCCCACCGTGGCGCGGCGGTTATCTTCGTTAATGACTTTGTAGTAATAGCCCCCCATCAGGCGTTCGCGGGTGTTGTCTTCGACATTTTCACCGGTCAGCTGATGCGCGCTGAGATCAGCCCACACGCCGTTAGCCTGCCCCTGATCGTAACTTAATCCCAGGCTGGCACCGGTCGCACGAACGCCGCCCCAGGTGGTGCCGGTCCCCGGATCTTTTGCGCCCGCGAAAGAAAGTAACGAACTGGAAACCGGACGGCGTGACACAGTGGTCGTCCAGCCGATATCGCCCCAGTCACCGCTGTAAGCCAGCCCGCCGACCCAGTCTACAACCGGGAAACCCAGTGGCGTGGTGCCTAAATCGCCTTTCCATTTGTCATTTTCCCATCCTGCGCCAAGGCTGACGCCATTGGCGTTCTGGCTGCGGTAACGGCGGCAGTTTTGATCGCTACAGGTCCCGAAACTGGCTTCGTAATTACCGTCTTCGTTATCAAAGGTTCCGGCATCCATCCGCACCCAGTCGGCCCTCAGGAATCCGCGCCCCTGATAAACCGGCATATCCGCCTGCAACATGGTGGTGTTGGCCGTGAGATCAGATTTCCCCGGCGTGCCGCTTGATGTCCACGAATCGGTGTCCAGCGTGAAATTCACATCCTGCTGACGGTACAGATCATGCGCGTCTGAACGGATACCGCGTTTCAGCCAGTCATCCGTGGCATTGTTGCGGGTCAGGCGCGTATAGCTGTCGTTATCTTCTGGCACTTTACCGGTGATGCCGCTGGCGACCATCGCCTGTGCGTAATCCTGACGCGCCGTTTGTGGCTGTCCGAGTTGCTGCTCAAGGTTGGCGGCGTTGCGATAAATCAGCGCCTTGTCTTGTCCGTCCGGCTGCGAACGCGCAGCCGTTTTCAAGGGTTGTAACAGCGCCGCCGCTTTGGTGGTTTCACCGACATCACGCCAGGCCATGGCGACCTGTCGTTGCTGATTCAGGCTGAGTTCATGCAGATCAGCCTGCTGCAACTGCTGTTTCGCCTGCGAGGTATTACCGGCAGCAAGGGAAGTATCAATGGCGGTCAGGGTTTTACCGAGCTGAATGCGCTGCGCCATTTCGCGCATGTTGTCGTCCCATTTCGCCTGCGGCAAGGTATTGAGATGGCGCAGTGCGGCGTCGTCACGATCGGAACCGGACAGATACAACGCATAAGCGTAAACCTGTTGCGGATCCACCGGACGCTTCGCCGCAAGCTGTGCAAAAGCCGCATCCGCCTGCGCCGGTTCACCCGCCTCACGCAGGGCACTGGCATAATGGTAGGTCGTCCAGACATCGTCCGGATTGAGTTTCAGCACCTCGCCGTAGCGGTTCGCAGCCTGATTCCAGTTGTGTTCGGCGGCATATTTTTGCGCCTGCGCAGTGACAACGTCACTTTGCAGTCCACGCTGTTTATCGCTGAGTTTCGCCTGCGATGCACCAGGCAATGAATTAATGTAATCCAGCGCTTTTTGCGGCGACTGACGCTGATAGATATTCGCCAGCCCGCGCTGGGCGCTACTGTTATCGTGCTCCAGCTTCAGTGCGCGACGGTAAGCCTGCTCCGCCTGCGTGTCATTTTTGCGCTCAACCGCCACATCCCCAAGCCCGATCTGCGCCCACGGGTCGCGGGAGTCCAGACGTTGCGCCTGGTTGTAAGCCGCTTCGGCCTGATCAAGCAGCCCGGTTTTCAATGCCTTATCGCCCTGCTCGATTTTCAGCCAGTAGCTGTTGGACCGGATCAGGCTGTTCCATTTACCCGCGTTATAGCCATCTGTTTCGGCGGCTTTCGCCCGCTGAAACAAAGTCAGCGCCTGCTGGCGGTTACCGGCGCGGGAATAAGCCAGCCCCATCGCACCGAGGACTTCAGCATCGTCAGGTTGCGCCTGCAATGCCTGCTTCAGCGGCGCAATCGCGCCGGTGGAACCACCATTATTAATCTGCGCCAGACCACGGAGTCGCGCCTGATAACGCGGATCGGCCAGTAACGCCTGCTGGCGCTGAAGTTCCTGCTGCGCGGCAATCACCTGCGGACCGGTGTCGAACGTGGCGATAAACTGTTGCAAGGCATCGACGCTCGGGTTGCCCACAGGCTGGTCCTTAATCTTCTGCAGCCATAAATCAGCGGCCGGAGAACGCCCTTCATTGGTGGCGGCGATTTGCTTAATCAGCCCGACAGCTTTGGCGTTATCCCCTTCGTCAAACGCCATCTGCGCCAGTTGCAGACGTAACTGCACATCACCCGGATACTGATTATTCAGCGCCTGAAGCTGTGCCTGCGCACGGGCTTTTTGCCCCGGCAGCCGCGCAATAAGTTGCCAGTATTCTACTGCCAGATCCAGCGTTGGCGGCTGGCCACCAAACAACTCATCATATTGCGCTTTGGCTTCATCGAGCCGCCCTGCCGTTGCCAGTAACCGCGTCTGCTGGAGTTTTTGCTGCATTTCCGGGGAGGCGATTTTCAGGCTCAGCTGCGCCTGCCGGTATTCATCCGAACCAGGCGAAACCTGTTTAATTTTTTCCAGTTGCTGCTGTGCCTTGGCCTGATCGCCTTCGCGGAGAAGCAAACGTAAACGGGCGGACATGACTTTCGGGTTTTGCGGATCCATTAATTCCAGGCGAAACAGGGACTGACGCACCAGATCGTCCTGATGACTGGCTTCACCGACCCGCACCTGTTCCAGTAACCATTGTTCCGGTGAAACAACGGGGGCTGCAACCGCAGGCGCAGCCAGCAAGGCCAGCCCTATCGTCAGGGCCAGTCTGCTGCGCAAAAACAGGTTTGTGCGCTGTGTGTTCACGGACTTATTCCTGGTCATCATCAGACAGACGACGACGGGCCAGAGAACGCAAACCGGTCCACAACAGGATTGCTGCCAGAATCACCACGATCACCGCCATAACCGCCAGCAATACCGGATGGTTCGCCAGGGCGTTCCATACCCGCTCCCACCACGGCAAATGGCCAGCATAATAGGTATCACCGACTTTCAGGCTGCTGACGCCGGAATCACGCACCACCGCTACCGAGCCAAAGACCTGCGCCCTCTGTTTGCTATCCTGCATCGACTTGTTCAGCATTTCGAAGCCCTGCTGACCGTTTGCCATCAGCGCGACCACGCTGCGCTGATCAAAGTACGGCGACTGTAACCCGACAACCGCTGCAATCGGGCCTTGCGCACTGATTTGCGCGCTGGCATCCACCCGCGCATCGCTGGCCGGTGCCGTGTTATCCGGTAACGATGTCTGGCGGACTGGCGTATTCACCGCATCGCGCGCTGCCTCGATCAGTAAGCTGGCCTTTTTCTCATCGCGCATGCTGTCGTCACGCAAATCCGCAGGCAGATTGCCGATCACCAGCAGATCGGCGTCGGTGGATTTTGCTTTTGCCGCATCTTCGGTCAGCCCCACGCCAAGCGCCGGATAACCGGTGAGTGCGCCAATATTGCCCATCGTATCAAGCAGCGTGGTTAACTGAACCGGTTGCGGTTGCGGCTGAACCAGAAGCAGCGTCTGGGATAAATCCGCCAGGCGGCTGAACGGGAAACCGGCGTTGGCGAAGGCGCGCAAGTCAGGCATCGCCATGAAATGGCGGTAACCGGAGAAGTCGATAGTGGAGCTGTCATCTATCACCACATGATTTGGCACGGTGTTATAGGTTTCACAGCGCCCTTCGGTGCCGCTCGCCAGCAGCGAGGTGTAGTCAAAATCGAAGCGGATCTGGTTAACCGCACCCAGTTTCAGCGCGGGAATATTCAGGTCTTTGCTGCCATCCAGCAGCCCCTGTAACAGGGACAGATGCAGTAATTGTGAATCCTCATCGTGTCCGGTTTTCAGGGTCAGATCCTGCACAAACTGGTTATTCAGGCTGATGCTCAGGCGAGAAGTGTTTTTCAGCTGTGGCGAGGTATAACGGTACTTCAGCCGCATATCGATACCGGAGCTGTTAATCAGGAACAGATCCGGCGGCAGATTAATGTTGAGCGTGATCGGATTCGGCTGGATGCCGTCAGACTGTAACTGTTCCGCATACTGTTTCAGTTCGCCAAAGTTCATCGGGCGATCGGTACGCACCCAGTTTGGCGCGTCATACGGCTGGCGTGGCTGGATCCTGTCCACTTTATCGACGCCGATCGTTTCGCCACGAAACAGGATATTCCCCTGCGCAATGCCTTGTACTGCCGTCAGTAAGTCCTGATCATCACGACCGAGGATCAGCAGCATTTTGATGTACGGATTATCCGGGCGGCTGATCATCTGCACCACCGGCCCTTTCACCGGCGGCAATTCTTTGAGGAAATCAGGGCGTTTGCCATTGGTTGCAAACACCACCGCGTGGCTGTCCGGCAACTGGTTATACAACGTCGGGAAGGATTGCCCGCGCCACTGGGCTTTGGTGCCGAACCAGGAGGCCAGAATCGCCGCTGCCTGTTGCTGGCCGGCATCCGGAGACGTGGCAAAGACCATCGGCAGGCTCAGCGGACGACTGTCGCGCGCATCAAAGAACGGTACCGGGAAATGTGCCAGATCGTTGCTCAGCGGCAGTTTCTGATATTGCAGGCTAAGCGAACTGCCCTTGCCGATTTCCAGCCACAGGGTGGTGTTCGCCGGGTTTTCACAGACGTTCTGGTAGTGACCAATAAACTCCAGACGGATGCGGTTGAAGTCGGTGACATAACGCGGGTCAATGGTCATCTGCAGGTGATTTTTCTTGCCGAGCTGGTCTTTATCAATCACTTCAACGCCCATCAGCTGGTCGTTGAGATACACCTTAAGATGCGACTGAACCGGGATCAGCGATGGCGACGGCGTGAACTCGAGATTCAGTGTGGCCTGTGTCACGACTTCGTCACTGCGCACACCGAACTCAATCTGTCCGTTCGGCTGAATACCGCGCAAGGTGATGGCACCCGGCTGCGGTGCCACATCGGCAAACGGTAATGTCACGCTGCGCACTGGCGCACCCGGAATAATCATCGGGTTTACCGCAGGCGCCACCATCGGCAGGGTCACTTCAGGCGCAGGCGTGGCGTTGCCCGGTACAACCGGTGCAGGCGTCTGTTCACTGAAGGCCGGAGCCACAGAACCCAACGCCAATGTCATCAAGGCAGATGCCATAAAAGTGGTTAACGGAAGTCTTTTCATTGTTTTGTCATCATCAGGTTGTATTCATCAGGCTGAACGGCAAGCGGCGGATTACGCGGAGCGAAAGACAGCAGCCAGCGGCCAAACGTTCGGGTTCCGGACGCCAGCGGACGGTAGCGTTGCGGGGCGATGTCCAGCATCCGCAGATAGCCACGGATCCCCAACCCCAGCACCTCACGCAGGCTTTCCATCGGTTTGTCTTCAGGGAAGTTGTCTTCGCGTAATACCCAACTGTCGGCCCGGGCAAACGTACATTGGATGAAATCGATATGTTGTTGGGTGGTTAATGGCAGTAACTGCATGCCGATGCTTTCACCAAACACGCGGCTGATCTGCATCGGGAAGGTATATTCCTGTTGTCCACGGTGAAGCAGCAACGTGACGTTGTCACCGGCATGAAACTGGCTTGCGCTCGGGGTTTCCAGTCCGACACCGTTGTCGGAGTAGTCCTGAATGGTGCAGACATAAATGTGTCCGTCGGGTTTTAATAGTGACGCGGGCATTCTGGCTTCTACACGGTGTGCCTGGCGCACCTGTTTGGATTCGAACGCCACGGCAATCGCCCCGCCCAGAATAATCATGTTGTAAATCACCCACGCCATACTCACCAGCACCGTCAGGATTTCATCCGGGCGGCCATAAACAATGCGGTAAGCACCGAAGAATAAACCGGCCAGATTGAGCAACATCAGGATCTGATACGGGCGGCTGATTTTCCAGTCAACGTAAGCGTGCTTATTCAGGCCGCCTTTGGCCGTGACGTTGAAAGCCCCGGCATGCGGATTAAACAACGCCACGGTGGTTGGCCTGGCGATATACCAGGCCAGCACGGTTTCGTAGATTTCATTCCAGAACGAATGGCGGTATTTGCCCTGTACGCGGGAGTTAGTCAGGCTGGCATGGATCATGTGCGGCAAGACATACAGTGCGATGGCAACGGCCGGTGCATAAATGATGTAAGCATGCAGCAGCAGAAACGCCAGGGGCGCTGTGAGGAAGATCAGGCGCGGAATACCGGCCAGAAAATGCAACATGGCGTTGGCGTAACACAACCGTTGCGCCAGCTTCAGTCCTTTACCAAACATCGGGTTATCGAGGCGGAATATCTGTACCATGCCGCGCGCCCAGCGGATCCGCTGGCTGATGTGAGCAGACAGGCTTTCCGTCGCCAGCCCCGCCGCCTGCGGAATACGAATATACGCCGACGTGTAACCGTGGCGGTGCATCCGCAGAGACGTGTGCGCATCTTCAGTGACCGTTTCTACGGCGATACCGCCGATTTCATCAAGCACATCGCGGCGCAATACGGCGCAGGATCCACAGAAGAAACTGGCATCCCACAGGTCGTTGCCGTCCTGCACCAGTCCGTAAAACAGTTCGCCTTCGTTTGGCGTGCGGCGCATACGGCCCAGATTACGTTCGAACGGATCGGGCGAGAAAAAATGATGCGGCGTTTGCAACATGCTGAGTTTTTTATCTTTAAAGAACCAGCCGACCGTCAGTTGCAGGAAAGAACGGGTCGGCACGTGGTCGCAGTCAAAAATCGCCACAAGCTGGCTTTTCGCCTGTTTCAGTGCGTTATTGATGTTGCCCGCTTTGGCATTTTCACGCGTTTCACGGGCGATGTATTTCACACCAATTTCATGGGCAAAATCGGCGAATTCCTGCCGGTTGCCGTCATCAAGCAGATAAATGGTCAGTTTGTCCCGGGGCCAGTCGAGACCCAGCGCGGCGTACAGCGTCGGTTTCACGACGCTGAGATCTTCGTTATACGTCGGGATCAGCAAATCCACCGTCGGCCACGTCGAGACATCCGCAGGCATTGGCACCGGTTTACGGTTAAGCGGCCAGAGGGTCTGGATATAGCCCAGCACCAGCACCGTCCAGGAATAGGTTTCGGCACCTAACAGAAGCAGGCCGCAAATCAGACTCAGCGGATCTTCCCAGTTCAGCGTTGAGGTGTAGCGCCACCATAAATAACGGCAGGAAATGGTCAGCGACAACACGATCATCATCAGCGCCGGGAAGCGGCCCGGAATACGGCGAATAATCATCGCAATGCTCCACAGCAGCATCACGAAGACAAACTGTGCGATGTAACTAAAAGGCTGAGAAATACAGAACATCGCCAGGGTGAGCGCCACCAGTGCGGTCATCCAGACCAGAATACGTTTACCGAGACGGCTCATTTTGCCGATACGGCGTGTGACCTTAATTTCCAGCGGACTGTGTGTGACCTGTTCAGGCAATAATTCGAGCCACAAATGGATTTTTTTGCGTAACTGCTGTGGCCAGCGGGTGTGAATCACACGTCCGCGCCGGCTTTCAGCAGGCAGGATGATCAGCAACCACAAGCTTTGCACGATATAGCGCAGCGGATCGGCCAGACGCGGGCGCGACGGCGAAATCTGCGGATACCAGCGGGTGCGTTGTGCTTTAACACGCTGCCAGACAGGGGATTCAAAACGCAAAAACAGCCAGCTTAACGCCACGCAGAAAATCATTACGCCAGCGGCGGTCCGTGAGGAGTGGCTGGCGCGATAGTACCGGTAGCGGTTTTGTAATTCGAAAACTACCGGCGGCACCAGAAACAGGTTGAGCACGCGGTTCATTTTTCCGGACTCCGCCCCATTGTCTGGCTGTGCACGTCCCCTGAATGGCGCAAATGCAGCAGGAACCAGTTCGCCAGCGTGTTAATTTCGCGACTGATTTTACTGTTACTATTCCATTCCCCTGCCGGTTGTTTCGCCGCCAGTGACTCCGCCATGGCTTCGTCGCGGTGTAAAATCACCGGAATCAAAACGGGTAAAGTTTCCTGCCATAACAGCAAAATATCCTGCTGTAACTGACTGGAAGGAATGAACTGATTGAGCAGATAGCGCCCGTTGGCTGGCAGCACATACTGATGTAAACGGGTGTGTGACTGGGTATCGGCGTGGAGAAGCACTACCGTACTGTCGGCAATTTTTTGCGCGGTCAGCGGATCGGCTGCCGGAGAGTCGATCAGGATCCAGTCATATACGCCGGTATTTTTAAGCTGAGTGATCGCCTTTTGCCAGTCAAAATCCGGCTGACTGGCGTCGCCGGTCGTGGCATGCCCGTAAGGCAGGAAATCAAGATGAGAGTGGTAACGCAGTGCGGAGTTTTGCCACGGCTCTCCTGTATTGTGCGCATAGCGCCATCCGCGAGCCTGAGCGAAAGGCATACCAAAGTGCAATCGCAGTAAGTTTTCCGGTGAAAAGTCGATGACCAGAACCTTTTCATTTAATTGCGCAAGACCCCAGGCCAGTGCAGCCGTGACTGAAGTGGTGCCCGTACCGCCACGAATTCCCTGTAAGGCAATGACAGCCATATTATTTTTTCTCCGCGCCGCGTTCACCGTATTGCGCCAGCTCAGCCAGTAGCGGCCAGCGGGACATTAGTTGCGGAATCTTTTCTTTACGGGCTATATCGACATAATTTAATTCTGACAAAGAAAAAAGGTGACTCAGTGCAAAGAAATCATCATCTTTCGTCGGTTCAGATTCCTCCGGGTCTACAATATTGGCTCCCACCGATTCTTTCTCCCTGCTTCAATCTAAATACTGATACCACGACAGCCAAAATGCGCTGACCTGTCTGGGCTTTTTAGTATCAAACATTATTGTGAAGTATTATGATTATTTAATGTAGCAATGATAGAATTTATTATACTCACATTTCTCAGTGTGTCCCAAGCAGACTTTTAATCAAAAACGATACAAGCAGATTAACTATATGGCACTCTCCTTTTCATTGGGCATGAAGCAATTCTGGAATGGATTAGCCCGGATGCAGGCTCAGGGGCTTTACTGGGTTAACACCGAAAGTCAGGAAGCCGCTTATCATCTTTGCGGACAAACGGTTGAGGCTCAGCAAGGTGAAGTTCCGGTCAACGTTTTTTTCCCACAGCACAATTTAATTTGCACTGCACAAGAAAACAGGCTATCTGACGATGATATCCTTCTCACTTATTTAAAAAAATATCAGAAAAAAACGTTTTATTACCTGTTAGCGAATGGGAAGAAAGCATTTCTCTCCCTTGCAGCGGATATTAATCGTTTGCCTGCTCACTCAGCCTCATTAATGATTCTATTACTTCCGGTCAGTACCTGGCAGGCGCTAAATGATAAACAATGGGTCCGCTGGCTGAGTGAAATGAGCGCATGTGTCAATAATAAAGGTGCAACGATCCTTATTATCTGCTATGGAGCCGGTATTAATGCGGTTAAAACTCAGCTTCATTTATACCATCGCAATATATGCGGTCTTGCGGATTTGAAAACAGATGTTGAACCGAACCAGTGGGGCGTTTCCTGGTGGCATGACAATTTGGGGGCAGAAGCCAATACACTTTATCCCCTGACGCGCCGCCCAACCGGCTGGGAAATTCAAAAGAACGCCTCTGCCGCTGTTTCCGAACAAACCGGCGATGATCAGTGGATGCTGCTGGCCGAACGCTCAGTGCTTGAAGGCGCTCCTGCGCTTTCAGAACGCTGGTTCCTGTTCGATGATAATGAAGCGCTGAGCGAGCGCGCGGCACATGCGCGATCGGCGACGGTCATTTTCGCCCTCACCGGTAATGACGAAGTCGAAGTGCTGGCCCGTCAGGTTCATCGTTTACGCATGCAGCGTGGCAATGGTTTAAAAATTGTCGTGCGCGAAATGAATTCTTCTTTGCGCTATGTCGATCAGCGTCTGCTCCAGGCCTGTGGCGCGAATCTGGTTGTGCCACAGGCAGCGCGCCTCTCCAACTTTCTGACCCTGCTCGATGACCTGCAAAATCTCACTTATACCCGCCATGTGCCGGATGATATCGGGCTGCTGCTCGACAGCCGCCTGCCCACGCATCATAAGGGTTATCTGCCACTGCCGGTTTTCTGCGAAGTCATGCACGATATCTGGAATCACGCCGCGCTGGCGACGGAATCCCGGGGCATTTTAATTTCGCTGCGCCCTGCCGCCGGGATCAGCCCGCAGCAGGCGATGTCTTTGTGTTCGCTGCGCCGCGACGGCGATATTCTGACGGTTACCGGGCGTCATCTGTATCTGTTCCTGTCGAACTGTCAGGTCAGCGACGTCGAAAATGTACTGGCGTTTCTGTTTAATCTGCCGGTCAAAGAAGTGTTCACCAGCCAGACGTTCTGGAGCCAGGAGCTGGATATCCGCACGGAAGTTCTGCGTCTGGCCGCCAGGCCGCCGATGGCAAATCCGGTGTCTGAAGCGCAGCCTTTTGTGGCGCATAAAACCGAACCTTTAAAACGTGCGCAGGTTCATCAGCCCGTTCCCATCACGCTGGCCGTGAGCGATACGCCAGTTATTCAGGCGCAGGAGTAAAAGAGATGGATATTCAGGATATTATCGAAATCTTTATTCTGGCGGCGGTGATTTTTATCCCGCTGGGATATGCCCTGCGTAGCCGTTTGCCGCGCTGGAAAAACCGCTTTGCGACGCGATTTCTGTCGCCGCGTTATTTAACCCCCATGACCATCAGCAGCATCAATAAGAACCGCAAACGCTCCGCTACTTTGCCTGAAACTTCTGCGGCTACAGGAAAATCCAAAACTTCACTATGAACGAATCGCAATCTTCTTCGCCGCGTTTGCGGATCTGGCAATCCTGGCGCGGCCTCGGTGCCTGGAACTATTATTTTTTACTCAAGTTTGTTCTGCTTTCACAGGGTTATCTGAATTTTGATGCCCTGAGCAATGTCGTCTTTGCCGCCGTGTTGCTATTCCCGTTACGTTCGCTGCGCCTGCACCGCTGGAGACAGTGGATTGCCCTGCCTTTCGGGCTGGCGTTGCTGTATCACGATACCTGGCTGCCCGGCTGGCGTTCAATTGTCAATCAGGGGGCGGACGTAGCAGGCTTCAGTTTCAGTTATCTGCTCGAACTGGCCGATCGCTTTATCAACTGGCAGTGGATTGCCATCGGTTTCGCTTTGCTGGTCGGTTATCTGTTTATATCCCAGTGGATCCGGCTGACCACGTTTACCGTCATTGCGCTGCTGTGGCTTAACCTCAGCGGGCTGATCACACCGTTTTTCGCGCATTCGCCGCCACCGGCTATCGCCCAAAATGCCGTAACGACACCGGTGACCGTTGCGCCATCAGCCACTGATAACACCGTGAACGGCCCGCCAACCAATGCCAACCTGAACGCTTATTTAGAGCAGTTCTACCAAAACGAACGGCGTAAGGCGACGAAGTTCCCCGACGCACTTCCTGCCGATGCACAGCCGTTTGACCTGCTGGTGATCAACATCTGTTCGCTGGCCTGGTCAGATCTGGACGCCGTGAATCTTTCGAATTCACCGCTGTGGTCGCGTTTTGATTTTGTTTTCAGCAATTTCAATTCAGCCACAGCCTACAGCGGCCCGGCATCCATCCGCCTGCTGCGCGCCAGTTGCGGTCAGACATCGCATCATGATTTGTATCAGCCTGCCGGTCAGCAGTGTTATCTGTTTGACGATCTCGCGCGTCTGGGCTTCACGCCTCAGCTGGCAATGGACCATACGGGTGTGTTCGGTAATTACATCGGTAACCTGCGTGATGATGCTGACATGAAAGTCCCGCTGATGTCCCAGGCCGGTCTGGGTTATGAGCTGACGTCCTTTGATGGCTCACCAATTTTCAACGACGGACAACTGTTCTCCCGCTGGCTGGAGAATCAGGAGAAAGCCGGTACCGCACGCACCGCAACCTTCTTTAACCTGATTCCGCTGCATGACGGCAACCGTTACGTGGGCAGCAATAAGGGCGCGGATTATCATAACCGTGCGCAAACTCTGCTGAATCAGCTGAATATCTTTATGGATCAGCTGGATAAATCCGGCCGCAAAGTGATGCTGGTGGTGGTGCCTGAACACGGCGCCGCGCTGGTGGGCGACAAGATGCAAATCTCGGGTCTGCGTGATATCCCGAGTCCGGGCATTACCCATATTCCTGTCGGGGTGAAATTCTTTGGGATGCAGGCACCGCACGCGCCATCACCAATGAAAATTGACGGCCAGAGCAGCTATCAGGCGATTTCAGAAATGGTCGCCCGCGCAGTTGATGGCAAAGTGTTTACCAGCCCGACGATGGACTGGAAAACCTTCGGTTCGAACCTGCCACAAACGCCGCTGGTATCTGAAAATGAGAACTCAGTGGTGATGGAATATCAGGGGAAAATCTATATTCGCCTGAATGGCGGGGGATGGGTGCCGTATCCGAGCTGATGCTATTTTGTGGGCTCGCCGCCCACACGGGCAAAACCTTGGGTTGTCACCCAAGGTTTTGATTTAAAGCCGCCTGTGTCCGGCATTGACACTCTCATTCTGCAAATAACTGGTCATACACATGCTGTAAATGCCGGCTCATTCTTGCCTTCGCCCCTGCGCCATCCTGCGCCAGAATCGCGTCTAAAATCCCCTGATGATCGGCATTCATTTCACGGGCAAAATCCACTTCGGTGTAATGACTCTCCAGACGCATAAACCGACGTGAACGACGTTTATCCCACAAATATCCCATCATATCGTGCAGCACTTCGTTGCCGGTCATTTCACTGATCATCATATGGAAACGGCGGTCAGCTTCGAGAAAAGCGTCGTTATTGGCATTCAGTTCGTTTAATTCCCGGGCGATGGCTCTCAGTTTTTCACGCTGCTCTTCGGTGCCGTTAATCGCCGCCAGTTCTGCTGTCATCGATTCATAAACCTGGCGCGCTTTCACCAGCGATTGCAGGCTGAATTCCTCTTCGGTACTTACCGTTTGCACCGCAGGTGTGGCCTGCGGCAACGGGTCGCTGACGTACACGCCGTTGCCGGTACGGATTTCCACCCAGCCAGTGATCTCCAGCGCAATCAATGCCTCACGGATAGATGAACGACTGACGCCAAGTTGTTTAGACAAATCCCGTTCTGACGGGATCATCGCGCCCGGGGCAAACTGCCCGGTATTAATGCAGTTAATCAATACATTAGAAATCTGGCGATACAGCCGTTCAACTTTAAGGGTGGGTAATGCCATTATTTTCTCCGTGTTCATGCTGAATCCCAGATCTGTTATCCCGGTCACATTAATGTTCGGTTTGATGCTGAATCATATGTCGGTCTGATGGCCTGACCAGCAGACCACCTGACCAGGCCGCGCATTAAGATTGAACTTATCACCGGCCCTGCGTCAACTACATTCAGACAGTCAGTTAACAATTTTAAGGAAAACACATGGAACAGACATGGCGTTGGTACGGCCCGAACGATCCGGTTTCACTTGATGATGTGCGTCAGGCTGGCGCAACCGGCGTGGTTACCGCCCTGCACCATATTCCTAACGGTGAAGTCTGGCCGGTAGAAGAGATAAAGAAACGTAAGGCGATAATTGAAGCCAAAGGTCTGGTGTGGTCCGTAGTGGAAAGCATTCCGGTGCATGAGGAAATCAAAACCCGCAGCGGGGATGTTGAAAAGCACATTGCTAACTATCAGCAATCTATCCGTAATCTGGCGGAATGCGGCATCTATACGGTCTGCTATAACTTCATGCCGGTTCTCGACTGGACACGCACGGACCTCGGCTATCTGCTGCCGGACGGTTCACGCGCCCTGCGCTTCGACCATATCGCATTTGCGGCCTTTGAATTGCATCTGCTGAAACGCGAAGGTGCGACGTCTTATTACAGCGCGGATGAGCAAAAACAGGCAGCCGAATACTTTGCGGCGATGACACAGGCGGAGAAAGATCAACTGGTGTCTAACATCATTGCCGGTTTACCGGGTGCGGAAGAAGGCTACACGCTGGACCAGTTCCGTGCGCGTCTGGCGACTTACGACGGTATCGACAAAGCCAAACTGCGCGAAAACATGGCGCATTTCCTGCGCAGCATTGTGCCGGTTGCCGAGCAATGCGGTTTAAGTCTGGCAGTTCACCCGGACGATCCACCGCGCCCTATTCTCGGCCTGCCGCGTATTATCTCCACCATTGAAGATATGCAATGGCTGAAAGAAACCGTCGACAGTATCCACAACGGTTTCTGCTTCTGCACCGGTTCTTACGGCGTGCGTGAAGATAATGACCTGGTGAAAATGATGACCACTTACGCCGACCGCGTGCACTTCATCCATCTGCGCGCCACCCAGCGCGAAGACGTGCCGGAAAGCTTCCATGAAGCCGATCATTTAGATGGTGATGTGGATATGGTGGCGGTTATCAAAGCGATTCTGACGGAAGAACAAACACGTCGCCGCGCTGGCAATCTGCGCGCTATCCCGATGCGTCCGGATCACGGCCATCAGATGCTGGATGATTTGCATAAGAAAACCAATCCGGGGTATTCGGCGATTGGACGTCTGCGGGGACTGGCGGAACTGCGAGGTGTGGAGCGGGCTTTGAAACAAAGCTTCTTTAGCGAATGAATTCGCGCTTCTTAATAACTGAATTGTGAAATTTCGGTTTTTCAATAACGGTTATCACTCGGCCTTTCGCGCCGAAACCGACCAAGAGGGAAAAGTGCTTTTTCCCTCTTGGATCTCCCTTCGCTTTTCAACACGCGCTAACGCTCGCTGGCTATGTTTCAGGTACCACCGCGACAGGCTGGAAAGCTTGCCGCTGCGCGGTGCCTTCATTTCGGGATTGCAGCCTCAGGTCTGCAACCTCTCATTCAGCAAGCTTTCTGAATCGCCCGCACGATCTTAAAATCAACGGCAGATTGTCTTTTATCTTTTAGAAAAGTTGATTGGCGTGATCAAAATTCAGCTGAACGGAGCGGCTTCGAGACCTGTGGCTCGAAGACCGAGAGAAGGTAGTGCGAAGCACCTGGATTTGCGCCACTGACTAATGCACCAGAACATGTCCGTCATACCCGCGATAGCGCGCAGTGAAAAAAGCGCGGAGTCCAGAGGCCCGCGCGTTACCGGGTCTCTGGTCGGTGTGGGCCGACGCCCACGACCTTAAGGCCAGTTTGGGTGGCAACCCAAGGTTTCAAGGCCGCCCCTTTTGCAGCGGCCCACTCTGCAAAACTCAAAAATGATACGCCACGGCATTTTCATGCTCAGGCCACGGATGTGATTTATACGGCTTGGCCGGATAGTTAATCTCCACACTCCGGCGGCGGAAATCACTCGGGCTGACCCCCACCCGTTTACGGAAGACCCGCGAGAAATACAACTGATCGTCATATCCCACCACACGGCCAATCGTCGCGATGGATTCCTGCGTAGTTTGTAATAAGAGTTTGGCGCGGATCACCCGCTGATCTTCGCGCCAGCGCAGGATGTTGATCCCGACCTGTTCGCGGAATAAATGCGCCAGCCGCGATGGTGAGAGGCAAACATGGCGGGCGACTTCATCGATACGCAGCTCACCCGCCAGATTGCCGGTAATAAACTGGCAGGCTTCGATGACACGTGGGTCCATGATTTTCTGCGGACTCTGCGGATCTTCTTCCATGGCACGCAGCAACAGACGTTCCAGCAGATTCATCCCCAGCTCTTCGCAAAAACGTCGCCCCGATTTTTGCGTTTGTTCGATGTTGGCAAACAGACGGTCAAATTCCAGCAACAAGGTATTATTCGGTAAAGAAAGACGCCCGACATCGCGGGTTTTGGTGTGCCATTCCAGCCAGTCTGCCCAGTAGGCGCGCGGGCGGAAATACACCCAGCGATGATACCAGGAGTCGGCGTTGGCAGAACGACTGTAAAGATGGCGGGCTATCGGTGGGAATAACAGCAGATCACCGGGATTGCAGTAGAACGTGTCTTCGCCGTCGAAGACTTTACCCTGCCCCTTCACCGTCAAATTAAGAATGTAGCCTTTCATTCCACCCGGACGGTCGATGGCGAAATCCAGTGGCCCGTCAGCAAGGATAGGTGTCATACCGGCGACCAGATAGGCATTGAAACTGTAACCCGGTAACAGCGGATTTTGCTGCTGATCCTGAATCATACGGTGATACATCGAACCTCCTGAAACTTCACTGGACTATGGACTTTTCATCTATTCTAATCGGCAGTGAAAACGCTGCCAGTAAAGGTTGCTAAATTGTGAACAACCACGCGTTTTTTCGGCATTTAACCCGTAATAGCGTTAAATGCCGCGTGATGATTGCGTGAAAGCGTTATCACAAAACCAGATTAAACGGTCTTTTTCGCTTTCTGTTTGTAGCGGTCGAAGATAACTGCCGCCAGCAGGATCAAGCCACGTACCACATATTGCGAGAACGGAGAAATGTTCAGCAGGTTCATGGCATTTTCCACGGTACCCAGAATGAGGATCCCGGAAACCACATAGGAAATTTTACCGATACCGCCTTTCAGGGAAACGCCACCCAATACGCAGGCAGAGATAACGATCAGCTCGAAGCCCAGTGAGGTCATCGGCTGGCCGCTGGTCATACGTGACGCCAGAATGATCCCCGCCGCCGCTGATACCAGCCCGGACAGCACGAAGATGATGATTTTCGTACGCACCACCGGCACACCGGCCAGACGCGCCGCATCTTCATTACCGCCAATCGCCAGTGTGTTACGCCCGAAGGTGGTTTTGTTCAGCAACAGACCAAAGATGATCAGACAGCCGACCGTCAGCCAGATAGGTGCAGGCAGCCCCAGCCAGTTGGCATAACCGAGGGTGAAGAAACGTTCGTCTTCGATGCCCACCGCTTTACCGTCAGAAATGATGTACGCAAGACCGCGCACAATCTGCATAGTGGCAAGCGTGGTGATCAGCGCATTGATTTTCAGACGGGCGATAACAAAACCGTTGAGCAAACCGGTCAGCATCCCGAGCAGTAAACCGGCAGCAACGCCGATCCACAGGCTTTCGGTCATGTTGATCACCACGGCGGTGGTAACGCCCGCACAGGCAATCACCGATGCAACAGACAGATCGAAGTCACCGGAAGCCAGACAGAACAGCATCCCGCAGGCCACCATGCCGGACATCGAAATCGCCAGCCCCAACCCTTTCATGTTGATGAAAGAACTGAAGTTTGGCACGAAAATGGTACAGGCGATAAACAGCACGGCGAACACCACTAACATGCCGTAACTGTCCCAGATACGCATCAGACCCTGGCCGCCGCGTGAGGCTGCTGAAGGTTGATCCGGTTTGGCTGAATTGGTTGTCATACTCGACATAATATTTTTGCTCCTCAGTCAGGCAGCGTCATGGGCAGAATCAAGAACTGGCGTGCGCAACATAGCGAGCCCCAGCGCTTTTTCTTCGGTGGCGTCGTCATGCAACAGTTCGCCGGAGATTGCGCCTTCGCGCATCACCACCACCCTGTCGGCCAGACCCAGCACTTCCGGTAAATCACTGGACGCAAACAGCACCGCAATGCCTTGTTTTGCCAGTGAATAAATCACATTATAAATTTCATGCTTGGCGCCAACGTCAATACCCCGCGTTGGTTCATCCAGCAAAATGACTTTCATTTCTTCCGACAACCAGCGACCCAGAATGGCTTTTTGCTGATTACCCCCTGAAAGGTTCATGATCAGTTGCTGGTCGCTGGGGGTTTTGATATTCAGCGCATCGATATGTTTACGCGCATTTTTCGCTTCCCAGGCGTTGTTGATCAGGCACCCTGCTTTCACCGTTTTGCGACGGGCGCTGATGTTGATGTTGTCGCGCACCGAGTGCACAGGAATAATGCCGTCAGCTTTGCGGTCTTCCGGGCACAACATGATGCCCTGGCGGATCGCATCTGCCGGTTTACGAATATTCAGCGCTACACCGTCCAGCCGGACGGTACCGCCGGTAATACGCGTACCACCAAATAATCCTTTCATCAGCTCACTGCGCCCTGCACCCACCAGCCCGAACAGGCCGACGATTTCGCCCTGACGTACCGTCAGGCTGATCGGCGTTCTCACGCCCGGTGCTTTCACCTCATCCAGTTCAAGGCGAATTTCGCCGTGCGGACGTGGCGCGTAACCGTAAATGTCATCGAGATTACGGCCAACCATCGCCTGCACCAGCTTGCTGTTATCCACCTGCGTCATGTCGTCAAAGGTGCGAACGTAACGTCCGTCTTTGAAAACGGTGACAGCGTCACTTAATGCAAAGATCTCTTCCATACGGTGTGAGACATATAAAATCACACGTCCTTCCGCCCGTAACTCACGGATAACACGGAACAATTGTTCAATTTCGCGTGCAGAAAGCGAACTGGTAGGTTCATCGAATGCAATAATTTTGGCATTGCGCGCCAGCGCCTTGGCAATTTCCACCATCTGCCACTGGCCGATGGAGAGATATTTCAGCGGTGTATCGGGGTCGATATCCAGCCCGAGATGTTCAAGCTGAAGTTTGGCTTCGTAACGCAGCAATTTACGGTTCACAAAACCGTGTTTGCTCGGCAACTGCCCGAGATAAATGTTCTCTGCTACCGTCATTTCCGGCACCAGATGGAGTTCCTGATAAATGATCGCCACACCGGCATCGAGCGCATCCGTGGTATGGCTGAACGCGACCGGCTGGCCTTTGATATGAATATTGCCCTGGGAAGGCTGATAGTTCCCGCTGAGGATCTTCAGCAGGGTGGATTTCCCCGCTCCGTTTTCGCCCATCAGCGCATGAATTTGTCCGGCGTAACAATTGAATGAAATACCGTCCAGCGCTTTCACGCCCGGAAAAGTTTTGCCAATGTCATGGAATTCCAGATACGGCCTGGCCGCATCAAACTCCGTCAGTGACGGTGTCAGCAAAGGCGTCTTATTATCGAAAGATTGCTGAGTCATAGTGGCTACCTGGAAGTTGAGTAAGTATGGATGCACGCCACTGCAAAGCAGAAAACAGTTCAAACTATTTAAAACTGTCGTCCGTTCTGCAGCAGCGTCTTCTAATGCTCGTTCTCAATCGCATTCCTCTAAATCATTCGGGTTGCAGCCAACGCATCTGCAGCCCGAAGGATGACGAGGAAATTACATTAAGCCTTTCTTCTTCAGCTCTTCTTTGAAGTTGTCGCGGGTAATCAGGACAACATCCGTCACTTCGGTAAATTTCGGTGGTTCAACGCCTTTGGTAACCCATTCATTCAGCATCTGAATACTTTTGTAACCGTGGATATCCGGGCTAGGTAACAGGGAACCGTAGAAGCCAGTCTGGGCGCTTTTTGACAACTCATTCACTGCATCCACACCGTTGATGCCGATGCCGATCACGTTAGCCGCTTTAAAGCCCTGACCTTCGGTTGCACGCACGCCACCCAATACGGTGTTGTCGTTCATGCCGATGATCAGCCAGTTTTTCACTTCAGGATGTTGCACCAGCAGGGAGTTACCGGCATCCAGTGCGCCCGGGATGTCGTTAGATTTAGTCGGGACTTTGTAGATTTGTTTTTCCGGGAAACCGGCAGCTTTCAGTGCCTCCATTGAACCGGAGGTGCGGCGGCGCGCCGTATCGAGTTCATCGGCAGTAATGGCCATCACGCCGGTATCAGCGACTTTCCAGCCACGTTTTTGCATTTCTTTATACAGTTCCTGCCCCTGACGTTCGCCGATTTTGGTCGCGGCCATCATGACTAATGGCACTTCTTCCATTGGCTTGCCTTTGGCATTCACAAACTGGTCATCCACCTGGATCACTTTCATGTCATAGCTGCGCGCTTTCGCCATGATGGCAGGGCCGAGACGCGGATCCGGCGTACAGATGACAAAGCCTTTCGCGCCGTTGGCCGCCAGGCTGTCGATTGCATTCAACGTTTTTTCACCATCCGGCACGGCGATTTTAATGACGTCGAAGTGAAGATCCTTACCGGCTTTATCTGCGAACCGCCATTCAGTCTGGAACCACGGCTCTTCCGGCTGTTTAACCAGGAAGCCCAGCTTCGGATTCTCGGCTGCCATAGCTGAATGTGACATAAGGGCAGCTAACCCGACCGCCGCTAATGCCTTAGTGAATTTATGCATGATGTTCTCCGACTTTTATTGTTGTTTTTCACAATCACAGTCTTAAATCTGGTGGTTTGCCGCAATCGTGAAAACGTTATCAGTAGCGTAAAGAAACAAAGTGAAAGTGCGGCGAAGTCCAGTTTATAGAGGATTTGCGTCACACTCTCTTGTAAGACGGGTTAAGTTTTAGCGGTAATTTTGCAGCGGAATGTAGAGCGCTATCACACGGCGGGAAAACAGCAGGTTTGTGCATAGATATAGCGATTTTAGCCAAACGCTAACATTTGACCAACCTCACAGAAACATCATTGGGAGCAGATTTGTGCATACTTCCAGCTAACGCCTCCTCACTCACTTTTTTGCATCCTCCTACTGTTAGAGCAATTCGATTCGCCGCCGTAATGACTACGGCAAACCTGAAGGAGTGAGAAAGAATGACGCAAGGTGCGATTGCTCTTGGTCTTGATTTTGGCAGCGATTCCGTCCGTGCCCTGGCTGTGGATTGTCAGACCGGTGCCGAGATGGAAACCGATGTGGTTTATTATCCGCGCTGGAATGAAGGTCGCTATTGTGATGCGGCAATAAATCAGTTCCGCCATCACCCGCTCGACTATATAGAGGCAATGGAGCAGGCGATTAAAAACGTTGTGCAACGGCTGGGCAGCGAGCGGGCTGCACGCGTGGTGGGTATCGGCGTCGATTCCACCGGCTCAACCCCGGCTCCTGTCGATGAGGAAGGCAACATTCTGGCGCTGAAAGCGGAATTTGCCGAAAACCCGAACGCCATGTTTGTGCTCTGGAAAGATCACACGGCAATAGAAGAAGCGGAAGAGATCAACCGTCTGTGTCGCAGCGGCGATTTCCCCGACTATTCCCGCTATATCGGCGGCGTTTATTCCTCAGAATGGTTCTGGGCGAAAATCTTGCACGTTTCCCGTGCTGATGCTGCGGTTAAACAAGCAGCCGCGTCATGGGTTGAATTGTGCGACTGGGTGCCCGCCCTGCTTTCCGGCACCACCGCGCCGGACAAAGTGGTGCGCGGACGTTGCAGCGCCGGACACAAAATGCTCTGGCATCCGTCATGGGGCGGCCTGCCACCAAAAGCGTTCTTTGCCGCCCTCGATCCGCTGCTGGTTGAACATCTGCCCTATCCGCTGTTTACCGACACCGTCACCGCCGAACAGGCTGTTGGCACACTGACACCTGAATGGGCAGAACGTCTTGGCTTACCCGCCAGTGTGGTGCTTTCGGGCGGCGCATTCGACTGCCATATGGGGGCAGTCGGCGCGGGCGCACAGCCTTATACGCTGGTCAAAGTGATCGGCACCTCCACCTGCGACATCCTGATCGCCGATAAAGAACGCGTAAACGACCGCGCTATCGCCGGGATCTGCGGACAGGTGGAAGGCAGCGTCGTGCCGGACATGATCGGGATGGAAGCCGGACAATCCGCTTTCGGCGACATGTACGCCTGGTTCAGCCGTCTGCTGAGCTGGCCGCTGATTCAGGCCGCAAAAGCCCATCCGGAAATGGCACCGCAACTGACCAGCCTGCAAAAAAATCTGCTGACCGATCTCACTGTGGCCTGGGCCGCTCATCCGAAACTGGATCATCTGCCGCTGGTGCTCGACTGGTTTAACGGCCGCCGTACACCGTTTGCCAACCAGCGCCTGAAAGGTGTCATTACCGATATCAATCTGGGCACCGAAGCACCTGAACTGTTCGGCGGCTTTATCGCAGCGACCGCTTTTGGCGCGCGCGCCATCATGGAATGTTTCGAACAGCAGGATATCCCGGTGGAAAACGTGCTGACGCTCGGGGGCATCGCGCGTAAATCGCCGGTCATCATGCAGGTTTGCGCCGATGTGATGAACCGTCCGTTGCAAATTGTCGCTTCCGATCAGTGCTGCGCCCTGGGTGCCGCGATTTTCGCCGCCGTCGCTGCCGGGGAGTTCAAAGATGTTCCTGCCGCACAGGAAAAAATGGCCTGCAGCATCGAACGTACGCTGACGCCGGATCCGCAGCGCGTCGCGCAATATCAGCGCCTGTACGAACGTTATCAGCAATGGTGTGCCACGACTGAACCGCTGTTTGCAGCGAAACCGGCGCATTAACCCGTATTTCATCTATCCGATATTCAGGAGTAATAAATGGACGCGTTTAAACATCTCGAAGTGTGGTTCGCCATTGGCAGTCAGCATCTGTACGGTCCGCAGGCATTACGTCAGGTAAAAGAGAACGCCGAGAAGGTGGTCAGTAGCCTGAACAGCGAAGCCGGTTTGCCGATAAAACTGGTGCTCAAACCGCTGGTGACCACGCCGGACGAAATCACCGCATTGTGCCGTGAAGCCAACTATGACAACGCCTGCGTGGGCATCATCACCTGGCTGCATACCTTCTCGCCGGCCAAAATGTGGATTGCCGGGCTGAGCATCCTGCATAAGCCGCTGATGCAGTTCCATACGCAATTCAACGCTGAAATTCCATGGGAAACCATGGACATGGACTTCATGAACCTGAACCAGACCGCGCACGGTGGCCGTGAATTCGGCTTCATCGGTGCCCGTATGCGCCAGCAACACACCGTGGTGGCCGGTCACTGGCAGGACGGTGAATCTCACCGCCGTATCGCCCAGTGGATGCGCGTTGCTGCCGCCAAAAACGAAAGCCAGCACCTGAAAGTGGCACGTTTTGGCGATAACATGCGTGAAGTTGCTGTCACCGAAGGCGATAAAGTCGCCGCCCAAATCCAGTTCGGCTACAGCATCAGTGCCTACGGAATTGGTGATTTGGTCAGCGTAATCAACGAAGTCAGCAAAGGCGACATCGATACGCTGGTGGAAGAATATGAAGCCACCTATCGCCTGACGGATGCGGTAAAAATTAACGGCGAACGTCGTGAAAACCTGCTGGATGCTGCCAAAATTGAACTTGGTATGACCCGTTTCCTCGAACAAGGTAAATTCGGGGCATTCACGACCAACTTTGAAGATCTGCACGGCATGAAACAACTGCCCGGGCTGGCAGTCCAGCGTCTGATGCAGAAAGGCTACGGCTTTGGTGGCGAAGGTGACTGGAAAACGTCTGCCCTGCTGCGCATCATGAAAGTCATGGCCAGCGGTCTGAAAGGCGGCACTTCTTTCATGGAGGATTACACCTACCACTTCAAACCAGGCAGTGATCTGGTGGTGGGCTCGCACATGCTGGAAGTGTGTCCGTCGATTGCCAAAGAAGAGAAGCCGCTGCTTGATGCGCAATATCTCGGCATAGGCGGTAAAGCGGATCCGGCGCGTCTGATTTTCTCCACACCGGCAGGTCCGGCGGTCAATGCCAGCGTCATCGACATGGGCGACCGCTTCCGTCTGCTGGTCAATCTGGTGGATACCATCGAACAGCCACACCCGCTGCCAAAACTGCCGGTTGCGCGCGCTATCTGGAAAGCCCAGCCATCACTGGCAACAGCGGCAGAAGCGTGGATCCTCGGCGGCGGCGCGCACCATACCGTGTTCTCACAGGCACTGGATATTGACGCGCTGCGGTTATATGCAGAATTTTCCGGGATTGAATTGCTGGTGATCGATAACGACACGACGTTGCCGGACTTCAAGAATCAGATCCGGTGGAATGAGGTGTATTACAAGCTTTGCAGTCGCTGATTTGTTTGCAGAAGGCCGCTGCAATGGCGGCTTACACTGCTAAAGCGAGTTAGCGTAAATTTCGGTTTCTTACGTGCGGTGATCACTTAACGCGCTGCGCCGAAACCGCCCAAAAGGGGAAAGTGCTTTTCCCCTTTTGGATTTCCCCACGCTTTTTCAACACGCGCTCCGCTCGCTGGCTATGTTTCAGTTGCCGCGGTGACAGGCTGGAAATCTTGCCGCTACGCGGTACCTTCATTTCGGGATTGCAGCCTCAGGTCTGCAACCTCTCATTCAGCAAGCTTTCTGAACCGCCCGCACGATCTTAAATTCAAAGACAGAATGTTGTGATCTTTTAGAAAAGTGGATTGGCGTGATCAAAAATGGCACCGAATGAATGGTTCGAGACCTTAGGCTCGAAGCCTGAAATTCGGGAATCGCGCAGCGATGACATTTTGCGCCACTCTCCAATGTACCGGAACATGTCCGTCGTACCTGCGATAGCGCGCAGTGAAAAAAGCGCGGAGTCCAGAGGCCCGCGCGTTACCGGGTCTCTGGTCGGTGTGGGCCGACGCCCACGGTTTTGAACTTGAACTTGAACTTGAACTTGAACTTGAAGTTTGTTTTAAACACCCCTCCTGATGCCCGTTAAGCATCACAAATTTAAATATTCCCCGCTTTTTCATCACCCATAATTGATAAGCGTCATAACGCCCGGTGAACTATTTCGGCAAAGTGCCCGCCTTTCACTTGGATCCAAATTTAATCTCGGGGAATACAATAATGCTGGAATTACTGATCGGGCTGGTAGTCGCCGTCTTTGTCGGCCGCTATATCATTAAAGGCTATTCACCCACCGGCGTTCTGATGGTCGGCGGCTTATTATTGCTGATTATCAGCGCCATCATGGGTCACAGCATTCTGCCGGAAGGCACCAAAAGTACCGGCTGGAATGCGACAGATATCGTTGAGTACGTCAAAATTCTGCTGATGAGCCGCGGTGGCGATCTGGGGATGATGATCATGATGCTGTGCGGTTTCGCAGCCTATATGACCCATATTGGTGCCAACGATGTGGTCGTCAAACTGGCGTCGCGCCCGTTACAGATGATCAATTCACCGTACATTCTGATGGTTGCGGCGTATATTCTGGCGTGTCTGATGTCCCTGGCCGTGTCTTCGGCGACCGGTCTGGGCGTGTTACTGATGGCAACGTTGTTCCCGATTATGGTCAATGTCGGCATCAGCCGTGGCGCGGCGGCGGCGATTTGTGCGTCTCCTGCGGCGATCATTCTTTCCCCTACCTCAGGTGATGTGGTGCTGGCGGCGCAGGCGGCGAATATGCCGCTGGTGGATTTTGCCTTTAAAGTCACCCTGCCGATTTCGATTGCTGCCATCGCGGCGATGGCGGTCGCGCACTTCTTCTGGCAACGCTATCTGGATAAACGCGATACCTCCGTGCTGGCAGATGCTGTCGATTCCAATGCTGACGATGTCATTGAAACCAATGCTCCGGCTTTCTACGCTATTTTGCCTTTCACGCCGATTATCGGTGTGCTGATTTTTGACGGTAAATGGGGACCCAATCTGCATATCATCACCATTCTGGTGATTTGTATGTTACTGACCGCCCTGATTGAAACCGTGCGTAACCGTAACGGCAAAGCGGTATTCGCCGGACTGGACGTGGCTTATCGCGGCATGGCGGATGCATTCGCCAACGTGGTGATGCTGCTGGTCACGGCGGGCGTGTTTGCTCAGGGGCTGAGCACCGTCGGGTTCATCAGCAGCCTGATAGGACTGGCGCAAAACTTTGGCTCCGGCAGCATCGTCATGATGCTGGTGCTGGTAGTCATCACCGTGCTCGCCGCCATGACCACTGGCTCCGGTAATGCTTCGTTTTACGCCTTCGTCGAACTTATCCCAAAACTGGCCGCGAAAATGGGCATCAACCCGGAATATCTGGTCATCCCGATGTTGCAGGCATCCAACCTGGGTCGCACTATTTCCCCTGTTTCGGGCGTCATAGTGGCCGTGGCCGGTATGGCAAAAATATCGCCTTTCGAAGTCGTCAAACGCACGTCCGTTCCCGTGCTGGTTGGCCTGATTGTGGTAATTGTCGCCACCGAAATTCTGGTGCCGGTGCATTAAAGCCTTTCTATTTAAATCCCCTTCCTGAGCGAAGGGGATCATTGATCACATAAATACGATAACGAGAATGCCTCTCACAGGTTAAGCTACTGCGCCTTGAAGGTCGGGGAAGTTTCCCTGTGCTGATTTGATAGCAAAACCAGCGTGAGAAAAGCTTTTATGTTGAATAATCCGGGTTATAAACGTATTGGCGGGTGGCTACTGGCCCCGATGGCGTATCTGATTGTGACGCTGCTGAGCGTGGTATTAATGCTGTTTCTGTTTTCAATGGCGTTATTTATGCCGGAATCGCGCGAATATCTCATCACCAACTCTCAGGCATTTACCCTGCAATGGTATTTCTCGGTGGTGACCACGTTAGCGATGGGGTTATTTACCGTCGCGGTATTGCTGCAATTCTGTAAGCGCGCCAGAGTGTTACCCAAAATGTATATTATCTGGTTATTGTGCACAGTACTTCTGGCGGTAAAAGCCTTTGCATTCTCACCGGTTACCGATGATTTGGCCGTGCGTAACTTATTGTTACCTTTATTGGCCGCCGCCGTCTTTGTGCCTTATTTCAAGCGCTCACTGCGGGTAAAAGAAACCTTCACGGAATAACCCTGAGGTTTTTAATGTTTATTATGTCCGGGCAATTGTCATGACCTCTTATTTATTACTTTTTGTCGGCACTGTGCTGGTAAATAACTTCGTACTGGTTAAGTTTCTTGGCCTGTGCCCGTTTATGGGCGTTTCCAAAAAACTGGAATCCGCTATCGGTATGGGTCTCGCCACCACATTTGTGATCACCCTGTCGAATATCTGCTCGTGGATCGTCAACACTTTCGTTCTGATGCCGCTGGGGCTGGTCTATCTGCGCACTATGGCCTTTATTCTGGTGATCGCGGTTGTTGTGCAGTTCACCGAAATGGTGGTGCGCAAAACCAGCCCGTCTCTGTACCGCCTGCTGGGCATCTTCCTGCCGCTTATCACCACCAACTGCGCCGTGCTCGGCGTGGCGCTGCTGAACATCAACCAGCAATTCAACTTTATGCAATCTGCGCTGTACGGTTTCGCTGCGTCACTGGGCTTCTCGCTGGTGATGGTGCTGTTTGCCGCTATCCGTGAACGTCTGGTGGTGGCTGACGTCCCGGCACCGTTCAAAGGTTCTTCGATTGCGCTGGTCACGGCTGGCCTGATGTCATTAGCCTTTATGGGCTTCACAGGTCTGGTGAAATTCTAATGTTTGAATTATGGGTAGCGATTGGCGCGCTGACCGCTCTGGCGCTGGTTTTTGGCCTGCTGCTGGGTTACGCCTCGCGCCGTTTTGCCGTGGAAGGCAACCCGGTTGTCGATCAGATTGACGATATCCTGCCGCAAAGCCAGTGTGCGCAATGCGGCTATCCCGGCTGCAAGCCTTACGCCGAAGCGGTCGCCAATGGCGACAACATCAATAAATGCGTGCCGGGCGGCGAAGCCGTCATGCTCAAGCTGGCGACCTTGCTTAACGTTGAGCCGCAGCCGATGGGTGAAGACGCCGCGGCTGCTGTCCCGGTGCGTAAAGTGGCCTACATTGACGAGAGCAACTGCATCGGCTGCACCAAGTGTATTCAGGCCTGTCCGGTGGATGCCATCGTGGGTGCCACCCGCGCCGTACATACCGTGATTACTGATTTATGTACCGGCTGTGACCTGTGCGTCGCGCCGTGCCCGACGGACTGCATCGAAATGCTGCCAGTAAAAACCACCACCGCAAACTGGAAGTGGGATTTGAAATCCATTCCGGTTCAGGTCATCCATGCGGAGTAACATGTTTAATCTGTTTGCGGCGCTCAAAAAAGACAAAGTCTGGGACTTCGACGGCGGTATTCATCCGCCGGAAATGAAGACTCAGTCAAGCCACGTTCCGCTGCGCAACGTGCCGCTGCCTGAGCGCTTTATCATCCCCCTTCAGCAACACCTTGGCCCTGAAGGCGAGCTGTGTGTGAAAGCCGGCGACCCTGTGTTAAAAGGTCAGCCGCTGACCACTGGCCGTGGCCGTACCGTGCCGGTTCACGCGCCGACGTCGGGCGTGATCACGGCCATCGAACCGCACATCACCGCGCACCCTTCCGGTCTGAAAGAACTCTGTGTGCTGATTGAAGCCGACGGCCTTGATACCTGGTGCGAACGCGAATTCATTGCCGATTACCGCCAGCTTTCTGCTGATGAACTGAATCAGCGCATCAGTCAGGCCGGTATTGCCGGGCTGGGTGGCGCAGGCTTCCCGACCGCCAGCAAATTAGCCGGTGGCCTGACATCGACCCGCACACTGATCCTCAACGCGGCCGAATGTGAGCCTTACATCACTGCCGATGACCGGCTGATGCAGGAACATGCCATGGAAATTCTCCAGGGTACGCGCATCCTCTGCCACATGTTGCATCCTGAACGGGTGCTGATCGGCATCGAAGACAACAAGCCTGAAGCGATTGCCGCGCTTAAAGCCGCGATCAGTGCTGAAATCTCCGACGGAGTGCGTTTCGAACTGCGGGTCATTCCGACCAAATACCCGTCCGGCGGTGCCAAACAGCTCACCAAAATCCTGACCGGCCTCGAAGTGCCGAAAGGCCATCACTCGTCGTCCATCGGCGTACTGATGCAAAACGTCGGCACCGTGTTTGCCATTAAACGCGCAATCATTGACGGCGAACCGCTGATCGAACGCGTGGTCACGCTGACCGGTGAAGCGATGGCAAAACCGGGTAACGTCTGGGCGCGTCTGGGCACGCCGATTGAACACCTGATGCAGGAAGGTCAGTTACAACCGCAGGGCGATAAAAAGATGGTGATCATGGGCGGCCCGCTGATGGGCTTCACCCTGCCATCGCTCAATGTGCCCGTGGTCAAAATTTCCAACTGTCTGCTCGCGCCGTCTGACGCCGAACTGGGTCAGCCGGAGCAGGAAGAAGCCTGTATCCGTTGCAGCCTGTGCGCGGAATCCTGTCCGGCCGGTTTACTGCCTCAGCAACTTTACTGGTTCAGTAAAGGCGAAGAACACGAAAAAGCGCGCAAGCATAATCTGTTCGACTGCATCGAATGCGGCGCCTGTGCCTATGTCTGTCCGAGCAATATTCCGCTGGTGCAATATTACCGTCAGGAAAAGGCCGAAATCCGCGCCATCGATGCAGAGACTGCCCGGGCCACCGAAGCCAAAGCCCGTTTCGAAGCCAAACAGGCGCGTATGGAACGTGAGAAATTAGCGCGTGAAGAGAAACATCAGAAAGCGGCAGTGAAGCTGGACGACGTCGCAGCAGAAGAAGCACCTGTCGCTGAAAAGGCCACGGAACAACAGGCCGAAGCCGATCCGCGCAAAGCGGCGCTGGCCGCTGCCATTGCCCGTGCGAAAGCCAAAAAAGCCGCCGCTGAGCAGGACATTCCGGTGGCTTCTGAGCCGGTGCCTGAAACGCCGCCATCTGCAGAAGACGATCGTAAGGCCGCCGTGGCAGCCGCTATTGCCCGCGTGAAAGCGAAGAAAGCCGGTAATAACGGCGTTGTCGTGGAAGCCAAGGAAAGCGAACTGAACGTTGCACCAAAGCCCTCCGCTGACGACGATCGCAAAGCTGCTGTCGCCGCCGCCATTGCCCGCGTGAAAGCCAAAAAGGCCGCTGCTGCGCAACCTGCGGGCACTGAAGAAAACGTGACAACGTCACCTGCAGAACCTTCCGCAGACGACAAACGCAAAGCGGCGGTGGCGGCTGCCATCGCGCGTGCCAAAGCCAAAAAAGCCGCTGCACTGAGTGAAGCGCAGGACGCTGAACCGGAAGAAAAAGAAACATCACAACAAGAAAGCGATCCACGCAAAGCCGCTGTAGCGGCTGCGATCGCCCGAGTTAAGGCCCGTAAAGCCGCTCAGACAATGTCAAACGAGGAATAGATGGCCTTCAGGATTGCAAGTTCACCTTTTACGCATAATCGCCAGAACACCAGTACCATCATGATGATGGTGATTCTGGCGTGTATTCCCGGCCTGCTCGCTCAGGTCTGGTTCTTCGGTTACGGCACGCTGATTCAGCTGACGCTGGCTATCGTCATTGCCCTGCTGGCAGAAGGCGCGGTGTTACAGTTGCGCAAACTGCCGGTGAAAAAACGCCTGGGCGATAACAGTGCCCTGCTGACAGCCGTTTTGCTGGGTATCAGCCTGCCGCCGCTGGGCCCGTGGTGGATGGTGGTGCTCGGCACGATTTTCGCCATCATCATCGCCAAACAACTTTACGGGGGTCTTGGTCAGAATCCGTTTAACCCGGCCATGGTAGGTTATGTGGTGCTGCTGATTTCTTTCCCGGTTCAGATGACAACCTGGCTGCCGCCGGATGTTTTACAGCATCATCACGTCGGATTCACCGACACGCTGCTGACCATTTTCACCGGCCATAACAGTCAGGATCTGACCGCGTATCAGTTGAACATGAACGTGGATGGCGTGACGCAGGCGACACCACTGGATGCGTTTAAAACCGGTCTGCGCTCCGGCCATACCGCCGATCAGATCCTCGGAACGCCGTTGTTCAGCGGCACACTGGCCGGTCTCGGCTGGCAGTGGATTAACCTCGGATTCCTGGCCGGTGGCCTGTTCCTGATGTGGCGCAAAATCATCAGCTGGCATATTCCGGCCGCCATGTTAGGCATGCTGGTCATTTGCGCGGGTATCGCGTGGGGTCTGGCACCGGAAAACTATCCTTCACCGCTGATCGGACTGTTCTCCGGCGCGACGATGCTGGGCGCGTTCTTTATTGCCACGGATCCGGTGACGGCATCCACCACCCCGAAAGGCCGCCTGATTTTCGGGGGACTGATTGGTTTACTGGTGTGGCTGATCCGCAGTTACGGCGGTTATCCGGATGGTGTCGCTTTTGCCGTTTTACTGGCCAATATCACCGTGCCGCTGATTGATCACTACACACAACCACGTGTTTACGGGCATCGCTGAGGAAGAATTATGTTAGCTACAATGCGACGCCACGGCCTGATTCTGGCTTTCTTTGGCGCACTGATGACCGGTATGACGGCACTGGTCAACCTGATGACCAAGCCGACCATTGAACATCAGGCGCTGTTACAGCAAAAAACGCTGTTTGATCAGGTGATCCCGGCCAGCGTGTACGACAACGATATGCAAAACGAATGTTACAACGTCACTGATGAGTCACTTGGCAGCATGGCACCGCACCGTCTGTATCTGGCGCGCAAAAATGGTCAGCCGGTGGCTGCCGTGGTTGAAACCACCGCGCCTGACGGCTATTCCGGTGCGATTCAGTTGCTGGTGGCGGCTGATTTTCATGGCAAAGTTTACGGTTCCCGCGTGCTGGAACAGCACGAAACGCCGGGGCTGGGTGACAAAATTGAAGTGCGCATTTCCGACTGGATCAAACATTTCGCCAATCAGACCGTCAATGGTGCAAGCGATGAGCGCTGGGCGGTGAAGAAAGACGGCGGTATGTTTGATCAGTTTACCGGTGCGACCATTACACCGCGCGCCGTCGTCCGCTCGGTAAAACGTACGGCGCTGTTTATCGGGACGGTACCGTCTCAGCTTTCCCACCTCACCCCTTGTGGAGCCCGTGATGAGTGAAGCCAAAAAGATAATCGTTCAGGGTCTGTGGACCAATAACTCCTCGCTGGTTCAGCTGCTGGGGCTTTGTCCGCTGCTGGCCGTGACGTCGACTGCCACCAACGCCCTCGGTTTAGGGCTGGCGACTACGCTGGTGCTGACCTGTACCAACGCCATGATTTCCGCATTCCGTAAGTGGATCCCGGATGAAATCCGCATCCCGATTTACGTGCTGATTATCGCCTCGGTGGTCAGTACCGTGCAGATGCTGATCAATGCCTACGCGTTCGGTCTGTATCAGGCGCTGGGCATTTTTATTCCGCTGATTGTGACCAACTGCATTGTGGTCGGCCGTGCCGAAGCCTGTGCCGCCAGCAGCCCGATCCATCTGGCCGCCCTCGACGGTGCGATGACCGGTCTCGGGGCAACCTGCGCAATGTTTGTGCTGGGTTCAATGCGTGAAATTCTCGGCAGCGGCATGCTGTTCAATGGCGCTGATTTGTTGCTCGGCAGTTGGGCGAAAGTGCTGCGCGTCGAAGTGCTGCATCTGGATAACCCGTTCCTGCTGGCGATGTTACCGCCGGGCGCATTTATCGGCCTCGGTCTGCTGCTGGCCGGCAAATATCTGATTGATCAGCGTATGAAAGCACGGCAAGCGGCACAGCACGTTGTGGCGGAAGAAAGTCTGCCAAAGGGAAGCGTTCATGAATAAGGAAAAACGCACCGAAATTCTCAGCCGTTTGCGCGATAACAATCCGCATCCCACTACCGAACTGGTGTACACCACGCCGTTCGAACTGCTGATTTCGGTATTACTTTCTGCGCAGGCTACCGATGTCAGCGTGAACAAGGCGACGGCAAAGCTGTATCCGGTCGCCAACACGCCTGAATCGGTTCTGGCGCTTGGCGTGGACGGCGTAAAGGAATACATCAAAACCATTGGCCTGTTTAATGCCAAAGCGGAGAACGTGATTAAAACCTGCCGTATTTTGCTGGAAAAACACCATGGTGAAGTGCCGGAAGACCGCGCAGCGCTTGAAGCGCTGCCTGGCGTTGGCCGCAAAACCGCCAACGTAGTGCTCAATACCGCCTTCGGCTGGCCGACCATTGCCGTGGATACGCATATTTTCCGCGTCTGTAACCGCACGAAGTTCGCGCCGGGTAAAACCGTGGATGACGTCGAAGAGAAATTGCTGAAAGTGGTTCCGGCCGAGTTCAAGCTCGACTGCCACCACTGGCTGATCCTGCATGGCCGCTATACCTGCATTGCACGTAAGCCGCGGTGCGGGTCGTGTTTGATCGAAGATTTGTGCGAGAGTAAAGAGAAGGTTTATGCGGAGTGAAAGGGGGTTCCCTTTGGATCCCTTTAAATGGCTTTAAATGGCTTTAAATGGCTTTAAAAGCTTTAAATAGAATTGAGTAAATTTCGGTTTCTCAATAACGGTTATCACACGGCCTTTCGTGCCGAAACCGACCAGAGGGGAAAGGCTTTTCCCCTCTGAACTCCCCTCGCTTTTTCAAACATGTGATCCGCGCGCTGGCTATGTTTCAGCAACCGCAGCGACAGGCTGGAAATCTTGCCGCTGCGCGGTTCCTTCGTTTCGGGATTGCAGCCTATGGTCTGCAACCTCTCATTCAGCAAGCTTTCTGAATCGCCCGCAGGATCTTAAATTCAAAAAACAAAATTACTCTGTTTTAGAGAGTTCAATGGCGTGCTCAAAATCCAGCTGAACGGAGCGGCTTCGAGACCTGTGGCTCGAAGACCGAGAGAAGGTAGTGCGCAGCACCTGGATTTGCGCCACTCATCAATACAGCAGAACATGTCCCTTGCGCCAGCGGAGCGCGCAGTGAAAAAGCGCGGAGTCCAGAGGCCCGCGCGTTACCGGGTCTCTGGTCGGTGTGGGCCGATGCCCACGGTGTTGACCTTGAATTTGAATTTGAATTTGAAGTTAAAAGCCGCCATTGCAGCGGCCTCTGCAATCAAATAAACGATTTCGCCTGCTTCAGCACCACATCACAGGCTTTGGTTTTCACTTTCTCTTTCACCTGCGTCAGCCCGCTCCCCAGATTATTCAGATCCACGCTTTGATCTTTACCGGTTTTCAGCAAACCCCCCAGACCCTGCTGATAATCCTGGCTTTCAGCACCCTCTGCCGTCTGGATGCCCAGCTTGCTCAGCAACTGATCTTTCACATTCTCAGTGCTGGCTTTGGAAAGTACGTTGTTCTTCACGCAGTACTGCAACACACCTGCGACGTTGTTCGCGCTGGTCGACGTCAGGGCACTGTCGCCGCCACTGAGCAGCGAGGTCAGCGAAGATGTGGTACCGGCAGAACCGGTTTTGCTGCTGGTGCCATTCAGTCCTTCGTTGGCGGCCTGCTGCAGTTGTCCCAGAAGATTATTCGAAGCCTGTGCACCTGCTGAAAGCAAAATACCCGCAGAGGCCATCGCCAGAACAACGGCTTTCAATGTTTTCATGTCTTACTCCATCCATTTCACATAAGTATTGCGGCAAAGCTTGGGCTGAAAGTTTCATGACATCAATAGGAATACCGGACAGAACGTCTTTATTGCGCCACATTTGACGACTTGTTAAGCGCCTGCTGCGCCAGCCAAAGCCCGGCGGCGGTGAAGAAATGCTGCGCCAGCGGCGTTGCCCTTCCCGCTTCGGCGACGACCAGCGCGGCGTGACGACTCATCGGCGTGATATCCAGCGGGCAACGTTTCAGTGCAGGATGCATTTCATCAATCAGATGTCCACGCGGCACCAGCGCACAGCCAATTCCGACAAACACGCCCTGCATCAGCTGGAAAATAGACGTGCTTTCCAGCCGCGGATGCAGCTCAAGTCCGGCCTGGCGGAAGAAATTATCCAGATACCGGCGGAAATAGCGGCTCGGTTCAGACAGACACAACGGCAGCGCGGCAACCTGTTCGGCGGTTATCCGTTCAATGCCCTGTAACTGCGGGAAATGATCCGGGTGATACACCACGTCAACACCGCCATCATCGAGCGGCACCAATTGGAAGCGCAGCTCATTGAGCGTCGAGAACTCAAAGAAACCGATACCGACATCCACCGAATGGCTGCTCAGCGCTTCAATCAACTGATCAGCACTGACTTCTGCCACGCGGTAATCCAGCCCCGGATGCGCTTCGCTGACCGCCTTAATCAGTTGCGCCAGCGACACGCTGCATTGCGGCATCACGCCGATACGCAATGTCCCGCTCATGCCCTGTTTCAGCGATTCGACTTCCAGTTTCAGGCCTTCATAGACAGCCACGATTTCCCGCGCCCAGCTCAGCACCCGCAGACCTTCTGCGGTAAAACCTTCGAAGTTATTACCGCGATTGATCAGATTCAGGTCGAGCTCTTTTTCGAGGTTTTTGAGACGCATCGACAGTGTCGGCTGGCTGACAAAGCTGGCTTCCGCCGCCCTGCCAAAATGCCGTTCGCGTTCGAGGTTACAGAGATAGATAAGTTGTTTGATATCCAATTTATTTTCTAATTCAGCCGGTTGTTATGCCTTATCGATTGCTGCTGATTATAAGCCAAAGTCATGATAATGACGCAGCGGATTAAAACCGGCTAAGGCATCCTGACGTTGTTTGCGGGCGCGACGGGCCAGTGCATAGGCCGGATCGCCATTGAAACCGTGGAATCCGCCCGGATAGATGCTGAATTCCACCGGCACGCCAGCGCGGATTAACCGGCGGGCATAGTCGATGTTTTCATCGAGGAACAAATCAATTGAGCCGACGCCAATCCAGGCCGGTGGTAATCCGCTCAGATCCTCTGCGCGGGCAGCCGCAGCGTAGCAGGAAATATCCGGCAAACCGGCTTCGTGACCGAGGTAGGCGTGCCAGCCGAAACGGTTGTCCTCGCGCGTCCAGGAGAATTCGCCGGTCACCGGATTCGGGTTGGGATCGGTCACAGTGCGGTCGTCGAGCATCGGATACATCAGGTTTTGAAACGCCAGTGTCGGACCGCCCCGGTCGCGGGTCAGCAGCGCCAGAGAGGCCGCCAGCCCGGCACCGGCGCTGTCACCCATCACACCGATATGCGCAGGGTCAATACCCAACACCTCTGCCTGTGCGGTCATCCAGATCAGCGCGGCATAACAATCTTCCAGCGGGCCGGGGAACGGCGTTTCCGGCGCGAGACGGTAATCCACCGATACAATGACGCAGTCGTGCTGTGCCGTCGTCGGGCGGGTCAGCGGCATCGACTGTTCAGGGCTGCCCAGCACATAACCGCCACCGTGAATATGCAGAATACCCATCCGGCCTTTCCGTTCATGCTGCGGCGAAATCACCACGACACGCACCGCTGGCGCATTTTCACCACCTGAAATGTGATGCTGACTAACCGTTACCGGCAACCCGTCATCCTGTGACAGACTTTCCAGCGCCGCCGTCTGACGTTGCTCGCGCATGGCAGGCAGAACGGAGGCTGCAAGCACGCGTTCTGGCATCAGATCCAGTAACGGGCGCAGTTCGGGGTCAACAAGGTGGGCAGTTTTCATGGCGGGATCCATTTATCCGTTTATCATCCCGTCATTTATAACGCCTTGAGCCGGTTTTAAAAAGTCTGAATTGTTATTGCTTATGACTGATTACGTTCAGATTTTTCATGAGGTTAAGCCCATAACCCCGTGAATGCCCATATAAATCCCCACCAGCGCGATCAGCACACTGGAAAAATAAGGCGCCCGGCGCGCCAGCGTGTTTAAACCGCTCCAGCGTTTAGCCGCCTGGCGGACACTGACGGCAGCCGCCACGCCTACAGTTACCAGCGTCAGCGCCAGTCCGATGCTGAAACACACTACCATCGTCGCTCCCAGCGCCAGTTGTTTAAGCTGGATGCAGATCAGCAGCACGGTAATGGCGGCCGGGCACGGGATCAGCCCACCGGTCAGACCGAAAAATAAAATCTGCCCGTTAGTCACTTCCGTACTGGCAAAACGTCGCTCAATATCGCTGGCGTGCGCCAGTTCATGGGCGTCCTGATACTCCTGCGGCGACAGGCTGATACGCTTCATGCCACGCAGGTTATTAAGTCCCCGGGGCTGAACGTGACGCTGAACATTCGCATGCGTGTGGGAATGTCCGTGATGATGGTCATGATCAGCATGATGCCCGTGCGCGTGCTCCTTCTTCCAGAGTTGTTCACCACGAAATGTACGCCAGAACATCCATGCCGCCGTGCCCAGGATGATGACCGCAGACACCAGTTGCAACCACGGCTCGACAGCCTCTGCGGTGAACCGGTTGCTGAGATACATGCCGCCAAACGCGATGATCCAGACAATCGCAGTATGCGAAACCGTGGCCGCCAGCCCCAGTAAAATAGCCTGCCGGACAGTGCCTTTAATCGCAATGATAAAGGCAGCCATCATGGTTTTCGAATGGCCGGGCTCAAGCCCGTGCAAAATCCCCAGCAATATGGCGCTGGGGATAAAGATCCACGCATTTCCCTGCTGTAAAAGGGTAGAAAAGTCATTCATGTTAATGATTCCCGATAAGGTAGGCGCTGGGATTCTACTCCCCCCCAGTATTAAATACACCCCCCCAGTATCCACAAATGATATGATCGCGCCGTCATTGGTGTCACGGAGGAAGTGAGATGTCCCATACCATTCGCGATAAACAGAAGCTGAAAGCCCGTACCAGCAAAATTCAGGGTCAGGTGGCGGCGTTAAATAAAATGCTGGATGAGCCCCATGAATGCGCGGCTGTTCTGCAACAAATTGCCGCGATCCGCGGCGCGGTGAATGGCCTGATGCGGGAAGTGATTAAAGGCCATCTGACTGAGCATATTGTTCATGAAGAAGATGTTGTGAAACGTGAGGCCGATCTGGACGTCGTACTGAGCGTGCTGAATTCTTACGTGAAATAACCTCCTGTACCGCAGGTCTGATCACGCCAAAAGGGGCCGAAGCCCCTTTTATTTCCTTCACGGAGTATCGTGATTAGCTTTTGACTTGTTTGGTGGCAAAACCTTTGTTTAGTTTGCGCCAGTACACCAGCCAGGTGATCAGCGCACAGACCACGTAAAACACCAGGAAGACTTTCATCGCGCCAGCCGGTGAACCGGTCAGCGCCAGTGAAGTCCCGAACGCTTTAGGAATAAAGAAACCGCCAATCGCGCCGATTGAAGAGATAAAACCGAGCGCCGCAGCAGTATCCGTCACCGCCTCACGCAGCGCTTCATCATCGCTGGCGCCACGCGCTTTAGCCTGGTCGGTAGTCAGTTTGCGGAAAATCACCGCAATCATCTGGTAGGTGGAGCCACTGCCCAAACCGGCCGTCAGGAACAGCACCATAAATACCGCGAAGAATGCCGGGAAGTTGCCGCCCGCGCCGCCGACCGGCAAGGTCAGGAACAGTAAACCGGCAAAAATCGCCATGACGATGTAATTCACCAGGGTTACGCGAATACCGCCAAGGCGGTCTGACAGCATGCCTCCCGCAGAACGCGCCAGCGCGCCAAAGAACGGGCCGAAGAAGGCGAATTGCAGGATGTTAACGTCGGGGAACTGGGTTTTAGTCAACATCGCAAAACCGGCGGAGAAACCGATAAACGAGCCGAAAGTCGCCAGATACAATATGCTCATGATCCACAGATGACCGCGTTTCAGCACCGGCAACTGCTGGCGGATTGAGGCTTTAGAAGACGCCAGATCGTTCATACCAAACCAGGCAGCAAGCGTACCGATGATCAAAAAGGGTACCCAAATCCACGCCGCATTTTGCAGCCACATGTCCGCACCGTTCGCCAGGGTTTGTTTATCGCTGAAAGCCGCAAACACACCCAGGGAAATGACCAGCGGCGCAACCAGTTGCATCACGCTCACGCCCAGATTACCCAGACCGCCATTGATCCCTAATGCGCCGCCCTGCTTCGCTTTCGGGAAGAAGAAGCTGATATTGGACATGCTCGAGGCGAAGTTTGCTCCACCGAAACCGCACAACAGCGCAATGATCAGGAAAACGTTATACGACGTGGTGGTATCCTGCACCGCAAAACCCAGCCACAGGCACGGCAACACCAGAAATACGGTACTGATGGCTGTCCAGCGGCGGCCACCGAACAGTGGGATCATAAAGGAGTAAGGCACGCGCAACAGTGCGCCGGACACAGACGGAATAGCGGTCAGCATAAACAACTGATCCGTGGTGAAGTTAAAACCGACTTTATTGAGGTTAACGGAGACCAGGCTGAACAGCATCCAGACGCAGAATCCCAGCAACAAGCAAGGCACGGAAATCCATAAATTACGGCTGGCCACTTTATGCCCGGTCTTTTCCCAAAAGGCCGGATCTTCCGGACGCCAGTCCTGCAGCAGGCGTGACGGTTTTTCCGTCGGTGAAGCTGATGTGTGTGACATGTGTACCTCGGTGGCAACGCATTGTTGTTGTAATGATTAAGTTATGTCGCACACACTAGGTAGAGCCCCGCTTCAGGATGTTGATACAAATCAACGCAATCGCAGGTGGATAATGCAGGAAAAATGACCATGAATCCTTTGTGAGTATCCGGTGAAAAAAGAATAAACTGCTAGTATTCATAAAGTTGATGAAGAAATATTCTTTCATCTAATGAAGGTATAAATCAGATGGAAATAAAGGAGTAACCATAAAGAGGTATAGGGAAACGCCCTCTGATCATAAAAAATGCCCACTCTGTACAGGATGGTGTCAGCCCGGCACGGTATCCGCAGCTTTCGATATAGGTTCAGGAAATACTATTCATGTTTAAACGCGCACTGCCTTCTTTATCGCTCATCAGCCAGATCACATTGCTGATGCTGCTGCTCGGCCTTCTGGGCATTGGCGGAATGAGCATGGCAGCGTGGATGGCGGGCAGTATCGAAGGCAACGCCCATGCGATTAATAAAGCGGGTTCCCTGCGTATGCAGAGTTACCGGCTGTTGTCGCAGGTTCCCCTGAGCGAAACCAGTGCCCGTTATATCAGCCAGATGGAAGCTGACGAAAGCAGCGCCGATTTATTACAGGCGGTAGAGCGCGAAAACCTGCAACCGCAGTTTCTGGCGTTACGTCAGTACTGGCAAACTACCCTGCGCAACCAGCTTCTGGCGGCTAAGCATCCGCAAGATGTATCAGCCAATATCGCCGTATTTGTCGGCCAGCTTGATGTGCTGGTCGCCGCACTTGAGTACAAAACCGAATACCATCTGCAACAGATTTCGCTGATTCAGCGCGGGCTGGTGGCGGTCACTGTATTACTGATGGCGCTGACCATCTGGTTCCTGCGCCGCCATCTGTTAACGCCCTGGAAAAGCCTGCTCGCACAGGCCAGCGCCATTACCGCCGGGGATTTCAGCCACCGCTATCAGCGCAAACGTGTGGCGAATGGCGATGCGCATAATGAAATGGATATTCTCGGTGATTCGCTTAACAGCATGTCGCTGGCGCTGGCGGAGATGGTCGATAATCTGGCGCAGCGCGTGGCAGAAAAAACCGCCGACCTGCAACAAAAAAATCAGATGCTGGATTATCTGTACCGTGTGAGCCGTCAGCTTCACACCAGCGACCCGCTTGAGGTGCGCATGGAGCCGGTGCTGAAAGAGTTACAGTCACTGACTCCGCTGAGCGGAATTCAGTTGCGCCAATACGAAAATAACAGTGTGGAAGTGTTCAATGAATTCAGCCATGCTTCACCCCGTCAGCCTGACAGCCCTAAGGTCGGTGAACATGCGGATGACGGCGGCGAATCCCTGAGCTGGAGCCTGCGCGACGATCGTGAAAATTACGGTGTGTTGCTGGCACAGTTGCCGCCGGGCCAGTATCTGGATGACGATCAGCAGCAACTGCTACATACCCTGCTGGAACAGCTCACCAGCACCCTGATGCTGGCGCGTCAGGCAGAACATCAGCAGCAGTTAATGCTGATGGAAGAGCGCTCAGCCATCGCCCGCGAACTGCACGACTCGCTGGCGCAGTCGCTGTCGTGCCTGAAAATTCAGGTGGCCTGCCTGCAAATGCACGCTGACACGTTCTCTGAAGAAGATAAAAATCTGTTGCAGCAAATGCGTGAGGAACTGAGTACCGCTTATCGTCAGTTGCGGGAACTGCTGACCACGTTCCGACTGACGCTCAATACTCCCGGCCTGCGTGCTGCGCTGCAACATACCGTGGATGAATTCTCGCGCCGCATGGGTCTGTCCATCGGTTTTGATTACCAGATCCCGCCGCGTTCCGTGCCGGCCAATCAGGGTATTCACCTGCTGCACATCGCCCGTGAAGCCCTGAACAATGTTTACAAACACGCTAACGCCACGCAGGTATCGCTTTCACTGCACTGTCATGACGGCGAAATCAACATGCGTGTTTGTGACAACGGCGAAGGCATTTCACAGGACGTCGAGCGACAAAATCATTATGGCCTGATCATCATGCAGGATCGCGCCAGTACCTTACACGGCAGTTGTCGGGTCGCCCGACGCCCGGATGGCGGCACAGAAGTCACGGTGCGTTTCCGTCCGGAAGCCCTGCCTGTCAATCCCCAGGAGCAAGTATGAACGACATCACCCCTTCCACTATTTTGCTGATTGACGATCATCCTATGCTGCGTAACGGCGTGAAACAGCTGATCGCGCTGGACTCGCGTCTCAAGGTCATTGGCGAAGCCAGCAATGGCGAACAAGGCGTTGAACTGGCGAAACAGCTCGACCCGGATCTGATCCTGCTGGATCTGAATATGCCGGGCATGAACGGGCTGGATACCCTCGACAGCATGCGCCAGACCTCGCTTTCCGGTCGTATCGTGGTATTCAGCGTGTCGAATCACGAAGATGACGTGGTGACAGCCCTGAAACGTGGCGCGGATGGTTATTTACTGAAAGATATGGAACCGGAAGATTTGCTCGCCGCGTTGCATAACGCCGCCGCCGGGAAGATGGTGCTGAGCGAAGCGCTGACGCCGGTGCTTGCCGCCAGCCTGCGTGAAAGCCGCCCGAGCGGTGACCGCGATATTCAGTCCCTGACGCCGCGCGAACGCGACATCATCAAACTGATCGCTGAAGGTTTACCGAACAAAATGATCGCCCGCCGGTTGAATATCACCGAAAGCACGGTGAAAGTGCACGTCAAGCACCTGCTGAAAAAAATGAAACTCAAATCCCGCGTCGAAGCGGCGGTATGGGTGTTGCAGAGTAATGTGCTTTAACAAGGTGTTAGCCTTTAAAACCCCCTCCCTGCCTCCCCCTTCGCTGGGGGAGGCGCAAAAAGCCAGACCATCAGTGCAGTGGCTCGATCAGAAATTCAGCCCCGCGTCGTTGCCGTATTGCGGTTGCGCAGTCAGCGGCGGGGATACATTGAGGGTGATCCAGTTTGACGTCACTTTCTGCGATTTACTGTCTTCCACGGTCACCGACAGACGATAAATGTTGGTGGCGTCCGGGGAATCATCCCACGGCGGCACAATCACACTCCAGCCATCGGGATTACGGTTATTCGCGGGCGGCGTCAGGCTCAGCGCCTGCGTATCGCCCTGCCAGCTCAGCGCCACCACTGAATTCAGCGCGCGCAGTTGCAGTTTCAGCGGCACAGTTTCGCCCGGCTGCAATGACCACGGCGGCGTGGCTAAAAACACCGACAAGGTTTTACGCTGTTTGAATTCCATCACCGGCATATTATTGCGATCAACCATGTCCATGCGGCTTCCGCGCAGCGAGCGCGCTGCCGCGACATTCCGGAAAGACAATTGTTGATCCAGCGGCACACCCAGCCGGTAATTGAGGGTCAGTTTCACCACATCCTGATTATCGCCATCCTGCCCGGCCTGATGCTCGGCCATCACCGTCACCAGCGGTACCGGTGTGTAATTCACGCCAAACGACACCGCCGAGGGATTACTCTGCCGCGTGCCGTTACCGAACAAATCCACCTGATGACCGAAATACTGCTCATAACTCAGCGAAGCCCCCAACTGGCGGTAGAACGGTAAATAGCCTTTGGTGGTGATGTCATAGCCACGCGCCTGACGGCGCAGTTGCGCAGACGTACTGCTGTCAGCTTTATAGGACGAAAACGGATGATAATAATTGGTGGAGAAACGCAGGTAATCTGTCCAGGCTTCCGCGCCCAGACTGCCGCGCGTCAGCTGATGATCGAAATCATTATCCACAAAAGCGTTATATCCCAGCATCCACGCGCCGGTGTTGAAGCGCTGGCCCAGGCCGAAATTACCGACAGTGGCATCCGTCTCGCTTTGCAGGCCAATCTGGCTGTAAACCAGATTGGTTTGAGAATTATATAGCGGGCTGAAAAGCCGGCCGGAGCTGCCGTCAAGATTACGCCCGGTCATATCCAGTGAGGTGCTCACTATCCCCAGCGGCGAAAGCAAACTGCTGGTTTCTTTTTGCACCAGTTTCGCGGCCTGACTCAACGCCAGCGTCTCCGCCTGCACACGCAGGGGATCATCGCTGTCCGTAGTGGTGGCTCCCAGCTCTTTCAGCGTGGTAGCAAGTTGTTTTTCAGTGGCCGTCGGTCCGGTATTGTTATGGATATACTGGCTGCCAAGGCTCGGTAACGTCTGAGACGCTTGGGTCGGGGTGCCATTGTTAAAGACAGAACTTTCGTCGCTGGCAGGCAGAAAACCGCTGAGGTTATAGCTGAGTGCGCCGTATTCGGTGGGTTCTGCCGTCAGCGCACTGGCGCTTACAGCATAGAAGGCGGTTCCCCCAGCCATCAGCAAAGAGGCGCAGGTCTTGCCTGCAAATCGCTTCAATAAATCAGAAAAAAAATCTGTGACGTCAGTCATACCTTACACATTTTGCCCGTAAGGTTTGATCTTACCGCACGGTCAGCATAATTCAACCTTCACGCCACGAACGGCCACATACATCATTCCCTTAAATGAAATCATGCCAATTCATTTCCATAGTGAATGCATGGATGATTTGCCGCCACCTCACAAAAAATATCACCTAAAATAACACCAAAGATATCATTGCACACATTTGATAACATTTTTAACAAACCAACCATTTATCTTTACAGTCTGTTTTCATTTATCCTTAGCAGGTTAACGATTATCCCGACGCCACCCGACTGCCCTGGCAGAGTGGGTCCGGACCTTAAAGTGATGTATACCAACAGGGAACATAAATGAGCAAAAAAACCTTGCCCGGCGTGACCCGCAGACAAATTCTCTCCTTCACGGCCGCCTCTGCAGTACTGGGTGCCGCCAAAGCCGCAAATGCGGTGACGCTCAAAGGCACGCCCGTGTGGAGCCCCTTTGACGCCAGCCCGCCGCCGCAGATTGAGACCGATGGCTGGGCGTTCTTCACCGACGCCGAAGCCGCTGCTATGGAAGCTATTGTTGACCGTCTGGTGCCCGCCGATGACCTGAGCGTGGGCGGTAAAGATGCCGGATGCGCAGTGTTTATCGACCGTCAGCTGGCCGGATTCTACGGCACTTATTCCCGCCTCTATATGCAAGGCCCTTTCCAGGACGGTACACCGGAACAAGGTGACCAGTCACCGCTGGTTCCGCAACAGCGTTACCGTCTTGGTCTGGCCGCACTGGATAAATACACCCGGTCACAGCATCAGAAATTATTCAAAGATCTGCCCGGTGACCAGCAGGATCAAATCCTGGCAGGCCTTGAGAGTGGAAAAATTGCCCTTGATGGGATCGATTCCAAATGGTTCTTCGCCATTGCACTTAAGAACACGATGGAAGGTTTCTTCGCTGACCCGATTTATGGCGGTAACCGCAATATGGTGTCGTGGAAAATGCTGGGCTTCCCCGGCGCACGCTACGACTACCGCGAATATGTCGGCAAACATAACCAGAAACTCGATCTCGAACCGCTGAGCATTTCCGGCGGCGACGCATGGAAAATGAAAAGCTAAGGGCAGAACAATATTATGGCAAAAAAATTACCCAAAACCGACGTGGTGGTGATCGGACTCGGCTGGGCCGGCTCGATCATCGCCAATGAATTGTGCGACGAAGGTCTGAATGTGGTGGCAATTGAACGCGGTCCGTGGCGTGATACGGCGCGCGATTTCAACGTAGCGACCGTTACTGATGAATTGCGTTACAACACCCGTCAGGAACTGATGTTACGCACCCGTCAGAACACCATCACCATCCGCAACAATCCGGCGCAAACGGCTTTGCCGATGCGCGAATGGGGATCTTTCCATCCGGGTAACGGCACCGGCGGCGCAGGCAACCACTGGGCGGGGATCACCTTCCGTTTCCAGCCAGATGAATTCCGCCTGAAAAGCCATCTGACTGAACGTTACGGCGCGAACGCCATCCCGGAAGAGTTAGTTCTGCAAGACTGGGGCACCGACTGGGACGAAATGGAACCGCATTACGCCTCTTTCGAACGTCTGGCCGGGGTGTCCGGTAAAGCCAGTAACGTGAACGGCGAACATCATGACGGCGGTAACCCGTATGAAGGGATGCGCTCGATTGAATATCCGACCCGCCCGATGGATCAGCCTTACGGCCCGACACTGTTTGCTGAAGCCGCGCGCAATATGGGCTACAAAGCCTTCCCGGTGCCCTCTTCCCTGATTTCCGAGCCTTACACCAACCCGCTCGGTGTAAAAATGGGACCCTGTACCTACTGCGGCTTCTGCACCAACTACGGCTGCGCGAACTATTCCAAGGCCAGCGCCATCACTACCGTATTACCGGCGCTGATCCGCAAGGAGAATTTCGAAGCCCGCACCAACTGTGAAGTGATGCAGGTGCTGACCGATTCCACCGGCAAACGCGCCACCGGTGTGGTCTATATCGACTCGTCCGGTGACGAGTGGGAACAACCGGCTGATCTGGTGATCGTCAGTGCCTTTACCTTCGAAAACGTCCGTCTGATGCTGCTTTCCGGCATCGGTAAACCCTATGACCCGGTCACCTTAAGCGGCACCACGGGCCGTAATTACGCTTATCAGACCGCCAACGGTGTGCAACTGTTCTTCGATGACAAAAACTTTAACCCGTTCATCGGTGCAGGCGCGGTCGGGATGGGCATCGACGATTTCAACAATGACAACTTCGATCACAGTGGTCTGGGCTTCTTTGGCGGTGGCAGTATCCGTGTCACACCCATCGGCGGTGCGCCCATCGGCTACCGCCCTGTTCCGCCGGGAACGCCGAAATGGGGCAGCGAATGGAAAAAAGCCACGGTCGCCAACTATCTCAGCTCGATGTCGATCGGCTGTGAGGCCAGCAGCTACACCACCAAAACCAACTATCTGTCGCTGGATCCGAACTATAAAGACCGTCTGGGTCGCCCGCTGCTGCGCGTGACCTTCGATTTCCCGGAAAACGATCTGAAAATGGCCGCGTATTGCACCGGTAAAGTGGCCGAAATCGCCAAGGCGATGAACCCGCGTCAGCTGGTCGCTAATCCGATGAAAGGCCACTGGAACGGTACGCCGTATCAGTCTTCCCACGTGGTCGGCGGATTTGTGATGGGCGCGGATCCGTCCACCAGCTCGGTAAACAAACATCTGCAAGTCTGGGATGTGCCTAATCTGTTCGTGGTCGGCGCCTCTGCCTTCCCGCAAAACCCGGGCTATAACCCGACCGGCACCGTCGGCGCGCTGGCGTTCAAAGCCGCCCATGCAATCCGTAACTACTATCTGAAAAAACCGGGAGAGATGATCGCATGAAAAAGTTAACCTCATTCTCACTCGGTTTACTGGCTTTGAGCATCAGCGGGCTGGCCCACGCGGCAGGCGACGGCTCTTTCGAACAGGTGGAACGTGGCCGGTATCTGGCAACGGTGGGCGACTGCGCCGCCTGTCATACCGCCTCCACGCCGGATGCCAAACCTTTCGCCGGTGGCGTACCGATTGAAACACCGTTTGGCCGTCTGGTCGGCGCAAACATTACGCCAGATGTGCAAACCGGTATCGGCAAATGGACGTTCGATGACTTCCAGCGCGCGATGTCCGAAGGCATCGGCCACGGCGGTAAACGTCTTTACGGTGCGATGCCGTTCACGGCCTACACCAAAGTAACCCGCGAAGATAACGCCGCCATCTGGGCATATCTGCAAACCCTGCAACCGGTGCATCACGAAGTCGAGACCAACCAGTTGCCGTTCCCGTTCAACGTGCGTACCAGCCTGATGGGCTGGAACTGGCTGAACTTCACCCAAGGCGAATTCAAACCGCAGATGGATAAATCGGCGGAATGGAACCGTGGCGCGTATATCGTTGAAGGTCTGGGGCACTGCGGCACCTGTCATACACCGAAAAATATGATTGGCGGCGACAAGGACAGCGAGTTCCTGCAAGGCGCGGTGGTGGAAGGCTGGGTCGCGCCGGATATCACCAGCAACAAGCACACCGGTGTCGGCAACTGGACGCAGGAAGATCTGATGCAATATCTGAAAACCGGGTCTAACCGTTTCGATATCGCTTCCGGTCCGATGGCGGAAGAAGTCACTAATTCGTCTCAGCACTGGACGGATGCTGACCTCAAAGCCGTGGCGGTGTACCTGAAAGACAGCGGTCATGACAGCGGCAGCAAAGCCCCTGCGCCGGTGAAAGCCGATGATAAGGCGATGGTGGCCGGGAAAAATATCTATGCTGACCGGTGTTCCGCATGCCATACGCCAGCCGGAAAAGGTCAGGAAGGTCTGTTCCCGCGCCTGGCCGATTCACCGCTCATCAACCAGACCAACGCCACATCGCTTATCCGCGTGGTGCTGACGGGCAGCCGTCCGGTGGCTACCGACAGCCAACCGACCGCGCCGTCGATGCCATCGTTTGATGCCAACATGAGCGATGCTGATGTCGCTAACGTGCTGACGTATATCCGTAACAGTTGGGGAAATGCCGCCGCGCCGGTTTCTGCCTCAGACGTGAAAGAGTTACGCGCAGAACTGAAGAAATAAGCAGGGATCTGCTGAAATGTTAAAGGCCGCGAGAGCGGCCTTTATTTTGAATGCATCATGGAGAAATCAGTGCCGGGGCGGCATCTGCATAATCTGCACTAACAGATGATCATTATTCTGGTTTAATTGCACCAGATGTTTGCATTCTACTTTTATTGCAGTGAGCTGTTCTTCAGTCAGCGAGTACGGCAGATTAATATCAATGCTGTACATATTCTGCTGCTCAGCCAGTTCAATCAGCCGGACAATATTGGTCTCGTCGCTGACCTGGGTGGAAACTACCTGTAAGGCCAGTGCGCGCAACGCTTCCTGCCTGGATTTTTCTTTTTTCGAACGGGATTTCAAAACCATGCCAAAGAACGGCATCACGCCATAAATAGCGTCGACAAAACTCCATTTCTTTTTGCAGGATGCGGACAAGTATTCCATGTAGTCAAAGGATGCTTGTTGACTGCGCGCATCGGGTACCAGGCGGTTTTCATTCATCCCCTCTTCCTCTTCCTGGTCAGGGTCAATCAATTATTTAATCAATGTATAACGCCGAAGATATTCAGCTATATAATGGCATAATTCACTAACACTTTGCCAGTCGCTTCCGGTGCTTTCCGTAACGGAAACTGACATGTTCTATTACGCTAGCACGATAGCGTCGCCCTGCGGGTCACGCTATGCTAATCACCGGATTTCTTAAAGCAGCAAGCCAATGAATAAAATCGTTTTTGTAGAAGATGATGCAGAAGTCGGCAACCTGATTGCCGCCTATCTGGGTAAACACGATATCGACGTGCTGGTTGAACCGCGTGGCGATACCGCGCAGGCGCGTATTGAAAAAGAAAAACCCGATCTGGTTCTGCTCGATATCATGCTGCCGGGCAAAGATGGCATGACATTATGCCGCGATTTACGCCCGATCTTCCCCGGCCCGATTGTGTTGCTCACATCACTCGACAGCGACATGAACCACATTTTATCGCTTGAAATGGGCGCCAGTGATTACATCCTGAAAACAACGCCACCAGCGGTACTTCTGGCCCGTTTGCGGCTGCATTTACGTCAGAGTCCGGCGCAGAATAGCCAAAATGAACAACCGGTTCAGACGCTCAAAAGTGGCAATGCCCTGCATTTCGGTCAGTTGTGCATCGACCCGGTTAACCGCGAAGTGACACTGGTGGATGAAACGATCGTTCTTTCTACCTCCGACTTTGATTTGTTGTGGGAACTGGCAACACACGCCGGGCGCATTATGGATCGCGAAGCGCTGCTGAAAAACCTTCGCGGGGTCAGCTATGACGGGCTGGATCGCAGCATTGATGTCGCGATCTCCCGCCTGCGTCGCAAACTATATGACAACACCCTTGAGCCATTTCGCATCAAAACCGTGCGCAATAAAGGCTATCTGTTTGCTCCCAACGCCTGGGAGACGTTACAGGAATGAAAAAGCTTTTCATCCAGTTCTTTCTGTTACTGCTGGTCTGTTTTCTGGTGATGGCGATGCTGGTCGGACTGGTTTACAAAGTCACCGCTGAACGTACCGGCCGTCAGTCCATGAACGATTTGATGAAAAGTTCGCTCTACCTGATGCGCAGTGAACTGCGGGAAATTCCGATTAAAGACTGGAACAAAACCATCAATACGCTGGATCTGAATCTGTCTTTCAAACTGCATATCGAGCCGCTCGGAAAACGCAAACTCAGCCCTGTGCTGGATCAACGTCTTAAAGACGGCGAAATTATTGCGCTTGATGACGAATACACTTTCATTCAGCGTGTGCCGCGCAGCCATTACGTGCTGGTGGTCGGCCCTATTCCGTACCTGTTTTATATGCATGAAATGCGGCTGCTGGATCTGGGGTTGCTGATCTTCATCGGTTTATCGCTGGCCCTGCCGGTATTCCTGTGGATGCGTCCGCACTGGCAGGATTTGCTGCGGCTGGAAAACTCCGCGCTGCGCCTCGGTAACGGCCATCTCGACGAACGTATTGATTTTGATTCGACCTCCAGCCTTAACCGGCTGGGCGTGGCCTTTAACCAGATGGCAGACAACATCAGTACGCTGGTCGCCAGTAAAAAACTCCTGATCGACGGTATCGCCCATGAGCTGCGTACGCCGCTGGTACGCCTGCGTTACCGGCTGGCGATCAGTGAAAACCTGCCGGAGTCGGAACAAAATGCCATCAACCGCGATATCGGGCAGCTTGAAGCGCTGATCGACGAATTGCTGACTTATGCACGTCTGGACCGTCCGCAGGTGGCGCTTAACCTGGAAAAAGTCAATCTGGCCGAATGGCTGGCAGACAAAGTCGATGATTTCCGGCTGATCACCGAGCGCACCATTCTCTATGACGCGCCGCAAAATGCCGATTTCGGCGGCGTGGATTTACGTCTGATGGAGCGTGTGCTGGACAATCTGGTCAATAACGGTCTGCGCTATTCGCAACAGACATTGCGCGTCAGCCTGTGGTTAGACAGTGAACTCGCCTGCCTGCAGGTTGAAGACGACGGGCCGGGCATCCCGCCGGAAGAACGTACCCGCATCTTTGAGCCCTTTGTTCGCCTTGACCCGAGCCGTGATCGCGCCACCGGCGGCTGCGGGCTGGGGCTGGCAATCGTCCATTCCATCGCCGTCGCTTATCAGGGGCGTATCGCCGTTGACGGCAGCCCGCTCGGCGGTGCCAGTCTGCGTTTCAGCTGGCCGGTAAAACCCACATTCAATCTGGCTGCAGAACAGCCTAATCACGAAAATCAGGAAGGGAGCCACAATGACCATCGCCTATAAAAAATTACACGACACCTTCGCCCGTTTGTCCCGCTTCGGCCATTTATCGGCTATTGCAGGCTGGGATGCCGCGGCCATGATGCCACCGGAAGGCGGACAAGCCCGCTCGGAAGCGCTGGCTGAACTGAGCGTGCTGACGCATCAGATCCTCACGGCGAAACAGGTCGGTGAATGGCTGGAACAGGCCAGCGGCGAACAACTTAATGACGTTGAGCAGGCCAATCTGCGCGAAATGCGCCGTCACTATCAGCAGGCGGCTTTGCTGCCGGAAAGCCTGGTACAGGCAAAATCACTGGCCGGCGCACGTTGCGAGCAGGCGTGGCGTATCCAGCGTAAATCGAACGACTGGGAAGGCTTCTCGGATAACCTGAAAGAAGTGGTTAAACTGAGCCGTCAGGAAGCACAGTTGCGCGCCGAGGCTGCGGGCATCAGCCGTTACGACGCCCTGCTCGATTTATACGAACCGGGCATGACCTCACAGAAGCTGGATGTGCTGTTTGGCGATCTGAAAACCTGGCTGCCGGATCTGTTACAAACCGTGGTGGAAAAGCAAAAATCCGAAACCCGCATTGCGCCACAGGGGCCGTTTGACATCGAAAAACAGCGGCAGCTTGGTCTGAAAGTGATGGGTAAACTGGGGTTTAATTTCGATGCCGGTCGTCTCGATGTCAGCGCGCACCCGTTCTGTGGCGGGGTTCCGCAGGATGTACGTATCACCACACGTTACAATGAAAATGAGTTCCTCAGCGCCATGATGGGGGTTATCCACGAAACCGGTCATGCACGTTACGAGCAAAACCTGCCAAAAGAATGGCTGGGCCAGCCGGTTTCCAACGCCCGTTCGATGGGTGTTCACGAATCACAAAGCCTGCTGTTTGAAATGCAACTGGGTTGCAGCGAGCCGTTCCTGAAATCTGTGTATCCGCTGGTTATCGAGCAATTCGGTCACCGTGAAGGGCTGGATGAAAGCAACTTTATGAAGCTGAACCAGCACGTCCAGCCGGGCCTTATCCGTGTCGACGCCGATGAACTGAGCTATCCGGCCCACGTCATTCTGCGCTATGAAATCGAAAAAGCGCTGATGGAAGGTGAAATAGAAGTTGATAATATTCCGGCCCTGTGGAACAGAAAGATGCAGGAATATCTTGGCATCGACACGGTCGGCAACTACCGCGACGGCTGCATGCAGGATATCCACTGGACCGACGGTGGCTTCGGTTATTTCCCGACATATACCCTCGGCGCGATGTACGCCGCGCAGTTGTTCCAGACGGCTAACAAAGCCATTCCGACGTTGCAGGATGACATTGTCCGCGGCGACCTGACCGCCCTGTTCCAGTGGCTGCAACAGAATATCTGGCAGCACGGCAGCCGGTTCACGACAGATCAGCTGATGAAAAACGCGACAGGCGAAACGCTGAATCCGGCGTTCTTCCGGGCGCATCTTGAAGGGCGATACTTGTAGGTGGAAGGCGTGCATTGTCGATTTTTTTAAAAATAAATCAATAAGTTGAAGTTTGCTTTAAAAGGGAAGTTGCCATTAATACCCCCTCCCCGCCTCCCCCTTCGCAGGGGGAGGAGCAAACACGCGGTCCGCTCCCTCCCCTGCGAAGGGGAGGGCTGGGGTGGGGTTTTAAAGCAAAATCAATACGTTGAAGTTTGCATTAAACGCAAACACGCGATCCACTGCCCCGTAGCAACCCCATCGCTATATCCTCCAATTTCACCGTAATTCCCTGATTTTATTACGCCCCCCTCCTTTGTACATTCCGTTACACGCCGAAACCAATCACTCACGGACAACCAGATCCAACACGCCTAGTATTCTTCATACCGGCCCCGCAGTGGGGTGGACACTTAAACAAAAATTCTGAGGAATTAAAGATGAAAAAAGTATTAGCTCTGGTTGTAGCCGCTGCAATGGGTCTGTCTTCTGTCGCTTTCGCTGCTGAAACTACTGCAACTCCGGCGCCAGCTGCTGCTGCAACTACCGCTGCTCCAGCACCTGCTGCCAAGCATGTGACTAAGCACAAAACTCACAAGAAAGTAGCTCAGAAAGCGCAGGCTGCTAAAAAACACGTGAAACACGCTAAGAAAGCTGCTCCAGTAGCTCAGAAAGCGCAGGCTGCTAAAAAACACGTGAAACATGCTAAGAAAGCTGCACCAGTAGCTCAGAAAGCCCAGGCTGCTAAAAAACACGTGAAACACGCTAAAAAAGCTGCACCAGCTGCAAAAGCAACTCCAGCAGCATAAGTAGTCAGTAAAAGTCTTTGTGAGCGTATCTACTCACCATTATCAAGGCTGATGATTTAACACCCGGTTCGCCGGGTGTTTTTTTCTCCGGTTTTCTATCTTGAGGTACTGATGGAAGATGCTGCGCCGCTACCTGTTCGAAATCACCCTGTGTTCCCTGATCCTTTGCGGTCTGATCACCCTGTTCTTCTACTTCTGAGATACCCCGCGATGACGCCCGTCATCGGCTCAAAAGGCTGAGTTACCAGACAAATATATCCACCACGAAACATAACCGTCTATAATCGTTCCATAATTACGGCTTCCCGGGTTCTCCCTGTTTTCAAGGTCAGAATGTTATGCGCATCGCGTTACCGCTGTTTTTGTGCTTTTTCTGTTTTACCGCCAGTGCCCTTGTACATGCAGGCTCTCCTGATGATGCAGATTCCGACACACCTTCCATCAGCATGAAAGAAAAAACGGCCCTTTTCTTTGGTCACGATCAGCGCACACCTGTGGCTGCGGCGGCGCACTGGCCATGGCAGGCCATCGGGCAGATTGAAACCGAGAGCGGCAATTTATGCACCGCGACGCTCATTTCTAAACATCTTGTCCTCACGGCGGGCCATTGTGTGCTGGCGCCTCCGGGCAAAATAGACAAAGTCGTGGCGCTGAGATTCATTTCTCATGATCAGAAATGGCGATATCAGATCACCGCATTACAAACGCTGGTGGATCCGAAATTGGGCAAGAAACTGAAAGCGGATGGCGATGGCTGGATTGTTCCGCCTAAAGCGGCACCGTTTGATTTCGCACTGGTTCGCCTGACAGATGAAAAGCTGGCATTGCCGATCAAACCCCTGCCATTGTGGGAAGGCTCCCGTGACAACCTGACCGCTCTGCTGAAACAGGAAGGCAGGAAAGTGACCCAGGCCGGATACCCGGAAGATCATCTGGATGATTTGTATGTACACCAGGATTGTCTGATCACCGGATGGGCGCAACCGGGTGTGTTATCGCATCGCTGCGATACTTTGCCGGGCGACAGCGGCTCACCGCTACTGCTGAAAAATGCCGATGGCTGGTCGCTGGTCGCGATTCAAAGTTCCGCGCCAGCGGCACAAGACCGTTATCTGGCCGATAACCGTGCGCTGGCCGTTCCGGCCATCCGCGATGCCCTGAATACGCTGTCTTCCGGCGTGATCAGCGCCAGCACGCCGGTAACGACGCCCGCTCAGTAGCCGTAAGCATCAGCATTTCAGAGCATAAAAAAACCGCCTTCGTGTATCAGGCGGTTTTTTAGTTTTGAGAACCGGTTAAACCAGTTGCTCCATGGTCTGCAAAATCCGTTTATCCGAAATCGGATACGGCGTGCCCAGTTGCTGAGCGAAATAGCTGACGCGCAGTTCTTCAATCATCCAGCGTATTTCTTTCACCTCATCGCTTTGCTGACGCACCGGCGGCAGTTTGTTGAACCACTGCTGCCATTGCTGCCGGATGTTTTCCACTTTCAGCATCTGCGCGCGGTCGCGGTGCGGATCCATCGCCAGCTTGTCCATCCGGCGTTCAATGGCCTGCAAATAGCGCAGCGTATCCGGCAGACGTTTCCAGCCATTTTGCGTCACGAAACCGCGATAAATCAGGCCGGACATCTGGGTTTTGATATCTGAAAGCGCCAGCGCCATGTTGATATCAATCCGTCCTTTCAGCCGTTTATTGATGCTGAAAACGGTCGTCAGAATTTGCTCCACCTGAATCGCAATCTGCACCACCGTATCATTCAGGTTGGCGCGCACGTGCTCATGCAGTTTCGCGAAATCTTCTTCACGCCACACCAGCCCGCCGGACTCCGCAATCAGTTTGTCGATGCCGCAGGAAATGCAGTCGTCAATCAGATCCAGTACTTTGCCATACGGGTTAAAATACAGCCCCAGCTTGGCTTTGTTCGGCAACTTCTCATGCAGGTATTTGACCGGTGAAGGAATGTTCAGCAGCAGCAGGCGCCGCATCCCGCTGAGCATTGCCTGTTGCTGTTCCAGTTCACTGTCAAACAGGCGGATCGCTACGCTGTCTTTCTCATCCACAATCGCCGGATAAGCTTTTACTTCATAGCCGCCGCGCTTTTGTTCATAGCGTTCCGGTAAGGTACCAAAGCTCCAGACATGCAGATCGCGTTGTTCGATACCGTCATCAGCCACCGCAGAAAGCGTTTGCTGAACCTGCTCTTTCAGGCCAGATTTCAGCGCGGCCAGGTCTTTGCCCTCGCGCAGCGTTTTGTTTTTATCATCGACAATGCGGAACGTCATTTTGAGATGATCGGGCACCTGATCCCACTGCCAGTCTTCGCGTGACACCGTCACGCCACTCATCTTCCGCAGTTCCTTTTCCATCGCATCCAGCAACGGCATCTCGAACGGTTTGATGCGCCCGAGCAAGGCATCCGCGTAATTTGGCGCAGGCACAAAATTGCGGCGAACGGGTTTTGGCAGCGATTTAATCAGCGCCATGATCAGATCACGACGAATGCCCGGGATCTGCCAGTCAAAACCTTCTTCACTCACCTGATTGAGCAGCGGTAAAGGAATATGTACCGTTACGCCGTCAGCATCGGTACCCGGCTCAAACTGATAGGTCACGCGCAGTTTGAGATTGCCCTGATGCCAGAAGTTCGGGTAATCGTGAGCGCTGATATTGCCCGCGCCCTCTTTGATCAGCATGCTTTTTTCAAAGTTCAGGCTGTCCTGTGGCTGCGTTTTCCACCAGGTATCAAAATGACGCGCCGACACCACTTCCTGCCCGATGCGTTGTTCGTAGAACAGGAACAGGGTTTCGTCATCGACCAGAATATCGCGGCGACGGGATTTGTGTTCCAGCTCTTCCACTTCAGTGCGCAGACGCAGGTTAGCGCGGAAGAACGCATGACGGGTCTGCCAGTCGCCTTCCACCAGCGCATGACGGATAAACAGTTCCCGTGACACGACCGGATCAATCGTGCCGTAATTCACCCTGCGTGCCGCCACAATCGGCAGGCCGTACAGCGTGACTTTTTCCGTCGCCATCACCGCGCCCTGGGCTTTTTCCCAGTGCGGCTCGCTGTAACTGCTTTTCGCCAGATGCTGGGCCAGCGGCTCGATCCATTCTGGTTCGATACGCGCGGCAATACGCCCCCACAGGCGGCTGGTTTCCACCAGTTCGGCGACCATCACCCATTTCGGCGGTTTTTTGAATAATCCGGAGCCAGGGAACACCGCAAAACGGGCATTGCGTGCACCGGTATATTCCTGCTTATCCGCATCTTTCTGGCCGATATGCGACAGCAAACCGGTCAGCAATGCGCAATGAACTTCGCGGTATTCAGCCGGCAGGCTGTTCACCGGCAGCCCCAGTTCTTTCACTACCTGACGCAACTGGGTGTAAATGTCCTGCCACTCGCGCACGCGCAAATAGTTGAGGAAATCGCTGCGACACAATTTGCGGAACTGTGCAGAAGACAGCGCTTTCTGTTGCACCTGCAGGTGATCCCACAGGTTTACGAATGCCAGGAAATCAGAGTCTTTGTCGGCAAAGCGACGATGTTTTTCATCGGACGCCTGCTGTTTGTCCATCGGACGCTCACGCGGATCCTGAATCGACAGCGCGGCGGTAATGATCATCACTTCACGTACGCAGCCGTTTTTCTGTGCTTCCAGCACCATGCGCGCCAGACGCGGATCCACCGGCAACTGCGCCAACTGACGACCGAGCGGTGTCAGCGTATAGCGGCCATCGACGGCGTTATTAATGGCGTTCAGCTCTTCCAGCAGACGGACGCCATCCTGAATATTGCGTTTGTCCGGTGCCTCAACAAACGGGAATGCAGCGATATCACCCAGCCCCAGCGAGGTCATTTGTAAAATGACGGAAGCCAGATTGGTGCGCAGAATTTCAGGGTCGGTAAATTCCGGGCGCGAGAGGAAATCCTGCTCCGAATACAGGCGGATACAGATACCTTCGGAAACACGTCCGCAGCGGCCTTTACGCTGGTTAGCCGACGCCTGCGAAACCGGTTCGATCGGCAGGCGCTGCACTTTGGTGCGGAAACTGTAGCGGCTGATACGCGCGGTGCCGGGATCAATGACATATTTGATACCCGGCACGGTCAGCGAGGTTTCGGCGACATTGGTCGCCAGCACGATACGGCGACCGGAGTGCGACTGGAATACGCGGTTCTGCTCGCTGTTCGACAGCCGCGCATACAGCGGCAAAATCTCGGTGTGAGGCAAATCCAGACGGTTCAGCGCATCGGCGGTATCACGAATTTCACGCTCACCGCTCATGAAGATCAAAATGTCGCCCATGCTTTCGCGACCGAGCTCATCGACCGCATCGAAAATCGCCTGCAACTGGTCACGATCCACATCATCTGCGTCATCCACAATCGGGCGATAACGCACGTCAACCGGATACGTCCGGCCGGAAACTTCAATGATCGGCGCATGATTAAAATGACGCGAGAACCGCTGCGGATCGATAGTTGCCGAGGTAATAATGACTTTCAGATCGGGGCGTTTTGGCAGCAACTGACGCAGGTAACCGAGGATAAAGTCGATATTCAGGCTGCGTTCATGCGCTTCATCGATGATCAGCGTGTCGTACTGCATCAGCATGCGATCCTGCTGGATCTCCGCCAGCAGAATACCGTCGGTCATCAGCTTAACGAGGGTGTTTTCACTGACCTGATCGTTAAAACGAACTTTATAACCGACAGTGTTACCCAGCGTGGTATCCAGCTCATCGGCAATACGGTTGGCCACAGTACGCGCCGCCAGACGTCGCGGCTGGGTATGACCAATCACGCCTTTAATCCCGCGACCGAGTTCCATACAGATTTTCGGGATCTGCGTGGTTTTACCGGAGCCGGTCTCACCTGCGACAATCACTACCTGGTGATCGCGGATAGCGTTATAGATGTCTTCTTTCTTCTGGCTGACCGGCAGGTTTTCCGGATAGCTGATTTTTGGCCGTGAGGCTTCACGGGCGCTGACTTTTTTCAGGCTCTCGTTGATGGCGGTCTGGATTTCAGCACTTAACGCGTCGAGTGCTTCGGGTTTATCAATCTTTCTGGCACCCTGCAAACGGCGTTGCAGGCGTTGCCGGTCACGTAGCATCAGCCCGTCTAACTGCGCTGATAATGCCGCGAGCGGTGATTTCACGTTCACAATTCCTTGTTGCATGTCAGCCGGAGAGCAAAACGTCTGCGCCAGCTGAATCTGAATGGGTGATGAGGAAGGTTTAAGCCTTGCCTGCTTGTGTCTATGTTAACACAAGGTATTGAACATGCTGAAAACGGGTGATGACGCCACAGGATTAAAGTTGTTCAAAAAAATCGATGATAGGTCTCTAAATATTGCGCTATCACTGAATAAGCTTTGTGAATAAAGTAAGTTCCATTCGGGGGACGTTCTGGTTATAAAAAACCATTCCCTATGTATCACACAGTTAAGGAACTCACTAATGAGCAAAGTACTCGTTCTGAAATCAAGCATTCTGGCTAACTTCTCTCAGTCAAATCAACTGGCCGATTACCTGATTGCACAGTATCAGTCTGCAAACAGCGGTTCTGCCGTGACAGTTCGTGACCTGGCGGCTAACCCAGTCCCTGTATTAGATGGCGAACTGGTTGGCGCACTGCGTCCTTCCGATGCACCGCTGACGCCACGTCAGGAAGAAGCACTGGCGCTGTCTAACACCCTGATTGACGAACTGCAGGCGCATGACGTGATTGTTATCGCTGCACCCATGTACAACTTCAACATCCCGACTCAGCTGAAAACGTATTTCGACCTGGTTGCCCGTGCTGGCGTGACGTTCAAATACACCGAGAAAGGCCCTGAAGGCCTGGTGAAAGGCAAACGCGTTATCGTTCTGACCAGCCGTGGTGGTATTCATAAAGACACCCCAAGCGACCTGGTAGCACCATACCTGTCTCTGTTCCTGGGCTTCCTGGGGATGAGCGACGTAGAATTCGTTTACGCGGAAGGTATTGCTTACGGTCCTGAAGTGGCGACCAAAGCACAGACTGATGCGAAAGCAGCAATCGATGCCGCCATCAAAGAACTGGCTGCTGCATAATTATCGTTATCACAATCTGAGCACCCATTCACTTAAGAATCTGTCCGTTCCGCTCAGATGATGTTGTGATAAAGCTATTGCGCGCTGAAAGGCGCGCTTTTTTTTGCCTGCGATCCTCTGCTTACTTCTGCAACCATTTACCGTTGATGCCCCGCACATATTCGCCCTTTCCGGCACGGGCGACCAGTTTTTGCCCGGCCAGTCTGGCGACATCGTCGGTACTGACGTTATTGTCCTGCGCCACCTGTGCGTATTGCTGCTGACGGGCATCATTGATTTTTGACACCAGCGCGACGCTCTCCGCATCCTGTTTCAGCGGTGCCAGATAGCCGGACAGCGTTTCACCCACGCGCCCCTGCTGTTTGGCTTCATTGAGCGTTAACGCGAACGCCTGACTGCAAAACAGTAAACCACCCGTCAGTAACATCAGGCTGATTCTCCTGATGCTGTTTTTATTGAAAAATATCGCGGACATAGTGGCCCCTAGAATAAATTGCTTTGATTCTTCAACAGATTTTCCACGTCTTTATCCACTTTGATATGGATCTCGTGTTCGATTTTCACGTTCATGTTGATGGTGATCGGCTCTTTCGGCGCGGCCAGTTCGATACGCGGCACGCAACCGCTGAGCATCATTACGCAAAGCGCCACGCCCGGGCCGACAACTCGCAATTTCATTGTTCCTTCCTCACTGTTGGATCCTTTTTCTGTCCCGCCGCAGACGGATTTTTTGACAGCGCATCAGCAGGCAAAGACATCTGCTGTTGCAGCCATTCCTGAAGATTGTCGCCAAAACGCAAACTGCGCCAAAGCTGATAGATATTTTCCTCATGGGAATAATTGAGGACGATTTCACGTTTTTCTTTGTCGCCACCGTGCGTCGTGTCGGTGTAATTCACACCGTCAACTTTAGCCCTCATGGTCAGCACACCAAGATTATCCAGACTGACCTGCGCATCGGAACGGCTGATTTCCAGATAGCGCAGCAGGCCAATGACCATATTGTTGGCGAAATTGCCGCTGGCCATTGCATCGGCAAATTGCGGGTCGAGGCGCAGCGTCAGGCTGCCATCGTTTCTGATCCAACCGTTATGGATGATCCACTGCGGATTTTCCACATACAGCGGCAACTCACCATAAATCACACCGGACATCGCCAGTTGCTTGGGTTTCAGCGCCGTAAACAGTTCGCTGAGATTGATCTTTTCCAGCTTCAGCACGGCCGCATCATGCTGCGGCATACGCAGCGCAGACAAGCTGAGATGACCACGCAATATATCGACACCGAGATTGCTCAGGGTCAGTGGCGTTTGTTCACTCCACGGATAATGTCCCTGTAAATCGGCCGTCACGTTCTGCATTTTGACCAGATTGTTCACTTCGCCGATACGCAGCGTCACCGGCTTTTTCACGCCGAGCTGCCAGACCTGATCCTGAAGGCGATACGGCAGGCTGAAATCCAGCCCGCTCAGGTCGCCGTCTTGCATCCAGAAGCCCCCGTTTTTCACCACCCAGTGCCCCCCCGCGACAAATCCCTGCCCGCGCGCGGCCGAAAATGCCGACTGCGCGTAGAAGGTGCCTTCACGTAATTTGATGTTCAGATCCGGCGTGAGAAGCGGCTGGAACGCGGTCAGTTGCTGTTTCGGCCACCAGCCTTCCCCGCGCAGACGTTCGCCATCCCAGCGCCCGTTGAGCCGGATCGGGCCGATCGGTTTGGCATCCAGCATCCCGCGCATGATGAAACTGTCCGGGCTGCCACCGCTGAGCTGTAACGTCAGCGTGGCGGGAGGCAGATAGCCGCCGTTCGCCAGCGAAATCTTCTTCGCCACCAGTTTGATGTCCCCTTTAAACGCAGTTGGCTCATCAGGATACTGCGGTTTGAAGCGGGCGGATGGCGGACGTTTCCAGATCAAAGGGTGTTCGAGCGTAAGGCGCGGCGCATCGACATCTGCCAGCCCGTAATGCAGGCGGTCAAAGCCCGTCGAGAGCGAATTAATGCTGATCAGATTGTCGTGCCACTGCCCTTTGCCAGACATGTCCCAGCGGCCGTTCAGTGGCGGCAAATGCCCGTTGCCCCAGTAATTGAAATTCCACAGTCCAATGTCCGGCCAGAACGCCAGCGATTTCCCGCTGAGATGCAAATCAAACGCGCCCCAGAAACTGTGACGTGCTTTGAGGATCGCTTGCAACGGCCCGCTCACGCCCTCTGCGGAGACTTTGACCCCCGCCAGTGGCCAGCGCGCATCGCTGATGGTCAGTTCCGGCGTCGGCTTACCCCACGCCCGTAACAGCGAACCGCTGCGCAATGAAAGCGTCGGGTTAAGCACCGAGCCGCTGAGCTGACCGGGCAATGACGCACTCAGAGACGTGGTCTGTAAATTTGCCTGACCGGTCAGGCGGAAACCTAAATCGCTGTCGAGTAAACCAATGCGTCCCGGCCCGAGCGTCAGCACCACGTTGGCCTTGCCGTTGTGGCCCTGCGTCAGCACATTCAGCCTTGCGGTAATGTGGGTCTGATCAAACGCCGGTGACCAGTCGCTGAGGGTCAGATTTACGCCCCCTGCCAGGGGTTGTGTGGCATAAGGCCAGCGCCATTGTCCCTGCGTGATCTGTAATTCGTTATTGTTGAGTTTCCATGGCAGCATCGCCAGAGGCTGATCACTGCCCTTTTCGGTCAGCGTCAGAATACCGTCGGTTGCCTGCCAGCTCAGCGTAATGTCAAGCGGCTGAGGCACCTGCGCCGTTTGCATTTCGGCGTGCAGTTCGCCGGATTCAGGCAGATGATCGAGATTCGCTGGCAGCAGCAGTTTACCGCTGAGCGTCACCGGCTGCGTACTGCCCGGCGGCGTCAGACTGAATGAACGGATGGCAAGCTGACGATTACCGTCAAGCACGGCGTCAAGTTTCAGGGCATCGCCATTCACAGAAAGATGTTGTACGCCGTCCAGATTACTGAGCTGCACACTGGCAGCGTAATGCTGCCACGGCGTCACAGAAAGCTGGCCGATACTGACGTCACCGGCAGGCAGGAGTTGCTGTATCTCTGCGAGGGAAAGCGTTGACTGACTTTCGCTTTTGGGCAGTTTTGCCAGACAGGCGGTATCGACCGTCAGCGCATCAAGCTTCAGCGCCCATTGGCCGGTGTTATGACTGAGGCGGGCATTTCGTGCCGTCGCGAGCGTGCAGTCCCCGGCCTGATAGCGCACGCCCGGCAGTTGCAGGACGCCGTGCGACCAGTGCGGAGAACCACTCAGCACCAGTTGGGTTCCGCCCGGCAACCAGTGGCTGGCAACAACGGGCAACCAGCGCGGCACGGTTTTCCATAACACCCACAACAGCAGCGTAATAATCACCACTATACTCAGGAGTATCTGCGCGCTTTTCTTCAGTCCGTTCCTCATGACTTGCCTTGTCTTATGCTTCACTAAATGATCTAAACGCCCGCAAGATATCATAATTAGCGTAACAACTGATGACAGGAATGCCAGAGCACCTGAATCAAATAGCACAGGATAAATTGTCTGCCTTCCTGCGCTCTGCTAGTTTGATGGCATATTGCGAATTGTTTCTGAAACTGTTTATTCCTTATAAAACATGCGGAAGCCGTTTCGCCAGAGATTCAAACTCACTGCGGAGAAACACCATGAAAGTGGCTGTCTACAGTACTAAAAATTACGACCGGAAATATCTGGAACTGGTCAACGCGCATTATGGCTATGAACTGGAATTTTTCGACTTTCTGCTGACCCCGCAAACAGCGAAAACGGCGGTAGGTGCCGATGCAGTCTGCCTTTTCGTGAATGACGATGGCGGCCGCGAAGTGCTGCAGGAACTGGCCTCTCTGGGCATTAAAACGCTGGCACTGCGTTGTGCGGGCTTTAACAATGTCGATTTAGATGCCGCAAAAGAACTGGGAATTTCGGTGGTGCGCGTACCGGCTTATTCGCCGGAAGCGGTGGCTGAGCATGCAGTGGGAATGATGATGTGTCTTAACCGCCACATCCATCGCGCTTATCAACGCACGCGTGAAGCCAACTTCTCGCTGGAAGGTCTGATCGGTTTTAACATGTATCAGCGCACCGCCGGTATTATCGGTACGGGTAAAATTGGCGTGGCGACGATGCGGATCCTGAAAGGTTTCGGCATGCGCATTCTGGCGTTTGATCCGTATCCCAGCCCGCTGGCCCTCGAACTCGGCGCGGAGTATGTCGACCTGGATACGCTGTATGCCGAATCCGATGTCATTTCGCTGCACTGCCCGCTGACACCGGAAAATCATCATCTGCTTAATGCAGAAGCCTTCTCCAAAATGAAAGACGGTGTGATGATCGTCAACACCAGTCGTGGCGGATTACTGGATGCCACTGCCGCTATCGATGCCCTCAAAAAACAAAAAATCGGCGCACTGGGCATGGACGTTTACGAGAATGAACGCGATTTATTCTTCGAAGACAATTCTAACGAAGTGATCCTTGATGACGTCTTCCGTCGTCTGTCGTCCTGCCACAACGTGCTGTTCACCGGCCATCAGGCCTTCCTGACCAGCGACGCACTGACCAGCATTTCAGAAACGACGCTGTTGAATATTGATCAGCTGTCGAAAGGTGTGGTCTGCCCGAACCTGCTTTAATCACGTAATCAGCATCATCATTATAAGGCTCACTCCGGTGAGCCTTTTTACTTTCTGCATCTGCGCTGCAACACACTCAGCGGCTCAACACGCGGCTGATTTCCGGGCCGTAGCCGGTGAGGGTCAGGACATCATCAGCCAGCGTGACCGAGGAAAATGGCAGGCTGCTTTCGCCGTCGACCATACCTTTCAGCGTAATAAAATCAGTATTGTCTACACGGTCATAACCGCCACGGTGATCGTGACCGGCGAAATAGGCGCGAACGTCGTACCGGCACAGCAATTCCACCAGCGTTTCACAATTCCACAGGTTGTGGCTGTTAACCGGTGTCAGCGGATAATGGCCGAAAACCAGTACCACCTCGCGCTGCTCACGCGCCTCAAGCAGGTTTTTCTCAATCCATTCAAGCTGTTTCGGCCCGACCGCACCGTTCCAGGGCTGTGCCTGCGACTGCTGACATTCTGTCAGTTCTTCCAGCATATATTCTGCTAACTGGCGGTCATCGGCATTGGCGTGGTTGCAATACAAACTGACGTCGTTACCGTCGATGACCAGAAAACGATAGCCCGGCAAACTGAACGAATAATAACTTTTCGGTAAAGCGATGGCCGGTTTCTGCGCCCCGAGATGCTCGGAAATCACCTGCGCGTCGTGGTTGCCGATCACCGCCGCATGCGGGTGGCGCAGCGCCTCATAACGGGCAAGAACGGCCTGAAAACTGCTCCAGTCGCGGTCCACCAGATCACCCAGCGTGACCACAAAATCGAGTTTGAGATCATTAAGCTCATTGATGGCGGTGGCCAGTTTATTCAGGCTGTTGCGGTAATAACGGATTTTTTGGGGTTCGGCATCCGCATACTGCGGGTCGGCAATCAGCCCGAAGCGCAGCCGTGTGCCAGTGACCAGCGCATCGTGAACGTCCGGCAACTGATAAAATGCACTCACGTTGCCCAGCGCCAGCGCCTGCCGTTCGGATATCAAAGGGGATAAAGTGGTGACGGCCATAACATTCTCCTGTCGGGTTCTTAACGGATCCCTGCCCGCATAAAGGATTGAACAAACTGACGCTGAAATATCAGAAATAACACCAGCAGTGGCAACACGGTCATCAGGGTGGCGGCACTGATCAGCGCCCATTGCACGCCCTGCTCCGGCGCGGAAAACAACTGCAGTCCGACCGTCACCGGCCGCACTTTGACGGAATCGGTGATCACTAACGGCCAGAGAAAATCGTTCCAGTGGAAGCTGATAGAAACCAGTGCAAAAGCGACATAAATCGGTTTCGCCAGCGGGATATAGATTTTGCGCAGGATATAAAACCGGCTGGCGCCTTCCACAATGGCGGCTTCTTCCAGCACCAGCGGAATACTTTTAAACGTCTGGCGCAGCAGGAAAATGGCAAACGCCGAGGCAAAATACGGCAGCGCGATGCCCGCCAGCGTGTCACGCAACCCGAGCGCGCCAATGGTTTTGTAGTTGTTCAGGATCAGCACATCGGGGCTTATCATCAGTTGCAGCAAAATCAGTGCGAAGATAAATCCGGCACCTTTCAGTTTAAACCGCACCAGCGCGTAAGCCGCCAGCGTCGCCAGAATCAGCTGGCACACCACAATCATCATCACCAGCAAAGTAGTGTTCATGAAGTAGCGCGCGAAAGGTGCCGCCTGCCAGGCGTTGATGAAATTTTGAAAAGTCAGCGGCGCAAACAGCGAAAAACTGCCCTGCACTGACGCCGGATGAATCGCCACCCAGACCGCGACCAGCACCGGTAAAAACCACAGTAACGCCGCCAGCCAGATGGCGAGATTCAGGATCAGGCGGCTGAAAGAAAACGATTTCACTGATAATGCGCCCTTTTATCCAGCAGGTTGAATTTAATCAGCGCGATGACGGCGAGGATCACCAGTAACACGACGGTCATTGCCGACGCAGCCGGTAAATCCCAGTAACTGAACGCCGTGCGGTAGATGTAAAACAGCAGCAGACTGGTGCTGTTATTCGGCCCGCCGTTGGTCATCGCAATCACCTGATCGACAATCCTGAATGCATTCATCGAGGCGTTGATCAGCACGAATAATGTGGTTGGCATCAGCAGCGGCCACTGTACCCGGCGGAAGAAATAGCGCCGTGATGCCCCTTCGATTTCTGCCGCTTCGGCCAGCCGCGGGTCGATTTGCTGTAATGCGGCAAGGTAGAAAATCATGAAGAACCCGGCCTCGCGCCAGACTGAAACTGCCATCAGGCTGTAGAGTGCCGTGCCCGGTTCACCCAGCCAGTTGACCGCAGGTAGCGAAAAGAGCGCCAGCATTTTGTTGAGCAAACCGAGTTGCGGCGTATAGAAAAATAGCCACAGATTGGCAATCGCCACCATCGGCAGCAGCGAAGGAATAAAGAAAGCGGCGCGGGTCAGCGCATTGCCGCGCAGACGGCGGTTGACCGCCAGCGCCATCAGCAGCGCAAGGGCAACCGACAGCGGGATGGTGATAAGGGCGTAGAGCAGATTGTTGCGTAACGACAACATAAACACGTCGTCGTCCAGCAGCGCACGGTAGTTATCCAGCCCGACAAACTGCGGCGGATGCCCGCTGCGGGCAGCGCTGAACAGACTTTCCCACACCGTTGCCAGCGCCGGATAGTGGGTAAACAGCAGCAGAAAGCCCAGCGCGGGCAGCAGCAACAGATAGCCGTAAAGTTGTAATGACAACCCGCGTGTGCGGGTGGCCGGAAGAACTGCGTGAAATGTGCTCATGCTGTTCCTTTCGCGCTTACTGATACGGTTTCAGCAGGCGGTCAGCCTGTTTCTGCGCCGAACTCAGCGCGTCTGCCGGCGTTTTTGCCTGTGTGACCGCCGCTTCAATCGCGTGGTTCATCAGTTCCTGAATTTGCACGCTGTTATAGGTCGAGAGTTCCGGCTGCGAATATTTCAGTTGTTCGCGGGCCACCAGCGCCTGCGGAACCTGTTTCACATAATCCTGCATGACCGGGGTTTCCCACGCAGCAGGCGATGTCGCGACATAACCGGTGGCGATACTCCAGCGCGCCGCCTGTTCAGGGGCAGAAACCCAGCGGATAAATTCCAGTGCCGCTTTCTGTTGTTCCGGCGTGGTGTTTTTGAAGACGTAAAGATTACCGCCGCCGGTCGGGCTGCCACGCTGCGTTTTCTCCGGCAGCATCGCCACACCAAACGGGAATTTCGCGTTCTCACGCACGGTCGTCAGGTTGCCGGTCGTCGTGACCATCATCGCCGTTTTGCCGTCGATAAAGTCCTGCGGTGTGGTGCCCCAGGCGATGGTGCCCTTCGGTGACACCGCTTCTTTCTGCGACAGATCGGTCAGCCATTGCAGGGCTTCCACATTGGCGGGTGTGTCAAATGTCACTGCCGTGCCTTTGCCATTATCCAGATGGCTGCCGTTGGTGGCCGCAATCCCCTGGAAATTCCAGTAACCGTTCGGCGTGGACGGGATTTCAATGCCCCACTGCTTCACTTCAGAACCGTCACGCACCACCAGTTTTTTGCCGAAATCGACCACCTGCTGCCAGCTGGCAGGCGGCGTGTCGCCATTCAGACCCGCCTTCTCAAACGCCTGTTTGTTCCAGTACAACACCACCGTCGAACGCTGAAACGGAATGCTCCAGACTTTGCCCTGAATGTGGCGGATAAAGGCCGGATAGAAGCCGTCGATCCATTTTTTACCGTCTGCGTCATTCGCCAGATCGCTGACCGGCAAAATCGCGCCCGCGTCGATCAGGGAATACGCTTCAATATCGCCGATCACCGCAATTTGCGGGGCATTGCCGCCACGAAACGCCGTCAGCGCTTTGGTGACGGTGGTGGCGTAATCACCGGTATAAACGGGCTGAATGCTGATATCAGGATGTGTTTTCTGGAAATCTTCCACCAGCGTATCCACCGTATGACTGATTTTCCCGCCGACAGCAATCGGGTAATACATTTGTAATTTCACCGGATCTGCCGCAAAAGCAGAGGTGCAGGAGATGAGCAGAACGGCGGTAGCGAGACGTGAAAAACGGTGAACAGGTGACATAGTTTTCCCTTCGGCAATAGGCGTTGTATGAGTCAATAAAAGTGAATAACGGCAAAAAATGACAACTACACGGCAACTCTGTGATCTGACGGTAAACAGGATTGCTCAGCGTGGAAGCAGCGTTTTCCGTCTGCTGTAATGAAAAAATATTGTGCGCCCGTGGTCCATTGCAGACCGACCCTCTGACCATCAGCAAAGCGTTTCATGCCCGCGACTTTCACGGTCATTAGCTCGGGATACCCGGCCAGCGCGCAGGCCACCAGGGTGTCCGCCCCCATGTATTCATGGCTGACCACCTGGGCGGTCAGGCTGGCGTGTTCAGGCGAAATCAGCTGAATATCTTCGGCGCGCAGGCCGAGACTCAGGGCGTTTTCGTTGAGGTTTTCCACCACCGGCAGCGGCGTACCGGCGAGATAGTGATGCTGCCCGCGGCGTTCGAGCGGCAGAATATTCATTGGCGGCGCACCGATAAATTGCGCGGCAAAAATGCTGGTCGGGTTGTTATAAAGGTTATCCGGGGTGTCGTGTTGCTCGATGCGGCCATCGTTGAGCAAAATGATTTTGTCCGCCATGCTCATCGCTTCGGTCTGATCGTGCGTGACATACAATAAGGTCAGGCCGAGCTTCTTCTGAATTGCACGGATTTCGCGGCGCATACTCTGGCGCAGTTTGGCGTCGAGATTGGAAAGCGGTTCGTCCATCAGGCACAGCCTGTTGTTGGCAATCACCGCCCGGCCCAGCGCCACGCGCTGTTGCTGACCGCCGGAAAGCTGCGAGGGTAAGCGGTCGAGCAGCGGCTCCAGTTCCATCAGCCTGCTGACGTCCGCCAGTCGCGATGCAAAATGACGCTTGTCTTCGCCACGCGCACGCAGGCCGAAAAGCAGATTTTCGCGCACATTCATGTGCGGGAATAACGCGTAAGACTGAAACACCATCGACAGTTTACGCTGCGAGGGTGCCAGCGACGTGACATCGGATTGCTGAAAATACAACGTACCGCTTTCCGCCGTTTCCAGCCCGGCGATGGTGCGTAATAACGTCGATTTTCCGCAGCCGGAAGGTCCGAGCAAGGCAATGAAATCACCCTCTTCCACATCAAAACTGATGTCATTGAGGGCCACTTTCGTCCCCCAGGATTTCCGGATGTGATGCAGTGATAGGTAGCTCATGCCGCTGTATGTCTCTCTGACCGGTGATGGGCATAACCTATCGGGCTAAAATGACGCTTTTATGATCGGGAGATGACGGGATAAAGACGGACAAGGTTTTAAGCCCCATTCATTCACGCTATAATACGCCAACAAATATTGCATAAGTCAGTTGAATATATCGACATGGCGAGTGCCAAAGGAATATTTCTCAGGAGAGAAGATGAAGAAGTCACTGTTTGCTCTGGCCGCCGCGATGACCCTGGGAGCGTGCAGCATGAATCAGAATACCGCCGTTAAACAGACCGATTTGCAGCATCACCGTTTTGAGTTGCTGAGCGTCGATGGTCAGACGGTGCCTGCCGCGCAAGGGCGCATTCCGGACATTGAGTTCGGCTCAAACATGCACGTTTCGGGAAAAATGTGTAATAACTTCATGGGTCAGGGCCAGTTGCAAAACAACGTGCTGACCGTGAAAGGACTGGCATCCACCATGATGATGTGCCCGGATGAAAACCTGAATAAGTGGGATCACGTGATCAGCGATGTGCTTAATAATGGCGCGGCGCTGACCTTGCAGGAAAACAAACTGACCCTGACACAGGGTAAACACCAGTTGATTTATCGTCTGAAAGACCGGATGTAAATTTATTGCCACGTTAACGGCAAAAACGCCAGACGACTGTCTGGCGCTTATCAGGCTTTACACACACCCTGCATCAAAGCACTTTCCGAGCACTGACGACCATTAGCCATCGAACACATACCGACGCGGCTGCCATCAAGTTGCGGTGCCATCCGTAATTGCCCGCCCGCCATAGAACAGGCTGCATACGCCGGGCTATCCATATTAACGGTACGTTGCCCGATATTAACGCTGTTGCCTTTTTGTGGAACGTCAGCCGAATCGTCGTGGCTGCTGCATGCGGCTAACACCAGCACACCGGCGGCCAGTAACACGCGAAACGCAGTGATCATCTGTCCTGCTCCTGAATATGACGGGGATTTTTTTGCGAATCGCCATCATATCCGACGTTTTTCGCCTGCGTCGAGCCTTTCGGCAAAATAACATCAACTTTTTCCTAAAATAATCTCAAATTTAAACACTCAGACACATTTTATTTCGGCCGGTTATTTCTTTAACGCATAAAACCAACAGTAATTAACCGCTTTTCCCGCTGCATTCGCGGGAAAATATAATGATAAGGCGCTTATATGCTGACTGAATTTGTCGAAAGATATTCATTAATCATCACGCGCGCCCTTCACGCCCCTATTTAGCCGCTGTCCCGAACCGGCTTCTGCACGGCAGCTAATAATAATCCCAGTGCCTTGGGTTATTCAGTAACCGCTTAAAATATCAGCCGAAATAGCCCTGCACACAATCAGGATAAATCGATTAATCCGCCCTCTGCTAAGCTTTTAACATTCCCGCCAGCAACCGACTTTTCCGCTGGCTGCCATTGTGAGCAAAGCAAAAAAGGTATTCCATGATCACCACTGATGGTAATAATGCAGTCGCTTCCGTGGCTTATCGTACCAACGAAGTGATTGCTATCTACCCGATCACCCCCAGTTCAACCATGGCCGAAATTGCCGGTGCCTGGTCAGGCGAAGGGAAGAAAAATTTGTGGGGCGATGTCCCGACGGTAATGGAAATGCAGTCGGAAGCCGGTGCGATTTCCACCGTGCATGGCGCGTTGCAGACCGGCGCACTGTCGACCTCGTTCACCTCGTCTCAGGGTCTGTTGCTGATGATCCCGACGCTGTACAAGCTGGCCGGTGAACTGACGCCGTTCGTGCTGCATGTTGCTGCGCGCACCGTAGCCACCCACGCGCTGTCCATTTTTGGCGATCATTCGGATGTGATGGCCGTACGCCAGACCGGTTGCGCCCTGCTCTCTGCCGCCAGCGTGCAGGAAGCGCAGGATTTCGCGCTGATTTCTCAGGTTGCCAGTCTCAACAGTCGCGTGCCGTTTATTCATTTCTTCGACGGTTTCCGGACCTCGCACGAAATCAACAAAATTGCCCCGCTCAGTGATGACACGCTCCAGCAGATGTTGCCGCAGGCGCAGATTGATGCGCATCGCGCCCGTGCTCTGTCGCCGGACCATCCGGTGATCCGCGGCACCTCCGCCAACCCGGACACTTATTTCCAGTCCCGCGAAGCCACCAATCCGTATTACAACGCCACCTGCCAGCACGTCATTGATGCGATGAATGCTTTTGCCGTCCTGACTGGCCGTGAATATAAGCCGTTCGAATATGTTGGCGATCCGCAAGCCGAACGGGTGATTGTGCTGATGGGTTCCGGCATCGGCACCGCCGAAGAAGTGATTGAAACCCTGAATGCCCGTGGCGAAAAAGTCGGCGTGCTGAAGGTGCGGCTGTACCGTCCGTTCAGCGCCGGACATTTGCTGTCCGTGCTGCCACAAAGTGTGAAAAGCATCGCGGTGATGGATCGCACCAAAGAGCCGGGCGCGCTGGCTGAACCGTTATACCTCGACGTGATGACCGCGCTGGCAGAAGCCTATTCCCGTGGCGAACGCGATTCACTGCCAAAAGTGAGCGGCGGCCGTTACGGATTATCCTCGAAAGAATTCGGGCCAGATTGCGTGCTGTCGGTGTTCCGCGAACTGTCGCTCAGCCAGCCGCGTCCGCGCTTTACCGTCGGCATTTATGACGACGTCACCGGCCTTTCCCTGCCGGTGGTGGAAGAAGCGTTGCCGCAGCACGCGTCGCTCGAGGCCCTGTTCTATGGCCTGGGCAGCGACGGTTCGGTATCGGCCACCAAAAACAATATCAAAATTATCGGCAACAGCACGCCGATGTATGCGCAGGGTTATTTTGTCTACGACTCCAAAAAGGCCGGTGGCCTGACGGTGTCGCATCTGCGCGTCAGTGAAAAACCGATCAAATCTGCTTATCTGGTGAGTCAGGCGCATTTCGTTGCCTGTCATCAGTGGCAGTTTATCGACCTGTATCAGATGGCAGAACGCCTGCGTCCGGGCGGGATTTTCCTGCTCAATGCGCCGTTCAGCGCTGATGAAGTCTGGGCGCGTTTACCGCTGGAAGTGCAGGCGACACTTATCCAGCGCGAAGCCCGTTTCTATGTGATTAACGCTGCCAAAATTGCCCGCGAATGCAAACTCGGCGCGCGCATTAACACCGTCATGCAGATGGCGTTCTTCCACCTGACGCAGATCCTGCCGGGCGAACAGGCGCTGACAGAGTTGCAGGGCGCGATTGCCCGCAGTTACCGCAGCAAAGGCGAAGAGATCGTCACCCGCAACTGGATGGCGCTGGCCGCTACGCTGGAAGAACTGGTCTCCGTGCCGCTGCAGGCGATCCCTGAAAATCCGCGCAAACGCCCGCCGATTGTTTCCGACGCGGCACCGGATTTCGTCAAAACTGTCACCGCTACCATGCTGGCCGGTCTTGGCGATGCCCTGCCAGTTTCCGCGTTCCCGCCGGACGGCACCTGGCCGACCGGCACCACGCAATGGGAAAAACGCAACATTGCCGAAGAAGTGCCGATCTGGAAACCGGATTTGTGTACCCAGTGCAATCATTGCGTCGCCGCCTGTCCGCACTCGGCGATCCGCGCCAAAGTGGTTCAGCCGGAATTTATGGCAGATGCGCCGTCTGCCCTGCAATCGCTGGATGTGAAATCCCGCGACATGCGCGGTCAGAAGTACGTTTTGCAGGTCGCACCGGAAGACTGCACCGGCTGTAATCTGTGCGTTGAAGTGTGTCCGGCGAAAGACCGTCAGGATCCGTCCATCAAGGCCATTAATATGGCGGATCGCATCGAACATCTGGAAGAAGAACGCGCCAATTACGATTTCTTCCTCAAATTGCCGGAGATTGATAAAACCACGCTGGAGCGCATTGATATCCGCACGTCTCAGCTGATCACCCCGCTGTTTGAGTATTCCGGTGCCTGCTCCGGGTGTGGCGAAACGCCTTACATCAAATTGCTGACCCAGCTTTATGGCGACCGTTTGCTGATCGCCAATGCCACCGGCTGTTCGTCTATTTATGGCGGTAATCTGCCTTCAACGCCGTACACCACTAACGCCGAAGGTCGCGGTCCGGCATGGGCAAATTCACTGTTTGAAGATAACGCCGAGTTCGGGCTGGGCTTTCGTCTGACGGTGGATCAGCACCGCCGCCGCGTGCTGCGTCTGGTTGCATCGCTGGCGGAACATATTCCGGCGGACGTCCTCGGTGGCCTGCGCGATGAAACGTCCACGCCGGAAGTGAAACGCGGGCATGTCACGGCGCTGCGTAACATTCTGGCAGACATTGATACGCCGGAGGCGCGTCAGCTGGCCACCGACGCCGATTATCTGGTGGATAAATCCATCTGGCTGATTGGCGGTGACGGCTGGGCGTATGACATTGGTTTCGGCGGCCTGGATCACGTCTTAAGCCTGACCGAAAACGTCAACGTGCTGGTGCTCGATACCCAGTGTTATTCCAACACCGGCGGACAGCAGTCGAAAGCGACTCCGCTCGGTGCAGTCACGAAATTCGCAGAACAGGGAAAACGCAAATCACGCAAAGACCTGGGCGTCAGCATGATGATGTACGGTCATGTGTATGTGGCGCAGATTTCACTCGGCGCGCAGCTTAACCAGACCGTCAAAGCCATTCAGGAAGCCGAAGCTTATCCGGGGCCGTCACTGATTATCGCGTACAGCCCGTGCGAGGAACACGGCTATGATCTGGCGCTCAGTCACGACCAGATGAAACAACTGACTACCACCGGTTTCTGGCCACTGTACCGCTTCGATCCGCGTCGTGTCGAAGAAGGCAAACCGGCACTGGCCCTGGATTCAAGACCGCCTTCCAGCGGGCTGACCGATACGCTCAATAATGAACAACGGTTCAGAAGGCTGAACTCCCAACAGCCGGAAGTAGCAGAGATGTTGTATGCGGCGGCAGAGAAAGAATTGCAGGCCAAATATGACTTTTTGGCCATGCTGGCGGGGAAGAAGACCGAATCAGAGTCTTGAGTTTTTAAACTGTGCGTTGAGAAAAAATGCGGTCGGCTCCCTCCCCTGCGAAGGGGAGGGTTGGGGTGGGGTATCACAGACAAATCAAAAAGTTAACCTGTGCTTTGACGGCCGTTTTGTCTGCTAAACCCCCTCCCGACCTCCCCCTTCGCAGGGGGAGGAGCAAACAAGCGACCTCACTAAACTAACCGGTATTCCACCCGATATTCCCCCGATCCCACCTCTGCGGTATACCCGTCAGCACAGCGCACAAAATCAATCCCATCCGTTTCCTGCAAGCTTTGACCGTCCGTCAGGACAAGTGTGGCGGTGGTATTGGCCGGAATACTGAGCTTAAGAATCACCTGCTGATCACTCACTTCCCAGCGTACGCCAATCGCACCATAGATTGACTGATAGCGGGTATCCAGCCAGCTCAGGCCGCCGCCGGTCTGCGGTTTGATGATGACGTGTTTGAATCCGGGCTGTTCCTCATCAGCTTCAATCCCTGCCGCCACGCGGTAGAGCCATTCCCCCACCGCGCCATAAGCGTAGTGATTGAAGGAATTCATGTCCGCGCTCCACATGCTGCCGTCCGGTTTGATGCCGTCCCAGTGTTCCCAGACAGTGGTGGCACCGGCTTTCACCTGATACAGCCACGAAGGGAAATCCTCTTTCAGCAGTAAATTCCAGGCTTCTTTAGTGCGACCATTCTGGCTGAGTGCGTGACAGAAATACGGCGTGCCGACGAAGCCGGTCACCAGATGCCCGTCGTGCTCGTTGAGCAATTCAACCAGCGTATCGGTGGTGCGCTGGGGGAATTCGTCGGGGACCAGATTGAAGTACAGTGCCAGAATATGCGCGGTTTGCGTTCTGGCCGCCAGACGACCCGATGGCGTAAAGAACTCCTCCTGAAAACGACGGACAATCGCCTGATGCAAGGCAGTGTAATGTTGATAGTCTTCAGTACGATTCAGCGCTTTGGCGGCTTTGGCGAACAATTGTGTGGAATAAGCGTAATACGCCGTGCAGGTCAGGTCGTTTGGGGTAGCACCGAAATAACTGCCCTCTTTGGCATCCAGCGCCACCCAGTCACCAAACTGTAATTTGTAATGCCAGATGTGATTTTCCGCATGCGCGGTCATGAAATCAATCCAGCCTTTCATGCTGGCATACTGGTTTTCCAGCACGTTGGTATCGCCATACATCAGGTACATTGTCCACGGGTTGATCACCGCGGCATCCGCCCAGGCCGAGGCAGAATGGGTTCCGCCTTCAGACAACAGGCGGTCCTGGCCACAGTAACCGGTCAGGATATCCGGGATAACGTGCGGCACACCGCCTTCAGCCGTCTGGTCATAACGAAGATCGGTCAGCCATTTGGCGAAGAAATTGCGGGTTTGCATCAGATAACTCGCCGTACGGCAAAAAATCTGCGCATCCCCCGTCCAGCCAAGCCGCTCGTCACGTTGCGGGCAGTCCGTCGGCACGTCGACAAAGTTACCTTTCAGCCCCCACAGAATATTGTGATGTAACTGATTCAGATCCGGGTTTGAACAGGCGAAAGACCCGGTCTGCTCCATATCGGAATGCAAAACAATGGCGGTGAAGTTATTCAGATCCAACTGTGCAGGATATTCCTCAACTTTCACAAAGCGGAAACCTTGCCAGGTGAAGTGCGGATGCCAGGTTTCTTCGCCCTTACCTTTGAGCACATATTCAGTGCGCTGTCGGGCAGAACGCAGATTATCGAGATACACATTGCCCTCTGCGTCCAGCACTTCAAAGTGGCGTAACACGACTTTATCGCCCGCTTTGCCGCTGACCGTAAACTCTACCCAGCCACTGAGATTCTGGCCAAAATCAATGACTGTGTCGCCCTGCGGCGTGGTGAGCAGCGCAACAGGCTTAATTTCTCCCATTTTCCTGACCCTGTTGCTTCCCTGCGCCACCAGTGTGGATTTTTCATGCATCGCCAGACTGACCGGACGCCATCCCTTCTCTGCGAAACCTTTCACGCACCAGCCGGGGATTTCCCTGCGCGCATCGTAAGTTTCGCCGTCATAGATTTCTGAAAACAGAATGGCGGAATCCTGCCCTTTCCAGCTTTCATCGCTGACCACAATTTCATGCGAGCCATCGTTATAATTAATGACCAGTTGGGAAATAAGCGCGCTCCGTTCACCATAATAATTGCGATGACGGCTGAAGCCCATATCACCTTTGTACCAGCCCGCACCGACAATAGCGCCAATAACGTTTTCGCCTTTTTCCAGATGTCCCGTCACATCATAAGTCTGATAAAGTAAATGATGGTGATAACTCGTCCAGCCGGGCGTCAGGGCATCTTCTCCGACTTTATGACCGTTGAGATGTAATTCATAAAGTCCGAGTGCACTGACATGAATAAAGGCAGACTGAATATCTTCCGCACGGTTCAGAACAAAAGGTTTTCGCAATAATGTTGCACCGGAATTGTCTTTATCTGCCGACGTTTCGGCGGTAATAAAATCAGCCAGCCATTCATGGCTATACAGCACGCCGGAAATCATCTCCGCAGGTGAACTCCAGGCACTGGTTTCGTCATAATTATCACGTACCTGTACGCGGATAAAATAATGCTGCGAGGATGTGAGCATTAATTCCGTCAGGGAAACATTATTTGAACGTTCGCTTTCCTGCCATTCACCGCGAAGCAGGATATTATCAAAATTCTGATCCTGGCTGATCTGGATCCGGTAAGCAGTTTGCCGGACATTTCTGTTATGGCTTTCAATTTCCCAGCCTAATACAGGCAGTTCCTGCACACCGTGCAATGCAGATTCCTGATTTACTGTAAGTCTGATCACTGCGAGCATAATGCCTTACTCCTCGTGTAATGTTGCCTGAGCGGTAAAATAAACAACTAGATTTGCTTTATAGCGGATGCCGGATATTGTGTTGCCGGTTCTTTAATAACCGTACCGGCTTCGCTGTTAAATTCATTCCTTTGCTTGCCGTGGAAACAGATCCAGCCGATCAATAAACCGGAAGCCACCGTAGAGGATAAGATGAAATACAATACCAGCGGACCGGCATCAAGCAGCAGTGGCGTAATGAATGCCAGCACACCGCATAACAACCGGGAAATAGCGACGATAATACCTTGTGCTGTAGACCGGAGCATGGTCGGGAAGGATTCCTGCGACCAGACTTTCATTATCCCTTCGAAGGCCAGACCGCTGCCTATCGCGGTAAAGAATAAACAACAGAACCAGGATACGGGTGAAAAGTTAAATACTACCGGCAGGAAGAATCCTCCCGCAAAACAAAATGCCCCCATAATAAACGCGGGGATACGTTTCGGTGTATCGACAAAGCGCATAAACATGATCCCGGCAAATACCCCGACCGGCATGGTCAGCAGGTTCCACAGCGAGTGTTGCCCGACGGAAATACCCACTACGTTAACTGCAATATAAGTCCCAAACTGACCGCCGGTATTCGCTGCAAGATTGGTAAAAGTATAGAACAGGCACAGCGCAATAAACGGCCACAGATATTTCCCGTGGATAAGATCTTTAAACGACGCTTTCTGCGCACGCACCGTGACAATGCCTGCACGCCTTTCGTTTCGGGCAATCAGCCATAAAGGCGACTCCGGGATCGTACAGCGCAACGCCAGCAGAACGACGGCCACCACGCAGACATGCAGATACATAATCTGCGCACCGGGCCTTCCCCAGTCGCCCACCATGGCAGAAATTGCCATCGTGGTGCCAATCCCCAAAAACCACAGCAGATTCGACAACCCGATAATTTTCCCGCGATTTTTATCCGTCGCCGCTTCAGCAATGGTCGCCAGTGATACCGGTAAATCTGCACCGGTAGCTAACCCGACCAACAATGTGCCAGTCAGCAGCACCGGAAAGGTATTGCCGAATGCCAGCAGCAGCGTACCGATAATGATCATTGCCATGGTGACAATAAACACTTTGCGTCGGCCATAACAATCCCCCAGTCTGCCGCCCAGAAATGCACCCAGTGCAATGCTCAGGGTTAATATGCCGGAAAGTATGCCTATCTGAGCTGATGTTGTCCCTATCGTTTTCTGATAAATAACCAGGGCCGTTCCGTTTGAAACAATCGCGGCTGAATCAATATATGACGCCATGCCGGAAACCACCCCGACGTACCAGGGATTAGGTTGTTTAGTGGTTGACATAATAATGTCCTTCAGAGGTAATGGTGAATAAAAAAGTCCGTGAGTTATCCTGAATTATTAGTGCTGTTATGGTTTTATATTATTAATTCTTATTATTGAATTTTGTTTTTAATAGCGCGTTTTAATCACACTGTTACTGACTCTCATTCGCTCCTGTGAGGGTGTTCTGTGAAACTCTTTTTTATAGGCTTCCGTCAGACGTGATGGGGTGGAAAAACCGCACACGGTGGCTATTTTCCCGACAGTTAAATCGGAGGTACGCAATAATTCCTGTGTTTTTAACAGACGGTAACGCTGCTGAAATTTTTCAGGTGTAAATCCTGTCATCTCTTTTATAAATCTGAACATCGTTCTTTTTGCCACACCACTTTCTTCACACAAATAATCCCAGTTGATGCTGCATGTGTAATTCTCGCGTAAATAATTCAGCAGATGTCGCTTGCCGGAATCTGTCGGGCTGGCCCGGCATTCCTTGCGGGTTGCACACTGGTACAGGATGACCATCATCGAAAATAAATAAGACTCTGCTGTGGCAAAGTAGGCGTTGTCGTAACGGGCATCACATTGCCGGGTGATTTTATCGGTCAGCTCAATAACTTTCGTCAGTTCCCCGTCCGTTAATCCTGCACGCCGTTTTTTTATCGAGGCAGTATAATCTTTGATCCCCGCCGTCAGTTGCCCAATGTTATTGAGAAAATAAAACGGGCGCTCTTTATGGAGCAAAATATTAGTAATTGACAGCTTATTGGTAGATTCATAACAATGGACATCATGAGCGCTGACGATGAAAAAATCGCCTTTATGAATAAATTCTGCCTGGTCGTTGATTATATGAAACCCGCTGCCGTTGCGGACAATAACCAGCTCATCAAACTCATGCCCGTGTACATCTTCCATCGACTGGCGATTCATATCGAATAAACTGAAAGCATGATGTTCCGAGAGAAAGAAATCACTGACCTTGAGTATTTTCATATATTCACCGGGTTAATAACTAAAATAAATATCGTTAATCACTCTGCGCCATAAAATATTATGTCCTGATAAAATGATTAGACCGTAATAATTATGACAAGTCTATATAACCCACTGGCACTGGGGCGTAACCGCCCGTGACGTTTGTTTCATTTTTGTATCAGTGAGCTCATTTGAGGATCATCAGACATAAAAAATGCGCAGAGAGATCTGCGCATCGGGAGGAACGGCATGAAACGGTTTTGCTGAACGTTATGTCTGATGCAACCGGTGCTTATGCCCTTTCATCAGACTCAGCGAGGCAGAAAATGCCGCACCTTCGTCACCGGCCATAATCGCTTCGTAAATACGTTTATGTTCACTGAGGCACATGCCCCCTTCTTTTGAGGAATACTCAAAGAACCATTTGAAAATGGTGGTCAGCACGTTGCCGAACGGCACGTAAAAACAGTTTCCGGAGGAAATGAAAATCATCCGGTGGAACTGCGTATCGATATCGACCCAATGTTGTGCATCGAAGTTTTCGGCTACGTGACACATCTGGCGATAAATTCTTGAGAGTTCAATGCGTTGCTCTTTACTGGCGTTCACCGCCGCCAGCGCGGTGGCGTGCGGTTCAATCGCTTTGCGAAATTCCAGAAACTGGTGGTAAATATCTTCCGTCGCTTCCATGCCCTGCATCCATTCCAGCAACTGCGGATCCAGCATGTTCCATTGCGGACGCTCTTTCACGCGGGTGCCGATTTTTGGCCGCGACTCCAGTAATCCCTTGGAGGTCAGCAGTTTCAGCGCTTCACGCAACGCAGTACGGCTGACGCCAAACTGTTCGCCCAGCTCGATTTCACTCGGCAGTATCGCGCCTGACGCCAGTTCGCCCGAAAGAATTTTGCGGGCGATGTCGCGGGCGATATGGGTATTCAGGCCACGGGTCATGCCTGCGGCGGTTTCAAACTGCATCGTCATGCTCTTCCCTTTTTCCTGTGCAGATTGCCGACATCATAGTTCAGGTGGCGGCGCGCTGCATGCCCCCGCCACACTGAAACACCCGAACTGTGCGCTACGGCGCCATCTGGCCGCCATTCACATCCAGAATCTGGCCGGTAATGTAACCACTGCAGGCGTGCGAGGCGAAAAACAGGTACGACGGCGCCAGTTCTTCAGCGGTGCCGAAACGGCCCATGGCGATGGAACCGGCGATTTTTTCGCGCACTTCTGCGCTTTTATCCGCGTGAAAAACGGTGTCGATGGTGCCCGGCGCGATCACGTTAAAGCGGATATTGTCCCGGGTGAATTCTTTCACCCAGTTGCGGTGCACATTGTGCAGCCAGGCTTTTGAGGCGGCGTAGAGACTGGCTCCCGGCCCGCCGCCTTCGCGTCCGGCAATCGAACCGGTACTGATCACCGATGCGGTTTTTCCGCTTTGTTTCGCCGCGTGACGCAGATGCGGAATAGCAAATTTCGTTACCATCAGCGCCGAGCGGGCATTGAGATCCATCACATGGTCATAAAAATCATCGTCAATGCTTTCCAGCCCCTGACGTCCGCCCAGGCCGCCTGCGTTATTAATCAGTACATCAATGCCACCAAAGCGTTCTACAAAACTCGCCACCAGCGCTTCGCACTCGGCCGACTTCGTCACATCCGCACCAAAATACGCCACTTCGCCGCCGTTCTTAGCGATATCAGCCGCCAGTTTGTCCAGGCTGGCATCATGACGATGGCCGTTAATCCCGACTTTTGCGCCCGCTGCGGCAAATGCCTCCGCCGCCGCCAGCCCGATACCTTTGGTTGAACCGGTGATCAAAACACGCTGACCTTTCAAATCGTTAAACATAGTGACTCCTTTATGATTCAGGGATGTTCAGAGGTGAAACGGATTGCCACGCCACGCTGAACGCATCTTCCGCAGCCGGTGCGGCGCGGTTGCTGATGCGGACGTTCAGTGTCCGGTTGGCGACAAAGTAAATATTCAGTTCGGTTTGCACGTCGTCATGACTGACCACACTGACGCGTTCTGCCTTGCCACGCGCGTCGAGGGACATTTCGCTGGCTTCATCAAAATAGCCGTGGGTTTCAAACACGCTGGCGAAAATGGCGTTTGTCCCCTGGATTCGCAGCAGTAAAGCGGGTTCATTACGCAGGTTAAAATTCGGATCGCTGGCCCCGGTGCGGGCGACAATCAATTCGCCACCGTCGGGAAATGCGCTGACCAGGGTGCGGTAACTGTCGCCGTCAAGCCAGCTGAATAAGGCCGAATCTCCCGCCGCAATATCAGCCCTCGCGCAATCCCATAAATGCTGATAGCCGTGACCTTCGCCGAGTGGCGTCAGTTGGCTGGCAGCATCAAGGACGGCATCAGTGCGGACAAACTGACCGAGATGATGCAGGCAATAATCGTACTGGTGCGGCTCATGGCTGGTAAGCCGGAACACATCAACGATCAGCGGCGAAGACAGTTCCGGCAGGCTCAGCATCAGCACCGTCCGTTGCTGGTTCACCCCCGGATAATAGTCATTAAGCCGCGCACTCATCCCCTGATATGCCGGATTGTCCGTGACGAAGAAATGCGGTTCGCCCCAGCGTTTTTCGGCCTCAAGACTGTTGCCACCATTCTGGCTTTGCCCGTCAACCACCACGGTGTTGTGCGCGACGGTCTGCTTGCAGTAACTATTGTTTTCAGGAATGTAGCGGCCACCGAATTTAGGCTCGACGTTGACCCAGCGGCCAAAGCCGTAATCGCGCAGGAACTCGCGTCCGCCGCTGAACAGGCTAAGATGCAGGCCGTCAAAGTGGCCGTGATTGAGCGCCGAATGCAGGCGGGGAATGCTGCCGTGCTGGCCGTACCACATCAGCGCCATGTCCTGATTTTCTGCGTCACTGCGTAAAATCCCGATGCCGCCCTGCGTGCCTTGCGGGCCATCGCGCAGTTCTGCGCTGCCCCAGTCCACGGGCGTTGCCGGGGCTTTTTTCAGGGCAGCAGAGAGTTTCAGCGCGGCCGCACTCACCCACACCGTTTGCTGTTGTTGTGCGACAGCGATCCACTGCGGATTGTGGCCATAGCGGGAATAGCAGACGCTGGCGGCGATCACCGCGCCGTCATCACGGATATTGATGGTTTTAGAGGAATCATTCAGCGCAGGCCAGACGCCGTCGGGGAATGCGGTCTGCATCAGGGCTTCACAGGTTTTACGGATAATCTGCTCACGGAACTGATAAATCTGTAAATCCGGCTGACGCCGTTCAATGGCCTCCGCCAGCAGTAACAACGGGCGCAACGCAAAGCGGTGGTAATACGGCCCTTCGATATAATAACCGTCCGGCGAAAAAAGCTGGCTGAGCTGGGCAAAGAATCCGCCACTTTCACTGTCGCCTTTCAGGCCATATAAGGCTTTTTCTACCAGCGATGCATCGCCCAGCACATAACCGCTGATCGCCGCTGCGGCCACCGACCAGATACCGTGGTTATGCACGATATCGAAATCACGGGTATGCCGGTTCAGCGCATCATCTGCCATCACCTGAAACAGGTTAGTTTCGATATGTTCCCGCTTAGCCGCGCTAAGCGATGACATCACACAGTGGTAGCCTTCGACGGCGTACAGCCAGAACATATTTTCATTCAGGGTCTGATGGAACAAACGACCGGGCGCATTGCTGTCTTTGCTGGTCGCGCTGCCCAGCGAGGGATAAATGTCGGCGTAACCGGTCAGCAGCGCCAGCGCGTAATCGCCATAACGTGGCTCACCGGTGATCAGCGCTAAACGCCCCGCCAGATTGATTCCCAGATAGTTTTGCTTGTGCTGGGCATGCTCAGGGCCACCTGCCTCGCCGTGGCCGGGAATCGTCGGCGGCTGCACGAGCATGTTTTCCAGCGTGGCGATTTGCGCACGCAGCGCCGCACCCAAAGGAGAATCTGCATTAATCTGTCCGCGCAGTTCATCCGCTTCGCCCGCGCTTATCTGCAACGGCTGCCAGTGATTCATTTATGCATCTCCTGAGGCTGTGGCGCGACATATCCTGCCGCAAACGATGGCAATGACAGCAGCCAGGTTTCGCGTTCAGCCTCCATCACCGCGCCACGGGTCACGTCTTCGTAGTATCCGCCGGAAGCCGGTTTCACCGCTGGCGGCAAGGTGAATTTCGCGCTGCGGATGTATTGTTCGTAACGGTTTTCACCCGTCGCGTTATCCGCCCAGGACAGCAACGGCACCGGACGCACACGGATCTGATCGAGTGACTTGTATGGCCAGGGCACTGACGGATCGGTAAAGCGCGCCATGAAATCCAGCGAGGTCAGCACGCTGCCGCCTTGTGACGTTTTGTAATGCCAGAGGTCAATGCCGTTTTTCTGCGCCAGCACCGCCATCATGCTGATCGCCTGCAAATTGAAATAGCTGTAATGAAACGAACGCGTGCGCGCCAGCTCGGCGGGCTGCGTGCCATCGGGTTTGAGTTGCACATCCAGCTTGCTTTTCATCAGTTTTGCCATGCCGCCAGTCAGCGCTTTATCGCCCAGATACCAGGCAATACCGGAGACTTGTGTCACATACCAGTTACCGTGATTGTTCTCTGTACGCCCTTCTTTTTTCGCGATTTTACTGCCCTGCAACCACTGCAGATAATCCTGCATCCACGCCCGCATTTGCTGTTCGTCGTTATCTGTCCAGGCCGGATTTCCGCGCAACAGCACTAACGAATCGACAATTCGGGTGGAGAAATAGCGGCCATCCAGCACACCGGCGTTACGTCCCGGCGAAATGCCCGGCACACCCTGCGCATAATTCAGATTCGGGTTCATGCGCGTTTCCGGGTTGATAAACCAGGTGCGTAGCAGGCTGGCGGCTTTATCGGCGTATTTCTGTTCGCCGGAGAAATACCACGCCAGCGTCAGGTTCTGCACCCGTGCGGTAAAATCGGCCAGCCGCACACCATCACTCTGGTCGTTTTTACTGGCGGGATTTACATGACCGTCCTTGCGCACCCACGGCAGCCCGTCGGGTGTGCTGTCGTCCGGCCACCAGTACGCACTCAGGCTGAGATAATCATGCTTCGAGCCTCCCGGCGGCGTCATGCCTTTGTCGGTCACGCTCAGCTCAGGCTTGTTCAGCGCGGAATCCGCCGCGGCCAGCAAGTGCTGATACGCCTCCGCCGTTTGCGGTGCCGCATGGTGATCATGCAGTTGCTGGCGGACAACAGCCATTTGCGCCGTATTCAAAAATGCCGGTTCCGCAGCCAGTGCACCGGCAGAACCCGTCATCAGCGTCAGCAACAGCACCAGGCTGGCCGTCACTCCTTTTCCATTACTGCACAGCATTAACGTCATGTATTCTCCCGGCTCCGCGCCATTTCCCCGTTGAGATTTCACGCTTTAGTCATACTAATAAAGCAACGAACCTTCATTTTCGCCAGCCAGAATTGACTTAAAGGCAGATATTAAGCCAAACAAGTGACCAGAATCACAATTTGATAACAAACTAAGCATTTCTTATTTGTCCGACTTTTAATTTCAATTCCCTCTTCTACGCTTGCTCAATACATAACCAAAAAACATCTCACCCTACAAACAAGAGAGTAACGGCAATGGATATCAACGTTCTGGTCATGATCGGTTACTTCGTCTTAATGATTGCTATCAGTTATGCCTTCAAAAAAATGGCGTCCGGCTCCTCGAGCCACTATTTCCGCGGCGGCGGGCGAATGCTCTGGTGGATGGTCGGCGCAACCGCCTTTATGATCCAGTTCAGCGCCTGGACATTTACCGGTGCGGCCGGTCAGGCTTACCGCTACGGTTTCAATGTCGTCAGCGTGTTTGCCGGTAACGTGTTCGGCTATCTGATCGCCTGGTGGTGGTTTGCCGCCCGCTTCCGCCAGTTGCGTGTTGATACCGCAACCGAGGCAATCAACCATCGCTTCGGCAAAGGTAACGAACAGTTTTTCACCTGGATGATCATTCCGCTGAGCATTCTCAGTGCCGGCGTATGGCTGAACAGCCTGGCGGTGTTTGCCAGCGCGGTATTCCGGCACGACATCACTCTGACGCTGTGGGTGACGGGCATCGTGGTGCTGGTGATTTCGCTGCTGAGTGGGGCGTGGGGCGTGGTCGCCAGTGATTTTGTGCAGACGCTGGTGGTGGCGATTATTTCCATTGCCTGCGCAGTGGTGGCGTTATTTAAAGTCGGCGGCCCGGTGAAACTGGTGACGGAGTTTCCTTCCGGCTTCATTACCGGCCCTGACGTTGGCCCGCATTATATTTCCCTGCTGGTGGCCTGTTTCCTGTTCTTCTTTATCAAGAATGTGCAGAGCATCAACAATCTGCAGGATTCCTACCGCTTCCTGAATGCCAAAGACAGTTTCAATGCCAAAAAGGCGGCATTGTTCGCGTTAGTGCTGATGCTGGTCGGTACGATTATCTGGTTCATTCCGCCGTGGGCGGTGGCGATCCTTTATCCTGACGCGGCAACCGCGCATCCGGAACTGGGCAAAAACGCGACCGATGCGGTGTATCTGATTTTTGCAGAACGCGCCATGCCGGTGGGTACCGTCGGCCTGCTGATGGCCGGACTGTTCGCCGCCACCATGTCTTCTATGGATTGCGCACTGAACCGTAATTCCGGGATTTTTGTACGCAGCTTCTGGACGCCGGTCATTAACCGCAACAGTGAACGCAGCGACAAATATCAGTTGCGCGTCGGCCAGATTGCCTGCGTGGTGAATGGCGTACTGGTCATTCTGGTGGCGCAATACATGCACACCATGCAGACAGTCAGCCTGTTCGACCTGATGATGAAAGTCGGCACGCTGATGCAGGCACCGATTGTGGTGCCGCTGTTCCTCGGTGTGTTTATCCGTAAAACGCCGGACTGGGCGGCATGGGTCACCGTATTATTCGGATTATGCGTGTCTTATGTGGTGGCGAACCTGTTCACCGCGCCGGATGTCGCCCGTCTGCTGGGGATCACCCTGACGGCACGTGAGCTGCTGGATGTAGCGATCATGTGGAATATCTTTGCGCACATGGTGTTTACCGGCGGGTTCTTCTGTCTGACCACCCTGTTCTATCGCGAGTCCGATACGGTGCGGGAAACTCAGCGTCAGCAGTTCTTTTCTGACATGGAGACACCCGTCTATGCCGACCATGAACAAGATGAGTTTGACCGCCTGCAGCGCGATAAAATCGGCCGTATTTCGATGTACATGGGCGCGGGGTTGCTGCTGATGGTGCTGGTGCCGAATCCGTTGTGGGGACGGCTCCTGTTTCTGCTGTGCGCCCTGTCAGTTCTGCTGTTCGGCTGGATATTGCACCGCAGCGCAGAAAAAGGCATGAAAGCCGCACTGGCCAAAAAAGCATTAAAACGCAATGTGGTGACGTCGCAAAGATAGGGGCAATGAGAGAACCAATGCAGAGATTTTGGGCAACGGTTTGCTGTATTCCGCTCATAAAAAACCCGCTTTAGCAGCGGGTTTTAATATCAGACAAAAAAAGATTACGCACCGGATTTACTTCGGAAGTTCTGTTACCTGTTTCACTTCAGTTTTGCTGATTTGCTGTTTCACACCATTGGCGTCGGTATATTCCAGCAGACCGGAATCTGCTTCTTTCGGTTTACCGTCGCTGATGATGGTTCGCGCATCATTGGTCTGAATCGCATAACTCGTGCGGGTACAGCCAGACAGCGCTGCGACACACAGGATAGCGGCTAAAGGTAAAAGCATTTTTTGAGGCAATAAATTCCTGTTCATCATTCTCTCCTTTGTCAGAATTTCCGGATAAATCAGTTATCCAGTTCACTCATGTTTTTAACCTGGTCGCGATTGATCTGCTCGGTTTTACCCGTCTCGGCATTTTTATAAGACACCAGACCGGTATCGTCATCTACCTGAGGTTTACCGTCTGTGACGATGGTTTTCCCGTCCGTAGTTTTAATCGCCTGATTAGACGCGCAACCTGCGACAAAAAGAATGGATACAGCGGCAAGTGACGCGGCAATAAGGTTTTTCCTGTTCATACTTCTCTCCTGAAAGTGATTCTGATTTAACAATGCGTTTAGTAAGCATAGTTAGCATTTCAGCTTGTTCATTGAGAAACATCTGTATTTGCCCCCGTACGTTCATCACAGGTGTGTCATTCAAGGCACAAAATCCCTTAAACAGCCCCGCTTCCCCCTCTGCGGACAGGTAAAATAACCTAAACTATTGCCTGAAAAATTTGCCGATTCTTGGCCGGAGATGACCGAAAGTACTCATGAACATCTGAAAGTTTATTTGTCGTTATGACACCGGAAATAAGGGTCGCCTCTTCTTCCAGACCTGCAACTCCCTTTCCCCAATCGGAGCATGCCGGAATGCTGCTATAAAACGCGCTGACATTTCACGGCGTAATCCGTATCATACGCGCCACACGAACGCATGCCGGATGCTGACTGCGGGAACAAACCCGCCTTTTATCATCGGCAGTTGGAGCATGAAAGCGACCCGACCGGTATGCTGAACAAGAAACTCGCGTTGCAGGTTTTCCCTGCTGCGCCACCAGACGAATCGAACATCAAAAAATGTCAGATAATCAATTAGTTAATAAAAAAGATCAGTACAACCTCAACAAGTTACAAAAGCGCCTGCGCCGTGACGTTGGGAAAGCAATTGCTGACTTCGGTATGATCGAAGAAGGTGATCGCATTATGGTTTGTCTTTCCGGCGGAAAAGACAGCTACACCATGCTCGAAATTTTGCGCAATCTGCAACAAAGCGCGCCGGTGAATTTTTCACTGGTGGCGGTCAATCTTGACCAGAAACAACCGGGGTTTCCGGCACACATCCTGCCTGAGTATTTAGACGCGCTGGGTGTGGAATATAAGATTGTCACCGAAGACACCTATTCCATCGTCAAAGATAAAATCCCGGAAGGCAAAACGACCTGTTCCCTGTGTTCACGTCTGCGCCGCGGGATTTTGTACCGCACCGCGACGGAACTGGGTTGTACCAAGATTGCCCTCGGCCATCACCGCGATGACATTCTGCAAACCTTGTTCCTCAACATGTTCTACGGCGGCAAGCTGAAAGGAATGCCACCAAAACTGATGAGCGACGACGGTAAACACATCGTGATCCGTCCGCTGGCGTACTGCCGCGAGAAAGATATCGAACGTTTTGCGATTGCGCGCGAATACCCGATTATCCCTTGTAACCTGTGCGGCTCGCAGCCAAACCTGCAACGTCAGGTTATCGGCGACATGCTGAAAGACTGGGATAAAAAATATCCTGGCCGCATTGAGACCATGTTCAGCGCAATGCAAAATGTGGTGCCTTCGCATCTCAATGACATGAATCTGTTCGATTTTAAAGGGATCCGTCATGGCGATGCCGTAGTCGACGGTGGAGATCTGGCGTTTGACCGTGAAGATATTCCGCTGCAGCCTGTTGGCTGGCAGCCGGATGAAGATGAAGCGGCGGTGCCGGTTGAGCGTCTGAACGTGCTGGAAATTAAATAATCTCCCGCACAGCGTTCACTGTGAATCTTATAGCCCGCGCAATGCGGGCTTTTTGTTTATCAGGCTAGTGTGAACGTCTCCGTCCAGTTGTAATTAGTCATGACAAGGTTCACCGGCAAACTCAGCGAGCCAAAGTCTTTCTGCCGGTTTTCATGGAACCAGACACGCAGCGATTCAGGCAGATATTGCGCGCTGTAACGCAGCAAGGTGCTGTGCCAGAAGACTTGCGGGATTTCCGTGTTGGGGAATCGCTCTCTGATCCTGGCTGCCCACGGCGTATTCAGCAGATACTCAACCAGCGCCTGTCTCACCCGCAAACTTTCCGCGTCCGGAAATCCCGCCAGCAGAAGCTGATCCGGTAAAGCCACCAGCCGCAAATCGCTGATCTGCATAACATGGCCACGGCAATACTGTTCAAAAATGCTGATCAGATCCGCGAGGCCTTCCGCGTCTTCAGGGCGGTCATACAGCGCCTGCGTGATAGCGAAAAAGGTGAAATGCATGCCGTTAACCCGCGCCACATCGGCCAGCGGATCCCCTTGCGCAGCGGTGGCTAAGTCTTCCAGTAACCCCGCCATCCGGGGGCCTGCGCGATGACCGCTGGTGATGGCAAGCCGCGTCGGGTGATAAAAAGGCTCAGTGCGGATTTCGCCCGTGTCGCGGTGGTTTTTCCAGATGCCGGATGTTTTAGTGGTCGTATTTTCATACGCCTGATGAATCATTTCCCGGGTATGCACAGCAATCTCCTGTTATGTCGAAAATAAGGCAGGCAAGCAAAAATGCCGGTACAGGCCTTCCGCAGGGGAGAAACCTTAAAAAAGATTGAGCGAAATCAACATTAGAATGGCTGAATCGGTGCAGTATCTATTCCGCAGGTGAATGCAACGTCAAGCGATGGGCGTTGTGCTCCATATTGTCTTATTTCCAAATTTTTAGAATTAATGCATAGCACAATTTAATTCGAACGACGCCGGTCTTATGACCGGCTTTTTTTTGGCTTTTTTTCAGCCAGTTAATGCTCTACAGCCACCGGCTTTTTTTCATCCACAGTGCGACACCACCGCCCAGCGCCAGCAGACAGGCACAGAAAATCCCGAAACCAAACGGCGAGGTATTGCCGGGAATACCGCCCAGATTGACACCAAACAGACCCGTCAGGAACGTCGCAGGCAGGAAGACCATCGCCAGCAGCGACATGGTGTAAGTGCGGCGGTTCAGTGAATCGGCCAACAGTGAGCTGATTTCATCCGAGAGTACGGCAGTACGCGCAATGCTGGCATCCAGATCATCCAGTCCGCGCCCCAGCCGATCGGAAATTTCCTGCATCAGACGGCGGTCATCGTCATTCATCCACGGCAGGCGTTCACTGGCAAGGCGGGAGAACACATCGCGCTGCGGCGCCATATAGCGACGTAAAACGATAAGCTGTTTGCGCAGCAACGCCATCGCACCCCGCTCCGGCACCTGCTGCTCCATCAAATCATCTTCAATATCGATAATTTTATCGTGCAGATCTTCAATGAAATTACTGGTGTGATCGGTCAGCGCATCGCAAATTTCCACCAGCCAGCGCCCGGTATTCCGCGGCCCGCTGCCTTGCTTCATATCCCCGATCATCTCTTCCATGGAAAACACTTTCCGGTGCCGCGTGGAGACAATCATTTTATCGGTGAGGTAGACGCGGATGGTGACCAGCTGATCGGGCCGCGCATCCGCATTAAGATTGATACTGCGCAAGGTGATCAGCGTGCCCTCGCCTACGCGCATAACTTTCGGGCGGACGCTGTCACCGGCCAGTGCCTCGCGCACGGTATCCGGTAACACCGGCGTACTGTTGATCCACTGTTCGCTGGCAGGAAGCGTGTAATCAAGATGCAACCAGCAGGGTTTATCTTCACTGGCGACACATAGCGGACTGATATCGTTCACGCCGCCCTGTCCGTCCATCTGGAAAGCATAAACGGCATCCGAAACCTGTAGTTCTTTTCCCTTAATGACTTCCACGACATTCCTCGCTTTTTCTTCGTTATCTGTTTTAAGTTTAGCGCTAAGTCCCTCAGTTTCGCGACATAACCGAGTGTTTCTACCCGCCGGGTGTCTGCATTTCGGCCAGTTCAGGCATCACGCCGCGCATCATTTCGAGGAATTTGCGCAAGCGCGCCGGATAATAACTGGAATACGGATAGACCAGATAAACCGGCAGCGGCAAGGCGTTCCAGCCGGGTAATACGCGCTGTAAACGTCCTTCGGCGATGTCTTCTTTGACGATCCACGCAGACACAATGCCCGCCCCTAATCCCGACAACGCGGCCTTACGCATGGCGTATAAACTGTCAGTCGCCATACGCGGCGCAATGTTGCAACTTTCCATTCTGCCGTCATTGTCATGTTTTAGCGTAAATTCGTTGCGGTAATACGTGCTGAAAGAAATCCAGGGTAATTTTGCCAGTTCGCTGACCCGGGTAACCGGATGCTGCCGCAGCAGTTCCGGCGTCGCCACCACAATACGTGGCACCTCGGCCAGCAAAATGGCCACCATCGACGGATCGGCAACATTCCCCACCTGAATGGCGCAGTCAATATCTTCAGAAATGAAGTCCGGCGTGCGGTCATTCAGCATCCAGTCGACGGAAAGATTCGGGTATCGCTGTAAATAACGGGTTAGCGGCGCGATCAGCTGGTCCTGTCCGAACGCATGCGGCGCACGCACCCGCAGGGTCCCCACCGGTTCATCACCCGCCCCGCTTAGTTGATCTTCCAGCGAGACCCAGCGTTCGAGTAATAATTTTGCCTGCTCATAACACCGCTGGCCGTCGTCGGTGAGCTTCATCGCGTGGGTGGTGCGCAGGATAAGTTTCGCGCCCAGCAGGCGCTCGAGTGACTGCAAACGGCGACTGACGGTCGGCTGGCTGGTGCTCAGTTGCGCCGCAGCCGCAGACAAACTGCCGCTTTCCACAATACGCACAAAAGTTTGCATCAGGTCGATACGGTCAATACCGCTGGTGACGGGTGTATTCATACGCCTCACGTATAACAGTTTTACCTTTCTGCAGGCTACCACTTATAACCATTCGGGTGAAGAATGCATTCCACGCACTTACGGCTACAAACTTATTATTCAGGGGTCACGTTATGTCAGAACTTACCAGCACATCCCATGTTGAGGGATCCGCCCTGTCGGGCAAAATCATTTTTACACTGGCCGCCGGTGCGGGGTTAAGCGTCGCCTCGATTTACTACAGCCAGCCGATGCTCGGCATTATGGGCGGTAATCTGCAAGCCAGCACCACGTCCGTCGGTCTGATTCCAACGCTCACACAGGCCGGTTACGCATTGGGGATTCTGTTTCTCATTCCGCTGGGTGACCGCCATGACCGCCGCACCATTATTCTGCTGAAAAGCATTTTACTGGCCGCTGCGTTGTTGCTGTGTGGTTTTGTGCCAGGCATTCACGGTTTGCTGGTCGCCAGCCTGATCACCGGTATCGGTGCCACCATGGCGCAGGATATCGTGCCCGCCTCGGCGCATCTGGCGCCAGCCGCACAACGGGGGAAAACGGTCGGCACGGTGATGACCGGTCTTCTGGTCGGGATTTTGCTTTCCCGCGTACTCAGTGGTTTTGTGGCCGAATATTATGGCTGGCGGGTGATGTATCAGCTGGCGGCGCTGAGCGTCGCGCTGATTGGCGTTGCGCTCTGGCGGGTATTGCCGCGTTTCAAACCGGATACGCGTATCAGTTATGCCGGTCTGCTGCACTCGATGTTTGGCTTGTGGAAAAACTATAAAACACTGCGTCATGCCGCACTGGCTCAGGGTTTGCTGTCCGTCGCGTTCAGTGCCTTCTGGTCAACGCTGGCGATTATGCTTAACGAACAGTTCCATCTGGGCAGCGCGGTGGCCGGGGCATTTGGTCTGGCGGGTGCAGCAGGGGCATTAGCTGCGCCGCTGGCCGGTGCGTTAGCCGATAAGAAAGGCCCGGCGCGGGTCACGCAAATGGGTTCTGCACTGGTGATGATTTCTTTTGCGGCGATGTTCCTGTTACCGCTGTTGTCACCGCACGCTCAGCTGGCGCTGATTGTGCTGAGCGCCATCGGTTTTGACTTAGGTATTCAGGCCACGCTGGTGGCACATCAGACGCTGGTGTATGGCCTTGAACCAGCGGCACGCGGCAGACTGAATGCCCTGCTGTTCACCGTGGTGTTTATCGGCATGTCAGCCGGTGCGGCGCTGGGCAGTAAAGCGCTGGCAACCGGTGGCTGGACGGGTGTGGTGGCGCTGGCAACGATTGCGGCCGGTGCGGCACTCTTGCTACGTCTGTTCAGCCGTAAAAACTGAAAGATGAGATAAAAGAAAAGCGCCCGCAGCTATTCACTGCGGGCGCTTTTTTACGTCAGAAATATCAATGTCTGAGGATGTACATTTCCTGACTGTAAGCCACATCTTCTGGGTTATTAATCGGATAGCCTTTCACCCAGGGTTTGATCAGACGGCCGTTGGTGTACTGATAAATCGGCGCAATGGGGGCCTGTCCGGTAATAATCTGCTCGGCTTTGTTGTAGTCATTATTGCGGCGCGCTTCGCTGGTTTCACGGCTGGCGTCACTGATGACTTTATCGTATTCCGCATTGCTGAATTTGCTGATGTTGCCGTTATGTGTGGACGTCAGCAGCGACAGAAACGTCGAGGCTTCGTTGTAATCGCCGACCCAGGACGCGCGGATCACATCGAAATTACCGGTGTTGCGGCTGTCGATGTACGTTTTCCATTCCTGATTCACCAGTTTCACATCGGCACCCAGCGTCTTTTTCCACATCGATGCCACTGCGATGGCAATCTTCTGATGGCTTTCCGAGGTGTTATACAGCAGCGTCAGATGCAGCGGTTTTGACGGGCCGTAACCGGCCGCCGCCAGCAGGCTTTTCGCCTGTGCGTTCAGTTCTTCCTGTGAATATTGCTGCAGCTCACTTTCAGCCGGTTTGAAGCCGTTGGTCACATCCGGCGTAAAGCGCCACGCCGGTTTTTCGCCCGTGCCCAGCACTTTTTCAGCAATAATTTTACGGTCAATACTCAGTGAAAGCGCCTGACGCACCCGGACGTCGTCGGTCGGCGCACGGCGGGTATTGAAGGCGTAATAATAAGTGCCGAGCTGATACGGCGTGTAAACCTGCCCCGGCAAATCGTGCAGCAATTTTTTGTACTGGTCTTTCGGGAAGGACTCGGTGATGTCGATATCATTGGCCAGATAACGTTTCGTGGCGTTGGATTCTTTGTTGATCGGCACGAAGGTGACTTTCGTCAGCACCGTGCGGGCATGATCCCAGTAATACGGGTTCGGTTCCAGCACCAGCTTTTCATTGACCACGCGGTCTTTCAGCACATACGCGCCGTTGCCCACCAGATTGCCCGGTTTGGTCCATTCATCACCGTATTTTTCAACAGTGGCTTTATGCACCGGGAACAGGCTGAAATTCGCCAGCAGACTGACGAAATAAGGCACCGGTTTATCCAGAGTAACGCGTAAAAGCGTAGGGCTGACGGCGGTCACACCCAGTTTATCCACCGGCATTTTCCCGGCGATAATCGCATCCGCATTAGCAATGCCGGCCAGCCCGGCAAACCACGCGCCGGATGATGACCCTTTCGGATCCACCAGACGCTGCCAGCTATAGACAAAATCCTGTGCGGTCACCGGATCGCCGTTCGACCATTTGGCGTCTTTGCGTAAAGTGAACAGGAATACCTGATTGTTCTGGTTTTGCCAGCTTTCCGCCACGCCCGGAATATTTTTCCCGGTGGCGTCCTGATTCACCAGCCCTTCGAATAAATCACGCGCCACCTGCGCTTCCGGCAGGCCGACAACTTTTGCCGGATCCAGTGAGGCGGGTTCGTCTTTAATGTGACGGACAATTTCCTGTTTGGTAGCGAGCTGGGAACCGGCGGGAACCTGAGCGGCGATAGCCTGACTGGCAGTCAGCGCCGCCAGCGCGGCGCATGCGGAATACGATAAAAGCGGAAATGGATTTCCCTGCAGCATAAATTCTCCTGAACTGACAAAGGGCTACGCCCTGAAACATTCACGAGTTTTATCATTACCGGTAATAATTCCCTATAAGAAATCATTACAGATTTGCCTTCGCGCACAAAACCGCCGGGTTTGGTGAATAAAAAGCCGGGCGAAGTCAGTCCGAACCGGCAACGTCAATGCCACCGCAGTGAAATTTCATGGCCGGTTCGACGTCCTGAGCCAGCCAGGTCGGGCCATCAAGGTCAATAAACTTAGCCCCTGCCGTCAGCGGTAATGCTGCGCGAACCGCCCGTGACGTGCACAACATGCAGCCGAGCATAATCTCAAAACCCTGTTCACGCGCGGCTTCTGCCAGCACCAGTGCACCGGTGAGTCCACCGGTTTTATCCAGTTTAATGTTCACCATGTCATAGCGGTTTTTCAGCGCCGGTAAGCCTTCAACCGTATGACAGCTTTCGTCAGCGCAAATCGGCAGCGGGTGGATAAAGTTTTCCAGTACCGAATCCTCACCGGCAGGCAGCGGCTGTTCAAGCATCAGAATGCCGAGGTCAGCCAGCAACTGACAGCGAGCCGCCAGTCCGTCGCTTTGCCAGGCTTCATTGGCATCGATAATCAGCGAGGCGTTCGGCACGGCGGCACGCACCGCCACCAGCCGTTCGGCAATCAGGCGGTCATCAAGTTTGATTTTCAGCAGAGTCGCCCCCTTTTGCTGCAAGGCCAGCGCCGCTTCCGCCATCGCTTCCGGCGAACCGATACTTACTGTCTGCGCCATGCTGATGGAAGGCAGCGGTTCAGTGCCGGTCAGTTGCCATAAATTCAGGCCACTGGTCTGGGATTCAAGGTTCCACAGCGCACAGTCCAGCGCATTGCGGGCGGCGCCTGCCGGAAGTATCTGTTGCAATTTTTCGCGGCTGGCACCCTGTTCTATAGCGGTAACGACGCTGGCGATTTGTGCCATTACCGAGGTTTCGCTCTCGTCATAACGCGGATACGGCGTGCATTCCCCGACGCCGCGAATGCCGTTTTCTTCTATTTCGACCACCACCACCCGCGCTTCAGTGCGGCTGCCACGGGAGATCACAAACGGCGTATGTAACGGCCAGGCTTCAGGATAAAAGCGAACACTTCTCATAGCGTCTCCAATAGTGAAATGCGCCCTGCGGGATACAATCAATACATACAACTTATTAACAAATAATCTATATCCAACATAGCATTGTTCCCCTAAACTGAAAGCCGTTTGACTCAAATGGAAATAGGAAATAATCATGACCCAGACAGTACACTTTCAAAGCAACCCGGTTAGCGTTGCAGGCAAAATCCCTCAGAAAGGCGATGTTGCTAAGCCTTTCACCCTGGTCGCTAAAGATCTTTCTGATGTCAGCCTGAGCAGCTTCGCGGGCAAACGTAAAGTCCTGAACATTTTCCCAAGCATCGATACCGGCGTTTGCGCCACGTCCGTCCGCAAATTCAACCAACTGGCGGCTGACATCGACAACACTGTGGTGCTGTGCATTTCTGCTGATCTGCCCTTCGCACAGTCCCGTTTCTGCGGCGCGGAAGGCCTGTCCAATGTGATTACCCTGTCCACCCTGCGTGGCGGTGATTTCAAATCCGAATACGGCGTGGGCATTACCGATGGCGCGTTGTCCGGTCTGACTGCCCGTGCAGTTGTGGTGCTGGATGGTCAGGATAACGTGTTGTACAGCGAGCTGGTGAATGAAATCACCACTGAGCCTGACTATGAATCTGCGCTGGCTGTGCTGAAATAATCACTTCTTAGCAGATAAAAAAAAAGCAACGGCGTAATCCGTTGCTTTTTTATTGTGCATAATTTCTGAACCGGGAATTACTCGTCGCTGTCGCCCGTTTCGCCACGACGACTGCTGAGGCCGTATTCGCGCAGTTTGTTAGCAATAGCCGTGTGTGAGACGCCCAGACGTTTCGCCAGTTTACGCGTGCTCGGATAAGTGCGGTAAAGCCGGGTCAGCACGGAGCGTTCGAAACGTTTGCTGATATCGTCAAGCGAACCGTTCAGTGCTTCCTCACCTATCGTCACTTCAGCGTCAAAGTCCGGCAGAACGATGTCCTGCGGGCGTAGCTCTCCGCCTTCCAGTTGCGTCAGCGCACGATAAATGGCATTTTTCAACTGGCGGACGTTGCCCGGCCAGCCGTAGTGCGTCAGGTAATTCGCCAGCTGTGAAGACAGTTTCGGACGCGGCATCCCCTGTTCATCCGAGAAACGCGCCACGAACAGTTCCGTCAGCGGCATCACATCCGCAGGACGGTCGCGCAGCGGTGGCAGTGTCAGGCTCAGCACGTTCAGGCGGTAATACAGATCCTCACGGAACTCGCCGCGCTGCACCAGTTCCACCAGGTTTTTCTGAGTGGCGCACATCACGCGGACATCCACTTTCACTTCGTGCTCTTCACCCACGCGACGGAACGTACCGTCATTGAGGAAGCGCAGCAGTTTGATCTGCATTCTCGGCGACATTTCACCGATCTCATCGAGCAGCACGGAGCCGCCGTTAGCCTGTTCAAAGAAGCCTTTTTTGCCTTCCAGCGCATTCGGATAAGCGCCTGCCGCGTAGCCAAACAGCTCACTTTCTACGACGTCATCCGGCAGCGACGCACAGTTCAGACCGAGGAAAGGTTTTTTGCCACGTGCGCTGCGCAGATGGCAGGCGTGCGCCAGTAAATCTTTACCGGTGCCGGTATCACCGACAATCAGCAGCGGCGCATCCAGCATGGCAAGTTTACGCGCCTGATCCAAAACGTGACGCATTTTGGTGCTGACTGCGACGATGTGGTCAAACTCACTGTCATCGTTAACAGTCAGATCCTGCAACTGACGTCCCATGCGGGCAGCCGATTTGAGCATGACGACGGCGCCGGCAATTCCGCCTTTTTCGTCTTCGTCATCCACATGTATTGGCGTGAGATCCATCAGGAAATCCTGGCTGCGGATCACAATACGTTCGGTGTGTGGCTGGGCATTTTCGCTTTCCAGCCAGCGCGTGACGTTGTAACCGGTGATCAGATTCGCCGCCGTCACATTGCGGATTTTGTCTTCATCAAGTTCAAACAATGCCATCGCCGACGGATTGGCTTGCTCGACCTTGCCTTTCATATCAATGGAAAAAACCGGTTCCGGCATGGAAACCAGTAAAGCGCGTAACGCACGATGCTCCCGTTCGGAAGGCATGAACGACACGGTACGAACGTCCGTCACGCCGTCGATGCGGCGGATTTCAGCCATCAGGGCGCGAAAAGTATCAAAATCCAGTTGGGAAAAATTCAGGTAAATACGGCCAATCGAGGCAATCTCGATACCGCGTAAATCAATACTGCGTAAAACCAGTAAATCGAGGAGTTCACGGGTGAGACCCAGGCGGTCTTCGCAAAAAACTTCCAGACGCATCAGTGTTGACCTTTTTCTGCCGGTGCGGAAATCGCTGCAGGCATAATACTCTTTCATGTACACCGGAAGAAGAGACTGTCACGAAAAGTTGACAAAATAATTCGCTGAATGACATCTGACTGCCATGATGATCGGGTAAGGATTTTGCTTTCATAGTGATTTCTGCTGACAGCATCCGGCACATGTTGGTTTCGCCATCCCGCCTTTTTCTGCTACTATCGCCCTTCTGATTTCATCGCCAAATGGTTCCCGACTATGAAGTTCGTCTCCTTTAATATCAATGGATTGCGCGCACGTCCACATCAGCTTGCGGCAATAATCGAACAGCACCAGCCTGACGTTATTGGTTTACAAGAAACCAAGGTGCATGACGATATGTTCCCGCTGGAAGAAGTCAGCCAGCACGGGTATCACGTGTTTTATCACGGGCAAAAAGGCCATTACGGCGTTGCCATGCTGACCAAGCAAGAACCCGTCGCTGTACGCCGTGGTTTCCCCGGTGATGATGAAGAATCTCAGCGCCGCATCATCATGACCGATATCGAAACGCCACAAGGCATTCTGACGGTCATCAACGGTTACTTCCCGCAGGGTGAAAGTCGCGACCACCCGACTAAATTCCCGGCAAAAGAGAAGTTTTACCGTGATTTGCAGGATTACCTGACCACCAGTTTGTCGGTGAACAATCCGGTCGTGGTGATGGGCGATGTGAATATCAGCCCGACCGATCTGGACATTGGTATCGGCGAAGACAGTCGCAAACGCTGGCTGCGCACCGGTAAATGTTCGTTTCTGCCGGAAGAACGTGAGTGGATGGATCGCCTGAAAGGTTGGGGTCTGATCGACACCTTCCGTGCCGCCAACCCCGACACCGCTGATAAATTCTCGTGGTTTGATTACCGTTCACGCGGCTTTGATGAAAACCGTGGTCTGCGTATTGATCTGATCATGGCGAGCACGCCGCTGGCCGCGCGTTGTATCGCCACCGGGATTGATTACGATATCCGCGGGATGGAAAGGCCGTCTGACCATGCGCCAATCTGGGCGACGTTCGACCTGAAGTAATGACCATGAAAACGATTGACGTGGTCGCCGCCCTGATTGAGCGCGAGGGCAAATTACTGCTTGCCCGAAGGGATGCGTCCGGCGATCAGGCCGGTTTGTGGGAATTCCCCGGCGGCAAAGTCGAAGCCGGGGAAAGCCAGCCTGCTGCATTAGTGCGCGAGTTGCAGGAAGAAATGGGCATCACTGCCACGGTGGAAGATTTCATCGCTACCAGCGTTATGCAACAGTCTGAACGGTTAATTCGTTTGCATGGCTGGCGGGTCAGCGGGTTTACCGGCGAGATTAGGTTACAGTGTCACTCTGAAATCTGTTGGGTAACGCCGGATGAGGTGCTGTCGTTTGAACTGGCACCGGCGGATATCCCGCTGGCACAAGCCTATCTGGCGAAATTTACCGGTTAGCGATCATGGTAAATAAAAAGGCGCGGACTGTTGCCAGTTTCGCGCCTTTTTTGTCTGAAAATTTTAAGAAAGCGTTATTTCTTCAACACTTGCCATTTGAGTTCGTTGGTGCCCACCACATTCGGATCACGGGAACACTGCAGGACCACGCTGTCTGCCGTGACAACGGCCCCCTCGCTGTAACTCTGGTTGTTGTAGATACAGCAATTGTGGCAGGTTGGCGCGCTGTTATTGTTGTTGCCGCTGTTCTGCCAGATTTGCGGCGGCAATGGCACAACGACATCCGTACCGTTGCCGATATTGCTGCGGTTCGCCATCGCCGGTGCAGCCAGCAACGCGGAACTGATCAGCGCTGCCATCAGAACTTTACGGATAAAAACATTATTCATCACTGTTTGCTTCCTTCCCTTTGGTACTCGCTTTGCGGCGTTTAGGGGCGCTTTTGCCTTTCGCCGCAGCGCCCGCCGGTTTGGAAGGCAGACTGCGGAATGCCGAAGACACCCGGTTCGTTTTGGCCTGCATGATGAGATTCTGCAACGTCGCGACCAGCGGTTGCATGAAATCCTGATAACGGCAGCTCTTTTCACTGATACGCGTCAGCGTGGATTCCCAGTCAGCGGTCATATCCGGGCGGGCGGCGATGTCCGGCAGCGAGTGGATCAGCGCGCGGCCGGTATCGCTGGAATGAATATAGCGCCCTTTCTTGTACAAAAATTCGCGGCGGAACAGCAGCTCGATAATGCCGGCACGGGTTGCTTCCGTACCTAATCCATCTGTCGCACGCAGGATTTTTTTCAGTTCTTTATCCTGCACAAAACGCGCAATCCCGGTCATGGCGGAAAGCAATGTAGCATCGGTAAATGGCCGCGGCGGCTGGGTCTGGCGTTCAACCACTTCTCCGCGCTCGCACAACAGTTCGTCACCTTTGGCCACCACCGGCAGCGGCGTGCCTTCGTTTTCCTCGTCGCGTTCTTTACTGCCCAGCAACGTGCGCCAGCCCGCCTCGGCCAGAAAACGCGCTTTGGCGATAAATTTACCGCCCGCGATATCCAGGTCGATAACACATTTGCGGTAAACCGCATCCGGGCAGAACTGCATCAGATACTGACGCGCCACCAGTCCGTAAATTTTGCGTTCGTCATCCGTCAGATTGACGTTACTGCTGCGCGCCGTCGGGATAATCGCATGGTGCGCATCAACCTTTTTGTCATCCCAGCAACGGTTACGTAAATCGGTATCCACTGCCGGTTGTGGCATCAGGTCAGGCCGGTGAACGCCAATAGCATTCAGCACGGCATGACGACCGGCAAAATGCTCTTCTGGCAGGTATCGGCAATCCGAACGCGGATACGTAATCAATTTGTGCGTTTCGTACAATTTCTGGCAGATATCAAGGATCTGCTGGGCGCTCAGCCCAAAGGCTTTCGACCCTTCAATCTGCAATGTAGAAAGCGAAAACGGCAACGGCGCAATATCATTCTCACGCTTGTCATTATAGCCGGTGACCATCGCCGGTTGTCCGGCAATGCGCGCCACGACATGATCGGCCAGCGGACGGTGCAGCAATCGCCCTTCTTCATCCTGATACGGCTCGCAGGAATCACTCGGCTGCCACAGCGCCACAAAATGCTCTTCGGCAGGCGTGACGATATGCGCTTTTACTTCAAAGAAATCTTTCGGCACGAAGTTTTCGATATCTTCATCGCGACGGACCACCAGTCCGAGAACCGGGGTCTGTACGCGTCCGACGGAGAGCACGCCGTTGTAACCGGCGTTGCGCCCCAGAATGGTGTAGGCGCGGGTCATATTGATGCCGTAAAGCCAGTCGGCACGGGCGCGGGCCAGCGCGGAAACACACAGCGGAATAAAGTCACGGTTGTCGCGCAGCCGCTCAATAGCACGCTCGACGGCCTGCGGGTTGAGATCGTTAATCAGGCAGCGCTGGGTCGCGTGACGTTTTTCCGGCGTCAGTTCGAGATAATCCAGCACTTCATCCACCAGCAACTGCCCTTCGCGATCCGGGTCACCGGCGTGGACAACCTGCGAGGCCTCGAGCAATAAGCGTTTAATCACGTTGAGTTGTTTGGCGACGGAAGAACGCGGCTGAAGCTGCCACTTTTCAGGAATGATCGGCAAATCGGCGAGCGACCAGCGCGCAAAGCGGCTGTCGTAGGCATCGGGCTGCGCCTGTTCGAGTAAGTGGCCGACGCACCAGGTCACCACCTGATCGTTGCCACAGGCAATATAGCCATCGCCCCGGCGATGAGGTTTCGGCAGGACATCCGCAATCGCGCGGGCAAGGCTGGGTTTTTCGGCAATGAACAGACGCATCAACAGGCACCTGTTTGCGGTGTAATCGCGACAAAGATTTCCATTATCCCACCCTTCATTTCACTACGTCCTCATCATGCAGAGTGGCTATGTTAGCCGCTGACGGCGTAATTAGTAAGATGGTTACAAGGATCCGCGACGGCGGTCGCTCATTTAGGCAGCAAAAAACCGGTTTAATCGGAAAAGGCCGATCAAAACCGGTTAATAAGCGAGCGGTCTGATTTTACAAATGCGTGACGAATGGCGTGCTGTCGGCCGGGATCACCTGCAAACTGGCTTTCAGTTGCGGTGTACCGAGATACAGGAAACCGACGATTTTATCGTTTTCACCACATTTGAATGCCTTGCGTACGTCCGGATGATCAGTCCACGCGCCGGTACGCCAGATGCCGTTAAAACCCTGCGCCAGTGCAGCCATCTGCATGGCATGAACCGCACAACCGGCGGAAAGCAACTGTTCCCATTGCGGTACTTTAGGACTTTCTTTGCACACGGCAATCACGGTAATAATTTGCGGTGCGCGCAATGGCGCCTGCGTGGCTTTCTCAATGGCTTTTTCATCCGCGCCGTCTTTTATGGCAGCCGCGCGCAGCACCTCACTGAAACGGGTCAGGCCGTCGTTTTCAGCAATGACAAAACGCCAGGGTTGCAGGGCACCGTGATCCGGGGCGCGCATACCCGCATGGATGATGTTTTGCAGCGCTTCACCGGCCGGTGCCGGTGCAGCCAGGCGGGAAGCAGAACGGCGGTTAAGTAATAAGTCCAAAGCGTCCATGATGTTCTCCTGAGAATAATTGCTATTTGAATTACGTTAACATAATCGTAACGCCTTTTTCCAACGGTCAACTGGCTTTCAGATAATGCATCACTGCCAAACTCTGACATGATTTAAAGCTGACATTTTTCTGGCGGGTCATTAGGATAGCGGGACTTATCTGTCTTGTTGGAGAGACCATGCGCACATTGTGGCGAATTATCGCCGGTTTTTTTAAGTGGACCTGGCGTCTTCTTAATTTCGTCAGAGAATTTATTCTCAACGTATTCCTTATTCTCATTATTCTGGCTGGTGTTGGCATCTGGTATGCCGTGCAGGACAAGCCTGTCGAAACGACCCAAGGTGCACTGCTGGTTGATCTCAGCGGCTCAGTGGTCGACAAGCCTTCCGTCAATAATAAAGTCCGTCAGTGGGGCCGCGAATTGCTGGGCACGTCGAGCAGCCGCTTGCAGGAGAACTCGCTGTTTGATCTCGTCGAGACCATCCGCTCCGCTAAAGACGACAAAAACGTTACCGGGATTGTGTTACAGCTGACCGATTTCACCGGCACCGACCAGTCTTCACTGCAGTACATCGGTAAAGCGCTGCGTGAATTCCGCGATGCAGGCAAACCGGTTTACGCCATCGGCGACAGCTATAACCAGTCACAATATTATCTGGCCAGTTATGCCAACAAAATCTATCTGTCGCCACAGGGCGCGGTCGATCTTCACGGTTTTGCCACTAACAATCTGTATTACAAATCCCTGCTGGATAAGCTGAAAGTCACCACCAATATCTTCCGCGTCGGAACCTATAAATCCGCCGTTGAGCCATTGATCCGTGATGATATGTCTCCTGACGCCCGTGAGGCAGACAGCCGCTGGATTGGCGGATTGTGGACCAACTATCTTAATACCGTGTCAGCCAACCGTCAGATCACGCCCGAACAACTGTTCCCGGGTGCGGCGGGCGTGCTGGCGGGTATGCAGGCAACCGGCGGTGATATGGCGCAATATGCGCTGAAAGCCAAGCTGGTTGATGCACTGGCGTCACGCACCGAAGCCGACAACGAGATGGTGAAAGCCTTTGGCTGGAACAAAGACACCAAAGACTTTAATTACACCAGCATTTACGATTATTCACCGAAGCCAAAACCGGACAACAACGATCCGCAAATCGCGGTTATCTTTGCCACCGGTGCAATTAACGACGGTGAAGAACAACCGGGCGCAGTCGGTGGCGACACCACGGCACAGCAAATTCGTGATGCCCGTCTGGATCCGAAAGTGAAAGCGATTGTCTTGCGCGTTAACAGCCCGGGCGGCAGCGTCAGCGCTTCTGAAGTCATCCGTTCCGAACTCGCGGCTGCGAAAGCCGCAGGTAAACCGGTTGTGGTTTCAATGGGCGGTATGGCGGCATCCGGCGGTTACTGGATTTCCACACCAGCCAACTACATCATCGCAAGCCCGAGCACCCTCACCGGCTCCATCGGTATCTTTGGTGTAATCAACACGTACCAGAACACACTCGATTACGCGGGTGTTCATACTGACGGCGTGGCAACGTCACCGCTGGCGGATATCGCTTCCACCAAAGCGCTGCCGCCGGAGTTCTCGCAGATGATGCAACTCAATATCGAGAACGGTTATAAAACCTTCCTCGGTCTGGTTGCCGATTCACGCCACAAAACGCCTGAGCAGATCGACCAGATCGCCCAGGGCCACGTGTGGATCGGTTCAGATGCCAAAGCCAATGGCCTGGTTGATGAGCTGGGTGATTTCGATGACGCCGTGAAGAAAGCCGCTGAACTGGCCAAACTGCCAAAATGGCAACTGAACTGGTATGTCAGCGAGCCAAGCCTGAGCGACCTGGTATTCTCGCAGGTCAGCGCATCGGTCCACGCTATGTTGCCAGCGGCAATCCAGGCGTATCTGCCTGCGCCGGTGAGCAAAATGGCCATGGCGCTGAAATCACAGGCTGACCTGTTCAGCAACATGAACGATCCGCAGAACCGTTACGCACTCTGCCTGACCTGTGGTGATGTGAAGTAACGTTCCGTTTTGGGATAATGTGGGATAAAGAATCGCCTTAATGCACAGCCCGGAGCTTCTTGCTGAGAACTCCGGGCTTTTTTAGGGTGGGACGTCAGCCACGAAGCCTTTATACTTAGCGCAGTTGCTTTCACCTTTCTAAAAAAGAACATCTTCGATGACTAAAAAATCTATTTACGTTGCCTATACCGGCGGCACAATCGGTATGCAGCGTTCTGAACAGGGTTACATTCCGGTGTCCGGCCATTTACAACGTCAGCTGGCGCTGATGCCTGAATTCCATCGTCCTGAGATGCCTGAATTTACCATTCAGGAATACGCGCCTCTGATGGATTCCTCCGACATGACACCGGAAGACTGGCAGCACATCGCCGATGATATTCAGGCGCATTACGACGACTACGACGGTTTTGTTATCCTGCACGGCACCGACACCATGGCATTCACCGCTTCTGCGCTGTCGTTCATGCTGGAAAATCTGAGCAAACCGGTGATTGTGACAGGGTCACAGATTCCGCTTGAAGCGTTGCGTTCTGATGGTCAGATCAATCTACTGAACTCGCTGTATATCGCCGCGAATCATCCGGTCAACGAAGTCACCCTGTTCTTCAACAACCGTCTGTATCGCGGCAACCGCAGCACCAAAGCGCACGCAGATGGTTTCGATGCCTTTGCCTCACCGAACCTTTCGCCGCTGCTGGAAGCCGGGATCCACATCCGCCGACTTTCCACGCCGTCACTGCCTGAAGTGCCTGCGGCGAAGCTGAAAGTGCATCACATCACGCCACAACCGATCGGCGTGGTAACGATCTACCCGGGCATTTCCGCCGAAGTGGTACAAAACTTCCTGATGCAACCGGTAAAAGCGCTGATCCTGCGCTCCTACGGCGTCGGTAATGCCCCGCAAAAAGGTGACCTGCTGAAAGTGCTGAAAGACGCATCTGAGCGCGGCATTGTGGTGGTTAATCTGACGCAATGTATTTCAGGGCGCGTCAACATGGGCGGCTATGCTACCGGCAACGCCCTCGCCCATTCCGGTGTGATCAGCGGCTTTGATATGACCGTGGAAGCGGCACTGACCAAGTTGCATTATCTGCTCAGCCAGTCACACACTCCCGAGGACATCCGCGAACTGATGCAGCAAAACCTGCGCGGCGAACTCACCGAATAAATAAGAGGGCGATATGAAATCTGCTTTGTTGCTGGTCGATCTGCAAAATGATTTTTGTCGCAGCGGCGCGCTGGCCGTGACTGACGGCGACGCCACGATTGCGGTTGCCAATAAGATGATGACATGGTGTAAAAGCCATGACATCGCCGTGGTGGCATCGCAGGACTGGCATCCGGCCGGACATCGCAGCTTTGCGGTGAATTCCCACGCGGAGCCCTGGACGTCGGGCGAACTGAACGGTCTGCCGCAGGTCTGGTGGCCGGTTCACTGCGTTCAGCGCGAACCGGGCGCTGAATTTCACCCGGGGCTGAACCTGCCGCAGGTGGATTTTGTGGTGCAGAAAGGCACCAATCCTGACATCGACAGTTACAGTGCGTTTTTCGATAACGGACATCGTGCTGCTACGATGCTCAATGACTGGCTGAAAGCGGCGCAGATTACACATTTGTATGTAATGGGGCTGGCGACGGATTACTGTGTGAAATTCACGGTGCTGGATGCGCTGGAGCAAGGCTATCAGGTGACACTGCTGACCGACGGTTGCCGTGGCGTCAATCTGCAACCCGAAGACAGTGCAGAAGCGGTTGAAGCGATGCGTAAAGCAGGGGCAAAAATCAGTACCTCTGAGGCAGTAACAGGCTGAATTTGTCTTCCCGTCTGACTGGATAAAGGCGCTTCAGCGCCTTTATCAGCAAACAGCACTTTCGCAACCCGCCCACTTACTCCGGCTTCAGTTTAATCAGCGTATCCTGCGCAAATTGCTGTTTCAGTTCCTGCTTGCTTTTGGTGACAATCTGCCCGTCCGTGCCGATGCTCATGTGCTGGGCATCAACATTGTGACGCGACTGATACAGCATCACGGCCTGCAGGCTGTGCTCTTTCTGTTCCGGCGTCAGCGCGACACCGTCCGGCCACTTTCCGAGTTCAACTGCCTGCGCGAGACGTGCGTAAATTTCCGGCGTCATTACATCAATAAGTTGATTAATTTCCATCTGAGCACCTTGTGTTCATCTGTATTATTCAAACGGTTTTGAATAATAGCTGAATCGATTTTGTCGGTAAAATTACATCACCTTTTTCTTGCGAACTAACCGCGGGTTTTATTGCCACTTTTGCCATCCGTAAAGCTCATTGAGGCAGAGTTTATGCAGTAACGTTCACCTGTCGGTTTCGGGCCATCCGGGAAAACATGCCCCAGATGAGCTTCACAGCGGGAGCAGCGGATTTCGACACGCGCCATTTTATGCGAATTATCAGTGAGATATTTGATCGCATCAGGGTTAACTGGCTGATAGAAACTTGGCCAGCCACAGCCGGAATCGTATTTGGTATCGGAGTAGAACAACGCTGACTCACAGACCACGCAATGATAAATCCCTTCGCGGCGGTTGTGCAGCAACTTTCCGGAGAACGGAGGTTCTGTTCCGTGTTCCTGCGTGACATAACGTTGAATTTCAGTGAGTTGCTCAAGTGTAGGGGAAGATTTGGCTTCAATGCTCATGATTCTCGTTCTCTGACGAATATAAAAATCAACTTAAATAACAGTTTATAATAACAAAAAATTAACAACGAGTCTGCCCGTTTTGTCCTAAACTGTATGGCATCAGCGTTAGCCAGCTTGCAACTTGTGATGGCGATCACACTCCTGATCTTCCGGCTCTTTATATTCTGTTTTTCGCCCCCATGTGGTTGTGAGCCGATTTAAAAACGGAACGTGCAATAAGCGAGCAAGAGTAGGTCGTCGCTTTGACTTACAGCAATAATTGACACGATTCCGCTTGACGCTCAGCAAGGTTTTTGTAATTTTACAACCAACCTTTTATTCACTAAAAAAATAGCTGGTGGAATATATGACTATCAAAGTAGGTATCAACGGTTTTGGCCGTATCGGTCGCATTGTTTTCCGTGCTGCTCAAGAACGTTCTGACATCGAGATCGTAGCAATCAACGATCTGTTAGACGCGGACTACATGGCATACATGCTGAAGTACGACTCAACTCATGGTCGTTTCAACGGTACTGTTGAAGTTAAAGACGGTCACCTGGTTGTTAACGGCAAAACCATCCGTGTTACCGCTGAGCGTGACCCAGCTAACCTGAAATGGAATGAAGTTAACGTTGACGTTGTAGCTGAAGCTACTGGTCTGTTCCTGGATGATGCGACTGCTCGTAAGCACATCACTGCAGGCGCTAAGAAAGTTGTTCTGACTGGTCCTTCTAAAGACAACACCCCAATGTTCGTTATGGGTGTTAACCATAAAGAATACGCAGGTCAGGAAATCGTTTCTAACGCATCTTGCACCACTAACTGCCTGGCACCACTGGCTAAAGTTATCAACGACAACTTCGGTATCGTTGAAGCACTGATGACCACTGTTCATGCAACTACCGCAACTCAGAAAACCGTTGATGGCCCGTCTCACAAAGACTGGCGCGGCGGCCGCGGCGCATCCCAGAACATCATCCCTTCTTCTACCGGTGCTGCTAAAGCAGTAGGTAAAGTTATCCCAGCTCTGAACGGTAAACTGACGGGTATGGCGTTCCGCGTTCCTACTCCTAACGTTTCTGTTGTTGACCTGACTGCACGTCTGGAAAAACCAGCGTCTTACAAAGAAATCTGCGCAGTAATCAAAGCAGCTTCTGAAGCAGGCGATCTGAAAGGCGTTCTGGGCTACACCGAAGACGACGTAGTATCTACCGACTTCAACGGCGAAAAACTGACTTCCGTATTCGATGCGAAAGCAGGTATCGCGCTGAACGACAACTTTGTGAAACTGGTTTCCTGGTACGACAACGAAACTGGCTATTCAAACAAAGTATTGGATCTGATCGCTCACGTTTCCAAATAATTGGTTATGTGAATGAACTGATTGAAGGGCGACGCAAGTCGCCCTTTTGCTTTCTGTCGGATGCACTTTTTTATCAGCACATGAGTGCGATCAAACAGACGGGTTTGGTTCATGTGTAGTCTTGGTTCAAAATCGTAATTGTTTAACCCTGACAGGATTTTAGATAATGACAGAACAACTCTTTTCTCTTCCGATCGTAAACCAAATCTCTACCTCCGTTAGCCAGCGTCTTGTCGACGAACTGCCGGTACTCGTGGTGACTCATCCGAAAGTCCGTGCTGCCATTGCCCTGCAAGGTGCACATCTGTTGGCATGGCAGCCTGAAGGCGAAGAGCCGGTGCTATGGATGAGCAGCGCCAGCGCGTTCAAAGAAGGTGTTGCGATTCGTGGCGGTATCCCTATCTGCTGGCCGTGGTTTGGTCCGGCGGGCAAACCCTCACACGGTTTTGCACGTAACGTTGCGTGGGAACTGACTGACCACAAAGAAACTGACGAAGATGTGGTTCTGACCTTAACGCTGAAAAGCTCCCCTGAAACACTGGAATTATGGCCGCATGCATTCACGCTGACGGCACGCTTCACGCTCGGCGCAACCTGCCACATCGAGCTGGAGTCAACCGGTGATTTCGAAGCCAACAGCGCCCTGCACACCTATTTCAACATTGGCGACATCGCCGATGTCACTATTAAAGGCCTGGGCAACAACTTTATTGATAAAGTCGATGGCGCGAAAGCCAAACAGGAAGAAGGTGATCTGACCTTCACGGGCCAGACTGACCGCATCTACACCCAGCCGCAAGCCACCAGCGAAATCGTTGATCCGGTTCTGAAACGTACGCTGGTTGTCGCACATGAAAATAACGCCGATGTGGTGGCTTGGAATCCGGGTTCTGCACTGTCGGTGAGCATGGCTGATATGCCGGATGACGGATATAAAACCATGGTGTGCGTTGAAACGGCGCAAGTTTCCCATACACACACCTCTACGCATGCCGCGCCAGCGCGTCTGGCAGTGACCTTCTCTATCCGTAAATAACCGGTTTAGGTTTGCAGCAAAGATGACAAAGGGGCCAGATGGCCCCTTTTTATCGTCTGATGACCGATGTGAATGATTGACTTCAAACCATATCCAGCGGCGTTTTATGATTCGGTGCCGGGAATACTGTGTCAATACGTGCTATTTCATCTGCCGTCAGGCTGAGCGTCAGCGCCGCCGCATTATCTTTCACGTGCTGCGGTTGTACCGCTTTAGGAATAGCGATCACGTTACCGGTGCGCGTTACCCAGGCCAGAGCAATCTGCGCGCTGCTGACACCCCGAGCGTTGGCGATTTCCTGCATCACCGGTGCAGTCAGGACGTCGTGACGTAACTTGCCGGCCTGCGCCAGCGGGCAATAGGCCATAACGGGAACGCTGTGCTCCTCACACCACGGCAGCAGGTCAAACTCAATGCCACGGACTGCCGCGTGATACAGCACCTGATTGGTCATGCATGCATTGCCTCCGGGGATTTTCCACAGCGCCTGCATATCGTCAGTATCAAGATTAGAGACACCCCAGCGCCGGATTTTGCCGGATTGCTGCAATTTTTCCATCGCCGCGACAGTGTCATGTAGCGGAATCGAACCACGCCAGTGCAACAAATACAGGTCTATACAATCTGTTTTTAAACGCTTCAGACTTTGCTCACAGGCGGCGATCGCTTTCGCGCCACCGGCATGATGCGGATACACTTTTGACACCAGAAACACGTCATCACGCCGCCCGGATATCGCTTCACCGACCACCCTTTCTGCACCGCCATCCGCATACATTTCAGCGGTGTCGATCAGCGTCATACCGGCATCCAGCCCTTGCTGCAAGGCCTTCACTTCGGCACGGAGATCACTGTTCCGTTCCCCCATATACCAGGTACCTTGTCCGATTGCGGGTACTGTCGTGCCATCAGGCAATTGCACGGTCTTCGCTTTCATCTGTTTCCTCCGGTTGGGTCATAGCTGAAAAGTTAATTCGATTCTTTGAAAATTTACTGATCTATAAATGTGCAAATGGGGCGATACGCCCCACTAATGTGCAATATGTTCACCATAATGGTGCATTGCCTCAGAAGGTGTAAGTCACACCCGTCCACAACACGCCAGTCCAGTTATTTTCGATGATCGGGCTGTCGGTCACTTCACTGGACAGACGCAGGTAGCGGCCGGTCACGAACCCTTGCCATGCAGGCGTGAAGTTATATTTTGCGGAGACTTCAACATACGGGCTGAAGCTGTCGTTCGGGGAATAGCTGTGGAAGCCACTGCGACGGGATTCGTCTTTGGTCACGCCATAATAATACTGGGTGAGATTCGAGCTAAACCAGGTCACACCAAAGCCCGGCACCACAGCCCAGTTAGAGCCTTTAATGGCATACAGGTAGCCCAGGTCAGCAGTCATGCCATTGCTGGTATCCAGCGTATCCGCATTGAAGCTGGCGCGGAGGGTACCCCACTCGGCGTTATGCGAATAAGCCAGACCGGCCATCAGCGTTGAGTGACGTTTATCGAGGCGCTTCATGCGCTTATCGTCGCTGTCGCTTGGATCAAAGCTCAACGGGAAATAGCTGGCGGTGACGCTCAGTTTGTTGGCGTCATCATTCCACAGGTAATAGCCCGCCATCAGGGTGTGGAAATAGAAATCATCATTGTCGTAATTGATGATCGGTACCGGGTATACGTGGTCATTATTACCACGGTACGGATCCGGAGCGACCAGCGCAGATGCACCCGCCTGCCAGGTTCCCGCCACGGCAGCATGACTGCAAAGCACTGCCGCGCTAACGATGGACAGTGTTTTTAGATTGATCATTTTCATTGTCTTAATTCCATTAAGTAAAAAAACGTCGCTAGTGTAAATGAACCTTAAACGTCACGCTTAGCAATTCTGGGTCTATAAAAAGACATATCCAGAAAAACCGGGGCGATCGCACAATTTAACTGCAAAATATGAAATAAAAATGACTAAAGAAACAACTTCCGCTCTGCAGGGCACGTCCTGTAAGGCTTTTCAGAGCATTCCGCACAACTGAGTCATTGATATGACTTAAAAAACGCCAAAACCAGAGAGGAAATTTTCTTAATGCCAAACTACGCTTATAAATAGATGAAAGACTTAGCCTGAACGGTTGCCCGTCCCACCGAATAAAGACAGTTCTCAAACCATCGAGATTGTCGCTTTCCAAGGGGTTTTGCAAGTTGGCATAAGGGTTGCTGTATTTCAGGTGGGAGATCTTTCTTCCGGGAGCGCTGAAAAAAGCTCTCATTAACCTGTGCGTTACCCGAATCATTGGAATTGCAGCAAGGCGGCAAGTGAATGATTCCCGATGAGCTTACACAGTTAAGTGACCCGGGTGAACAAGCGAAGCCAACGAAGGTGCGGTTCCAAAGACGAAGGGTAAAATAACGAAGGACGGGCATCGTATGAACATATTTGACCATTATCGCCAGCGCTATGAGGCTGCCAAGGACGAAGAGTTCACACTGCAGGAATTTCTTACCATTGCACGGCAAGATCGCAGTGCTTATGTCAATGCGGCGGAACGTCTGTTGATGGCAATCGGTGAACCAGCGATGGTAGATACCGCGCTTGAACCACGCCTGTCGCGTTTATTCTCGAACCGTGTTGTTGCACGTTACCCTGCATTTGAAGAATTTTACGGCATGGAAGAGGCTATCGAACAGATTGTCTCCTACCTGAAACACGCCGCGCAGGGTCTGGAAGAAAAGAAACAAATCCTTTATTTACTGGGCCCGGTGGGTGGCGGTAAATCGTCACTGGCCGAACGGCTGAAATCCCTGATGCAACGTGTACCGATTTACGTGCTGAGCGCCAACGGCGAACGCAGCCCGGTAAACGACCATCCGCTGTGCCTGTTCAATCCGCAGGAAGATGCGCATATTCTGGAAAAAGAATACAACATTCCTCCGCGCTACCTCGGCACCATCATGTCGCCATGGGCGGCAAAACGTCTGCATGAATTCGGGGGGGACATCACGAAGTTTAAAGTCGTGAAAGTCTGGCCGTCGATTCTCGAACAAATCGCCATCGCCAAAACGGAACCGGGCGACGAAAACAACCAGGACATCTCCGCACTGGTCGGGAAAGTGGATATCCGTAAACTGGAAAACCACGCGCAAAATGATCCTGATGCTTACGGTTATTCCGGTGCATTATGCCGCGCTAACCAGGGTGTGATGGAATTCGTTGAGATGTTTAAGGCACCGATTAAGGTGCTGCACCCGTTACTGACGGCGACACAGGAAGGTAACTATAACGGTACCGAAGGGATCTCCGCCCTGCCGTTCAACGGCATTATTCTGGCGCACTCCAACGAATCTGAATGGGTGACGTTCCGTAACAACAAGAATAATGAAGCTTTCCTTGACCGTGTGTACATCGTGAAAGTGCCTTATTGCCTGCGCGTGTCTGAAGAGATGAAAATCTACGACAAGCTGCTCAGCAACAGTGAACTCTCGCATGCTCCTTGTGCACCGGGAACTCTGGAAACGCTCGCGCGCTTCTCGATTCTCTCGCGCCTGAAAACGCCTGAAAACTCCAGCAGTTATTCCAAAATGCGGGTGTATGACGGTGAAAGCCTGAAAGATACCGACCCGAAAGCCAAGTCCTATCAGGAATACCGCGATTATGCGGGCGTAGATGAAGGCATGAACGGGCTGTCGACGCGCTTTGCGTTTAAAATTCTCTCCCGTGTTTTCAACTTTGACCATGTAGAAGTGGCTGCCAACCCGGTGCATTTGTTCTACGTGCTGGAACAGCAAATCGAGCGCGAACAGTTCCCGCAGGACATCGCTGAAAAATATCTGGAGCACCTGAAAGGCTATCTGATCCCGAAATACGCTGAGTTTATCGGTAAAGAGATCCAGACTGCTTATCTGGAATCCTATTCAGAATACGGACAAAACATTTTCGACCGTTATGTTACCTACGCTGACTTCTGGATCCAGGATCAGGAATACCGCGATCCGGATACCGGCCAACTGTTTGACCGTGAATCGCTGAATGCCGAGCTGGAAAAAATCGAAAAACCGGCCGGGATCAGCAATCCAAAAGATTTCCGTAACGAAATCGTCAACTTCGTGCTGCGTGCCCGCGCCAATAACAGCGGCCGCAATCCAAACTGGACCAGTTACGAAAAACTGCGCACGGTCATTGAGAAAAAAATGTTCTCAAATACCGAGGAATTACTGCCAGTTATCTCGTTTAACGCCAAGACGTCGACAGATGAACAGAAAAAACATGATGATTTTGTCGACAGAATGATGGAGAAAGGATACACACGCAAACAGGTACGCCTGCTGTGTGAATGGTACCTGCGCGTAAGAAAATCCTCGTAACAGAAGATCGTTGGCAACGTCGTTTGGGGGAAATATGACGTATTTTATTGACCGTCGGCTGAATGGCAAGAATAAAAGCGCGGTGAACCGCCAGCGCTTTTTGCGCCGCTATAAGTCGCAAATCAAACAGTCGATTGCCGAGGCCATCAACAAGCGTTCGGTTACCGACGTGGATAGCGGGGAATCCGTTTCGATCCCCAATTCCGATATCAACGAGCCCATGTTTCATCAGGGTCGCGGTGGCTTGCGCCACCGTGTTCATCCCGGCAACGACCACTTTGTGCAGAATGACCGCATCGAACGACCGCAGGGGGGCGGTGGTGGCGGCAGTGGTCAGGGCGATGCCAGCAAGGATGGTGAAGGCGAAGATGAGTTTTCATTCCAGATTTCAAAGGACGAATATCTCGATCTGCTGTTTGAAGATCTGGCGCTGCCAAACCTGAGAAAAAACCAGCATAAACAGCTGAATGAATTTAAAACCCACCGCTCCGGTTACACGTCTAATGGCGTACCGGCCAATATCAGTGTGGTGCGCTCTTTGCAAAACTCGCTGGCCCGCCGCACGGCGATGACAGCGGGTAAAAAACGCGAGCTGCGTGAGCTGGAATCGACGCTGACCGAGGTCGAGCACAGCGAACCGGCACAATTACTGGAAGAAGAACGGCTGCGTAAAGAGATTGCTGAGCTGCGGGCAAAAATCGCCAAAACGCCGTTCATCGATACCTTTGATTTGCGCTACCGTAACTATGAACGTCGCCCCGAGCCTTCGAGCCAGGCGGTGATGTTCTGTCTGATGGATGTCTCGGGTTCGATGGATCAGGCAACCAAAGACATGGCCAAACGTTTCTATATCCTGCTCTATCTGTTCCTGAGCCGGACGTATAAGAACGTCGACGTGGTCTATATCCGTCACCATACACAGGCTAAAGAAGTGGATGAACAGGAGTTTTTCTACTCGCAGGAAACTGGCGGGACCATCGTTTCGAGTGCACTGAAACTGATGGATGAAGTCATTCAGGAACGCTACGACCCGGCGCAGTGGAATATTTATGCTGCGCAGGCCTCCGATGGCGATAACTGGGCTGACGACTCCCCGCTCTGCCATCAGCTTCTGGCACAGAAGATCCTGCCGATGGTGCGTTATTACAGCTATATCGAAATCACCCGCCGCGCCCACCAGACGCTGTGGCGTGAATACGAAGTGCTACAGGAGAAATTCGATAATTTCGCCATGCAGCATATCCGTGAACAGGAAGATATTTATCCGGTATTCAGGGAGCTGTTTCATAAGCAGGTTCAGGATCATTAATGTTTAGCCTTTAAAAACAGCCGGTTAAGTTACTTTTACTGGCTGTTTCCCTTCACTTTTGAGTACATATCCCCTTTCAATGAGATCAACAACTTACTCTTTGTTTTGGTGAAGATTTTCTTTCCAGTCGTCCACATCATACCGTTTCATATGACGCAACAGCAGAGTGAGTAAAATAATTTATTGATGAAAAAAGTAAATATCACCATTTATGAACGTATTTATTGGCAAATCATTTCAAAAGTGATGGGCATGCGAAAATAAAGTTACTATGGACTTCTCACCGGCATGCCTGCAGATAACCCATTGATCGAATCGTTCAATGGCAGTCTGAGGAATGCCTGAATATCCACTCATTCCTGTCGATCGAAAATGTGCAAGAAAAGCTCGATCGCTGGCGGAAGGAACATAACCATGATGGGCCACATTCCTCGTTAAATAATCAGACTATGGCAGAATTTATCCGAAGCCTGCAAACAGGCCCGGATCTTTGATTTATCCTGGCACAGATATTGTGAAGGGATCAGAAACCGGAAATCTCAAAAAGTGTGTGGAACTAAAGCTGGTGTGCTTACAAGGGAGGAGAAAAAAGGACTACAAAAATGATATAGCTTGAGTGCAAGAAGGTTACAGAATGGGTGCAAAAACACCGGCGCAAGGCCGGTGTCGATAGTGCCTGACCAATGTAGGTATTTTGAAGAGACTACATCTGTCGAATATCAGATAAAAATTCATGAAACTCTTTTTCTGTCATCTCAAACTCTGGCCCTTCGACCATTGCAATTAGTGACAGCAACGCAAAATCTAACTTTTTCGTGAGTGAAAAACTTGGATCTTGATAAATATCAAGTGCCTCTTTTGATATTTTAAAAATATCAAACCCATCCGCAACTATTCTTTCAAGCCTATCAGCCACTACGTCTTCCATGCTCATTGCTGCCCCCAATTCTTTAATTCTGCTCCGGTCGGAGGGTAGTGAAGTGGTCAACAAAAACTGGCCACGGCTTTAGAGTTTTCCAGAACAATCGTTCTGATTCGTTGGGCGACTAACCACCATTATATTGATGAGTTTTGAGTTGGCTGTGATATCCCGTTATGTAATTCGTTATCGCTGTGCTGGCTTCGCTAAAATTAGCGTATCCATTATCCGGCATCCATTCTGTTTTCAGACTTCTAAAAAAACGTTCCATCAGGCTGTTGATGCTCCCAGCAATTCCCCCGGCGACCCAGGCTTTGCTTTATCTGATATCTCCACAGTAACTGCTTGAAATTACTACCAGTATAGTGCCTACATTGGTCCGAATGATACAGCAACCCCCCAGAGACTGAAAATAATTTGAAACATAACTACTTAATTAGTTTTTGAGGTTTTGCAAAACCAGTATTTCCGTTTATAAAATATAGTCCGCCATCCCAACGATAGGCCGTAATATTACCTAGATCATCTACACTGATATTTGTGAAAGGATTCCCCTCAGAATCATACTCACTATAAACCTGCCAAATTACTTGAGCACTCGCATCAATCAAGTAAACATTTCTGGCGCATTGCTCTCTGCCATAGATGCTTTCCATATCGAGCCGATCATATAGCACTACTTTATTTCCATCTTTTACACTTAACTCGTTCACAATTTGGTCAGTCATTTCAATAATCTCATTTTAAAGGTATTGGCTTACCTAATAATGCCGCTGGTATACGATCTAAAAGCTCATACTGAACCCCACCAGAACTTGATGCTCCAAACTGCGGCTGAGGTGCAACTTTCCCAACTTGCATTTTGGTTCCTGCTGGCACAATTGTAAGTATTCAACCAAAGTGCAGAAGCGTCAGTATGGCGGTGAGCTGTTTGCACAGGCGGCTCTAGGACTGGGTTATCACCCGTTTTAGCGTTTGCTGGATGAAGGGGAGCATTTGGTTCACTCCGGTGAGCGTCACATCGTCTACCGTTGCCTGCGCAACCGGCGCTTTACCCATAAACGCGATGTTGGCGGCAACACGCAGATAGTAATCTTCTGCACGATTGAGCGGGCAGCGCCCAGAGTTGCCCCCAAGCCAGTTTTCGCTCTAACGACCTGTCCTCGCGGTTCGACACGATTAGTAGTGCGAAAAAGGCCGAAAAGGCACTGAGAAACATCACCAACGGGAAAGCGTAGCTAAACCAGATTGGACGGGCTTGTACCACAGAGACTTCGCGACCAGTGTATACCAGTAATCCCACCGCTGAGAATGCACTTGCCAACGCCAGCCATTGAGTAGCGGAGCCGTCACGGCGCCAGCAGCAGCCAGCATCATTGCTGCTCTATACCGAACAACTCCCTTGCGCAATCCCCGCAAAGCACCCAGGGTCGCTGCAACGCCCACGGCGAGCAGCGCCACAGGCGTTGCATGACGTATGTCCATGCCGAGGCCGAACACCAGCGCCAGTCAGTCCCAGCGCGGCTCCGATGATTAGGCCCAGCAGTCCACCCGTCAATGAGAGCATCGTGAATGATCTCTACTTTCCCTTGAGCAGTCTGGGATGCGATTCGTGAGAGGCGGACATCAAGTTCGGCGACTCGGCGGCTGATTCAGCGTGGTCACAGTGATTGTTGTTGCTGTGCGCGAACGACTGGTTATCCTGCCAGAGCTGAACCGCTGAGGATATAAAGTAAAATCCCGGATCGATGGCCGGGATTGAGTAATCAACTTAAATCTAAAGATACAAGTTGCCCGTCTTCACCAAAAATAATTGTCACCGCTCCGTAAGGACAATCAGCCGTAATAACTTTGTTTTTGAGCTCCTCATCTACACAGTGTGAAGCCTTCAGCGTTTGATCATCAAATCGGATTTCAAGGAAATAACCCTCTCCGTTGTTCACATGAGGTAATGCATCTTTTTCACCTCGTGCCGCAAGATATTTTTGTATTTCTTCAATATGTATTTTTGCCATACTCATTGCGCCTCAAGGTAAAGGAACAAAAGAACCTTTCTCGATAAGATTTTTCACTTGGTTTGGCCTGATAGGACCGACAGATATTATCTTCATTTCATTATTTGGTACAGTAATGCGCAAAAGCTTTCCATCAACGGTTTGTATTACATTGATATGACCGCTTCTTGCATCATAAACACGTACCGCATCGGGGTTGTTAACAAGCTTTTGCAAATTTCCCAATTAAGGCTAATGCTCGCTCAGCTGGTAATGTACTTAATAATGCTAACGCATAATCTTCTGGATTTTTTGCATTCAATAATGCCATCACAGTGTCTGATCCTGGATTATTTTCCAAGATAGCCTTGATAACATCCTCAGGTAGATCACCTTTTATATATTGGTCACGGATTTTCTGTTTTTCTTGATCCGTCAGATTGGGATCTTGCAAAAGCTCTTTTTCTAAAGAGGCTGCACCTTCAAAATACTTACTACCTTGGCTACCAAAAACGTCCCCAAGACTACTAAGTGCATTATTCTCCACTGCCGTCTTCCCAGCAATCGCCCCTTGCACGCTTGCCAATGATGAATTCCCGGCCACACCACCCGCCAGACCGGCAGCTAATGTACTTAATGCGCTGACATTTGCCTTCTGCTCCTCCGTCAGGTCTTCTGGTTTGGTATTGGGGTAAAATGCACTGATGATGATTTTCGCAGCTAATTCTCCCGCAGCACCGCCTGCTGCGCCGCCCGTCACTGAGCCACCCTGAATATAGGCTGTCACAGCCCCGGCCAATGCATGCCCAACGGTGTTAGCGACAGCGCTGTCCCCCGTAACTTTTTTTACCTCCTGAGACAGATAAGGTGCCAGCCCGCCCGCCAGAGCCTGTCCCATATCGCCACCGGTGAGCCCGGCAAGCGCTCCGCTGATACGCCGGTTACCATTAGCGTAGAACGGGGCAACTGGTGATCAGGCCTGCTGAGTAATTGATAAAAAGATCCCGGCAACTTGGCCGGGATCTTTTCAGTTCATTTGTTTATATATGTGTTTCAGCCATTTTTCCGAAGAACGCCATTCGTTATGGGTAATAATAGTTACAATCAATTTTGTTAAGCAGTATGTCCTGTAATTCATCTTCTGATAGAGAAAGTGCCAGCAAATAATCTATCTCTGCTTTCATCTGCTGCCGCTCTTCCGCAGTCTCAGTAGCCTTATATGCTGCCAATCTTTCATTCGCATTACCAAACAGCACCTCAAAATCTTAGTTAAGGTAGAACCTTAATAAATATGATAAATAAGGGTATTTTTCTTTAATATTCATTAAGTTGTATACTATTCATTAATCCATATCTGCCATTCTTTGTGGTGAACGACTACGTTTTTCGGCGCCCTAGCGGGGATACGTGGGTAACAAAATTGCCGTCAGACAGGCTGCATCAGTGATGCAAAAGAATGGTTGCGGGGACAAACTCAGGAACTGTGCGCCTAAAATCCGGATTCCGAGTCAGAAAATAGGCAATTGGTTGATTTTTTGGCACCTCCGAAACCATTTCCCTTCACATCAGGCTGATTAGCCCTAAAAACCTTGGTCAGGAGACATGGCAAAAAAGCGATTGAGGCGCCTAACCATCAAGAAAACTCTATTTTACAATCTGATAGAGGGAACGAGCGCCCATCAGAAATAACAAATTGTTCACCTTCGATTTGAGCGAGTAATAGAGCAAGGCCATTTGCCCCTATCTCAATATCTTTTTTCCAACCGTTAAGATCACCATGATAGGAAATCGCGTGAAAAAGAGGACCCGAGGGCGGGGTGACTTTGCACCCTCGATCATTTACCCCACCTCGAACGGCATTCGGAGGTTCAGAAAAGCACGTTACGTTATTAAATTGTTTTCGGAATTTGTTTTTCCCATCATCCGAAAAATAAACAACTTGCTGCCCATCAACAACCGTAACACCAGGTACACTTCGAGAGTCCGATTGCTCAATTTTTCCGCCCAGAATTTTTTCTAAAGCCTCTCGTTCACTAGTCATTTCACACCTCACTTTCAGAACCTTCATTCAACAGTGAAGGCATGCACAGGCTCTTCCGACGACTTGGCTTAGGTTATTAATCAGTAAGTAATTATCGGATAATCACCTTGGCTAGTCGTAATTACATAAGATTCTAACCCGTTATTTTCTGGAGTTATGCATATATAACTTCCATCGTCAAAGCATAAATTCAATCTTTTATTACCCAGGAGTGAGCAATTTTTAACCTCATGATTAAGAAGAGGAAAAAGTAAATTACTTGTTTCTATATTTTCTCCATGACCTAAATGTGACCGTTCATTTCGACCGCATAGGAATGGGCATTGGATCAATACTCGGGTACTAGACGAAAATAATAAAATCATAGACCCAATTCCAACTGTTATTCCGGTAAATATAGAGTGCTCAAACTCATGAAGTTCATCTTTACTAATCATTGCTACCTCATCTTTTTGGTGGCATCGTCTCTGTTGGTAATGGAATGTGCGTTTCCCCACGAGTGCCGGTACCGCCTGTGGCAGGATTCGTCGGCTGACCATTTTTGACCGATATCCAATAACCATTTTCTAACCCAGGTACCGGAGTTGAGCCAGGCGGCATAACTCTAATATACGAGCTGCCAGGGTTACTCGGGTCAGTACCAGGAGGATAATAAATTATGCTTCCGGTTACTCTACCTGGTTTGCTCACCCAGTCCGAGGGGATTACAGGACCTTGTGCCGGGTTTGTGAAAGGTTGCAAGTTAGTCGGTACTTTAGGTGTTGAAGTTCCTCCGCCATTCACTCCACCCCCGTTTTTGCCTGTTCCTGTTGCACCAATCCCAACACCTACTCCTAATCCTGGACTTACTACGTTATGTGTCAGCTCAGGATTTTCAGTGTCAGGAAGCCCACCAAATATCTCATTCTCCTTTTTCCTTAACTCTTCTGCATCCTTTTCGAATTTGCTAAGGTCACTCTCCGCATTATTCTCAACTGCCGTCTTCCCGGCAACCGCACCTGTCCCTGCGGCAAACGACGAATCCCCGGCTACGCCGCCTGCCAACCCGGCGGCAAGCGTGCTCAGCGCGCTCACATTGGCCTTTTGCTCATTCGTTAGATTTTCCGGGTTTATGCCCGGATACAGCTCTTTCGCAATCAACTGCGCAGCCAGTTCACCGGTCGCGGCCCCGGCTGCACCGCCCGACACAGAACCGCCCTGCAGATAGGCGACCACTGCGCCGGCAAGCGCATGCCCGGTGATATTTTCAACTTCGTTAACGTTGCCTTTGGCGTCTGTGGTCGCCGCCTTCACCGCCAGAGACAGATAAGGGGCCAGCCCGCCCGCCAGCGCCTGGCTCATGTCGCCACCGGTTAAGCCTGCCAGCGCGCCTGATATCGCCGTGCCCGCCGTCCAGAACGGGCTGCCGATACCATACTTTTGTTCTGCTGCGATGTATTCCGGCGAGTTCTCCAGCATTTTCTGCTGGTCTGCAGGTGAAGCTTTATTGTACTCCGCCGTGCCTGACAATCTTGCGAGCGCGTCACTTCGTGCATTCACCTGCGCCTGCATGACCACATTCTGCATCGTCTGGACGCCCACCTGGCTGATAGCCTGCGCCACGGCCTGATTTTCTGCTATTTTCTGCTTGTAGAAAATTTTATCGATATGCCCGTTGGCGTTCTCCGTATCACGGCTCAGCGTATTCACATCCTGCGTTTGCTGGCCGGTATCACGCACCGTAATGCTGCCATCAGCAACCGCTGAACGGGTGGTGCCCGATGCGCTGCCGCTGGCATTGGTCATCACCGGCAGCACACCCCCTGCATTGTGCCGCACGTCCCCCTGGTCTTTACTGGATGAGAAACCGGCGCTGACCCCAACGCTGCTGGCACTGTAGTTTGCCTTGTTCTGGATATCGTCCCAGCCCAGCGTCCCGGTATTCAGACTGTTATTGGCCGCATCAGCGGTCGAGGCAATCACGGCACCGTTCAGTTGTGTATGGTCACCGACGTAGATGTCATAACCCTGATTGCCCGCAAACAGCCCGCTCTGGTCGCCCACGCTGGCGTATTCACTTTGGGTTTTAGACTTGCTCATACTCAGGGAAGCAGAGCCGGTCATCGACCCAAAGGTGAAGCTGAATCCACCGCTGATGCTCTGCTGTTTACTCTGGTAGTCGTCGGTATCCTGCTGACTGGTGAGCGTCAAATCACGCCCGATATTTGCCGTGATTTTATCGCCCAGCGCCTGCGCTCCGGAGAGTACGGTGTCACGCCCGCTGCTTAACATCAGATTATCTTTGGCATTTACGCGGGTATTGACGTATTCCGTCGTTTCACCGTCCGAGGAACCTTTCGCAGCATACCCATTACCCTGTACCCCAATGCCGGTTTCCTTACCCAGTGAGATATGCGCGCCGACACTCCAGCCGTTTGAACTGTCTTTACTCGTCTGTTTGCTGTTATTCGTCGCGGCCTGCAATAGCAGATCGTTCTGCGCAGCAAGCGTGACTTTATTTCCCGTCACACCGCTGCCGGTGATAGTGATATCACCGCTTTGCCCGTTGGCACCTGTCGAAACGATGGCAACATTACGTCCACCGGTAATCGTGCTGCCAGTGACCTGATTTTGTTCCAGTTCGGAAGTGGATTTACTTTTACTCGCACCGATATTGACCTGCAACTGGACCAGGTTGCCATCCACTTTGCCATTCATCAACTGAGACGCCTGCGTTGCGGTCCCGTCCATCGAGGACATCCAGCCCTGCTCCACCGCCTGCACGCCATACAGTGCTTTCATTCGGCCGTCGCCGGTCTGTGAGGCCTGTTTGGCAATGCTGGTGAGCGACAACAGCGCATCCGTCACCGGGCTCGACAGCGAGACCGTCAGGCCGCTTTGTTTCTGCTCGTAGATTTGTTTGCGGGTCAGCATGTCATTGCCGGGGTCAACCGTGACCGAGCCGCCGACGATGTTGACGTCATTTTTAGCGATCACATCCGAGCCACCGATATGCGCCTGTTCACCGGCAATCAGATTCACGTTGCCGCCGGTGCTGCCGACGGCACTGCTGCTCTGGCTCTGGGTGGTGCCGTCCTGATTGATTTGCTGACGCGAGGATTTGCTGCCGAACGTCACGCCCAGACCGCCTCCGCTGAACATGCCGCTGGTTTTTTTCTCACTCAGCCGGTAGCTGGACTGTTCCTCTGTCGCCGCCGCGATGTTGAGGTCTTTCCCCGCTTTCAGCGTCACATCCCCGTCACCGACCACGGACGAACCTTTGACCGTCAGGTCTTGCCCGGCAACAATTGACACCTTGTCGCCACTCAGCTGCGAGGCTTTCTCTGTGGTGGCATAGTCCTCAGCGACCGTGTGCGTGGTCGTGCCGGAGAACAGGTGTTTCTTGGTTTTCGTCTTCTCGTCGTAGGCGTAACTGCTCTCTGTGGCAGTATCAAGATTGACATCACGAGCGGCATTGACTGAGATGTTCTGCTTCGCAGTGACACTTGCGGCGTGAGCATTAACATCCTGACCCGCTCTAATTTGTGTACTCCCGCCGCTGACCACCGCCGTCCCTTCCTGCCCGACATTTTCACGGATACTCACGCTTTTGCTGCCGTGGGTTTCGCTGTAGGTGCTGGTCTGCTGCGCGTTCAGGTTGACGTCGCGACCGGCGCTGAGTGAGGCGTTGAGATCGGCGGTCAGTTGCGCAAGATAATCGTTCAGCGCATTGAACAGTGACGGATCGGTTTTACCTATCCCGCCAAGTTGCGGGTTGGTGGTGATCAGGTACGGGCTGGAAGGATCCTGACTCGCCACAAACAAACCGTTATTGCCGGTCGGCAACGGGTAATCCGTCAGTGCAGCGCCCTGATTGCCAATTTGCTTTAACGCATCGGTGACGGAATTGTTCCACTGTACCGAGCCGACGGTCAGGTTTTGAGCGGATGCCAGTTGTTTGCTTTGCGAACCGCTGACCGGTTGCAGGCCTGACGTGCCGTTCAGGGACGGGGCGCTTATCGCATGGGATAAACCGCCTGCATTAGCGGAGGTCGTGGTATTGCTGATGTTATTGCTGAAACTGGCGTTAACCGCCCCACCGGCCTGAATAACTGAGCGGAGGCCTTCGCCGGTGCTGAGGGTTTCGTAAGTTGCGCCGTTCGCTAACTGATAGGTAACTTTAGTATTGGTATCGGCATCAACGTAATAGCAGTTGCCACAGTCAGGGTCAAAGTAAGCTAAGCCGTGGAATTTATCAAAGCTCTCAGTGGCTGTAACGCCTGTATATTTATAGGTCAGATATTCATTTTGGACGCCATTCTCATAAGACTGATTATTCAAAGAACTGCCGGACAGGGTGATGTTTCCCCCTGCCAAAATATTGCTGGCGATATTATCTACATTGCTGGCTGCAATATTTAAATCGCGGTTTGAAGCAATACGCCCCGCGCCTCCTGAGGCGGTAGCATTAACGGTTGAGGTACTGACCAGATATTTCTTTTCTGCAGCCGTCGCTTTCGGCGCAAGGTAAAAATGGTCATCAACGGAACCGTTACCTTGTCCCATACTTCCGCCAGTTCTGACCGATACCGTGTAATAACCGAGGTCGCTTTCGTTGAGATCCCCTAATCTCATGGTCACGGAGCTTTGCCCCAACCATGACGGCGCATCCACCGGCGTTTGAGAGGAACCGGACACACTCAAACCGTCCCGCTGATTCAGCAAATGCCCGGTATTGATGGTGATATCGCCGTTAGTAGTCTCAATATCCCCCGACGTGTTGACCACTTCACTGTTGGCGTTGCCCGCCGCGTCCCGCTGCAGCCACAGGCTGTTGCCCGCCAGAATATCGCCGTAGTTATTGTGAATACTGTCGGCCAGCAGCTGCATGTTGTTACCGGCGTACAGCAGCGCGCTGTTCGTCAGTTGGCCGCCAGCGGACATCACCACGTTGCCTGCCCCGCCGACAAAGCCGCTGTTGTTAAGCACGCCACGGCTGGCCAGGCGGATATCCCCGCCGGACTGCACGCTGCCGCTGCCGTTGAGCTGGATGTTGCTGGCGTCCACGCCCACCGTACCGCCGCCGCCGCGCAGCTGACCGCTGTTGGTAAAGTTGCCCGTGGAACTGAGCTGGATGCCGTTGCCCTGCAAGGTGCCGAGCACGTTCAGGTCGCCCTGCGCGCTGAGGCTGAGGGTCTGCCCTGCCGCCAGCGTGCCGGTCTGGGTAAAGCCCGAACCGAGTTGCAGCGTCATATCCCCCAGCGCCAGCAGGCTGCCCGCCTGATTCAGCACCGGCGTCACCAGCGTCAGGTTGCCTGCGCTGTAGAATTTGCCGCCCGCCTGGTTGTCGGCGTTCTGAACGTTAAGCCCCAGCGACTGACTGCCCAAAACGGTGCCGGTGTTATGCAGTTCGTTACCGGTCAGCGTCAGCCGGTCGCCCTGAAGCTGGCCCTGATTGGTCATCTGCGTGACGTTCAGCGCGCTGTCGCCCTGTCCGGTCAGCGTACCGCTGTTGTTGAGCGCGCCGCCGGTCATGGTCAGGCCCTGCGCCTGCAGCGTGCCGCTGTTGGTCAGCACCGGTGCAGACACTGTCAGCCTGCCGCCGGTCAGTAAGGTGCCCTGATTATTGAGATTACCGGTGAGGGTCAGATGAGTGACGCCGTCGCCCTGCATCTGCCCCTGATTGAGCAGCGACTGCGCGCCCAAATCTAACGCCCCCTGACTGCGCACGGTGCCGCCGCTCAGGTTGGTGATGCCGTTTTGTACCTTGCCCTGCAGGCTTTGCTGGCCCTGTAACTGCCCGGCGTTTGAAATGCTGTTGGTAGTGAGCGTCAGGTTACCGGCCTGAAGAGTGCCGCTGTTAGCAATATTCCCGGCGTTCAGCGTGGCGGTGCCGCCACTGAGTAATGTGCCGCCCTGCTGAATCTGAAGTTGCCCGCTGAGCGTGGTCGCAAGCTGACTGACACCGCTGATGCTGCCGCTGCTGGTCAGCCCACCACCGGTCAGAGTCAGATTATCCGCCGACCAGTTCCCCTGATTATTCAGGTTCGCCGCCTGCAAAATAGCCAGACCGGTTGAGATGATTTTGCCCTGCGCCTGGGTGTTGAGCGCACCGGTCAGGTCGAGGTTGGCGCGTGAGGCGGTCTGGATCGCGCCGTTAAGATCTAACTGACCGGCGTGTAAATCGGCGCTGTCGGCCTGCCAGTTGCCGTTGTTGGTGACGTGCGCGGCGGTGACGGTGAGTGCGCCCTGCGTCAGCATCTTGCCAGACGTGGCGTTGGTTAAATCCTGCTGCAGCTGCGCCGTCAGGCCCTTCAGGCCAATCAGGTTGCCGCTGTTGTCCGCGTTGTTCGCCGTAAGCGCCAGCGTGTCGCCCTGGATCTGTCCTGTGTTGCTGACGTGGTCAGCCGTCACCGTGGCGGTTTTATCGCTGAGCAACTGGCCACTGTTTTCCAGCGTGGCGGCGTTCACCGTGACGTTGCCAGATGAGAGCAGGCTGCCGCCGTTATTGAGGTCACCCTGCATCTGCGCGTTCAGGCCATTCGTGCCTAATGCCGTGCCGCCGTTGGTCAGGCTGTTGCCGGTCAGAGTAAGCTGGCTGCCCTGTAGCCTGCCCTGATTTTGCGTATCGCCTGCCTGCACACCCAGCGTGCCGCCGGACAATACCTGCCCCTGCGCACCGTTGGTTAAGGTGCTGGCGGTGAGCGTGGTACCGCCGTTGCCCTGCATCAGCCCGTTGTTGCTGATACCCGTGGCATTCACACCGACGGTTTGTGCCAGATATAGTCATTCGAACCCTGAGAGTTACACTTTTAAGTGATTCAGGGTATGCGCTTACTGGTTACGAATATTGTGCCAGAATCATGTGGTTTGATGATTGCCGCTTTGCTTTCGAGCCAGTAAGTGCTCCACGTTCGCTAACGAATACTCAGGGCATGCAGACAAACTGCTGACTATATTTCTTTCGAAGAGCGTGGAATGCATACCAATCCCCGGTGAAAAGGAGTTGGTTATGACTGCGATAGATCAGTTTGCTGCTCATGTTGGTCTGGACTGGGCGGATAAAAAGCATGATGTTTGCGTTCAGTTTAAAAACGGCGAACGCACATTCCAT